>CAMMWP010000005.1 GCA_946500615.1 uncultured Clostridium sp. | reverse complement strand
TTGCTAAAGTGAATACAAAAAAGCATAAGTGCTTTTTTGTTGTGAGTAAAAAATTTATTTTTTTCTCACATTCATAAAAATTGCAACAAGCAAATTTTTATGAAAAAACCTAAAAATGCGAATAGCAATTTTTTAGGTTTTGGGGTGTGGGGTTGTTAAACCCTGCCATACGGACAAACTTGTTTGTCTAGTATGTTAGACATTCAAAGAATATCTTGAGCAAAAGGAGGTACAAGAAGATATGAGTTATGCTATTATAAGAAATGATAAACTAACAAGAGTTGACGCACAAGGATCATATATTCACAATGATAGAAGGTCAAAAGGTCATTCTAATAAAGATATTGACCCAACAAGAACACATTTGAATTTTTGGTGCAAGAAAAATGAACTAACTTATATAAAAGAATTTGATAAAATGAAAAAAGAATATGATTTAAAAGGTACTATTAGAAGTAATAGTAACATCATGTGTGAAATGATGATTACTTCTGATAATGCTTTTTTTAATAAAATTGGTTTAGAAGAAACAAAACGATATTTCAAAGAAAGTTATAAATTTGTATGTAATTATAATAATCTTGAAGAAAAATATATAGTCTCTGCAGCAGTACATTTAGATGAAACTACACCACATATGCATTTAATTTATATACCAGTAGTTCATACAAAAGGCAAAGAAGAAAAAGAAATTGATAAAATATGTTGTAGAGATTTTTGGAAAGGTAGAGATAGTTACAGACAACTACAAAATGCTTTCCACAAATATATAACTTCAAAAGGTTTTGATTTAGAACGAGGTTTACCAGTAGAAGAAACTGGAGCAAAACACGAAAAAATAGAAGATTTAAAGAAATTGACCAATTTTAAAAATACTAAAAAGGTTTTAGATAATATGAAACTAGAATTACCAAAAACACCAAATATAAATGATATTAAGCTAATAAAACTTAATAGAGAAAAAGTAGAAAATGAAATTATTAAACCCAAAGATGATATGATAGAAAAACTATATAATGAAAAAGTTTCTTTACAAAAAGAATTATTAAAACAAGTAAATTTAGTTAACGAGGCTGAAAAATACCAAAAAGAAAGAGATTTTATACTAGCTGACAATAAAGAATTACACAATGCTGTAGAACATTTAGAACACGAATATAAAAAGAAAAATAATACTCTTGATTTGAGATTTGAAAATAGAAAAAGAGAATTAGAGCAAGAATTTGAAAATAAGGAATTTGACATTGAATATAAATATAAAAGTAAAATTAAGTCATTAGAAAAAGAAAATAACCATCTACACAAAATTATTGATAAATTCTATGAAACTGTTGATAGATTTATAGTTTGGATTTGTCATAAATTTGGTATTGGAGAATCAAAAGAATTAATTAAAAATTTTCAAGAAGAAACTCGTACTTTTATTGACCCTGTAAAACAACTTGAACATGAAGAAAGAGAAAAAGAATGGGATTTAGAGATCTAATGCATAAAATAAACTATAAAAATCATCAATTTTTATAGTTTATTTATATTAATTTTTTTTGAAAATTCTTTTTACAATATTAAATAATTTTTTATACCATTTTTCTTCTATAAGAGTGATACGAGTTTCTGTTACTATTTTAGTTTTTTCATTAGCATCAATATCTTTATGATTATTTCGTTTTTTAAATATATCATCTGGATTATATTTCTCTCTAATTTCATCTTCTGCTTCTTTTATTTTCTGTGCATCTCTCAATTTTAATTGCTCTTTTTCTGCTTCATTACATAGAAAATCTCTATATATTAAAGCTAAAATAATTATAGTTTCATCTTTTAATATACAATTTTCAATTGGTTCTTTTATTACTGGCTTATATTCTATTGATTTTTTATTATGAATAATATCTTTGAATTTTAATGGTATTTTATTTAACAAATTTTCTGGCATTAACTTAAATATTTCATCAATTTCAGAAAATGCTTCTTTATACATTTCTTTCATATATTCACACCTATCTTGTACCATGATTTTCTTGTTCTTCTAATTGTTCTTGTGTTTGCTTTTCTTGTTGTTCTTGTTGTCTCACAATATCAGACATTACTTTTGCTGCTTCCTGTTTTCTTTTTGCTCCATTTGGCAATGTCATTACATTTCTATCCCAAGATTGAAATTGCTGTTGCCACATTGTCTCCACTTGTTCTTCCACTTTCTTATCTGCTTCAGTTTTAGGCTGAAATTCATCTCCTATTTCATCTTTTATAGTTTCAGCTTTTTCATGTACAATCTCTTGTTCTTGTTTTTCTTGTCTAACTTTACTAGCAGTAGAATATTCTCTTTTCATAAATTCACTTATTTGTTCTGGTGTCATTTTAGTTTTATTCTCTAAACGATATTTAATTAATCCAAATATAAACTCATCATCTGTTCCAGTTTTTGCTATATAATCATCTAAAGTTAATAATTCATCTTTTGTACCTTTTAATCCACCAGTTAAAGCATTTCTATGGTTAGCAATAGCTTCATACAATTCATTTACTTTGTCCGGAGTTTCGCTATCAGTTAACATTTCATTTCGTTCTGTTATTAACTTACTTAAATCTTTTTTTGTTCCATCTAAATTATATCCTACTTGTAATATTGGAAACTTTTGTACTATTTCTGGATGTTGTTCAATATACATTGAGCTTAATGTGTCTATTTGTAGCATAAAATCTACCGTTTTTCCACTTTTAAGATCAACTGTTGCATCATAAAAATTTCTATCGTAATTTTCTAATCTCTGCTGAATAATCTCCTGATTATAAGCTTGATATAATTTTGGATTATACTTTTGCATAGTTTCCATTGCTTCTCGCAATCCTATTTTTTCAGCATGGTTTTCCTTTAACAAATGACTATAATTTTCATTATAAAATTTAGAGTCATACTTTCTGGCAATTGTTTCTAAAGCCATTATATATATTGTTTTAGTTTTGGGAATATCAACACCTTTTATATTTTCTCTTTGTATTACACTATTTTGTTGTGTATGAACTACTTCATGAAATATTGTTTGCATTCCTCGTAAAAATTGATCATAATTGTTGCTTAATAAATTTTCTATTACTCTTGGCGAATATGAAATACTGAATGTATCATCCCCATTATTAATACATACTGCATCAGAACTACCATGTACTTCTTTGTAATCACTTTCTTCTAATATGCTTACAGCAATATTTTCATCAATTCCTAATTTCCATGCCGATTTTTTTGCTAAATAATTTATAATTACAGTAGCATCATCTTTGCTCCATTTACCAATTCTATATTTCATTAAATATCTAGTTGACATTTCATATAAATATTGTTGATCTTTATCTTGTAAATCAAGTTTATTAGTATTCTCACTACACCATTTTACTACTTCTTGATAAGATGCTTCCGTTCTCGTATTGTTTCTGAACTTTTCAGCTAATTCATGTGCTTCCATATTTTCTCCTTAGTTTAATATTTGAAATCATAATTAATTTATAACATTATTACATAAAAAAGTCAATAAAATATACGTTAAATTTCACGCATATTTTATATTTTTATTTGCTATACTGATTTTGTAAACTTTCATAAGAATAGGAGGGATATTATGACTTTGTTAGAAGCAACAAGAATAAGAATAGATGAATTGTGTAAAGTAAACAATATGAATATAAATCAACTAGCAATAGCTTCTGGAATTAATCCCTCAACTATTAGAAGTATTTTCAAAGTTATTAGAAAAGCTCCTTCTTCGGATACTATTCATTATTTATGTATTGGTTTTGGAATTTCTATAAAAGATTTTTATGATAGTAAATTGTTTGAAGATTTAGATGATAACGATTAGAAAATTTCCCTAATGAGAGGAAATAAAAAAATTTCAAAATCGTTTGACAAATATAAAAAATAATGCTATACTAATAATAGCTTAAGTGAATGTAGCCGTTCATTGAGCAACACTAGATATGTGTGTAGAGACGCATATCTTTTTTTATGCCTAAAAAACAGAGCAGGTAGAGAACTGCTCTGAACTGAAAATCAGTTTTTGGTTGTGTTGTTGCGATATGTATTCAATTCTTCTTCTAATTTTTCAATCTTCTGAAGTAGAATCCATATTAGCAAGTAGCCGTTCATTATGTTACAACACCTCCTTTCGCAAAGATTTCCTTTGAAAAGGATGGTTACATTATACTTTATTTTTTGATAAAATACAATAAAATTCTTAGATTTCTTTTAATTCTGCATAAAGTATATCCTCTTGTTTAAAACCTACTTTTCTATAAAATTCAAGTTGATTATCATTATTATTAAAGAATACCAATATCTGCTTGCAATATTTATGCTTTAAATCATTCTCAAATCGTTTTATTAAGTTTGTAGCAATTCCCTTATGTCTATATTCTTTTAATACTTCTAATCCTAATAAAATTCCAGAATTAGAGAAAATTGTTTTATCTCCATATAAAAAAGCAATTATTTTTCCTTTATCTTCAACTATATACATATAATCATTATTAATTGAATAATGCGTAAGACCTTTTGCATGCACAAAGTTCTCATGCAATTCTTCTAAATCACTTAATTTTCCGTTTCTTATTTCCATACATTACTCCTATATCATTTATTTTTAACCATCCAATTATACAAAGTATCTTCGTCTAGTTTTCCTTTTTTAAATAATTTGATTTTTTCTTGTGCTTCCTTTTTCCATTTATCGAAATCTTTCTTTAATTGTTTATTTTCTTTGTTTCTATATACCGCCATAACTTTTTGTTGATATGTTCTCCTATAAAGTAATAATGCTGGTGTATTTTCTAAATTCTTTTTATATGTTTCACTTGCACCTTTATCTCTACAAGTTGAACTACCATCAACATTTTTTAAATCACAATAAATTTCATTTTGCCTAAATGTAGGTATAAAATATCTACCACAAATTTGACAAGTTTTAATTGGTAAATTATCTTGTCTTACAAGTTGATCCAATATAGTAAAACAAATACTTCTTAATTTTGTGCTTGTATAAACATTGTGTAATTCTAAATTGGGATCTTTGTTTTCGATTCCTTTTATCAAAGTTTCAATACTTTCACTATGTTTATGGTTATGTATGTTTATATAGTTATCTAAAATAACCTCTACATCTTGTGAATATGTATAAATTTCATTGTGTTTAATTGTATAAGCAACAAATTTTGAATATGTATTATATTCCTTTAATTCTTCATTTCCGTTTAAGTTATATACAAAGTCTACACATTTTTTAAAGTTTTCTTGCCATTCTAATAAATCATCTAAACTTGCGTTATAAATATCTTCTAACATTTTCATAAATTCTACATCTGTTATAAATTCATCAGTTTTTGAATATATGTAAGGTGTATATTCTTTTATTAATTCAAAGCCATAGGCATAGAAAAACGTATTATATGCAGATTCAAAAGATGAAAAATCAGCATTTAAGAAATTAATTAGTAACATTCCTATACTCTCTGCATAATGAATATAGATAGTTGAAGGTTGTCTAATAATTTCTTTCTTTTTATTTAATTTGGTTTTTGAAATATCTTTTTCTAATTTCAAATAAAATCTTGTTTCATCATTTTTTGGTTTATTTCTCGATACATTATATAAGTATAATGGTGTTGCATAATATTCTTCTTTATCTTTCATATTAAACCATATATAGAAATCTTCCAAAACAAGATGGCGAGGCAATTCTCTCATTTTTATTCTCCTTCGTTTTTGGTTTTGTAAAAAATTTTAACAAAATATTTAAAATTGTATTGACAAATATTATTTAAGATAATATAATAACAATATCAAATTTGTTTGTGAGATTTTTTACAATATAATAATACAACAATAAACAACAAATGTCAACAGATAATTTAAAAGTTGGTTGCAAAAGCAAGTAACTATAGGATAACTATGTTTAAAAACTCGCAAACAAAAAATCAACTAAATAAACCAAAGGAGGCAAAAGAAAAAATGATAGACAAACAACAGATTTTAGACTTATACTATAACCAACATTTAAAACAAACTGAAATTGCAAAAATTGTTGGTACAACAAATCAATATATTTCAAAAATAGTAAAAACAGATAGTAGAAACAAGCAAGAAAAAGAATATCGTAAACAAGTAAATAGTGAACAAAGAAAAACTTACTTGAAAGAATATTTTAAAACTTATGATAGACCAAAGAAAGATGACAACAGTTATGAACAAATGCTAGCACAGCAAAAACAAGATGTAATGGAACTATCTTATAGTAATAATAATATATCAGACTACGCTTTTGTAAAATGGAACTCAAGTGCATACCATACTAATAGCAAAGGAAATTTAGTTATAGATAGAAAATTAAAAGTATGTGCTGATGTTCCAAAATCAATAAATATGAATATCAAAGTACCGACACAAAAGTATAAAAATAGATATGTTTATAGTTATTAACAGACTTTTATTAAGATTTCTTAATGGGTCTTTTTTTATTGTGAATTTTAAAGGAAGGAGGACTTGACTTATGGGAACTATTAAAGAAAATTATCAAATAATGTTTACTGCATATCCAGATGTGGTAACTATTAACCAATTAAAAGAAATGCTTGGTATTGGTGTTACTCTTGCATATAGATTAGTAAAAAATAATATAATATGTGGTTTTAAAGTCGGTAGAGAATATAAAATACCAAAAGCAAATGTAATTGGTTACTTAACAAAACAAAATCAAATATGACTAGCTTTTAACTTACTTCATGGTATTATAACAATATCAAAGGTAAGCTAAATTTAAACTGTTATAAGGAAAGGAGTTAATTATGATAACAGGTAGCGTACAAATCAGTAAAGGTTATTACTATGCTGTACTCAATCTATATAATGAGTTTGGAAAAAGAAAACCAAAATGGATCAGTACAGGATTAAAAGTAGAAACTAACGAAAGAAAAAATCAAGCAAACAAAAAGCAAGCAGAAAAAATAAAAGATAATGAAGTTTTAAAAGCCAATATGGAGTCAAATGGTAGTAATAGAATATCTAATTCATTAAAAGATTCAAAATATAAAGATATGCTATTTTGTGATTATATGCTTGAATGGTTATATAATCAAAGAAATCAAGTAAAACCAAATACCTATATTGGTTATGAACAAAAAATTAAAGGTAGATTATACAATTATTTTAAACCTTTAAAAATAAAACTTATAGATTTAAAAGCTAGAGATATACAATAATGAAGGTCTTAAAGGAAATACAATTTGTCATTACTTAACAAATATGAATAAGGCATTACAAGAAGCTAGTATAAGAGACATTATATTATTCAACCCTATGGACAAAGTATCACCAGTAAAAAAAGATGAGTTTATTCCAGAATTTTATACTGATGATGAATTATTAGACTTTATAGAAGTTGCAAAGAAATCTAAATTAGAATTACCTTTAGTTATTGCAGCAGTATATGGATTAAGGCGAGAAGAAGTTTTAGGTATAACTTGGAATGCTATTGATTTTAAGCATAAGGCAATTGTTATTTCTAAAACAGTTGGGCGAGGCAAATATTTAGGAGTAACACAATTTTTATTTAAAGATATTCCTAAAAATAAATCTAGTTATAGAACTTTACCATTATTTGATTTTATAGCAGATTTATTATTTAAATACAAAGAACAATACAAAGCAAACAAAAAACTATTTGGAAATACTTATTGTAATGAATATCAAGATTATATTTGCTTAATGGAAAATGGTGAGTTAATGAAACCTGACTACATAGATAGAAATTTTTCAAAAATTATTACTAATAATAACTTTAAGAAAATAAGACTTCACGATTTAAGGCATTCTTGTGCTACATTACTTTTAAGAAATGGTGTACCGATGGAAGAAATACAAAAATGGCTAGGACATTCAAGTATAAGAACAACAGAAAGATATGCTCACTTAAATCAAAATGATAAAGAGATACCTGCTCAAATGTAAAAAAAGAACAATTATCTAACGGCAATTAGGTAAATGTTCTAAAATATTTCAAAACACTTCATAACAAATTTGTAAAATACGAAAAATTAAAAATATGTTAGGAAAAATGTTAGGAAATCTGCAATTTTTATAATTAAAACCTCAAGTTTAATCTTCCGAAACACTTGAGGTTCTAATGGTGCAGATGGCCGGAATCGAACCGGCACGGTTTATTCAACCGTAGGATTTTAAGAAAAATCAAATAATTATTACTTAAAATTTTTTAGCATTATTTAGCACCATTTATAAACATCAAATAAGCCTTTATTTTCTAACTTTCTTTCAATTTCATTTAGATTATACAATATTTTTCATTTTTAGCAACTATCAAAAATAAAAAAATTTTTGTAGAACTTTTGTAGAACTTTTTTCTTCATTTCACTAATAAAATTAAATATATAAACAAGCAAGATTTTATTAGCAGCAATAATTACTAATAGAACCTTTTTTGTTATACAGAGAAATGCAATACCTCTTAAAAAGTGTTAGGTGTAATGAGCCAATGCTATAAAATTCATTCGTATTCGTATAAACGGTCTATTTATACAAAATGCGTGAGTGAGATTTTACAACACAGACTCACAATAATAAAAGAGTATTGGGAGGCAAAACTTGATATGGATTTGTAATTGTAAGAAAAACTTCAAATAAATTTTAAAGAATGTTTTTCTTGTTACTTTTGAAATGCTATCGCATTTCAACGTAATAAAAAGTTTGGGCAAGTATGAACAAAACATAGAAATATGTTAGCAATTACAGTAGTTTTACTACATACTAGACTACCTATGACCGAAAGCGGCCAACTGACGGTTTCTAAAATATTAGGTGTACTAATCCTTTTTTCGCACTATGGGATTATTGCACCTATTTCTCTCATGCTCCCTCCCTCTGGTTTCTAGTCATTAAAATTTAATATAAAAAATATATATAATTTTTTATATTTTAACAAATATCTAATTTAAAATATTGTAGTACAGTTATTTCTGTGCGAAATTGATGTCCAATGTTGGCGTATCGCTGATATTGGATGTCAATTTCCCTTGCTTAAACTGACAAAAAGTTTATATGACTATATAAATTTTTTGTCAGTACGCGTGGAAGTTTGAAACCGAGCTAGGTTTCATAAGGCCTAAGAAAAAATTAGTAAAATGTTTTTCTTGGCTCTTTTTTTCAATAAACTTACATTTTGCAATTTATTGAAAACATAAAAAATTCACTTAGTGTATTTTTTATGCAAAGGGTTGTAGGGAAAAAATTTTTCCCTGCCACACTGACACTTTTGGCTAACAGCAAAAAAGTGTTGTAGTGTGTTACAAGACAATTGAAAATCACAATAAACAGCTTTAATATCTATGTCTTTTCAAAATCAATTTAGGAGGTCTTTATTTATGAGTTATGCAATAATAAGAAACGAAAAATATAAAAGAGACAATTTAAAAGGAATATATCACCATAATGAAAGAAGAAATAAAAATTATTCTAATAAAAACATAGATAAAAGCAAAACATATCTAAATTATTCTCTTAAATCTCCTCAATATAGTTATGAAAAAGAATTTGATAAAATAAAAGAAAAATATAATCTTAAAGGACAAATAAAAACCGTCAGTAATATTGTTTGTGAATACATAATTACATCAGATAAAGAATTTTTTGAATCTATTGGAGAAAAAGAAACTAAAAGATATTTTGAAACAGCCTATAAATTTGTATGTGAATATAAAAACTTAGGAGAACAATACATTCTATCTGCCAATGTACATATGGATAAAGAAACACCACATTTACATTTAATTTTCATTCCTGTTGTTCATACTACTGATAAAAAAGGAAATGCCATTGATAAAGTCGCTTGTAGTGAATTTTGGAAAGAAAAAGATAGTTACTTTCAATTACAAAATGCTTTTTATTCGTATATTACCCAAAATAACTTTAATTTAGAAAGAGGAAAATCATCTTTAAAAGAACATTTATCTGTAAAAGATTATAAAGAAATTACTAATTATGAAAAAACTAAAAAAACTTTAGAAGATATTAAAATCGAATTACCTAGTGTTCCTAATATTAAAGATTTTGGAAAATTAACAGTAAAAAGAGATGAAAAAATACAAAAAGAAATAATTGAACCAAAAGACCAACTTATTAAACAGCTATATAATGATAATAAAAAATTACATCTTGAACTAGAAAAACAAGTTAATCTCGTTAATAAGGCTGAAAAATTTGAAAACGAAAAACAAACAATTTTACAAGAACAATCTAATTTAGAACAAAACTATATTAAATTAGAAAAAAATTATAAAAAACAAACTCAACAACTTAAAAATGATTATAATATTAAAGTTGAGGAATTAGAACAAAATTTTAATAAAAAATATAATGATTTATTGAAAGAAAATATCTACTTAAACAAAATTATAAATAAATTTATAGAAACTCTTGAAAAATTTATACATTGGATTTGTAAAAAGTTTGCCATTAGTGAAGAAGATGCACTTATTAGAGATTTTCAAAAAGAAACTAATACTTTTATTAATCCAGAAAAACAAATTAAATATGAATTAGAAAAAGAAACAGAAGAATTGTCTTTATAATGCTTTCTTTCTGTTTCTTTATACTATTTTTTCTTTGCAATAACATTGTAAATATACTAATAATTCTTTTTAATAAAATTGATTAACAGCCAATTATCTAGATTTCAAAAAATAGAAGAAAGATGGAAAAATCACCACCCTCTTCTTGTTTTCATTCAATGCATCTCTTTATATACATTTTCTTACTTAGAATACTCATCCTTTAAAATAGAATAATATTTTACATCTATAAATTTGTTTTTTAGAAATTCTTTCTTCCTTAGAGTCCCCTCATATTTAAGTCCATTTTTTTGCATTACCCTTTCAGAAGCTACATTCATTGAATCAAGTCTTGTTTCAATTCTTACTAAATTCATTTCATCAAATCCAAACTTAACTATTTCCTTCAAAACTTCTGTCATTATTCCTTTATTCCAATACTTTTTGTTAAGTACATAACCAATTTCAGCAGAAAAATTTTTTTCATCATATTGTACAAAATCAATGCTTCCAATCAGCTTAGAATTTTCTCTCCATTCAATTCCCCATGGTGCAATTTCACTTTTAGAATACTTTAGTAATATATTCTCAATATAATCTGCGGCCATATCTATACTTTTATATGTATCCCACGACAAGAATTTTGTAACCTCATCATCACTTGCATATTCATATAAATCATCAATATCATTTTTAGTAAATTTTCTAAGAATGCATCTTTTGGTTTCTATTCTTGGCAAATTAAAAATATTTTCTTGTTTTAACATATCCTCACAACCTATCTTTTCATATATATTACTAATTAAATAGATAATCTTTAATATGATTTTCCACATTCGTATGTTCAATTAATTTTTGTAGAGTTGGTTTTTCTCCAATCATGTCTATACCATTAAATATCGTATCTGTGTAAAATTCTCCTATAGAATTTGCAAAAATAACTCCTTTTGCACGAAAATCAACTTGATTTCTATAAACTCTTATTAACATTTCCTTTTCTAATTCTTGGTTTAATTCTTTTTCAAGTTTTTCTAGTTCTTCATCAGAAACCTTTATTTCGTCAAAGAAATCCTTACATTTTTCTGAATAATTCACAGGATAAAGTTGCCATTTTTCTATTTTATATTTACGCAAATATCTTCCTATTTCAATTATCGAATCATAGTTTATTTTTGTAACTACCGTATGTACACTAACTCTAACATTATTTTGTTTAAGTAATTCAATGTTTCTTTTTATTTTATTGACTTGATTTTCATCGTAAGGTCTAACTTTATTTGAAATATCATTATCCATACTATCTATTGTTATTCTAACTGTAGTGTTACTATTTTTTATCTTATCAATATATTTTTCTAAATTAGAAATTGTTCCATTTGTATCTATAACAATAGCACATTTACCATCTAATATATCAATTATAGAACCAATTTCAGGGCATAGCATTGGTTCTCCTCCAGTTAACCCTACTGTTAGTGGTGATAATGTCAACATATGTTTTGCTGTTTCTTTTAAAAGTTCTCCATTTAATTTTGCAGGATTCATTTTATTATTAGCACAACAATAAATACAATCTAAATTACATACGTCTGAGACCAACCAATTTATTCTAAATGGATATTTAACTTTTACATTTGATGAAATTGCATTTTTATTTTCTTCTAAAAATTTTTTAAATTTGTTTTTTTCTAATTTTTCATTTTTTGAAAAATATTCTTTTAATTCAACTCCTTCATAAAATTTATAAATATTCTTTACTATATCATAAACTGTTATACCATTTAATTCATCTCTTATAAATAATTCTTTATCAATATTATACATATATATATTCTTCCTTTCTATTTTATTTTATTTTTCATATACAAATTAATATATTTAATCAACTTACTAAACTCGTTTCTTTTTCCTGCTGATACTCTTATACATTCTCCTAAAAAATTAGGATATGATTTTTTTATATTTCTAATTATAATCCCTTTTGTTTGAAGATACTCCGTTAAATCATTAACATCAATTGAATCTTCAAATCTTATTAAAATAAATCCTGTATTTACATTTATTATTTCTGTTATATATTTTGAATTTAAATTTGAAATAAGATATGTAAAATTTTTCTGAATTTTATTTATTAATTTTATATCATTAAATCTATTAAAATAATTTATCATAAACAATTCAGAAAATATGTTAATGGAAAACAATATTCTAATTTTGTTAATTTCTTTTGCATTAACTTCATTTGTAATAATAAAACCACATCTTAAACCTGGCACTCCAAAAAATTTGGATACTGATGTAATAACTGACAAATTAATATTATTTATGGTTTCATTAATTAATGTTCTTTCAGGATAGTCTGCATTAAATACAAGTTCAGTTTCATCTATTACAAAATGACAATTTTGATTTTTTCTTATAATATTCAACAATTTTTCTCTATTTAAAGTATCTAATGTAGGATTATTCGGATTACATAAAAATATCATATCTACATTTTTACTTAATTCATCAATCTCGTTATATTCATAATATCTGTTATCTTTCAACGGAATTTTTATAATGTCACAATTATTTCTTTTACATGCACTTTCATATCCCCAAAATGTTGGAGTAAAAATTCCAACTTTTTTTATATTAGGTATTCTTAATAAATAGTCAAATGCTTCTGTAGAACCATTAGTAACAATTGTCGTTTCTATTGGGACACTCAATTTATCTGATATTACTCTATTTACCTTATTTGATGTTGCAGTTGGATAAGTTTTTAACAATTTTACATTAGAGGCCAAATTCAATATCATTTGTTTATTAGGTAAATATGGATTTAAATTATTGCATAAAATTATTGTTTTTCTTTTCTTTTTATATCTATTTAATGCCTTCTTTATTTGTTTTATTAAATACTTTTCCTTTTCAATATTATTGCTTTTATATCCCAAGAACATTTCGCCTTCATTTCCAGTATTAGCATCACAATAAAGATTTTTTAATATGTTTTCTGGTGATAAATCATTCAAACTTGCATATTCAACAATTGTATTGAGTATAAGATCCCAAGCCTTTTTTTCATATTCCTTAATAATTTCTTTACAATTAATTGATATATGTTTTGTTGTAAGTATATTTAATATTAGTCTCTTTTTCATTTCTTCTGATGAGAGAAATTCTTCTGTTTTCACAATTGGATTTATTGAAACTATACCTTTATTTACAAAAGGATTGTCAATAATTGCATTTTTTATATCTTGATATGATAATATTAATTTGCTTTCGTATGGTACTTCATGATCAATTTTTAAATTATTTTCATAATGAAACTCTATAACTTTTTTAGTTATTTCTTCTTTATCTTTGGCACAAATATTATCACCAATAATGCATACATCCAAATCATTTTGATTAGTATCTAAAATATT
This sequence comes from uncultured Clostridium sp., assembly GCA_946500615.1. Lineage (GTDB taxonomy): Bacteria > Bacillota > Clostridia > TANB77 > CAG-508 > CAG-269. The sequence continues at coordinate 58,767 of CAMMWP010000005.1, read as the reverse complement.
TGAACCATATATTATTATTCCAAAATCCAATTTTGGAAATTCATTATACATTTCAGTCTTAAATTTTAAGCATAAACTATTCACATTATTTCCTCCATCTATTTCATTTTATTTACAATTTCTTCTGCTTTTTTTCTGACATATGAAAGCATTTTTGTTATATCATTTTTCTGTATATTATCATTTCCTGACATATACCTTAATGGATAAACAATTGTATCTTTTTTCAAAATCCCTAAATTATCAGGTATTGAAAATTGATGCAAATAATATATTTTTTCATTGTCCATAACTTCTTTTATCTGTTTGTTTATACTATTTAGTTCGTCAATACTGTATTTAATATTGTTTTTATTACCAACATACATAAATACAACTGAATTTATATTAATATCATTTAACAAAACAAAATCATTTGATTTGTTTATTTCATCTCCTAAAAAAATCGCCATTTCATGTCTTCGTTCTATTATATTTCCTATTTCTTTTACACCTAAATTTTTCAATACAAACCATGCTTTTAGAGATATCCAACTTTTCGAACCTATAAATGGTGTAACTTGTCCAAATGCATATGGTTCCTGCATTATTAAATCAGATGTTGATGATATCATTTTTATCTTTTCTGGTTCTTTTATTAATAATGCACTTAATGTATATGGTATCATTAATACTTTATGAGGATCTGTTGAAATACTATCAAATAACTCTAATCCTTTTATTTTGTTTTTTAATTTTTCACTAAAAGCAAGTGAAAATCCATGACAAGCATCAGCATGTAACCAGATATTTTTATCTTCACTTTTAACTATTTCATAAACTTCTTGTAAATTTTCAATCGACATCGTTCTGCTGTCGCCTACATAGGCAACAACACACATTATTTTTCCCTTATTCTCCTTTATTACTTTTCTTAATTCTTCTAAGTCATATTTGAAATTATTTGTTGGTACTTCTATAATATTATCTCCACATCCTATCCACATACAACTACTTCTGATACTATAGTGTCCTATTCCCTTTGGAATGATTACCTTATATTCATTTGGATTTGTTACCCCTCTGCTCATTGTATTTTTTCTGTGGTTTTCTCTTGCTAAAAGCATTGCTGTTGCATTACTTCCAGTACCTCCATATGTAATAATTCCCCCAACATCATATATGTTTTTTATCTGCTTAATATTATAGCCTATTACTTCCCTTAGCCATTTAATTACAGCTATCTCCATAAATGTTGCAATAGGAGCACAAAAACTTGAATTTATTAAGTTTTGTTGAAGTAGATCAGTAAAAATTGCACCACTTAATCCTGCAATTGAATTTCCTGCATCAGGAAATCCCATAAAATTAGTTGTAGAAAAATTTGAACAATATGGTAAAATCTCTTCTTTGAATTTTTCTACTAACTTATCAAGTTCAACTCCTTCTATTGGTGTTTCTAAAATCTCTTGTATTTCTCCTTCTGTAAATTTATTTTGAGCAAAATTTTCTTGACATTTAAAATCTATTCCTATATCTATTACTTTTTTTAATTCTTCCTTTACTTCATTTTTGTTTTCATTATTTAATACATTATTCACTTCAAACACAACCTTTCTTTTTCAGGTATATAAATAAAAGCAAAATCAGTCTTTACTTATACTGTTTTGCTTTTATTATTATCTATTTTTTATTAATATCAATTCTCTCGAAAAGTATTTCTATATTGTCAAGAGATATTTTCTCTTTTATTTGCATTTGTTTCCATGATGGTTTTTCAATTTTTAAATATTCTCTTAATTTATTAGATGTCTGTGGCATTATTGGTTCAATCAAATTAGATAAATTAGCAATTACATTAGTACAAGTATAAATAGTATTGTTAAATTCTTCTATATTCTCTTTCTTCTGTATCCACGGTTTTCTTTCATCATAATACTTATTTCCTATCTCAATCAGTTCAACTATTTTACTACATGCTTTCTTAAATTCTAGATTTTCTATATATTCAGAAACCACTTTATAAGTTTCATTAATTTTTTCAATCATTTGTGTATCCATAATTCCTAAAGGAATTTCCTCTAAACCTTTAAATCTTAAAGTTCTATTTACAAAATTCCCAAATTTATTAACCATATCAGAATTATGGACACTAATATAATTTTCCACCGTAAAATCTACATCTTTATTTTCTGGTCCATGAGCTATCATATAGTATCTTAGAGAATCTACATTATATTCTCCTATCATTTGTTGTATTGTTATCCCATTACCTTTACTTTTTGATATTTTTTCAGAGTTTATATTTAAGTATTGTGTTGCAACCATCACATCTGGTAAATGATAATTTTCTTCCATGGCCATCAATAAGGCCGGTAAAATTATGGTATGGAATGTTATATTATCTTTTCCATGACACATATACATTTTAATATTATTATCTTCTTTCCAAAAATCTTCCCAATTTAATCTTTTTTCTTCACAAATTTTTTGTGTCGCAGTAACATACCCTAATACTGCTTCAATCCATACATACATTTTTTTATCTTCAAAACCTTCAATCGGAATATCAACTCCCCAAGACAAATCTCTTGTTACTGCTCTATCTTTCAATCCTTCTTTTAAATATTTTTCAGTTTCATTTACTGATGCAATTCTCCAATTTTCTTGTTTTTCTTTGACATACTGCTCTATCTGATTTTGAAATTTTGACAATGATATATATAAATGGATGTTTTCTTTTGGTATTGTTTTATTTCCACATTCTCTACAAGTTGCTACAATTAAATCATCTTCATTAGGAACATATCCACAATCACATTGATCTCCTTTTGTAACTAAACCACAATTAGGACAAATTAATTCCAATTCTCTATCAGCTTCAAATTTGCCACAATGTTCACAATATGGTTGTAAGTTCTTTTTAGGATAAATATATTTATTTTTGTACATTTTTAAAAACATTTCTTCAACATGTTTTTTATGATATTCATCACAAGTTTTTGTATATAAATCATAAGAAAAATTCATTTTTTCAAAAATATCTTTAAATTCATTATGATACTTTTCTGCAATATCTTTTGGCTCTATGTTCTCACGTTTAGCTCTTTCCGTAATAGGCGTTCCATGGCAATCAGTCCCAGAAACATATAAAACATTATCTCCTAATAACTCATGATATCTTTTTAAAAAATCTCCAGAAATTAATGCTGCTAAATGTCCTAAATGTAAAGAACTATTTGCATAAGGCCAAGCCCCACCAATTAATACGTTTCTTCTATTTTTTGTTTCACTTTCTTTAAAGCAACCTACCTCATTATCCAATTAAAGTACCTCCTATTTAAATACATTCATAATATCATATATGGAATAATTTGTCAATATATTTTTATTAATCTATTCGCTTTATTAGGGATATGTATATAAAAAAATAATAGTAGAATAATATCTATAATAAAGCGAATAAGGTGAGAATATGAAAATTAATAAATATAACAATTTTAAAAATATATCTGGCTCTGTTTTAAGAGAATTGAGATTAAAAGCTAACTTATCTCAACAAGATTTAGCAGAAAAATTGCAATTATTAGGTGTTGAACTAACTTCTAAAGAAATTTCAAAAATAGAAAATGATAATAGATTAGTTCAAGACTTTGAATTGTTTGCATTTGCTAAAATCTTTAATGTATCAGCAGATGTATTTAATAAAAAAATTGATAAATAATAGTAAATTAAATATTATTTGCTATTATCTTTTTTTATACTTTCTAGTATTATTCGTATTCCATCATAAAATCCGAGTTTTGTAAAATTCTTCATTTTCATAAATTTGTTTAGTAGCAATGTGGCTACTTTTTTTGTATCTCTTTATATACTTTGCACAAAATTTTTTCAAAAATCGTTCAAAAAACATTCATTGATTTATTTTATATTCCCTGTTACAATCTATTTACAATTTATTTTAAACATTTTTAAATTTTAGAAAAAAGGGAAAAAACGGAATTGATTATTACTAATTGTGATTATATAATTCCCTTAACAAATAATTTTAAAAATGAGTATTTAGACATAAGTATTCATTTAGATTATTATGTCTAAAATTTATTAGCAAAAATTTAACCTTTTTTCTGGAGGTGCATAATGTCAAATAAAGAAAAAATAATTCATTTATTTTATACTAAACATTTAAAACCAGTTGATATTGCTTTACAACTTGATATTAGTAATAGTTATGTAACAAAAATAATAAAAAAGGATTCTAGGTATCATAAGGAAAAAACTCAAAGAAAACAGCAAAACAAGATTAAACATAAGGAACAAACCATTGACTACATTAGAAAAAAACAAAAATCCAATAAAGATAGTTATGAAGCTCTTAAATATCAACTAGAAAAAGATGCTGAAGAACTATCTTATTATTTTGATATTTCAAATCGTAGTTTTAGAAAATTTAATGCTAGTGCATATAAATACAACTCTAAAAGGAAAAGATTTGAAATAGATAGAAAATTAAATGTTTCAATCGATATTCCGAAAACAGTTTATTAAAACAAAGGAGGTACAATTAAAATGGATGTAAAAGAACAATATTCTATTATGTTTACAAATTACCCAGATATTATAAATATTGAACAAATGCGAAATATGTTAGGTGGAATTAGTTTAACATTAGCATATAGACTTATTAAAGAAAAGAAAATCAAGGCTATTAAAATAGGCAGACAATATAAAATTCCAAAAGCTAATATAATTTCATACATAATAAATCAAAATTGAAAATAAAGACATTTATGCCATTATAAGGAGGTCATTTTATGATAACAGTAACAGCTACATTACAGCAAAAGAAAAATATTTATTATGCAGTTTTATATTACAAAGATGAATTTAACAATATACAACGAAAATGGATTTCTACTAAACTAAAAGTCAAGAATAATAAAAAACTTGCAGAAAGAAAAGTTGAAGAAATAAGACATGAATATGAAAAAACACTAAATGAAAAACCTACCCTTTCTGAATTAGACATAAATAATAAAGCCAATATAAAGTTCTGTGATTTTATGGTTAATTGGTTAGAAATTATAAAGCCTAGAGTTGTAAAAACAACTTATGCAGGTTATGAAAGAATTGTAAAAGGCAAAGTTTATAACTATTTTAAAAAATTAGATATTTCTCTAAAGGATTTAAAACCTTATCACATACAAGATTTTTATACAGAATTATATAAATTAGGTTTAAAAGGAAACACTATTCTTCGTTACCATGCTAATATTAGAAATGCTCTGCAATATGCAGTTAAATGTGAATTAATTTTAACTAATCCAGCAGATAAAGTAGATAAGCCAAAAAAAGAACAATATATTGCAACTTATTATAATAAATCAGAATTAAACGATTTATTTGTTGCAATACGAGATACACCAATAAAGTTGCCTGTTCTTATTTCATCATATTATGGGCTTAGACGAAGTGAAGTTCTAGGTATTAAATGGGATGCAATCGACTTTGATAATAAAACACTAATTATAAGGCATACCATTTCACAAACAAAAGTAAATGGAAAGTTGCAAATTGTTGCAGAAGATAAAACAAAAAATCAATCTAGTTATAGAACTTTGCCACTAATTCCAGAAATTGAAGAACTGCTTTTAGAAGAAAAAGCAAATCAAGAGTATAATAAAAAAATATTTAAAAAATCATACTTAAATAAAAATGGTTATGTTTGTGTAAATACAGATGGCTCTATATTAAAACCAGACTATGTTTCTCATAAATTTAACCAAATACTAAAAAATAATAATTTAAGACCTATCCGTTTTCATGATTTAAGACATTCGTGTGCTAGTTTGTTATTATCAAATAAAGTTAGCATGAAAGATATTCAAATATGGTTAGGTCATTCTAGTTACAACACTACTGCTAATATATATACTCATGTAGATATAGAGTCAAAACAACATTCAGCACTTGTAATTGGAAATGCTTTAAATTTTTCGGAAAGTACACAAGATACCCAAGAAGATGATGAAGAAGAAATGGAATTATAGAAAATTGTTAGAAATGTTAGAAAAATTAGAAATAAAAAAATCCTTATTTAAGCCACTAAATAAAGATTTTATAAAAATAAAATGTTGTGAATTTTGTAGAACTTTTTGTAGAACTACAAAATTTTTTATAATTAAAACCTCAAGTCTAATCTTTCGAAACACTTGAGGTTCTAATGGTGCAGATGGCCGGAATCGAACCGGCACGGTTTATTCAACCGCAGGATTTTAAGTCCTGTGCGTCTACCAGTTCCGCCACATCTGCATATTTGAACTGGATTTGCCTTAACGACAATACTTATTATAATATTTGTTTTTTTTTTTGTCAATAGTTTTTGCACATTTTTTATATTTTCTTAATTACCGTATATTGTAAAAGTAAAATCAAGTTTAAATATCAAATAATATATATATAAGTTATACACTATACTAATTGTAAGGCTTACATCAATTTGATACAATCGGAACAGTAACTTTTTTACACGTTTACAAAAAAAATTGTTACCACTACGAAAGCAAATTATTTTGTCCTCATAGTAGTAACAAAAAACCGAAAAAATTTCTATACTATTTTAATTATCATTTGTTCCCGTTCCTTCAAAAGGTATAAATTTATTTACGACACTTTCTGTTGTTACATCATCTGCTCTAAACATCATAAAAGATGTATTAATTTTATTATCAACAAGTTGTTCTACCTCTTCTTGTGTAGCATGCTCTGCTAAAACCAATTCACTTACCAAAATTTGCTTTGCATTATTAAGCATTTTCTTTTCTCCAGTTGACAGTCCTTTCTCTTTTTGTTTAAAGCTTAAGTTTCTAACAACATCAGCTATTTCATAAATATCTCCACTTTTCATTTTTTCCATATTATCTCTATAACGTTTATTCCAATTTTTATCCATAGCTGTTTCGTCTCTCTCTAAAACTCCAAATACTTTATCTGCTGATTCTTTATTAATTATATTTCTTACCCCAACTTCTTCTGCTTTTGCAGTTGGTATCATTACTTTAACCTCTCCCGGCATTTTTAAAATATAATAAGACTGTTTTTGTCCTAAAATATCTTTTTCTTCTATTGCATCTATTGTTCCTGCCCCGTGCATTGGGTATACAATTTTGTCTCCTACATTGAACATGTAAGTCACTCCTTTCAGCATTTTGATTTATTTGGCAGAAAAAATATAATAAAGTTATGTCAATACCTATTAATAACTTTATTGGATTTTTTAACCATATCTATTATACAATAAAAAACGGTAAAAGTCAAAGCCATTACCGCCATTTTTTATGTGTATTTTTGCTGTAATCCTTGTTGCTCTAAGAATATATTTTTTTATATTTTTTAATTACTTAGATGTTGAACCAAAACCTCCTACTCTCTCTCCTTCTGCTACATCATCATCTGTTATTAAATATTTTTGAAAGATTCCTTGTCCTATTGCTTCTCCTTTTTTGATTACTACATCTTCTTCCTTTATGTTATAAAAAGCAAACATCATGTGCCCATCATTATCTGGATTTCCATAATAATCTTTGTCAATAACTCCAACACTATTTGCCATGATTAATCCCTTTTTCTTAGGATTAGAACTGCGATTGTATAATAATAGCATCTCGTCTTCTTGCATATATGCTTTTAATCCTGTTTTTACTAATGTTGGATTCATACCCTTTTTGAAACTTGGAATAATTGTATCTTCTGCTGCTTCTATATCGTATCCAGCACTATATTTTGTTTTCCTTACTGGAAGATTAATATTTTTATCTTCAAATCCTTTGGCAATTTCAAATCCTCTCTTTTTTTCCATTTTTTGTTCCCCCTATATCTTAATATTATACCTTCCGTATTTTTTCATACTATCTTCTAATTGTCAAGTCTAATATCTAATTAACATTTGGTTGTCCATTCGGGGACGTTTCTTCTTGGGACATTTTTATGTAAATTTGCATATTATTGATCTATGGATAATTAATTATTACATAAAAATAAATACATTTTTCTTTTTTGTTGTTAATGTTTTAAATTTACATAAAAATGTCCCAAGAAGAAACGTCCCCGAATGGACACCCAAATGGACAAAAATGGACACCTAACTGTACAAAAACAAAACAGACCACTATATTTGTAGTCTGTTATTTATTTTATCCTCTTGATTCTACTATCAATTTTATACCTGTTCTATCTTCTCCCTCAACCTCGACCTCTGCAAATGCAGGTATACATACTAAGTCTACACCAGCTGGTGCTACAAAGCCTCTTGCTATTGCAACTGCTTTTACCGCTTGATTTAATGCTCCCGCTCCGATTGCTTGCATTTCTGCCTTGTTTGATTCTTTTACTAATCCAGCAATAGCTCCTGCTACTGAATTAGGATTTGATTTTGATGAAATTTTTAAAACTTCCATTTTCTTTTGCCTCCTATAATTTTTATTTTTTGTTGCAACTTTTACATTTTGTATTTTACAATATCTGGAAATTAGTGTAAAGTATTTTTTATAAAAATTTATAGGTTTTCATCGCAATAAATCTACTTATTCGACATTTTTTATTCTGTTCATTAATCGTGGATTTTTTCATTTCTTTTTATATTTTCTTTATGGTTTAGCTTATATTTTTTACATATTTACTCTTGTTATCGTTTTTACTTTGTTTGTTTTATCGTCTATATCAAAAATAACACCATTTAGCATGCCTTCTCCTGTTGCTACTTTATATTTTTCTGGCAATGCTGTTTCAAATCGTTTTATGGCTACTGATACATCCATTCCAAGTGCTGAATTTTTTACACCTGTCATACCGATATCACTAATATATGCTGTTCCTTTTGGTAATATTCTTTCGTCTGCTGTTTGTACATGTGTATGTGTTCCAAAAATAGCTGTTACTTTACCATCTAAATAGTATCCCATCGTTATTTTTTCTCCTGTTGCTTCAGCATGAAAGTCAACAATGATAATATCTACTTTATTTTTTATATTTTTTAGAATATCACTAACTGCCAAAAAAGGACTTTCTGACAATACATTCATATACACTCTTCCTATTAAATTGATAACTGCTATTTTTTTATTTCTGCATTCATAAATATTGTATCCTTTTCCAACTACTTCTTTAGGATAATTTGCCGGTCTTATTAATTTAGGATGATCAATAAATTTAAAAATTTCTTTTTTTCCCCATGTATGATTTCCCATAGTGACAACATCAACATTTTGAGAAATGATATCTTCGAAATTCTTTTTAGTAATTCCCATTCCTTCTGCTGCATTTTCTCCATTAACAATAACAAAATTAATTTCTTCTTTTTGTCTTATTTGATATAATTTATTTTTTAGTTCTTTTACGCCTACTTCTCCAATAATATCTCCAACTGCTAAAATTTTCAATTTTTTCCTTCTTGTATAATAAATTTATATATTATACATACCTTTCTCCATTAATTATTTTATTTTTATTGCTAAAAATTTTGGTTTAATGGTACCATTATTTTATATTTTAAATAATTAACATATTTTTACTTTGGATAAAATCCATTGTATAATTAATTAACACTATGGACTTTTATCCTTTCTTATGGATTGCCTTTCTATCAATGAATTTTATGTTCTAGTTTATTCAAACAATGTTTTTATCATTTTTATTAGATAATGACTTCCTCCTTCATTATTGTCTTGGATATTTTCTACCATACCTATGATCAGCATATCCTTATCTCCTTGATTTGTTGTAAAGCAATCAAACCAGCCTAATGTTCCACTTTCATTATCTTCTTTATTTATTTTTAATTCTGCTGTACCTGTTTTTCCTGCAATGGTTACACCATTGACTTTCATATCGTTTGCTGACCCCTGTTCTACTACTTGAATTAAATCTTCTTTGATGGTGTTTGCTGTCTCTTTAGAAAAGGCATTTTCGATTAGTATTTCTGGATTTTTATTTTCTTTATATTCAATATATGGTTTTATCATATTTCCATTGTTATAGAAACTTGAATAAATAGAAGCCATATGAATTGGATTTACTAATAAATTCCCTTGTCCAAAGCCAGTGTCTGCTAATTTTCCTTCTGAATTAATTCCATCTTCATTTGCATATTGTGATTTTGTAAGTGACAATGGAAATTCCAATTGTTGATTAAATCCAATTTTGTCTAAACTTTCTGTAAATTTGCTAGTTCCAATCCTCAACGCTGTTTGCGCAAAATAGATATTGTCTGAATACATTAAAGCATTTAATAAATTTTTAGGTCCATTATATCCTGTTAATGTTGTTACTTTGTAGTCTCCCCATGAAGAATCTTTTTGCCAACTGGTTCCTGTATATCCGAGATCCTCATCTGGATTAATACTTCCTGTTTCTAATCCAATAGCTCCTGTAATTGTTTTAAATGTTGAACCCGGACAATAACTTTGTGTGAATCGGTTATACAGTGGTTTTGCTTCGTCAGTATTTAGCATATTCCATTGGTCATTTGTCATTCCTAGTGTAAAGTCATTAGAGTCAAATGTTGGTGTACTAACTAATGCTAACAATTCTCCTGTTGCTGGTTGCATAACGACAAATAATCCTTTATCATTTTCTAATTGTTCGTACAATTTTGTTTGAATATCGCTGTTTATTGTAAGTTTTATGTCTTCTCCATCTTTTTGCTTTTGTTCTGCTAATGTTGTTATTTGATTTCCTTCTGAATCAACTATGTAAATTTTCACACCGTCTGTTCCTTTTAGTTTTTCTTCATATGCTGCTTCTAACCCAGATTTTCCTATTAAACTAGTAGAACTATATCCTTTATCTGCATATTTTTCTAATTCTTCTGCATTTATTGCTTGTACATATCCTATTAAATGCCCTGCTTCTTCTCCTAATGTATATACTCTTCCTTCTGCATCGTTTATCATAATTCCTGAAATTTGTAATAATTGTTCTTTTAACTCTGTATCATCTTTGGCTACTTTTCTGATTGGTACAAATGTGTCCTCTTTCACATAAGATGCTGATAAATAATTGTTAATCGTTTCTACTGATACACCTGTTAATTCTGCTATTTTACTTATGTTTTCTTCTCGATTATCTCCTAATTTTCCGGGCACAATACCTACTTGAGATATGATTCCATCATAAGCAAGAGCATTTCCGTCTCTATCTAAGATGCTTCCTCTTTTACCACTTAAAGTTTCTACTCTTACTTTATATTCTTCTTGCAATTGTGGGAAAATTAGCTTTGATGACCATTCTATTTTATATTCTTTTTCTTCTTTTTCGAGATATACTTCATTATGAAAAGTAATTGTTCCTGCTGATGTTACCATTTCCTCATTATAAGATACTTTTTTCTTTTTTTCTTCATTTGTTATGTCTTGAATATTTATTTTGATGTTATTACTGTCAATTCCTTCATAAATGTTCTGATTTCTAGTTATAAAGTCTTCTTGACTGATTTTTTCTTTTGAAGAGCTACTTAATTTTTGATACATTGCTTCATAATTTTGTTCATTTACATATGAAAAATATCTATTTAATACTTCTTCTGGTTTTTCTTTTGGCATATTGATGAAAATAATGGTTATGATAATTGCTACAATTAATATGATACCAATAATGCTTCCAATAATTACTTTTTTATTTTTCAAACTAAATCCCCCCTACAATATTTTATAACTATAAAAAATTTGTTTTTCCAAATAAACCATATAACTAAGTTTTAACCTTTCTTGAATATTTTCTTTATCATATTAAATATTTTTGTATACCACTTTTCTTCTATAACAATTAATCGTTTATCATGGCTTTCGTGTTTATTTTCTTTTATATTATCTATTTGTGTATTTTTTCTATTTTTAAATATATCATCGGGATTATATTTTTTTCTTATTACTTCTTCTGCCTCTTTCATTTTTTGTGCATCTCGTAATTTTAATCTTTCTTTTTCTTCATTGCTACATAAAAAATCTCTATAAATTAATGCTAGAATTATAATTGTCTCTTCCTTTAATTCTACTTCCTCTATTGGCTCACTTATATTAGGTTTATACTTTACTGCTTTTTCATTTTTGATAATTTCTCTAAATTTTTTTGGTATTTTATTTAATAAATTTTTAGGCATTAATTCAAATATAGCATCAATTTCTGAAAATGCTTCTCTATATATTTCTTTCAATATAAACTACTCCTATCTGTTTGTACTATCATCTTGTTCACCTTGTTCTTCTTGTTTTTCTTGCTGGTCTCTTTGTTTTTCAATATTTTGCATCAATCTAACAGCTTCTTCTTTTCTTTTTGCCATATTAGGCAAATTAATTGAGTTTCTATCCCATGATTGAAATCTATTCATCCACATCGTTTCTACTTGTTGTTCTTCTTGTTTTTTATTCTCTGTTTCTGGTTGAAATTCATCCCCTACCTCATCCTTTATACTTTCTTCGTGTTCGTGCTCTAATTCTTGTTCTCCTTTTTGTTCCATAGTCTTAGTAGCTGCCGTTCGTATATCTCCCATAACCTTACTTATTTGCTCTTCAGTCAAATTACTTTTTTCTAATCTAAATTGCAATAGGTCAAAAACAAACTCATCATTTGTTCCTGTTTTTTCTATATAATCCCAAATATTTAATGTTTCTTCTTTTGTAATACTTCTATAATTTGCTATGGTTCTATATAAATCATCTACTTGTTGTATATCTATACTACGATTATTGCCTATTAAATTTTCCCTATCTTGTATTAATTGTATGATATCTTTCCTTGTACCATCAGAATGAAAAGCAAACTGCAAAACTGGTATTTCTTTTATTGTTTCTGGAGCTTCTTTAACATATTTCTCCGTAATATAATTCATTAAAGCATTTACATTAGCCGTAGCTTCCCCAATTTGAGTTTCACTGTCAACCTGAAAAGTTCCTTTTCCTTCTTGTTCAAGTATTTCACCGTAACATTTCTTCTATTTTTTCTTTATCATTTATTGGGAATAAATCTTTTTTATAATAGGTATTCATCATATTCATTGCCTGAGCAAGCCCTATATATTCTGCTTGATATTCCATAAATAGTTTAAAATAATTGTTCTCATAAAAATTAGAATCAACTTTTCTCGTTATTACTTCTAATGCTGTTCTATATGTATCTCCATTATAATGAAATTCACCATGATTTTGTGTCTCATATAATCTATTATATTGTACTACATGAACTGGTTCATGAAATATTGTTTGTAACCCTTCCATAAATTTAAGCATATCATTGCTCTTTAAATATTCCACTACTTCCGAAGAATATACTAAATCTGATCTTCCAGTACTATAACGAATATGTTTTGCTTCACTATTATCTTTGAACCTTTCTCTATACTCAGGTAAGTCCAGTACTTCTACTGTAACTTTATCTGCCATGCCATATATATCTGCATATAATTTTGCAAAATAATGAATGATTGTATTTGCATCTTGCTCGTTCCAATGTCCTATTTTAACTTTCATTAGGTATCTTGTTGACATTTCATATAAATACTGTTGGTCCTTATCTTTTAAATCTAATTTACTAGCATTCTCACTACACCATTTTATAATTTCTTGATAACTTGCTTCTGTTTTTGTATTATTTCTAAATTTTTCTGCTAATTCATGTGCTTTCATTTTTTCTCCTTTGTTTCTTATTTCTAATTTTAATTAATAATTCGAAATTGATTATTTCTCTATTGCAATATTATTTATTCTTATTAATAAATTCAATAACTTGTTTTGCCAATTCTTCTTCTTTACCTTCATAACTATGATTTGCACCATCAATATAATAAATATCTTTATTCGGATTTACAATGATATTATTTACGATATCTACTAACTCTTCTGGCATTTGTACAATCATTTCATTTACATTTCCCCAACGCATAAATAATGGTACATCAATTGTATTTAATACTTTTAGTTCTTTATCTTCTCCAAAATTTGCAAAATTAATATCTTGATAATCTCGTGCATATCTTAGAAATGTTTTAACACTAATTGGATGGATAAAAGCTTCGTTTGGCATCATTTCTTTTCCTTGTCCATCTCTTTCTTTCTCCTCAGCATATTGTAAATATTTATCAAAATTGTCTCTTAAATATACTTTTAATGCTCTTGGAATATCAATCAAAGAATTTAGTATGATTCCTTTTATATTGTTTATCATTTCATCTTGCTCATCTTTTAATTCATGATAGGTGTAAACGATCTTGGTACATCCTAAGCTATGTCCTTGTAAATATATATTTTTATACCCCAATTCTTTTAACTTTATCATCGCTCCTGTAATATCTTCATATCCTTCTAGTACATCTTCATAACTTGTTCCCCCCAATTCTTTTTCTCTTTTGCCTTCTGTGTATCTTCTTATATATTTTACTAATTCACTGCCACGATTGTTAAAACAAAAATAGTCTATATCATTTTCATTCGCTAATTTTGCCATTGTTGTTTCTCTTTTTTTCATACAATTACTACCCATTCCATGAACCGATAATATAACATCTTCTGTTTTGTTTTTGCTTGTATATAGCAATCCATCTAATTTAATACCATCTGTTGCTAAAAAATAAATTACTTCCATTTATACACACCTCTTTATCATTCTTTTTGCAAATTCTTTCACATTCTCTACATCCTTTGTATCTGGATATGTTAATGTTTTTTTCAAAATTTTCTAATATAAATTAGAGCATTTTTCATAAATAACACTTTTATTTTAATACATCTAATATTTCTTGTTTGTCTGTTACACCAATAAATGTTTTTTGTGCTTTTCCATTTTCAAATAGTATAATGGTTGGTATACTCATGACATCATATTGAATTGCTAATTCTTGATTATTGTCTACATTGACTTTTCCTACCTTTGCAGTTTCTTTTACCTCGTCAGCAATTTCTTCAATAATTGGTGCCATCATTTTACATGGTCCACACCAATCAGCATAAAAATCTACTAAAACTTTTCCACTTGCTTTTAATACTTCTTCTTCAAAATTCTCCTCTTCTAATGTTAATACATTCATACTTTTTCCTCCTTCTTTATTATTGTATTATTTTTATGGTAAATTATACATTTGTGTACTGATTTCAATAACTTAAGTTTTTCTTATGTATTGAATTACTTGTAAACCAGCTTTTGTTCCTTCATACACAGCTTTTGATATTTGTAATAGACCTCCTACACAATCGCCACATGCATATATTCCCGGGATATTGGTTTCCATATTTTCATTAACTATCATTCTATCGTTTTGTGTTATGATTCCTAATTTTTTTGAAAATTCTGTGCCTCCTGCTACACCAAGTGCTACAAATATGCCATCTGTTTTCAATTTGTCATTATCTTCAAATTCTACTTCTTCTACTTTTTGATTTCCTTTTACTTCACGAATTTTTCTCGTGTCAATTTTGATATTATCTGCTCTAATTTCTGGCGCTTCTTTCCCATCTGTTAATATTGTAATTCTTTTTGCAATATTCATTAACTCATTTGCTTCAGAGATAGCATATCTTCCATTACCTATAACAGACACTTCTTTATTTCTATAAAAAAAACCATCGCATACAGCACAATAACTGACACCTTTTCCTTCAAAATTTTTAATTCCTTTTATTTTTGGTGTGTTTTTCTTATTTCCTGTTGCAAAGATGACTGTTTTTGTTTTATAAGTTTCATTTTCCGTTTGTACAATAAATTCTTTATTTTCTCCTATTTGTACTTTAATAACTTCTTCTTTGTTAATTTCAATTCCTAATTTTTTTGCTTGTTGTATTCCTGCTTTATACAATTCTTTTCCAGAGATTCCTTTTTCAAAACCATAGTAGTTTTCTATCAGCTCTGTTTTTTCTAAGGCTGATTCATCTTTATACATAATTCGTACTTTTAAGTTTGCTCTTTTAGTATATAATCCTGCTGATATCCCTGCCGGTCCTGCCCCTATTATTATAACATCATACATAAATCTTAAACCTTTCTTTTATTTTTTTATTGTATTTTAAGATTTTGACAATTTCATTGTAAATTTACTTTTTATTTTTTCTGTTTTCAGCATGATTATATCATTTTGGTTTTTTTTGTGCAAGTTATGTTTTTTTGTTTTTGCTTATTTTGTTTTCATTTTTTTGGTTTTATGGTATACTGTTTTTGGGTGATAAAATTGGATTGTTTATTTAAGAATGTAACTACATATTCTAAAAAAGTATATGATGAGTTTTTAAACTTTCATGCTAAAACATTTTCTTTAAAATATCATGTATATTCACTTTTGATATCTATGTTATTTCTTTTTTTAATCATGCTATATGTACAAAATGGTTATTATGGACTAGCAGTTATCTTTTGTGCCTGTCTAACTTCTTTTATCTTATATAGATATTTTCATCCGATAGAAGAAGTATGCAAAGAATATCATAGTAAGAAAATTACCCAAAAACAGTGTTTTACATTTTCTTTTTATAAAGGTTACTTTAAAGTATATACCAAAAGAGAATATTCTATTATATCTTATCAAAAAATTTATAAAATATATGAAACTGATACTTTTTTTTATTTATATTTGGATCATAGGCATTCATTTCTACTAGACAAATCCGGATTCAAAAAAGGAAATCCTTTGACTTTTAGAGATTTCATAAAAAAGAATTGTCCTTTTAAATTCAAATTAAATACAAAAAAGAGGGTATAGTCCAAGATAGGACCCCTCAAAAAATAACAAACATATTCTATAAAATGTATAGAACTATGTTTGCTATTTTAGGACACCCTCTTATTTGTTCTTTTCAATTATTTCTTTTATTATCTTTTCATCCATTGGCAATTTTTCTTCCATACCTGTTACCATATTTTTTAATGTTATTTCATTAGACTGTATCTCATCTTCTCCTACTACAATTACATAAGGAATTTCCAACTTATCTGCATATTTAAACTTTGCTTTTAGCTTTTTATCATTCAAATATATCTCAGTATTAATTCCTTCCCTTCTTAACTTAGTAGCCAATTTTATTGGTTCTTCCAAATTTTCTATCATTGGTATAATTAATATATCTGCAATTGATTTCTTATTTGCTTTAATAATCTGTAATTCGTTTAGCTTATAAAATAGTCTAGTCAATCCAAGAGAAACACCTACACCCGGCAAGCTTTTTTCTGTATAATATTCAGCTAGATTCTCATATCTTCCTCCAGAACATACACTTCCTATTTCTCTATAATTATTTAAAAATGTTTCATATACTGTTCCTGTATAATAATCTAGTCCCCTTGCAATTGTTAAATCTACTGCAAAATTTGCTTCTGGAACACCAAAAAGTCTTACATTTTTTATAACTGTTTTTAATTCTTCGACTCCTTGTTGATAGGTTTCATTCATAATTCCTAATTTTTCTAATTTCTCTATTTTTTCATCAGATGTACCTTCTATTTCTATAAAATCAAGTATGTTTTTTATTTGATTTTCTTTCAAACCTATTTTTTTAAATTCTTCTATTACTTCTTCTTTTCCTATTTTTTCAATTTTATCAATAATTCTTAATATTTCAACTGAATTTTCTTTTTGTTCAACACTTTCAAACAAGCCATTCAAAATTCTTCTATTATTAATTTTTACCGTAAAATCTTCAAAACCTAATTCACGAAACATGTTATATATGACTGCTGGAATTTCTGCGTCATTAATTAATTCTAATTCTCCATCTCCAATAATATCTATATCACATTGGTAAAATTCTCTATATCTTCCCTTTTGTGCTCTTTCTCCTCTATATACTTTTCCTATTTGATATCTTCTGAATGGAAAACTTAAATTTCCATAATTTTTTGCAACGTATTTAGCAAGTGGTACTGTTAAATCAAATCGTAATGCTAAATCTGTGTCTCCTTTTTGAAAACGATAAATTTGTTTTTCTGTTTCTCCTCCTGCCTTTGCTAGCAATACTTCTGCTAATTCTATTACTGGTGTATCTAGTGGCAAAAATCCAAATTTTTTATACGTACTTTCTATTTTTTCTTTCATTTGATTAAATAATATTTGTTCATTTGGCAATAATTCCATAAAACCTGCCAATGTTCTTGGTTCTACTTTTTCCATATACTTTTCTCTCCTATTTTTAGATTTGGGGGCTGAATTAAAAATTAATTCAGCCCATTATTTATTTGAAGTCAATCTCAATCTTTGAAGCCGACTATAACAAGTCTACTCTCTAATTGAGTTATAAAAAAACTTTTGGCTAAAGTATTTCTTACATTACTACAAAACTCTAGCTCGCCAGTTTTTGTTACCTTCAGCTCTCCGAATATTTTGTCATTTTTGAAGAGCTGCATTTTGTCTCCAGTTTCATTTTCAACAAGCTGATATCCTGCCCGTTGCAAACTTCTCCCCTCGTCGACAATCACTCCAAACATACGCTTCCTCCTTAATGCAAAAACCTCGAGTTTCTGCAATAAGTATACTATAAATTTCATCTAAATTCAATACATTTTGGGTTTTAATTCCAAATATATAGGCTTCTCTTCCATAATCATTGTTGCCTTGCCATGTCCGGGATACACGATCGTATTATCTGGAAGTTTTAATAATTTATTTATGATAGAGTCCATAATATCGTCTATACTTCCTGTTGGTAAATCTGTTCGTCCCCAAGTCCCCTTAAATAGCGTATCTCCCGAAAATAAGCATGCTTGGTCTTTGCAATATAAACTACTTGACCCTTTCGTATGCCCCGGTGTATGAATAACTGTAAAAGTCAAATTTCCCAAGTGCAATAAATCCTTGTCATCTACTATTGAATCTGCTTCTAATTCTATTGGTGGTAAGTCAATAATCGCTGAAAGATTAATATTTACATCATTTAATCCATCACTGTCAAATCGATGAACTAAAATTTTTCCACCACATTGATTTTTCAATTCTGTCACACCTGCTATATGATCTCCATGACAATGTGTTAAATAAACATACTTTAGATGACCTTTAAAAATATTCCTAATTAAATCAACAATTTTATCAGTGTCTCCTGCTGGATCGATTACCATTATCTCCTTACTTTCTTCATCAAAAATAACATAACAGTTCGTTGGATCCCCTACCCATGTATCAATTTTTAACTCTTTTAAAATCATATTTCCTCCTTTGATCTTTTAGGGACAGGCTAAATTGGACATTTTTTGTCTAAAAGGGACAGACCTTATAAATTACAGATTACTTCAAACTTTTAGGTCTGTCCCTTTTAGACAAAAAATGTCCAATTTGGCCTGTCCCCATTAGCTTACTTCTTCCTTTTTACATCATAAACACTGTCTACTTTTCTAACAACTCTTTGTGCTTTGTTTAATTCTTCTAAGTTTTCTACTTGTAATATGATATTAATAATTGCAATTCGCTCTTTTGTGGTTTTTGTATTCACACCTAAAATGTTTACTTTGGTGGTTGCTAATTCTTTTAAAATGTCTACCAATAGTCCTGTTCTATCATTTGAGAAAATTTCGATTTCTGCTTGATATGATGATTTTTCTTCTTCATACCATTCTACATCTATCATTCTATTTTCTTCTGATATCAAGTCTTTGACATTATAACAGTCCTTTCTATGAACAGATACACCTCTTCCTTTGGTTATATAACCAACAATTTCATCCCCCGGAAGTGGATTACAACATTTTGAAAGTTTTACAAGACAGTTATCAATTCCTTTGACAATAATACCAGAACTTGATGGTTTTGGCTTCTTTTGTTTTGCTTTTTTTAGTTCTTCTATTTTCTTTTCAATATCTTCTTCTTCATGTTCTTTTCGATATTCTTGAAGCATTCTTGCAATAACTTTGACTGATGAGTTTGCACCAAATCCAACAGCAGAATACATTTCATCTAAGTTCTTATATTTATATTTTTCAAGCATTGGTTCGATATATTCTGTTTTAAATAAATCTGCATGTGTAAATCCAATTCTTTTTAATTCTTTTTCAATTAGTTCTTTTCCTTTTTCTATGTTTTCTTCTTTTTGTGCTTTTTTAAACCAACTTTTGATTTTATTTTTTGCTGCAGAGCTTTTTACAAATTTTAACCAATCTCTACTTGGTCCTTTTGAGTTATCTGATGTGATAATTTCGACAATATCTCCACTATGCAAAGGTGTGATAATTGGCATCATTTTGCTATTAATTTTGCATCCTGTCATTCGGTTTCCAATTTCAGCATGTATGGTATAAGCAAAATCTATTGGTGTTGCTCCTCTTGGCAGTACTTTTATAGCACCTTTTGGTGTAAATACATATACTTCATCTTCGAATAGTTCTGTTTTTAGTGTGTTTAAAAATTCTTGAGGGTCTTGCAACTCTTTCTGCCATTCTAATGTTTCCCTAAGCCATGCTAATTTGTCCTCTTCTACTTTTACAGATTGCTTCTTTCCAAAATAACTTGCTTCCTTATATGCCCAATGGGCTGCAATACCAAATTCTGCAATTTTATGCATTTCCCATGTTCTAATTTGTACTTCAAATGGTGTTCCTTTTTCTCCTAATAAAGTGGTATGAATCGATTGATACATATTTGGTTTTGGTACTGCTATATAATCTTTAAATCTTCCCGGCATTGGGCTATATAGTTCATGAACAACACCTAATGCAGCATAACAATCTTTTACTGAATTTACTAATATTCTTAATGCAAATAAATCATAAATTTGATCTAATGTTTTATTATCTCTTTTCATCTTTCGGTATATACTATATAAATGTTTCGCTCTTCCTGTTACTTCTGCATCAATTCTTTGTTTTTTTAAGGCTATGCGTATATCATCCATGATTTTTTCAATAAATTTTGTTCTTTCTTCTCTTTTTTTATTAATGCCTTCTACTAATTCATGATATTCTTCTGGCTCTAAATATTTAAAGGCTAAATCTTCTAATTCCCATTTCAAAGAATAAATACCTAATCGATTGGCAAGTGGTGCATATAGTTCTCTTGTTTCTTTTGCATTGGCAATTTGTCTGTCTCTTTTCAAATATTTTAGTGTTCTCATATTATGTAATCTATCTGCTAATTTTATTAAAATAACTCTGATATCTTTTCCCATTGCTAGAAACATTTTTCGGTAATCTTCCACTTGTTGTTCTTCGACAGATTCAAATTGTATGGTACTTAATTTGGTTACGCCTAATACCATATCTGCAATTTCATTTCCAAATTCATTTCTCAAATCTTTATCTGTTACTTCTGTATCTTCAACCACATCATGAAGAAGTGCTGCACAAATGGTACTATCATCTAGACCAATATCTGCTAAGATGTATGCAACATTTAAAGGATGAATGATATATGGTTCACCCGAACTTCTTTTTTGCCCTTTATGTTTTTCACTAGCCAATCGATAGGCTCTCATGATTAATTTTATATCTACTCTTCTAGCATGTTCTTTTCTTTTATTAATAACATCCTTTATGGTTATTTCTTTTTTTTCTTCTTGCATATATACACTTCCCTTTTTTTCTTTACTTGATTTTTTTACCTTTTTACATTATACTTATTAGCAATGATACTTTATAAACATTCCAAGCTATATTGGAATCATAAGCAAAAGGAGGAAACTTTATGAAAAAATTGTCTAGTGATGTAAAACGCTTATTCAGAGATACTTTGCTTTGTGTTATTGAAAGCATTTTTCTATTCAAAGCAGCCATATTCTTTCTGAAGACACCGCCTAGCGTCACTTTAGGTGCTCTAGCCCCCTACATAGGGATCCTACTTCTAGTTGCAGGATTTTTTATGTTCCTTTACAGCTATCATTTAGTTTACCGTGCTGGGGCTAAACAAGCACAGGAAGAACAAAAATAGTTTCCTTATGGAGATTAGCAAAATTATACATGTATATTTTGCTAATCTTCTTTCTTTTATAGTAAATATCATTCTTCTCTTATTTTAATGCTTCTCAAATCGCTCTCATGATATCTTTCATATTAATTTGCAACGTATCCACACCATTGAAAGTATTAATTTCTAATACTCCCACAACATCTATTTTATCTCCAATTTTATACTCTTCTACCAAATTCCCCATATTAAATCCAATTGCATTTACTACTGTATTCCCCTCTTTTAATGTTAGTTTCAAATGTTTTCCTTCCGATAAAGCCCTAATAGAGTCTATTTTCAAATTTTTGAAAGCAAATATTGGCATTTTATTCCCTTCTCCAAAAGGCTCTAATTCTTTTAAGCTCTCTACCATTTCTTTGTTAAGATTACTAACATTAATTTTAGCATCTATATGAATAATAGGGACAATTTCATTTATATTCGCTTTTTTAGCAATTTCTTCAAATTCTTTTCTGAAATCTTTAAATTTCTCCTTTTTAATGGTAATTCCGATTGCCATACTATGTCCACCAAATTTTTCAATGGTATCTGTACATTTTAAAAGCGCTTCATGTAAGTCAAATCCCGGTATACTTCTTCCAGAACCTGTTCCTATGCCATCTTTTTCAAAACTTAACAATATGCTTGGTTTAAAATACATTTCTGTAATTTTGGATGATACAATTCCAATAACCCCATGATGCCAATTATGCCCACCTACAATAATTGCTGAATTTTTATCTAATTGTTCTTCTTCTATTTCTTTAACAGCACTTTCAAATATCTTTTTTTCTGTATCTTGTCTTAATCTATTATATTCATTTAATTTTGTGGTTAGTGTTGATACTTCGTTTAAATTCTTTGATAAAAATAACTGTAATGCATCTTCTGCTTTTCCCATTCTTCCACAAGCATTAATCCTTGGAGCAATTCCAAATGAAATACTGTTTGAATCTATTTTTGTATAACCTGATGCTTGGATAATAGACCTTAATCCAATATTTTTCGTTTGTCTAATTAATAATAATCCTAATTTTGCAATAACTCTATTTTCATCTACTAATGGAACGATATCAGATATGGTCCCAATACAAACAATGTCTAAGTATTTTAAGTATTCTTCTTCTTTTAGCCCTAATTTCATTCCTAAAGCTTGTATCACTTTAAAAACTACCCCCACACCTGCTAGTTCTCTAAATGGATAGGTACTATCTTTTCTTTTATTGTCAATAACAGCTAACGCCTGTGGTAGTATATTTCCCGGCTCGTGATGGTCTGTGATGATGGTTTCAATTCCTAGTTCATTTGCATATTTAATTTCTTCTATAGCAGATATTCCACAGTCTACTGTTATCATTAGCTGACAACCATTTTTATGAATTTTTTCAATTGCTTGCTTATTTAATCCATATCCTTCGTCTAGTCGATTTGGAATGTATTGTGCAACTTCTAGCCCTCTATCTTTCAAAAAGCTTTTTAATACTGTGATACTTGTAATTCCGTCTACATCATAGTCTCCATATATTGTTACTTTTTCTTGTTTGTTTATTGCTGTGATGATTCTATCTATTGCTTTTTCCATATCTGTGATGAGATATGGATTATGAAAGTCTTTTCGTGTTGGCTTTAAAAATAGTCTGATTTGTTCCTCATTTATAATATTTCTGTTGGCAAGTATGGTTGCTAACAATTTATTTACATTGTACTTTTGTGATATTTCTTGTATTTTTTCTTCTTCTACATCATATATTTGCCATTCTTTGTTCATATTCTTCTCCCAATCCTAGTTTTTATTACATAAAGTCTTTCTTTATTTTTATATTGTATACTATTTTTTTTATTTTTTAAAGGGGGTATCCATAATTTATGCAATTAATCTTTTTCATTTGTTATTATTCAGACTCTATTTAAATGTTAATGTTCAGACCTTCCCATTTTGGTGTAGGTATATGTTAAATTTTTAAGGTTCAAATGTGACTGGAATCGTTTTAGAAATTCTTATATAAGTCGTAAAGGGTCCTGTTTTCGGGTATTGTTACGATTTAGATATTAAAATTTCTTAAACGGCAATTGGAGGGTAGCCGAGAAAATTAAAAATTTAACATATACCTACACCAAAATGGGAAGGTCTGAACATTAACATTTAAATTTAAAAATTTTATCATATTTTATTTTTAGAATTGTCAAAGATTACATAATGTGATATACTTTTTATGATTTTTTTGAAAGGAGCCTACTCTATATGGAACAAAAAGGTATTATTCATTTAGAAGATTTTTTTGATTTTGATTCGCAAAATCCAATTAATCGATTAGCTTATACAGAAGAAGATATGAAATATAAGATAAAAATTATTGAAAAAATGAAAGCGTTAGGAATGCATATTACACTTGATAAAGCAGGAAACATTTGTGGTACGATTTCCGTTGGTAACCATCCTCAAAAAACAATTGCTATCGGTTCTCATACTGATTCTGTTTACAATGGAGGTCAATTTGATGGACCAGTGGGCGTTATTGTGGGACTACAAACAGCTGAAAATTTAATAAACTGTAAAAATATAACAGGAATTATTAAAGTCCCTATCTATGCTTGCGAAGAATCCAGTCGATTTGGCAATGCTTGTTTAGGAAGCAAATATTTAAATGGTACTATCTCTCCAGAAGATTTTTCTTCTATTGTAGACCAAGATGCTTTAAAAAGTGGAAAAACAATTACCTTACAAGAATCCATCGATTTTGCAAATTCTTATTTAAAAGAACATGTTGATGGTATCCAAGAAGTTGAAAAAATTTTTGATTCAGTTGATTATTCTTTAGAAGCTCATATTGAACAATATGATAGTTTAAAAAAATTATATAAAAAGAATAAGGAAGATATCATTGGCATCATTACTTCTATTGGATCAGCAGTAAGAATTAAATATGATGTACAGGGACAGGCAAATCATACCGGTTCTACGCCTATGAAGAAGAGAAAAAATGCAGTTGATGCTACTGCTTTTATAGGTAAAAAAGTTCGAAAACTTGGAAAATATTATGAAAAGCAAGGTCTTGGTAGGGCTAGTCAAGTGGAAATTAACACTCCCGGACATAATGGTAGTTTTAATCAAATACCTAATCAAGCAAATGGTTTAATTGATTTTCGTCTTTTGGGAAACAATACGCCAGATTCTGTACTAGAAGATTTTAATAGCATTAAACAGCAAGTAGAAAAAAAGACAAAAACATTGATTGCCGAAACTGTTGTGTCTAAAGGTTCTCCTGTTATTACAAGTGAAGAATTAAACAAAAAATTGAAAACTTTTTGTGAGCAAAAAGCAATTCAAGCAGTTGAAATGCCTTCATATGCCGGTCAAGATACGGGATATATACCAGCTAGAGAAAAGACAATGGTATTTATTCCTTCTACAGGTGGGAGTCATAATCCTAAAGAACATACAAAAAAGAAATTTATTAAACCTGCAACAACACTTTTTACTGAATTATCTAAAGACCTTTTGGTAGAGAGATTTAAAGATGCGCAAAAGGTTTCAACTTCTACCGTTCCTGCTTCTCGTTTTTCTACTCATAAAGCTATTTGTCATGATATTGATCATGGAATAGGGTAATTGATGCTTTCTGAGATGGATTAACTTTTCCTTTAACTCATTATGCCATTAATATAAACATGAATTTTTCTATATTTTCTTTCCAATTTACCAATATTTGATATGTTATATATTGGTAATTGGAGAAAATAATGGATTATTAATTGACTTTTTCTCAGAATTATGTTAATATGTAATCATGCTTTGAAAATTCAAGGCAAATAAATTATTTATAGGAGGGATTCTTATGAGAGAATCTGAAAAACGGTACTACGAGGATACTCAGCTCGTACAGGATTTTTTAAAAAAGGTTTCTACAGAGTTGAAGCGTGATGTAACGACCGGATTTGACAGCAATGGTAATTATACTATAACCATTGTAACTGATTCCGGTCGGGAAACTCATAAACAGTATCGCAGCCCGGATTCCTATCACCGGGTTGGAGATTGACGATTTTTAAAGAAGCTATTTCTTCAAAAACCGTCAATGGGACCGTCTGTTTTAAACAGGCGGTCTTTTAATATATTTTGCATTCTTTTTTGCAACATATACTACCTAAAAATTTTAAATTTAGGTATATACTTTCTTTACTATGAAATGATATAATAGTAATAAATTCATTTTCATATATTTCAAATTACGGTAAAAACTTTTTAATGGAGGAACAAGTACATGAATATAATAAAAAAGATTATCAAATGGATTATCCTATCATTCCTATTATTCATACGGTGTATTGATAATTTCATATTTAATTGCTACAGCAAAAGGAATTTGGCCTTTTGTTATTTTAGGCATTGTTGTATTCGGAATCATTTTTTATGTTATTGAAACAATGGTTTTATCATTTGGAATCGCTAAACCTCACAAAAGACATATGCATACTAAAATAAAAAAATCCAAAGTAAGTAAAGAATTTAAAAAAATATATCACTATATTGAAACCAACTATGCAAAAGAAGTAGAAAAAAATCGAAAAACTCTATTAAAATCTATCATAATCTGTCTTGTATTATTTATTATATCTTTTTCACTACTACTGTTCTTACGTCAAACTTTAGATATAAAAAGCAAAAATGGATATGGAATATTAGGTTTATTGTTTATTCCTCTTGTTATATATTATACTTATAAATACAAGAAATATAATACAGCATATCTACAAGTTTTTAAAAGTAAGATTATACATAATTTTGTTAACTATATAAATCCTAATTTATATTATCATCAATATGGTGGAAAACATTTATTACATTATTATTTAGATGCAAAATTTAAAGGTCATCCATTTAGCCGTTTTGTTACAGATGATTATATAGAAGGATATCTTGATAATAGTACAAACATAGAAATGTGTAATATTTCTTTAGAAAATGTGAATGAGAACGGTGAATTGTTAAATTTAGTATATGAAGGCATTTTTTCTGTTACACAATTAGATATTTATCTATCCGACGAAATCAGAATTGAAAAAAACAAATATTCATTAAAGCTAGACTGTAATAAAGTTGAAATGGATAACAATGAGTTTGAAAAATATTTTGATGTATATTCTCATTCCAATATTTTAGCAATGCAAGTTTTGACACATGATGTCATGGAAGAATTGGTACAGTTTTATAATACATATAAAATTAAGTTTGAAATAATCATGAAAAATCATAATATCTATATTAGATTTGATACAGGAGTTATGTTTGAACCTAATATATTAAAAAGCTCTAATGATCAAAATACTCTTTGGATTTATTATAATATCCTACAGTTTGTTACTAATGTTACCATAAAAATAAATACATTGTTAAAAAATTTAGAAATATGATATTTTTTGTATTTAGTATCTAACATAGTAATTTTACTTTAATACAAATTTAATCTTATTGTACAATTAAATTAACTTTTACTATATTTATATAACTGTCAGCTATAAATTTTTTGTTGAAAAAGGTCGACCATTATGATAGAATATCATTTGGTGATAAAAGTGCAAGTAATGAAAAATATCGTAAAATTTATATTTTGTAAATTTTTATATAAAGTTGAATATGTAAATCTTGAAAATATACAGAATATTAAAAATTGTATTATTTGTCCCAATCATTCAAATGTTTTTGACCCCACATTTATATATGCTCAAGTTGATAATTTATACATAATGGCCAAGTCAGAATTGTTTAAAAATAGATTAATTCGTTGGCTATTTACTAAATATCATATTTTTCCAACCAATAGAGAAAAAATAGACTTTAAAAGTTTATCACATTCATTATCTATTTTTGACGGAGACAATAATAACAAATTGCTAATGTTTCCAGAAGGAAGAGTAATAAAAGTAAAAAATGATATTGGCAAATATTATAAAAAAGGAGCTGTTTATATCTCTGCTACTTGTAAAATACCAATTATTCCAGTATATATCACAATGCGTCCAAAATTTTTTACAAAAGTAAAAGTTATTTTTGGTAATCCAATTTATATAAGCAAAAATGAAATTATCAATAAAAAACAAATTGAAGAAAAGTCAAAACAATTAATAAAGGAAATTTATAATTTAAAGGAAAGGAATTAATACTATGAACTCAGTAGGCTTAGCTTGCACTGGCGGAGGAACTAAGGCTCTAAGTAATTTGGGAGTAATAAAAGCGTTTGAAGAATTGGGAATAAAAATATCAGCAATTTCTGGAACAAGTATAGGAAGCTGTATAGCTGTTTTATATGCTGTTGGATATTCAGTTGATGAAATTTTAGAACAGATGAAATATTATACCATTCAATATCCTAAATTCTCTATGTGTGATAAATTATTGGCACCTATAAAACTGATTTTTAGAGGTGGAGGAAAAAATCCCTAAATAATAGAAAACACAATGAAAGAAGCTGTATTGAAAAAAGGAAAAAAATATATGTCAGATATAGATATGCCAATTTTTATTCCTACATTAGATATAACATTTAAAGAAACTGTGTATTCTTCATCTAAAATAATAGAAAATGAAAAATGTTTTACTAACAGAACAATTTGGGAAGCAGTAAAAAATAGTTCTTCCTTACCTCTGTTATATATGCCTAATAATGTTTATATAGATGGTCAATTACATCAATTTTTAGATGGTGGAATGACAAACAATACTCCTTCAATACATATGAACGATTTTGTAGATATTGTTGTTGGGGTAGAAAATCTTTATAATAAATATGCAAATAACAAAAAAGTTAATTTGATAACCGGTATAAGAAACACATTTCAAGGAATGAGAAGATCTGCTGTGATTCATCAAAAAAATGCTTCTACTATTTGGATAACTGTAAATTGTAATCAAGTAGATATCATAGGTAATGAACAAGATGTATTAAGTTGTTTCAATGCTGGATATGATGTAACAATGAAAATGTATAATCAAGGTAAATTAGATATAATTTTTGACAAACTGTCTAAATCATAACCATATAAAACGTGTGGTTTTGTTTTACTTTGCTTCACATGGCTAACACTAAAAAACCAAAGCACTATTCACTTTTAGTAGATGCTTTGGTTTTATTTTTATACAATATGAAACTTTAAGTTACTTAGGCTCAAAGTGAAAAAAAATAATAAGTTTTATTTTCAAAAGAAAATACCCCTTTCCTTAAGTAAATCATTATTCATATAAATCTACACTGTTTTTATAATTCTATCATTCACAATAGAAAAATATTATATACCAAAGTCGTCAATATACAAACAACAATTCCACAAACCGTTGGAATTAAAAAACTAATAACCGTCCATTTCAAGCTTCCTGTTTCTTTCTTAATTGTAAGTAAAGTTGTCGCACAAGGAAAATGAAATACTGTAAATAACATTACATTTATCGCGGTTAATATCGTCCATCCATTTTGTCTTAAAATCTCTCCTATGGCAAAAGTATCTTCCATATTTACCAAAGAAGTTCCTTGTATATAACACATGAGTATAATGGGAAGTACAATCTCATTTGCAGGTATCCCTAAAATAAATGCTGTTAATATATATCCATCTAAGCCCATAAGATTAGCCAATGGCTCTAAAAAATTTGCAATAATAGTCAGTAAGCTTTCTCCTTGAATTCCAATGTTAGCAAATAACCATATGACAAGACCAGCAGGCGCTGCCACTGCGATTGCTCTTCCTAATATGAAGATGGTTCTATCAAAAATAGACCTAACTAGTACTTTCAAGAATTGTGGTTTTCGATATGGTGGTAATTCTAATACAAAAGAAGACGGCATTCCTTTTAATATGGTTTTTGATAATATTTTAGATATGACTAAAGTCATAATGATCCCTAGGACAATTACAAACATTACCACTAATGTAGATATAAGCGAAGCTCTTATTCCCCCCATCGTTCCTGCTATAAATATGGTTGCAACTGTGATTAAAAAAGGAAATCTTCCGTTACATGGAACAAAATTGTTGGTTAATATAGCTATTAACCTTTCTCTTGGTGAGTCTATAATTCGGCATCCTGTAACTCCACAACTATTACAACCAAATCCCATGCACATGGTAGTGACAATATGGTAACCCTAGAATTATTGGACAAGCAAGAAAAAATTATGTTTGATAAAATTTATTATGATGTTTATTTTAAATTATAAATAAAAATTAACCTTATACAACTAATACGATTCTTATTGTTTATAAAAGAACATTGTGATATAATCATTTTGTAAAAATAGTAATTAGTAAGGAGTTAGTGTATGATTATAGATTATAATGATTTAGATAGAATAAGAAAGAAACATAAAAATAAAACAATAGGAATTGTAAAGGGCAGTTGGGATTTATTTCATTATGACCATTTGCAACTTCTAAAAAAGAATAAAGAAAAAGTTGATATTTTAGTTGTTGAAGTAAAAACAGATCAAGATTTAAAAGAAAAAGGAAAAAATCGCCCAATTATTCCTCAAGATGAAAGAATGGAAATCATTGATAGTATTAAATATGTAGATTATACTCTATTATTAGATGAAGAGCATCTAACACCTTTGATTACTAATTTAATATATAAAAATAAGTATGATACAAAGAATCAATGCAAATTGAAAAAAGATGGATATGTAATTGAAAAGTTAAAACCTGATATTTATTTTTACATACCAAATATAAAGCCATATGAATCAATTGTCGACATTTGCAAT
The DNA here is from genome assembly GCA_946500615.1 of uncultured Clostridium sp. Classification (GTDB taxonomy): domain Bacteria; phylum Bacillota; class Clostridia; order TANB77; family CAG-508; genus CAG-269. The sequence continues at coordinate 28,137 of CAMMWP010000005.1, read as the reverse complement.
GAGTTGAATGTCAAACTTCTCGAAGACCAAAATAATAAAGAATTTAGACATCACACTACTGATATTATAGAAAAATGTAAAAAATGTTAATTGGAAAAAAATATGAAAATAATAGGAGTTTTTGGTGGAAGTGGAACTGGAAAAAGTACAGTTTCAAAAATTATAAATAAGAAAATAAATAACTCAATAATAGTTAATGTTGATCAATATATGCATGAACAATTTGATATTAAAAGAGAGGAAATATTAAACACATTAAATATTAAAGGTTCCGATAGAAATAAATATATTTGCAATCATACAGTACAATCTTTAGAAATAAATAAAATAGCAATAGGAATTATGGAAAAAGATGTATGTTTAAATGTACTAAATGAGATAAATTTGTATAAAGGTAAATATGATTATGTAATAATAGATTGGTATGCCATTCCTTTAACTAGATTATATGATATTTGTAATTATACAGTATGTGTATATGCAGATTATAATAAACGACTAAACAGATTAATTAATAGATTAAAAGATAGTAACATATATGGTTATGGCGATAGATCTTATTGGTCATATGAACAAGAGGCGATAGAAAAAAGAGTAAAAATAACAGCCTTAAATGATTATGGTTATAAAGCTAATTTTTTTATTGAAAATAACTTGAATATTGAAGATATAAAACTAAAAATAGATGAAGTAGTAAATACTATACAGAATAAAAACTTATAATAAGTATAATAAATTGAAATATATAGTTTTAAACTATTAAAGTAAATATTAAGGATACTAAAAAAACTAGTATCCTTTTAATACGGTCATAACATTCTAATTATGACTTTATTGTAATAATAGTATATTATTTAAAGTTAAAATTTATTCATAAAAATGCTAAAGAGCCATTCTAGGCTCTTTTTTCTTCAAAGTTTATTACGATTGTTGTATTCTAACAACAATTTTATTGTAATTTAATTATAGCATGAAAAATATTTGTTTGTCTACATTTTTTCAAAAATTTTTTGTTTTAAACTTTCAAAATTTTCTGTATTAGTTATTTTCTTAAGCTCATTAATTTGCCCTTTTAATTTACTAATATATAGTTCTCTATCCTTTAATTGATTTTCAAGTTTTTTATAATACTGTATCAAATCTAAAGTAGACATTAATTCAGTATCAACTCTTTTTATTTCTTCTTTAGATAGTTTTGCAATATATGTACCTAATCTCGCTTTACTTACACACATTAAATTAGAAACATTGGCATATCCATCTAAAATAATTTCGCCTTCTTTGTCTTTTTTAGTATCTATTGGTACAATACAAGATATATTTTTATTTGTGTGAGATATTGGAACGACAATAACATTTCCTGAACGTGAATTTCTTGTATTATTTTGCACAATGATACAAGGTCTTTCTTTTTGAATTTCTGAACCAATTCCTATACCAAAATTACATTTATATATTTCACCTCTTCTTACTACTCTTTTTATTGATTTTACAGAATTTGAATCTAAAAATAATTTAGTTTTTATCCACTCTAATAAATTTTGTACTTTTGTTAATTCTACTTGCAATATAATCTCTCCTTTGTTAAAAATTGGTTATCAACTTCTATACCATTATTCAGTACATTATTTATCTTTTGAATAAAATTTATATTTTTAATACGAATATATTATAAAACTTTTGTTTGCTACAGTCAATACCTATTTTATAAAAATTTTATTCTACTTCCAAATATTAATGGCAGAATAAGAAAAGCAGAGGGTTTTCTGCTAATAGTTAGAAAGTCAAGCTTTCTAATGCTCTGTTTAGTAAAGAAATTGGCAGATATTATGCAGATAACATACACTTCGGTGTATTTTTTACTAAAATTACTACTTAAAATTCAAGTAAATTATCTATATATTTAACATAACATTTTGCAAAAACATTGCAAAATCATGCAGTATACAAGCAATTTTTTATCTGTTAAAATAGTAGTATCTAAAATAATAAATATTGAAGCAAGAGAAAGTTTAAGTTTCAAATTTCTCTTGATTTTTCGTGTTTGAAAGGAAAAAGATGAAACTATTAAAAATAACAGATGAAATTTTGAACTATCAATTTATTCCTGTGCCAAATAAATTATTGCATATCAAAGAATACTTTAAAATAAGTTCTAACGCAAAGCTTATTTTATATACTTTTTATAGAAAGATTCGGAAAATTTTCTATAACTCATACAGAAAAAATCCGAAATAATAATATTAAATATAATAAAAATAATTTTAATAAAAAAGAAACTAATTTTACACAAAGAAATTACACAATAGAGAATTTTGAAAAATTATATACTAACAATCAATGGAAAAATAATGTTATTTCTAATGAATAACATATAAAAATTTTAATATATATGAACTATGAAAGATAAATTTATAAAATATAACATTGAAAATATAGTTAATCAAAAACTCTATGAAGAAAAAATGATTGACGAAAATACATATAAATTAGTTAAAGAAAAATTATTAAAATTATTATATGAATTAAATAAAAAAACTAGAGAACTTTAGGCAATTGTGATATATTTGATAGGTATTAATTGTATAAGGTTTGAGAAAGGAGTTATAAATGACCTTATATGAAATGAAACAAGAATTATCATCACGGAAAAACAATATTTGATTTGAATTTAAAAGTAACATATTATGCAAGAGTATCAACCGAAAAAGAAGAACAAATAAACTCACTAGAAAATCAAGTTAGTTTTTTTGAAGAATACATCAAAAAAAATACAAATTGGATTTTTATAAAAGGATATGTTGATGAAGGAATAAGTGGTACAACATCATTAAAGCGTGAAAATTTTATGAGAATGGTCGAAGACGGAAAAAATAAAAAATTTGATTTAATTGTAACTAAAGAAGTTTCAAGATTTTCTCGTGATACGATTGATAGTTTGCTTTATACTAGAAAATTATTAGAATATGATGTTTGTGTTTATTTCTTATCTGATAATATTGTTACGGCCTCATCGGATGGAGAATTAAGACTTACAATAATGTCAAGTATGGCACAAGATGAAGTTCGTAAAATATCGGAAAGAACAAAATTTGGTTTTAAGAGAGCTCTAGAAAAAGGAACTGTTTTAGGAACTGATAATATTTGGGGGTATAAAAAAGAGAAAGGAAAGCTTATTATAGATGAATCCGAAGCTCCTATTGTAAAAAATATTTTTGAGATATATGCAAATGATAGCAAAATTGGATTAAAAAATTTATCTTTAAAGTTAGAAACAATGGGATATTTGAATAGAAATGGTAAACCGATTCATCAAAACACTTTGAAAAAAATCATACAAAATCCTAAATATAAAGGGTTTTATACTGGCAATTTATCAACAGTTGTAGACTACAGAAGTAAAAAAAGGAATTTTTACAAACCAGAAGAATGGAAAGTTTATCAAGATTATGATAAAGTTCCCCCTATTGTATCAGAAGAACTTTGGGAAAAAGCTAATCAAAAACTTTTAAGTAGAAGTAAGTGTTCAGCAATGTATCAAAAACACCAAGCAAAATATGCACTATCTGGAAAAATATATTGTGAAAAGCATAAATGTGGTTTTGTTAGAAAAGTTAAGCATTATAAAACAAAAGGTGATGTAGTTCGTTGGATTTGCCAAGATTATAACAATACTGGAAGAAAAAATTGCTCTACTTCATTTGTTTTAGAAAAAGATATTTATAGTATTTTGTTAAAAGTTTTTAAATCTTATGAAAAATACAAAGAACAAATTTCACAAGAGTTATTATCTTTTTATATTGAAGTTTTACACAGCAATGGAAACAAAAATAAAGAAATAGAATTACAAAATCAAATTGATAATCTTTTAAACAAAAAAGAAAAACTACTTGATTTAGCTTTAGATGATATTTTAAGTAAAGAAGATTTAAAACATAAGTTAAATATAATCCAAACACAAATAAATGATTTAAAAGCAAAATTGGAAGAATTTCAGGTGCGTTCTTCAAAAAATAAAAACACAAAACAATACATAGAAATTTTAAATAAAAATATATTAAAACATCTTGATGTAAATGAATCAAATTTAGAAAATTATATTGAAACATTTCTAGATAAAATTATTGTAAAAAACAGCAAAGAAAAATCAGAACTACAAGTTATATTAAATACAAAAGAATTAATTGATATAAATTTGCCAAGCAAACTCAGGCAACTAAACACTTTGAGTAACAAATATGGTACTCAAAAAAATTTATTACCACTTTGTTACTCCCATGCACATGGTTATCATCTGTTTCCCACTACAGCAAGCCTTTTTAAAAAAGCCATCCATATTAAAAGCAATTCTAGGCAAATATCCCAAATCTTCTAATATCGTAAATAATGGAAAAAAGATAGCCATTGGTGGTAGCATAACAGATATTACCCATGTCAAAGTTTGATAAACTCCCAAAATCAGCATATTCGATAACCATTCCGGACAATGTATGTATGTAGCAAATCCAATTAATTTCTCTTGTATATTTCCAAAAAAGCTGAATAAAAATTGTGATGGATAATTCGCTCCTACAATCGTAATCCAAAAGATGAGCAATAAAAACAAAAGCATAATAGGAATTCCATATTTTTTAGAAGTTAAAACTTTGTCAATCCTTCTATCTCTACTTGCATAATTTTTATTTTCGAACTTACAAACTCTTTTAGCAATATCTTCTGCTTTTTTTACAATTGTAGCTATAATTTTTTCTTTAAAAACATGTTTATCAATTCCCTTAGCTTCTAATTCTCTTAGCATTTCTTTTTTTGTTTCTTGTATCGCCTTATCATTTATCAATTCAATATTTAACTGTTTTTGGATTTCATTTAGAATACATTCATCGTCATCTAAAAGTTTTATACTAATCCACCTTGCTAATTTTTCTTCTACATGATATTTATCAATGATAACTACTTTTAATGCATGAATCACTTTTTCAATTGTTTCTGTGTATTCTATGTGATATATCGTTTTTTTCTCTTCTTTATTATTACATGCACTTTTGGTTACCTTTAATAAATCTCTTAATGTATATTTACTTCTAGCAGTAACGCCTACAACTGGTACTTTAAGTATTTTTGATAATGTATCCAAATCTATTGTTATCTTCTTTTTTTTGGCTTCATCCAACAAATTAACACATACGACTATATTATCTGTTATTTCTGTTATTTGTAATACTAAATTCAAATTTCTTTCTAAAGAAGTTGCATCAACAACAACAATTGTTGTATCTGGATTTCCTAAACAAATATAATTTCTCGCAATTTCTTCTTCTTCAGAATGTGACATTATGGAATATGTACCGGGAATATCAACAAGTTGATATTTTTCTCCCCTATAGTCAAAAATACCTGTTGCATTTGCAACTGTTTTACCTGTCCAATTTCCAGTATGTTGATTCATTCCCGTTAGATTATTAAATATTGTTGATTTTCCAACATTCGGGTTGCCTGCTAATGCAACTATATAATCTACTTTACCTGTTGACTCCTTTTGCTTTATAGACAATGTTTCTACTTTATTCATAAACCCCTCCTTTATTTTTCTTTTGTTTTTCATTCACTATTTTCTCTATTGTATTGTATATAAATTTTTCATTTTTTGTTACCAATTTACTTTTTAAATTTTTATCTTTATATTTTTACTATCTTCTTCTCTAATAGCAATTAAGCTTCCTCTAAATTCAAAAGCCCTTGGATCGCCCGATGGACTAATTAATACCGGTTTTATATTTGTTCCTTCTATCAGCCCTAAATCTAATAGTCTTCTTTTTATCGTTTCTTCTCCTACAATTTTACAAACAATACCTATTTGTTCTATTCCTAATTCATTTAATGTTTTTTCATTCATCTACATATAGCACCTCCATTTTATGTTTAATATATTGTATTCCTTTTCTTGTTTTATGTTAAACTATGAGATTATTTATGCAAAAACATATTATTATTCAGTATTTCCGATTTGAGGGTTAGCATATGGTATATTTTTAAGAGTTCGAATGCGATTGGAAATATTGAATAGTAACAATATATACCTATTCTTTAGTAATATTTTTCTAAAAAAATTGTACTTATCATATTTTTATGATAAAATTCAACTGTAAAAGTATATATAAAGTTTTCTTGTATAACAAAAAAAATATAATTATATTCTTTTTGTCATATACGATACATATACTTTTATAGGAGGATTTTATATGAAAACGAGATATAAAGTAGCCATTATTGGTGCAAGTGGTGTTGTTGGAAGAACTGCCTTAAAAGTTTTAGAAGAAAAATCTTTACCAAATGTTGAATACACTCTATTTTGTTCTAAAAAATCTGCTGGTAAAAAGATTGAATTTTTAGGAATGAATTATATTCTTCAAGAATTAGATGAACATTCTTTTGACAAAAAATTTGATTATGCTATCTTCTGTGCTGGAGGTGAAACCTCTAAAAAATATATACCAATAGCAGTAGAACATGACTGCATATGTATTGATAATAGTAGTGTTTATAGAATGGACACAAATGTTCCTTTGGTTGTTCCCGAAGTAAATATGAAAGAAGCTTTTAAGAATAGTGGAATTATTGCCAATCCAAATTGTTCAACAATTCAAGCAGTTGTGCCTTTAAAACCTTTGGATGACACATATACAATCAAAAGAATTGTATATTCTACTTATCAAGCAGTATCTGGTGCCGGAAGAGAAGGAATTGAAGACCTAGAAAATGGAATGAATGGATTTGCTCCTAAAAAATTTCCTTATCCTATCTTTAATAACTGTCTACCACATATTGATGTATTTATGGAAGATGGTTATACAAAAGAAGAACATAAAATGATTAATGAAACGAGAAAAATTTTAAATAAACCTAATTTGCCCATCACAGCAACCACTGTGCGTGTTCCTGTTTTAAATTGCCATAGTGAATCAATTAATATTGAATTTGAAAAAGAGTTTGACTTGTATGATGTAAGACAATTATTACAGAACTTTCCGGGAATTATTGTTGTAGATGATATTGAAAAAAATTATTATCCAATTGCTACGAAGGCTGATGGATATGATGAAATTTTTGTCGGAAGAATTCGAAGAGATTTTAGTGTTAAAAATGGTCTTAATTTATGGGTTGTAGCAGATAATTTAAGAAAAGGTGCTGCAAGCAATGCTGTGCAAATATTAGAAAATTTGATAAATGTTTAACCACAAAAAAAGAATATACTACTCGTATTAGTAATATATTCTTTTTTCGTTCTTCATTTTTATACATTTTTCCAAAGCCAATTTAGACTATCATCTAAACTTTTCTTTTGCATTTTTTTAGCTTCTATGTCATCTACCCATAAATATGCAAAGAATGAAATAAGTATAAACACAAAATCAATTGCTATACATCTAGTAAGAATTGGTAACATATCTTTATACTCATTTGGCAATGTAACTAATTGTCCTGCATGGACAACTAATATAATTAGATATGCAAACAATACAATACCTGTAATATAACTCTTTTTTAATTCTTGTGCTAAAAATATCAATAATATTGTTGCTGCTAGCATCAAAAATAAATTTAAAATATTTGATATATCAAAAATCAACATGTAACAACGCCCCCTAACTTGCTACCTTTATGTTATCATTTTCCTATTCATATATCAATGTTTTTTTAGTTACATTTTTATTACAAAATGGTTACATCTTACTTCAACTTTTTCTCAATTAAACTGACGATCTCTTCTGCTCTTTTGGTTAAATATTCTTGATCTTCTCCTTCAATCATGACTCTAACTAGTGGCTCTGTTCCTGATGGTCTAATTACTACTCTTCCATTTCCTGCAAATTCTTTTTCTACATCTTCTATTGCTTTTTTTATGTCTTCATCTTTTTCATAGTCATACTTCTTATTTGCATTTACTTTTGCATTAATTAATACTTGTGGGTATAATGTTACCATGTTTGCAAGTTCTGATGCTTTTTTATTTTCTTCTAATATCGTTTGAATTAACATCAAAGAAGTTAATATTCCATCTCCTGTAGGATTGTAATCTAACAATATAACATGCCCTGATTTTTCTCCACCTAGATTATATCCTTCTTTCAACATTTCTTCTAGTACATATCTATCTCCCACTTTTGTTTGAATTAGCTGTAATCCATTATTTTGAGCATATTTATTTAGTCCTAAATTACTCATAACTGTTGCCACTATTGTATCTTTTTGTAATGTTCCTTTTTTTCTTAAGCTTGAAGAAATAATCGCTAATAATTTATCTCCATCAATTTCTTCTCCCTTTTCATCAACGGCTAAACATCTATCACCATCACCATCATATGCAATTCCTAAACTTAATTTATTTTCCACAACAAATTTCTTTATGGCTTCTAAATGTGTAGAACCACAATTTTCATTAATATTAATTCCATCTGGTGTATGGTTAATAATTTTATAATTAATTCCTAAATCTTTGAACACTTTTTCTGCAACGACTGAAGTTGCACCATTTGCTGTGTCAATTCCTACAACAAAATCGTCTCTTAAATGTTTTTCAATTGTATCATCAAAATGTTTTCTGAAGAAATATATGTATTCATTCATTAAATCAAAGCTATATTCTGCAACTCCAATTTTTTCATTTTTAGCTGTTAATTCTTCCAAATTTCCTGCTTCCATCACTTCTTCTATTTCCTCTTCTAAAGAGTCTGGTATTTTCATTCCTTTATTACTAAAAAATTTAATACCATTAAATTCAAATGTATTATGGGATGCAGATATGACAACACTTGCATCTGCTTTTAGTTTTCTTGTTAAATAGGCAACTGCTGGTGTTGGAATAACTCCTAATAATTTCACTTTTGCTCCATAGCTTAAAAATCCTGCTGTCATAGCACTTTCAATTAGCGTTCCTGATAAACGTGTATCTCTACCAATTAAAATAGTTGGTGCATGGTCTGTGTGTTTTGATAACACATATGCTCCAGCTTTTGCAACTTTGTATACCAACTCTGGTGTTAATTCTGTATTGGCAATTCTTCTAATGCCATCTGTTCCAAAATATTTTCTCATCGTTTAACTTCCTTTCCATAAAAGTAAAATGTGTTTTCATTTTATCTTCTATTTAAACCTCAATCATTTATCTCTCTTTTGTGGTTCTGTAATTGATAGCATTCCCTCTATTTTCTCTTTATATTATTCAAATTTCCATATTATGTTATCTTTATTTTTTGAAATTCATGATGATTTTTTCTTTTAATGTTAGTTTAAAATCTAATGGTTCATCTATTTCTATTTTTTTGTTATTTAAAACTAACTTTGGATTTTTCGTGGTTAGTTCTTCTAGTTTTTCTTCCCCAATAATATCTGCTATTTCGTCTAAAATTTCTGGTATTTTTGGATAAATTGTATTTTGTCTGTGTACATCTGATCCTAAAAAATGAATCATGTTGTTTTCAAAAAATTTTCTAACAATCATTTGTGCTTTTTCACCATATTGGCCAATAATACTTCCATAATTTGCTTGCATTAACACACCTTTTTCAATTAAATCATATATTAATTCTGGCTCTTTTTGTACAAAACTATATCTTTCCGGATGTGCTAATATAGGAACTAGTTTATATTGTAATATATCATATATGACATCATATAAGTTCATTGGCTCTGCATTTAATGGTAATTCGAATAATAAATAACTTGTGTCATTAATCGTTGATGCTTTTCTTTTTTCTAATAGTTCTATCATATTATCTGTAAAATATATTTCGTTTCCTAAATATAAATTGGTATTTATATTTTTTGTTTTTAAATTTTCTAATATTGCTTTTACCCATACTTCTCTTTCTGGTACGTCTGTTTCATAATAATTTTCCATATAATGAGAAGTGGAAATAATTGCTTCAAATCCTGCCTTTTCTGCTTCTTTAATTAGATTGAATGTTTCTTCTATACTTCTTGAACCATCATCAATATTTGGTAATATATGTGAATGAAAGTCTATCATTTTTCTTTTGCTCCTTTTTTATTTTATGGTATCTTTAATAGTATACAATTAAGTTGAAAATTTTTCAATATTTATTTAGAATTTTGTCCTATTTTGACGATTTTTGGTTGCCGTTCAATTTTATAATAAACTATATACTATATTTAGCATATCAATAAACAATCTCAAAAAAACTGATTTTATTTCAAAATAAAATACACTTTCTATTACATTTAAAAAGTGTATTTCTTTTTTCTATTTATTACTATTTAAATTCTTCTTTTCTTCTTCCAAATAAGCATTGATTTGATTTAATATATCTGTCGTTTTCTCTAATGATACATCTTTCGTTTCTTCTATTTTAATTTTGCTTTGTAATGCCTTTGGTTGCTCTTCTATGTTTTCACTAGGTCTTGTTATTCTTTTTTCTTGTCCATTTCGTATAGTTTGTGCATTCTCTGGTCTTACTCTTCTTTTCATATCTTCTACTCTATTTCGTGTACTTTTCGCTCTATTAGTTGATGTCCTTATATTTCTTGCTCTTTCTGATGATGAAGTATCCATTGAACCGTAATAATAAGATTGTTCATACTTTTTCACTGATACTGGTATTTTGTTCAATACAATCCCTGCAATTTTTCCTCCAACATTTTGGATATTTGTAACAATTTTTTGCAAATCATCTTTTTTCGTTTGTTTATGTGCTGTTACGATTACTGTTGAATCCACAATTCTTGAAAGAATAATGGCATCTGTTACTAATTCGCAAGGTGTACCATCAATAATGACTAAGTCACATAATTCTTTTAATCTATCTAATAAATTTACCATTTTTGTTGATATTAATAGTTCTGATGGATTTGGTGGTATATTTCCCGCTGGGATAATATATAGATTTGGTATTTGGGTTTCTTGTATATAGTTTGCTAAATCTTCTGATATTTCTTCTCCTGTGTTGCTATCAAATCCAGATAGGTAATTAGAAAGTCCCGGTCTTGGAGAAACTTCAAAAATTGTATATTGTCTTCCTTTTCTCATATCTGCATCTACTAGTACTACTTTTTTTCCCGCTTGTGCAAATGTAACAGCTAGGTTGGCTGTTACCCAACTTTTTCCTTCATTTGGTAGTGTTGATGTTATTAAAAGTGTTTTTAACTTGTTATTTGTATTCATAAATTGAATATTGGTTCTTAATGTTCTAAAAACTTCTGAGACTGGAGATTTTGGATCTCTGTGTGCAATTAATTCTTTTTTCATTTTCTTTTTCCTCCTTTTCTCTTAAGTTTTTCCATTTCCATGTCATAAATTGGAATTGTTGCCAAAACTGGTATTTTTATTCCTTTTTCTATGTCTTCTTGTGTTTTGACTGTTGTGTCTAACATGTTTGCAATTAATACATACATAACTGCTATGACTGCACCAATAAAGGCAAAGATTACGATATCTTTTATATGGTTAACATTTGAAGGTGATGTTGCTACTTTAGCTTCATCCCAAATATATACATTGTTTATATTATACACTTCGCCTGCAATTTTTTCTTTAAATACATTTGCAATTTCATTGGCAATTTTTGCAGCATATTCCGCATTTTCATTAGAAACCGTTATTTCAATTAGTTCTGTATCTTCTACTGATGTAACCTGTACATGTTTTCTCAAGTCCTCTTCATTGACATTAATTCCTAAGTTTGAAATCACTTGTCCTAATATATTTTCACTTTTTACCAATACACTATATGTTGATACCAATTTTGAGTTAATAGTTAAGTCTGCTGTTGTTATTGTTTCTGCTATTTGATTTTGCTCTGCACTGCTTGATGTCCCCGCTAATACTAGTGTTGTTGATGAACTATACATTGGTGTTACAAATCCTACTGAGTATATGATTCCTATTACCATAAATATTAATATAATTAATATGATTTGTGTTTTTTTGTTCCAGAACATTACAAATAGTTCTTTTAAGTCTATTTCTTCCATATTTCCTCCTTTTATTTTTCAGCTTTTATCTTTTGACATATATACCTTACTAGTATACATTTTTATATGCCTTTTTGCAATATTTTAGAGAAAAAAAGATAGATGTTTTTACTATCTTAACTTCAAACCGCTATATTATTAGTTTTTACTATTTTTTCGTTTTTATGACACTTGTTGTCAGTATTATTTTCTTTAAGTATTCCAATGTTTTATAAAGATGGTAAAATTAAATAATACTTTTAATTCTTGTCAATGTTCAAAAAATTTTTCTAGCTAAATTTTTACATCTTATCTTAAATATTGTATATGATTGATTGTTGCTATTTATGTATTCATTCTACTTAAACCATGGATTCAAATGATTTCCTGCATCACAATGTATAACTTCTCCAGATATGCATTGTGAGCAATCACTTACCATAAAAGCTACTATCTCTGCTACTTCTTCTGGCATAAAGAAACGCCTTGATGCATTATAGTCACAATATAAATCTTCCTCTCTTTTTATATTTGTCATATCACTTGCAGTAATTCCCGGTGCAACAGCATTTACTCTTATTCCTTCTCTATAGAATCTCCTCGACATTCCTTCCACTAAACTATTCATTGCAACTTTAGTTAATCCATATGGTATATCATCACATTGATTTCCTCTTTCTGAAGAAATAAATATAATATTGCCCTTTTTTTGTTTTCTTTTTCTAATTTCTTTGATATATTCTTGTGCTAGAAAATATGCACCTTTTAAATTTGTATCAAATTGATTTTGAAATCCTTCTAATGTTACATTTAGCATATTGTCTTCATGTAAAGAAATACCTGCATTATTTATTAAGCAATCTATTTGTCCAAATTTATCATATATTGTTTTTATAAAATTAGTGTCACATTTTTTTACATCATATACCATATATTCTATATCATTTCCAATCTCATTTACTGCCTTTTTTAATTTTTCTTCACTTCTTCCTGTAATGATAACTTTAGCATTTTCTGATGCTAATTTTTTCGCCATATAATATCCTAATCCATGCCCTCCTCCTGTAATTAATATATTTTTATTTTTTAACATTTCTGAAGGGGTTTTTTGAACAATTTCCGGTTTTACAATTGACGCTTTATGTTCTTTAATAATATATTTTACTACTCTTTTTAAATACGATTTCATTCCCATATTATTATCCTCTTTTCAAAATTTTCTTCAATTTTGCAATATATTTTTTAGGTAATAGCTTTCTTACTATTTTTTTATAAAATTTTTCATTTCTATTTCTTATCCAAAAATCTTTTAATATTTGAGCATCCATATTAGCATTTGTAAATACTTCTAATACTACTGGTTTTTCTGATTCATCAATAAATTTTTTTAAATTTTTATTTAATTCTTCTTGATTTTTAGCTGCCAAGTATTCTACATTCTCCATTCCCGTTGTTTCTTCTATCTTTGTATTGTGTCCTGCTGCAATATGTAAATTTAATGTTGGTATCATCAATAATCCAAAATTTTTATGGAATTCTGCTCCAGCGTAATTATTAATTATTAATATTCTTATATTTCTATTCTTAATTTTATTTACATTTAAACACGCATTTAAATCATATAAATAGCTTAAATCTCCTATTAATAGAAAAGACATTTTATCTGTTTTGTTAGCTTGTCCTAAAAACGTAGAAAAAGCTCCATCTATACCATCTGCACCAACATTCGCGTAGCACTTTACACTTTCATCTATTTTGAAATAATTAGTTATTCTTATACTATTTAGTACACTAGCATGTAAAATAGAATTTTTAGGAATTACTTTGCAAAAATCTCTTATAACACTAAAATTAGAAAAAGGTAAATCTCCTATTTTTATTTTGTTAATTCTTTTTTTCCATAATTGTTCATATTCATATCTGTTCTCTGAATTCACATCTTTCACTATTTCAGTAAAAAATGTTTCTGGTTTACATTCAAATATCTTTGTTAAATTTCTAAAACCATCTATTACTATACCATTTTCATCAATATGCCAATGTTCAAAATTTTGTCTTCTACCATTAAATTTTTCTTTTACGGGTGAATAAAAAACTTTTCCAAACGTAATCATAATCTCTGGTGCTAGTACTTGAGCTTCTTCTTTCATTAATACGTCCCCTAATACACTAGCATTTATATAGCTTTGATCATTTATATTAGCATAATTGTCTAGTACAATTGCAGTATTGTATTTGTCATAAAATTCTTTTACGCTATTTTGTAGATTTTTCTCGTTATTATTATAATTCATTCCACAAACCACTAATATTTTTTTATCTTTTAGCTTTTCTTTTATTTCCTTCCAATTAACATTATTCTTGTCATACCTAGTTATTTTTCTTTCTTTAGGTATCTCCTTAACACAAAAAGCCCCCCAAGATGGTACATGATAATTTATTTGAATTGGTCCCTTTCTTTTATGGTTTAATTCTAAAAAAGCTTCATTTATACTTCGATTAGCAAACCATTCATCCTCTTGATTTAGTATTGCCGGAATATCTACACTATAATTGATATATCCTTTATACATATCCACTTGATTAATAGATTGATCTTGCATATGAAACATAGAATAAGTTTCTCTATCTGAAGTTAGCGCTACTAATTGTATATTTCTTTCATAAGCCTCTTTTATTGCAGGCATATAATTACAGGTTGCAGTTGCTGCTGTACAAGTTACACATACTGGTTCATCTAATGCTTCTGACAATCCTAATGCAAAATATGCAGCACTTCTTTCATCTACAATAGAATAGCATTTAAAAAATGGATCTTGTTCTATGCTATGTACTAGTGGTGTATTTCTTGTTCCTGGAGAATTAACGAAATATTTAATATTAAATTGCTTTAATAATGATATCAATATTTGAACATTTCTTACATTTGTATACATCTATTTTTCCTCCTCTATTATTAACATACTTGCTTTATCTAAGTCCCAAAATTTTTTAAGAATATTTTTATCTAGTTTTTTCATTTGAAATATTTCTATATTATTATCTTTAATCCATTCTTCTATATTATTTACTTGATTATTTTCTTTATTAACAATGATTTTCACTTTCTCATTTATATATCTATTATTAAAAATATTTAAATCTATTTTTAATAATTCATATGGCAATATCAATAAAGATTTTTTTTCTTTTGCCGTTATATATCCCATATATTTAGATAAGACTCCATACTTATATTTAGGTTCTATATTTATTATATTTATATTGTTGTCACTTTCAATGTTGATGTTATATGCAAATATATCATTCTTGCCTTTAATATCATCATTCAATGCATTTATAATATTTGTATAATTGTTTTTTTCTTCTAACTTTAACATACATTTTATATTAATCATAAAAGGCATATCTTTATTCATAAATTTATAGATTATATTTTTATATTTTTCTATATTATCATCATATATGGTTAAAATATCTGGTATACATCTTTTTAAATATTCTACTTTCATATTATCATAATTTTCAAATATTGCAATTATATTAATATTTGATCTTTGAAACCATGCTTCAGTAATTCCTGTATATATATTAGGTAAAAATTCTCCTTTTAATATTAAAATTACTGGTTTATTATTGCTATTTACCTCTCCATTAGAAAAAAAAGTTGCACTACGCAAATCATTGAAACTTTGCATATCGAAATTTTCCTTTATATATTCTTTATCTAAAATATCTATACTATCTAATATATCTTCTGTACACACTATATCCTTTATTTCCTTTTCTAGGAAAAGATTTAAAATTTTTCTAAGCATTTTGTTTCCTCCTAATTATTTTTTTTATTGGTTTTAAAATTAATTGTTTTTCATGTTCATTAATTGAAAATTTATATGTAACTAAACAATATATCAAAGCATATAGAAGTATTTGCCCTACTAAAATAAATTCACTATTTATTGGTATAAGTATCTTTAAAATTATTGCTAGTGCAACTACAAATATCATAGGTATTGACATTTTTAATACATTCTTCCAAAATTCAATAATATTTATTCCAATCTTTTTTTGGTAGAAAATATTCATAAATATTACTTGTCCCAAAATTGTTGATATAGCAGTTCCCCATGCCGCTCCTATTCCTCCATATATTTTAGTCAAAAATATACTAATACACACATTAACAATCGCAAAAACTATTAGCACTATTACTCTAAATTTATACTTATTTTTTGCTTGCAATATATTTAATCCCACATTTTGTATTAATGGTATAGTACTTGGTATCATTAATATGCATGCAATAATATATGATTCTGAATATTTAGGTCCTACCCACATAATATTTACAAATTCTTTTCCGTATAATATAAATCCTGATATAATTAGTGCCATAACAATATACTGAATTCTCCCTGTCTTTATAAATATATTTGTAAATTCTTCATTTGAAGCATTATTGGTTTCCATTTTAGTAATTTGGGGCAAGAGTACTCCCGAAATTGCTGTAGAAAAATTCATATACATTTGATTTAGTTGACTTGCTACTGAGTAAATAGCAACTGCTATAGAGCCTGAATATATACCTAAAACAAATTGATCTAAACTCCAATTTATTTTATCCATTATACCATTCAAGAAAATCCAAACAGAATAGGCCATAATTTCTCTCAATAATTTAAAATCAATTTTTCCAAATTTTAATTTTATCTTTAACTTAGTCTTACAATATATAAAATTTAATATTAAGGTTGTAACATTTAATGTCGTCACTAGTATAGCTAACCCAATAGATTTAAATCCAAAATTTAATAATATTAACATTACTATCGGATTTAATATAATCCTTGCCAAGTTTAGCACCTTTGAATATACAAATTTTTCATAGGATGTTATAATAGATGAAAATATGCTTAAAGGAAAAGTTATAACTAAATTAAATGTTAAAACTCCCATTAATACTTTAGCTTTATTTAGTTCACCTACACTCATAGAATTGCCAAATAATTTATCTACATTTAGCCATAATATTGCTCCTATGATACCAGCTATTACTCCAATAAATGTATAAATAACAAAGAACATTCCGTGCAATTTTTGTTCTTTATCTTTTTCATTCTTATTTCTATATCGAGTTGTATATATGATAATTGCATTTCCAAACCCAAAGTCCAAAATAGTTAGATATGAAATTACAGATGTTACTAACGAATATAATCCATATTCTGTCTGACCTAGTTTAGCTGTCAATATAGGTGTATATAAAACACCTATTAACATATTTACAACTATTATTACATATGATAATATTGCTCCTATTTTTATTTCTTTACTAGATTGCATTTTATTTCCTTCCATTATTCTATTGCATTTTCTAAAAATTTTTTAGATTTTCTTCGTTCATCTTCTAATATATTAAAAGCTTCTTCATAATTCGCTTTCAATTGTTCTTTCATGATTTTATTTTTATACCATCTATCTTTTAAATTAAATTTTTTTAATAATGTATCCAATCTTGAATTCATTTTGACATATGAATCTTCTCTATCAAAAACAATAAACGGTCTATCATATAAAATGGCAAAAACGCAAGAATGAAATGAATCTGTGCATACCAAAAAAGCATTTTTTTCTAAATATACAAATTCACCTGGACCTGTTTGATGAAATGGACTATTTCTATCTAGTATATTTATTATTTCACAATTGTTTTCTTTTGCTATTCTTTCTATTTCTTTTTTTCTTTCTTCTGACAACTCTCCTAAAAAATAATTTAGTATATATCTATTTGACTTCAATTGTTTTGGTTTTTTTGCAATTTTATCCCATTCGTTCGGTGTTAATAACATTGTAGGGTCCACTAATACTTGTACATCTTTTCTTCCTACTATCTCTTCAATAATTTCTTTACCTGCATCTTCTCTAACAGATATTGCTTTAAAGTCTTTTAAATCTTTCTTTAATTTACTATTATATTCCTCTGATAATTTGCTAACACCAAAACTAGCCGAAAAAGATATTTTCTTTCTTGATTCTGCAAACTCTAACAAATCCACATCTCTTAATCTTCCAAAATTAGGATTCCACACTTGATCACTACCAACAACAAAATAATCATATTCATTTAATTTACTATATGGTGTGATTTTTTTAGATGAAAAATTTATGTTTTTATTAAAATCTTCAAAACATTCTTTTCTTTCTATTATTTTACTATATGACCCTCTATTAAAAAAGCTTTTTATTTTTCTTAATAAATATTTATTTTTTGTATTAGTGGCAGGTTCATTTTTTAAAGTTATAGGTTCTACATTTATTTTTTTTAAAACTTCTTGTACAGCATAATTTTGTAGTCTATTTCCATAATTATTATTATCATTAATTGTTATAATTCCAACCTTTTTCATTCTTTTCCTCCATTAATCATATAAATTCATCTTTCCATTTTTCATATCTTTTAATCTAATAAATACTTTTGGAAAATATTTAATCAAGTTAAATTTTATTTTTTGTTTTATACTTTTATTTGCTAAAAATTTTTTTTCTTCTGCAACAATATCTAAATTTACATTATATTCTTTTGGAATAAATTTTCTTAATTTATAATAATTTAATAAGTAGCTAAATTTTAAATTACTTACAAAAAAATCACATTCATTATATTCATTTATTAGTAACTCATATGCATTCAATATGCTTATATTTTTATTATTATAAAAATCGTTTGAAACACTATTTTTCCTAACTCTATAGTAATATAAAGCTTTATTAATATAATTTACTTTTTTTACATATTTTATATATTGTATTATAAAAATTAAGTCTTCACAATAAGTTATACTTTCATTAAATTTTATTCCATGTTCTTTTATTATGTTTGTACTAAATAATTTGTTCCATAAATATCCCCCTATCAGTTTATTGATAAGTATTTCATCTCTTATATTAGCATTCTCATTCACTTTTAACTCTTCATAAATATTTTTATTCTTATATGCCTTATAGTAAGCAAAGCATAACATATCATATGATTTAATGTTCTGAACAGCTTGTTTTAATAATTCCTTATGACACCAATCATCTGAATCTACAAAAAGTACATATTCCCCATTGCATCTATTTATACCAAGATTCCTCGCCGACGATACTCCTCCATTTTTTTTGTTTATTAGACAAAATCTAGAATCATTAAGAAACTCTTTACAAATAGTTTCACTATTATCAGTAGAACCATCATTAATCATTAATACTTCTATATTTGTATATGTTTGCTCTTTAATACTATTTAGGCATTGGTATAAGTATTTTTCTGCATTATATATGGGTATAATTATTGATATTTTTTCCATTTATCTCTCCTACTTTATTGTTCAATTTTAAAGTTTTAATTTCAAATTTTTTATCTCTTTTGTATGATATACATCCAATAATTAAGAACGCTAGTATCCAGTTAAAGGAATTAGATAAAGAATGTGATACTAATAAATTTAAAAGTTGAAACATCATATAAATAAATGTATATCCTTTATTTCCAGCACAATTCCAATATCCATTAATAAAAACAATCAAACCTATAATCGTTGTTTCTAAATATATACTTATTAAATCCATTTCTAATCCTCTGCCTAATGTATTTGATATAGAGCCATAACCAGAACTTACAAAATTCATATTCAACAAACTTTGTAAAAAATCACTTCTTCCCATTGTCATAGAAGTTTGGCTTTGTCCAAAAAATTTTTCAAAAGTCACACTAGCTTGAGGCGTTAACAACCAAAAATACCCTAATGTTAAAATAATAAATATAATCTTGATTATATTTTTATATTTTCTTTTTATATTTTTATTTACGTCTATAATTCTAGGTAAAAATAATAATAACAATGCAAATATAACAGCCATTCTTTTAAAAGTCAAAATAGCAAATAATATACTCATATATTTAAATAACTTATTTTTTCTATAATACATAAAAAATGCACACATAGCAATAGATGTACCTGCAGAAAAATGTGATTCAAAAGGAGAATATGAGTGCAAAAAATCTATCTTCATAAAATTATTAATAGTAAACTTATTAATTCCAATTTCTAATATATATCCTATAAAAGAAAGAATTAAGGTTACACACATACATTTATAAATATCTTTAAATTCAAATAGATTTAATACTAGATATACATATATTACAGGTAACAAAAGTTTGATTATACCTTCTAAAAAACTGGAATATTGCCTCCCACTTATAATCATCATCACTAAAGATATAACTACAATAGTTGTAATGACTATTATTATATTAAATAATTCCTTATTATATATTGTTTTTTCTTTTTTATATTTAAGTTGAAATATTCCAAATAAAATTGCAACTCCCAAAACAACATATTTAATATTAATTAAAAAATTAGATTCAATTCCTTTCGAAACATATATTGCATCAGTAAAACTTCTAAAAGCATACATCAAAATAAATAATGAAATATTTATCAAATTCACTATATTTATTTTTGCTTTCAAATCAATCTCACCATCTTTCTCCAAGTTCTTTATTTCTCTTATAATTACTTATTTTTCTTTTTAATCTAAATTTTATATACCATATTGCTTTAAAATCTATTTTATAAAACATATTTTTAGTCACATTTTGAATATCATAGAAGCCCTTAGGGACAATTAGAAATTCACTTTTTTTATTGCATAACACTTTTAAATTCTTTTTTTGTTGTAAATGAACATATGCAATTTCTTTTATATAATTGCTGTTATACAGATTTCGTAAATACAATTTATTATTTGTATAAAGAAAATAATATTTATATTTTTTTAAATAATTCGGATAAAAATTATTATATTTTACCTCTAAGTCCGCATATTCATTTCTTATATTGTAAATTTTATATCCCATATCTTCTAAAATACCATTTATACCTCTATGATTCTTATCGTAAGTTTCATCAAATACAAAAATATATTTACTATTTAGAATATCAATATATGTTTTATTCTTATAGTTAAATTTTTTAAAACATTCTCTAATTTCTCTAGTATTCTTAAGAATAGATAAATGCCCCAAATCATATATTTTGGAATAATCTCTTAATTTATTTATACTAAAAAATTTTAGTAAATCTCCAAAAACAATATCAAGATCACAATATCCCCAGTACTCGTAATTCATTATATATTCTTCAAATAAATATCCATAAGTTGGTTTATAATCACATAATTTATATATATTATCTATACTTGTACCTATTTTTTCTTTTATTAATTTTTTTATATCAGAAAAACTAAATTTTATAAATTTAATATTTTCGTAATTACCATAACAATTTTCTGTATCTGTAAAAATATACCAATCAATAAAATTGTTTTTTTTCATAGTTTCTAATGTTATACTTATATTAGATGGAAATTTACCAAAATATGGACAAATTATAACTATTTTATTCATATTGTTTTTATAATAAATGAATTTATTATTTCTCCCTTCGAAAAGTTAATTTAATACCTTTGTTTGAAATTTATTCCAAATTTTATTTGATTTATCATCAATAAACTCTAATAAATTTCTATTCCAACAAGTTTTGCTAACTATAAATTTAAAAATTTTATCTATTATTAATCCCATAGCAAATATTATTATTGCTATTAACAATGTATATATAACTAATTTGAACGTCGATGTTCCTATAATATTATGAAAATCAATTTTCTTCCAAATAAAATCCCTTAAGTATGTATTCTCATGTAATATATATTGCAAATGTTGAGGATGATAAAAATCTTACTATATTTTTATTAACATTTTTCAACTTTAAATTTAAAAAAACCTTAAATAAAAGTATACTTATAATAAAAGGAAAAATTGAGTTATATACACTATCAAAAATAGACGATCCTTCTAAAAAAATATCATTTCTTGTTATAATATACAATATATAAAATGGTAATCTAGAAGCTATAGCCAATAATACTACAATTATATAACTTCTAAAATTTTTAAGCGAATAGTTTGGTTTATAATATTTTTGAAAATATATTCCCCAAAAATACAAATACATAAACCATACAATTCCAGTAGCTCCACCAAAATTGAGATTATCGCAAAAAAAGAATAAATTATAATAAACTACAAACAGTAAAAAGCCAATAAATAAAATTAGTTTATGCTCTTGTTTATTTATTTTTCTACATACAAATCTTATTATTGGTGAAAATATATATGTTCCAACATAGCAAGTAATAAACCAATATTGTCTTGTCAAAATTGGTAAAAAACTATATAATAAGTCTTTAATAGAAAATTCAACTTGATTGGTTATTACCATCAACAAAAAAATTAACATAGAATATAAAAATACTTCTGTTATTACTTTGTATAACTTTGAAGCCCTAAATTTTGACTTAACACAAAAATATCCACTAATAAGTATATAACAGTTAACTGATACATTACATATGCTATGAATAACTATACTTGCGATATTAAATAGAGATAAATTGTTACTTGTTGGTATAACATTGCTATAAGTAAAAAAGTGAAGAATAATTATCATACACATAGAAAGTATTCTAAGAACTTCTATTGCAATATTCCATTCTTTTTTTTCTTCCATATTAACGCTCTCCTCTTCAATACAATTTTTTACCCTACATATACCTCTACTAATTTATCTGTAACCTCATTCCAATTAAACTTATTAGTAATATATTTTCTTATATCTTCTGTATTTGTATTAATGTTATTTTCAGTTATCATATTATCCAATTTTTCCTCTAAATCTTTAACATTACTTTTTTTAAAAATGTATCCATAATTTCCGCATACTTGTGTATTTTCTTCTATATCACTAACTAAGCAATTACATCCATAGCTCATAGCTTCCAAAAGAGAAATTGGCATCCCTTCAACATCACTTGGCAAACAATATAAATAGCAATTACTATATAATTCTTCAAGTTCTTCTCCTTGAACAAATCCAGTCATTATTATTCTATTATCTTCATTTGCCATATTTTTGATTTTTTCTAAATAATTATTTGTATGGCTAGCTCCTCCAGCTATTACTAATTTTTTATCAGTATTTATTTGTTTAAAAGCTTCTATTAAATAATGCAATCCTTTTTCTGGTACTATTCTCGCTAAAAACAATATATATTCTTCTTTATTCAATCCATACTTCTTCTTTATAATATTAGCTTCTCTTATTATAGGCTTAGTAATTCCATTAGGTATGAAATTAGTTTCTCTATTATAGTTTTCTTTAAAATATTTTTGCATTCCTTTTGATAATACTATTATTTCATCTGCGTACTTTGCAGCAAGTTTTTCTCCAAATTTAATATATTTAGTAGCAAATCCTCCCCATTTAGAACGTTGCCAATCAAGCCCATGAATTGTCACTACTATTCTTTTCTTAAACAAATGAGGAATCCATAACATAGCACAAGAACCTTCTGCATGATAATGTAATATATCATATTTTCCAAATAAAGCTCTTATACTTGCTAAAAAAGAATATAATAATGCATCTATTCCTTTTTTATTAATTGTTGGTATTGTAATAATTTTAACACCCCTATATTCTTTTCTTTTTTCTTTATTAAAATCTGCTTTTTTATCTTGAACATTTCTCCCTCTTCTGTTATAAACATCAACTTGATGTCCAGCTTTTACTAATCTTGTTGCAAGTTCCTCTACAACAATTTCTACTCCACCTTCTCTTGATGGAACACGTTTATGTCCTATCATTGCAATTTTCATTCTTATACCTCATGTACAATTTCTTCATAAATTTTTATTATTTTATCACAATATTCCTTTAAAGAAATCATTTTATTTCTTTTATTTATACAATTTATTTGCATTTGCTTTAATAGGTCTTTATTTTTATATAGTTCGCTAATTTTCTGTTTTAAACTGTCCTTATTTATATGATCTACTAGTATCCCTGTTTCTTTATTTTCTACTAATTCTTTCATTCCTCCATAATTGGCTGTAATCACAGGTGTTCCTAAGGATTGCGATTCTAAGATAGATAACGGACAATTTTCGTACCAAATTGATGGATATACAGAAAAAACTGCTTCTGATATTAATTTTTTAAGTTCTTTACCCGTTTTAAATCCTAAAAATTCTATATTACTAGAAGTATTTTTACATATATTCTCTAATGGTCCCATTCCTGCAATTTTAAACTTTATATTCGGTAATTCTTTACATGTTTCTATAAAAACTCTTAGTCCTTTTTCTTCCGATAACCTCCCAAAAAAAAGAACATAATCTTTTTTTTCATAATCATTCTGTATATTGCTCAATTCTATAAAATTATGAATAGTTACTGTTTTATATATATATATATTGCTAGCTTCTAGCAGTTTGTTCTCTAAAAACTGACTTGGACATATAAATTTTGATATTTTCCTATACGTTTTTTTGATTTTAGTATATAATATTCCTTCTATACTACCTATTACACTTTTTATTCTACTATTATGTATACATTTGTTTTTTGAGCAATTCCACTTGCTACTTTTTATACAATTCTCACATATACTACCATTATATAGTAAATGATTTGGACATATCATTTGATAGTCATGTACAGTTTGAATAACTGGTATTTTCATCTTATTTGCTATATCTATGATTGAAGGTGTTAATTGAAAATTAATATTGTTTAAGTGGATTATATCTGGTTTAAAAATTTCTATCACTTTTTTTATTTTTCTTTTTGCTTCAAAAGAATAGATTATTTTAAATGGATATACTATTTTTTTTATTTTTGAAGTATGAAAATCCATATTAGCAGTATACTGCTTTGCTGAATTTCCTACTATATTTCTTTCATCATACATTCCAAAATATTCTACCTCATGTCCTCTTTTTTTCAATTCGTTACCAATTTTTAATAAATAAGTTTCTGCTCCTCCTCTTGGATATAAAAATTTATTTACTAGCAATATTTTCATTAAATAGCCCCTTCTTTTTTTATTACATTTTTTACTGTTTTATATAGTAGTCTAATATCTGTTTTTAATGTATGATTATAATAATACTCCATATCCATTGTTAATCTGTCTGTAAAAGTCGTATTACTTCTTCCTCTTGTTTGCCATAGTCCGGTAATACCCGGTTTACAAGACGTTATGTATTTGAAGAAACCATTAATTTCTTCTTTCTCTCTTAATAAGTATGGTCGTGGTCCTACTAGGCTCATGTCACCTTTAAGCACATTGATAAATTGAGGAAATTCATCCAAGCTTGTTTTTCTTAATATATTTCCTATTTTCGTAATTCTTGGATCGTTTTTTAATTTTTTATATTTCTTATATTCTTCTCTAGCTTCTTCATTTTCTTCTAAATATTTTTTCAATTTTTCATCTGCACCTACTACCATAGAACGATATTTATACATTTTAAACACTTTTCCGTCTTTTCCAATTCTTTCGTGTGCATAAAATATTGGTCCATTATCTTTTGATAGCTTGTTTGCTAGCCACACACCAATTGTTAATGGTATTAGAATTAAAAAACCACAAAAACCACCTAAGATATCTAAAAGTCTTTTTAATATTTTTTCTATCATTAAAATAGTTCTATTTCTGTCAACTTGTTTTGGTATGAGTCCCAAATTTTCTATGTAATCTTGTTTTAATGATAATATATCATCTCTAACATCCACCTTCATTTTCCCCCTATAATATACATTTTTCTCCAAATTTTAACATTTATATTATACTATACTATTTTCATTATGTAAATAGTTTTTGTGTGACATTTTATGTCATTTTATACTTTTTTAGTTTTTCTGACTTTATTTTAACTTTACAATTTACTGCCATTTTATACTATAATATATTTTTTGAATAAAAAGTATTATCAATGTTCCTAATATGACACCTAATGTATCTATATATACATCTGTTAATTTCGGGGTTCTTCCAGGAGAAAAACTCTGATGAAATTCATCAGATATTGCGTATAAAATTCCTACTATCATTGTTATTGCTATTTTCCATTTGTTTTTTATCTTATATGTACTTAAAAGCCCCATTAGAAGAAAGCCAACTACTGCATATATAGAAAAATGCGCTATCTTTCTTATAATACTTTCTGTTCTATGTGACACTTGTTTTTTTTGTTCTTCCTCTAATGAATGATATCTATTTGATTTTTCTAAAATTGTCTGTGTTATTTTTTTACTAATTCCTCCAGATGTTTCTCCATCTTGGCTTGAAAATCCAAATATAATATAAAATGTACATAACAGTAATATTATACAGATTCCTCTTACGATATTTATCTTCATTTTTGTTCTACTCTTTCATTTTCTGTTTTTTCAACAAAATATGATTAGAGTTTTTACTTGCTCTAACCATATTTAATTTATAGTCTTATTCTTAAACTTTATGACTAATTTGTATAACCAGTTTTTTGAACAATTTGATTGCTAATTTCTTTTACTCTATCTGATGGTGTATAATCTGTTTCTCCAAAAGCTTCTTCATGTAATTTCGTAACATTACTTTCTAATGTAACTGGTATTCCATACCATCTATCCAAAGTAATTCCTTTTGTTTCATATGGCCATCCAATACTATCTGTTACTTTGAAACTTGCTACACTTGGTAATAATGAAAATATATCACTTGCTGTAATATTTGTATATATCTCTGGTAAAATTTTGTCAATAATTTGATTCATTTCTCCAATACTCTTTGTTTTAAACTTTTCTACCATTGCTTCTACTACTGTTCTCATTCTTTCTGCTCTTTTGTAGTCACCACCTTCTGTATATCGAATTCTTGAATAAGCGACAGCTTGTACTCCATCCAATGTTTGCTTCCCAGATGATGCTATTTTTTCTGTTGTTAATCCTGTTACTTTTGATGTTTCATTTATATAGTCATTTATATATTTTACTTCTTCTGGTTGAACATCTATTGTAACACCACCCAATGCATTAATTGCCTCTGCAACTGCGTCAAAATTTACTGTGGCAAATTCTGTTATATTTAAGTCAAAATTTTCATTTAGTGTTTTAATTGCTAATGGTGCTTCTCCATATGAATAAGCATGTGTTATTTTATCTAATCCATGTCCTTCTATATTGACATAAGTATCTCTATATACAGATATTAATTTTACTTCTTTTGTTTCATTATTAATACTTGCAATAATGATACAATCACTTCTATTTCCTTTTCCTAAGCTACTGTCTCTACTATCAATTCCAAATAATGCAATATTTCTATATCCTGACAAATTTTCTTCTACTTGTGACGATACACTTAAATCTGATTCATTAATATCCACTCGCTGTATTTTACTTAATTTATTATTAATAAATATATAAAGACTTCCAATTATTAAAACTAGCAAAATTACTAATATTAAGATAATAATTCCAAATATTCTTAATCCTTTTCTTCCTGTTTTTTCTTGATTTTTACTCATGATTAATCTCATTCCTTTCACTATGCACAAATCTGGTTGGAAAAAATTTAAATTTGGAACAGTCAAAATGAGTCTGAAATTTATGATATATATGAATTGTACGTTGATTACATTTCAAATAAAGTCGACAACACCAAAATTGTCATTATTTTTCAACCTTCTTCTTATATATTATTTTTTCTTTTTATTTTACTTTCCAATTATACTATTATCTAATTTTTTTTACAAGTTTTTTTAAAAATTTTTAAATATTGCATTCTTCGAATGGGTATAATTCAGTCTTTTCAATTTGTTCTGTGCCAAAATTTCATCATTAAATATATATACAATATAAAAAAGAAGTCTTTACTTTATCTTTCTTATAAAAGAGTTGATGTTAGACTTCTTTTTTGTTAATTTACCTATATTTTTTGTCAGTATCATTGATTAGTCAGCTATGTATCCAAATTTCATTTTTATTTCTGCTAATTGGTAATCAAATTTTTTATGTTCAAATTCATTTTTTGTAATATATTCATCTAATTTTTTTGTAATTTCATTTCTGGTTCTTGTTTGTTCATTTAATATTTGTGCTAAATTTACATTTGTTACAATATCTACTTTATTTTCTAAATTGTCTACTTTACTTTCTAGATTCTCAAATTTACTGTCTACTTTATTTTCTAAATTGTCTACTTTACTTTCTAGATTCTCAAATTTACTGT
>CAMMWP010000004.1 GCA_946500615.1 uncultured Clostridium sp. | reverse complement strand
TTTTTAATATATACGTTTAGTGAATAATTTAGAAATGTCCAAACAGAAACGTCCCTAAATGGACACCCCAAATGGACAACTAAATGGATACTTAATTGGGCACTGCAACTGAACCTTAGCTGGACATCAAATAGATACTCATAAATTTCATAGTTTCTTAATATCATTTAAAAGGTGATATTTTGAGAAAGACGAAGTTATTTTTTATCAATGGAATTATTTTAACAGCTACTTCATTAGCAATGAGAGGAATTGGATTAATTTTTAATATTTATGTAGCTAATAAAGTTGGCTCAGAAGCAATTGGTATTTTTAGCCTATTAATGTCTGTTTATGCTTTTGCTATCACAGTTGCTACATCTGGTATTGGAATCGCTTGTACTTGCATTGTTTCTGAAGAATTTGCCAGAAAAAACTACATTAATGGTTTAAAGGCAGTTAAAACTTCTATGCTATTTGCTTTACTATTAGGCATCCTTAGTGCGTTTTTAATTATCCTATTTGCACCGTTGATTTCCGCAACTTGGTTAAAACATTCTATATCTGAAATTCCTATTTATTTGATTTCTCTTGGATTACCGCTGATTTCCATTTCTTCTGTAATTGGCGGCTATTTTTCATCTGTTGAAAAGCCTTACAAAAGTGCCATTTCACAAATATTAGAAACAG
Organism: uncultured Clostridium sp.; assembly: GCA_946500615.1. Classification (GTDB taxonomy): domain Bacteria; phylum Bacillota; class Clostridia; order TANB77; family CAG-508; genus CAG-269. The sequence continues at coordinate 79,062 of CAMMWP010000004.1, read as the reverse complement.
GTGTGAAAATCATTGCTACCCTAGTTTTGCTTTCTATCAATCCTACAAAAGATGTAGAATCGATTTGCATTTTTCTTATTCTAGCTGATGTCATATCTGAAATATTTTCTTTTAGCTTGAACATTATTTTTTATCTATTTGATAGAAGAAAATACATATCCAAAAGAAGCTTGCCTGTACAAATGAAGAAAAAAATCTTTTCAATTGCCTTTCCTATTAGTATCACTTCTTGCATACGTTCTGGTCTTTCTTCTTTGAAACAATTCCTAATTCCTATTCGATTGGAATTGTCTGGAATTTCTTATTCTTTAGCCGTTTCAAACTATGGTTTGATTAGCCGGAATGGTTATGCCTGTTATTATGTTTGCAAATGTTTTAATTAGCTCATTTAGTGGCTTATTGGTTCCAGAATTTTCAAGATTGCTTGCTGGTGGAAATTCTAATCGTTTAAAAACGGTTTGTGACACCATCTTTAAAGTTACCTTTATTTTTTCTATTTGCGTGACAGGTGTTTTTGTTATATTTTCAAATGAGATAAGCCTTATGATTTATCAATCTATAGAAGCTGGTAAATGGATTAAAATTCTTTCTCCTCTTATCTTTTTTATGTATATAGATAATATTATTGATAACATGCTAAAAGGTATTAATGAACAAGTTAGTGTAATGCTTTGTAATATTATTGATTTAGTAGTAACTATTTCCATTATCTTTTTTATCGTTCCTATTATGGGAATGTATGGATATATTTTGAGTATTTTTGTGAGTGAACTTTTGAATTTTACTATTAGTAGTATTCAACTAAAGAAAAAAATTAATTATTCTGTAAATTTGAAAAAGTTTATTATACAACCTATTTTGGCTTGCCTTATGTCTTATGGATTGCTTAAACTGATTCCTATACATATATTTTCTTTTTCTTTAAATACAATTATTCAGATTGCTTTGTTTATTTTATTCTATTTGATGTGTCTGCTTTTAATTGATGGAAAGGGTATGTATGCAAGACTAAAAACTTTTTATTGAAATGGTCATTCTAACAACTGAGGGTGTGCTAGTCAAAAGCTAGCACACCCTTTCTATTTAAACATAGTAGAAAATGTTACATGATTTTTTTGTTTCACTTACTTTTATAAACCTGTAATTATTCAACACCTGTTGCAATAACAGTAACCACTACTTTATTACCTAAAGCTTCATCTGTAATCGTTCCAAATACAACATTTGCATCTTCACTAATTAAATCATTGATTTTACCAATGCCATCATTAATTTCACTTAATGTTAATTCTGAATTACCTCTAACATTAAAAATTACGCCTTTTGCGTTGCTGATTTTATTTTCTGTAAGTGCATTGTCAATCGCTTGATTAACAGCATCTACCATTCTACCTTCTCCACTTGCTTCTCCTATTCCCATATATGCCATGCCTTTATATGTTAGCATAGTAGTAATGTCTGCAAAATCAACATTAATATCTCCTACCGATGTAATTAAATCTGTAATACTTTTAATCCCTTGTTCTAATACATCGTCTGCCATTTTAAAGGCATTAATGATGCTCATCTTTTGATTTCCAGCAATTTTTAATAATTTATCATTGGAAATTAAGATTAAACTATTTACATACTGTTTTAGCTTTTCTATTCCACTATCTGCTCTGCTTGATCGTAATCTTCCTTCAAAAAGAAATGGTTTTGTCACAATGGCAATTGTTTGAATACCCATTTCTTGTGCAATTTCAGCTACTACTGGAATGGCACCTGTTCCAGTTCCTCCTCCCATGCCTGCTGTTAAGAATAATAGTTGTGTACCTTCTAATAATTTTTTGATCTCCTCTTTACTTTCAATTGCTGCTCTTTCTCCCATATCTGGATTAGCTCCTGCACCTAATCCTTTTGTTGTTTCTTTTCCTATCTGTAAGACATTTTCCATTTTTGTTTTATTTAACATAGCAAGTTCTGTATTAATAAAGTAAAATTCAACATCTTTTACTTTATCTTCTATCATTTGTCTGACAGCATTATTTCCTCCCCCACCAATTCCAATGACTTTTATTTTTGGAATAGATGTTTTGATTTCTCCATATATATTTCCATAATTGTTTCTATATTTATTTTCTAATTGTATCATTTTTACCTTCCCTTTCTCATTTACTTTTGTATGTATCGTTTAGTATTATATATTTTCCTTTTTAAATTTTCAATACTAATCTGTACTTTTTTGAAAACTTCATAATTAACTAACAATTATTAAAAACAATCGTAGGCTTTTTAACTTTTCTTTATCTATAACATTTGAAAAACATGTTATTGTTAGGTGTCAATTTTACGAAGTATAATTGTGTACAATGTGCTATTATATTAGAAAGTCAGCAAACTTTTTATGCATAATAAAGAGTGCTATTTCTAGCACTCCTATTTTCTAGTCTGGAAAAGTTAGGTGGGGTGGTACTCCCACATCTCCTACATCTCTTAGATGGGCTACGGCTACCAGTTCCGTCCTCTGAAACTTTTCCTACATTTATTATATGCTATAATTATGATAACATACATTTCTATTTTTTGCAAGTTAGAATTTATGAAAATAATCGTGTCTCAAATATTTTTCCACTTTTTCATCAGCCATTATATACATAGTTCTTGCAAAATGTACACCATTGTTACTTACTCTTACTGCTATTAATACATATTCATCACTTTGTGTTCTATATTCCTTTATAAATTCAATTGATTTCTTTTTTTGATTTCTTGCTAAATATGTGGGGTTTTTTATAATATCTTCCATCTGTTCACCATATTTTTCAAAATCTATCGGATGTCTTTCTTGCATATGTTTAATATTAGCATCACCAACAAAAATAGGTTGTTCTTCATCATAATCTAATTTTAAAATTCTTATTATCTTTTTAGTTATCCTTCCTATTTCTTTATTCATTATCAACATCCTTTCTCAATGAAATTATTATATCATGTAAATTACATTTTTTAAATAGTTTTTCGAAAATTTGTTCTTATAGTATTGCATTTTTATTTTTAAGATGATATAATCGCACATATGTTTGGAGGTGCGCTATGGAAATATTTGATAAATTAAAAATACTTGCTGATTCTGCAAAATATGATGCTTCTTGTAGTTCTAGTGGTAGTAATCGAAAAAATATAGATAATGGAATTGGAAATGGTCATGTTTCTGGTATTTGTCATAGTTGGGGTGCAGATGGTCGTTGTATTTCTCTTTTAAAAATTTTACTAACAAATGCTTGCATCTATGATTGCAAGTATTGCATTAATCGTTCTTCCAATTGTGTTCCTAGAGCAACCTTTACATCTAGAGAAGTAGCGGATCTAACCATCCATTTTTATAAAAGAAATTATATAGAAGGTTTATTTTTAAGTTCAGCAGTTATAAAATCCCCTAATGATACAATGGAAAGATTAATTGAAGTAGCTTCTATTTTAAGAAACGAATACCATTTTCACGGATATATTCATTGCAAAACTATCCCCGGTTGTAGTCAAGAATTGATTGATAAACTAGGTATTCTAGTTGATAGGTTAAGTATTAATATAGAGCTTCCATCAAATGATAGTTTAAAATTACTAGCACCACAAAAAGAAAAAGATGGCATTTTAAAACCTATGACCTATATTTCAAAGGCAATAAAAGTAAATAAGATAGATAAGTCTAGATATAAAAAGAACTTTGTTCCAGCAGGTCAAACCACACAATTAATGGTTGGTGCTAGTCCTGAAACAGACTTAAAAATTTTAAAGCTTTCTGAAAAAATGTATCAATCACTTAAATTAAAAAGAGTATATTATTCTGCCTATGTATCTGTTAATCATGATAAAAACTTACCAACATTAGAAAAGCCACCTCTTCTTAGAGAAAATCGATTATATCAAGCAGACTGGTTGCTTCGATTTTATGGGTTTCAAGCAGATGAACTGTTAAATGAAAAGCATCCAAATTTCAATACTTTATTAGACCCCAAATGTGATTGGGCTTTACGAAATTTAGACAAATTTCCGATAGAAATTAACACAGCAAATTATTATACACTTCTTAGAATTCCCGGAATTGGTGTTATTAGTGCTAAAAAAATTATTACGGCAAGAAGAGAATTTTTGTTAGATTTTGAAAGCTTAAAAAAATTAGGTGTTGTATTAAAAAGAGCACAATATTTCATTACTTGCAAAGGAAAATATTTTTATGAAGTACAAAAATTTAACAAAAATTTTATTGAAACCAATTTGCTATACACAGAAAGAAACACCATTCCACAAAAGAAATTTGAACAATTATCTATGTTTGATACATTGTTACCAACAAAGGAGGATACAATAAAATGTCTAACTGGAAGCTTGTAAATACCACTTATTTATATGATGGTACTTTTAATGGTTTATTAACCATTGTATTTGAGAGTTATTCTCATAAAACATTACCACAAAAAATCGTTCCAGAAGAGGAATATACGCAAAATTTTTTAGACAAAACGATGTATGTAAATACCAATGAAGAAAAAGCAAAACGTGTTTTTGAAGGCATCCATAAAAATATCTGCTATGAAGCTTTATTTAACAGTTTCTATGCATTTTTATCTGATGAAAAAGAAAAAGAAATCAAAATTTTAAAATATTTATGTGATGGATTTGACATCGGTCCTAAAATTAATACCATGCTTACAATTTCTTATGTTTTTAAAGTCATCAATATGAGGAAAAGAGCTTTATCAGAATGTCATAAATTAAAAGGCTTACTTCGCTTTATGGAAATTGGCGAAAATGTATATTATGCTTCTATTCATCCAGATAATAATATCATAGAACCTTTAGGACATCATTTCATTAACCGATTGCCTTCACAAAATTTTATGATACATGATAAAAACAGAAATATTTGTTTTTTATACAATAAAAAAAGCTATCAAATTATAGATAGTACGAATTTAACCATTCCTCATATTACAAAAGAAGAACAAACATATCAAGAACTTTGGAAACTATTTTTTAAAACTATCGCCATACAAGAAAGAAAAAATCCTAGATGCCAAATGGAATTTATGCCTAAAAAATATTGGCAAGATTTAATTGAAGAACCTTAGATGTCCAATTGGGTGTCCAATTGGGGACGTTTCTGTTTGGGACATTTTTCTTATAATCATATATTGACGGCTTACTAATTTATTAAATGTATATTACCATCCTAAATGGTGTGTCCCTTTTGTACAAAAAATGTCCAATTTGGCACGTCCCCAAAAGACTAAATATTTTCTTTTCTAATTGTTTCAATCATATTTTGATTTTTTGTTTTCTTAACAGCATATCGCATTGTCATAAAAATAATCGCAAACACAAATATGATAGAAATTAAGATTGGTACAATTGGAAATTGATAACTAGCAGTATAGACATCTGCTGTCACATCATATACTAGATAAGATATTGCAACACCTACTGGCAGTCCAAAAATAAGTGCTTTTAATCCATATATAAAACTCTCATAATGAATCATTCTTTTAAACTCTTTATCTGTCATACCTATGGATTTTAGTATGGCAAATTCTCTATTTCTAAGTGCCATATTGGTTGTTATGGTATTAAATATATTGGTTATACCAATTACAGTAATTACTGCTATGAAACCATATACAAATATAGACACAACTAGATTCATACTTTTAGCAGCTCTTACATCCTCTTCCATATTATAGATATTATCCTTGTTTGTCTTATCTAATTGTTGAATCTCTTCTTGTAACTGATAAGGATCTTCTGCATGGATACTCATAGAAACTAAGCTGTGCTCAAAGTTTTCCATCATTTCATCTGAAATCACAATAATTGGATTTGTATCATGACTGAACAAAGAACCTAATGGATAAATGTTTGCTCTTTTGGCAATTTTGATGCTTGCTTTTTCGGATAAATTACCATCTTCATCTTTCATGTTGTAATATTCTAAGGAATCTCCTTCCTTTAGATTGAACAAATTTGTTTCTACTCGTTTCACACCATCTTTTCCTTCTTCATATTCATATAAAAGTCTTGTATCACATAAAATGGCTTTATCTTTTACATCATCATATTGTAATCCTAATTCTTCTACATAGTTTCTATATGCCTCATCTCCAATTGCATAAATCAGCAAAGTGTTCATTTCTGAATAATATTCAAGTGCTCTTTCTGTATATATCTTTTGATTATCTATATAAGCATGTGCATTTTTTAAAATAGCATATTCTTGTATTCCATCCAAATTTTTAATTTTGTCAAAATAGATTTCTTTTTCCTTTTCATCTTGATTTGCATATACAGTTAGGTTAATTCTAGAATCATCATATTCTAGAGAAGATAAACCAAATACACTTTCTGCTACGGCATTCATAGAAATAAACAACACGATACTTAAAAATATGGAAAAAATTGTTGTTCTATATTTTTTTCTACTTCTCCTAAAGTTTTTTCTAGCAATGACACCTTCTATTTTAAAAAGTTTTTTGGTCAAAGAATACTTCTTCGTTTTATGTTTTTTTCTTTTTTCTTTCACATCTGCACTTTCTCTTATAGCATCAATTGGTGAAATTTTTCCAGCACGATAACTTGGTCTGATAAGAGAAATGATAATCATAACAACAGATACCATAAATGCTACTAAGATAGCTCCCCATGATATAACGACATGTAACTCAAAATTATCAATTAATGGGCTACTTCCTGAATGAATAATACCATTTACAATCGCTAATACAATGGTAATTGCTACAATTCCTATGATAATTCCTAATGGTATAGAAATTAGTCCTAATACAAAACCTTCAAAAAAGATACTTTTTCGAATTTGCTTTCCTGTTGCTCCCACACTGGCAATCATTCCCAATTCTCTTGTTTTCTCTGTAAGAGATATACTAAAACTATTTTTAATAACAAAAGCAGATGTCAATACAATTATGCCAATGACAATCGCTAGCATATTGATAACAAACGTTTGTGTTCGATCACTTTTAAATATGCCCATATAATATAGCAAATTTTGATTTTCTAAAATAGCATTTTCATCAATTTTTAAATCATTTTTTAAGTATTCTTCAAAATCGTATGTTTCTGATGGGTCTTTCAATATAATAGACATATTTACATTTTTCGTACCATCTATCTTTTCTAGTTTTGTTATCATGGTATATCCTGGTGCAGAATAACTCTCACTACTTAATCGTTCCATAATTCCAACAACGGTATATATTTTTTTTGTGTTGGTGATAAATATTTCTTGTTCTAGATTATCTTCAATTCCACTTTCTTTTCTATCTAGTCGATCTTGGTCTGTATAATACGGATTAGATTGATTTAATATATAGTCTCCCATATATCGGTTACCAATGTTAAATTCTATTGTTTCACCAATCTCTATCTCTACTTTTCCATTTTGAATCACATGTTCAGGAATGACAATTTCATTTTCATTTTCTGGTAATCTTCCTTCTACTAAAACAATTCCTCCCTTTTGTAATAATGTTTCATCATATCCTTCGATATAGGCATATGGTTTATTTTCATTTTTCGATGCTTCTAAAGGTGCATATCCTATCTCCTGTGATATTTCTATTTTTTCTATTTTTGCATGATTTTCTAAGTATTTTTGATTTTCTTTTGATACATCTTCCACACGGATGTGATAATCTCCATTTGTCTTTATTTCTCTTTCTATCATGGACTTTTGAATGCTGACTGTAAATGTTGTGATAGCACATATTAAAGCAACAGAAAGAGAAATTCCTATAATAGTTACAATGCTTCTTTTTTTATTTAATTTTAAATTTTTTAATGTCAATGTATTTAAGATTTTCATTTTATTTCACTTCCTTTTCAAGTTATATTTGCTTAGAAAAAAATTAAATTTTAGCAAGAAAAATCATATTACTTTATTTTTTCATCACTAATCAACTTTCCATCTTGTATGGTTATCACTCTATCTGCTTCTAAAGCGATATTTTCATCATGTGTAATGACAATTAATGTTTGTTTATATTTCTGATTAGATACTTTTAATAAATCAATAATCTCTCTTGAAGCTTTGCTATCTAGATTTCCAGTTGGTTCATCTGCTAATACAATACTTGGATGATTCATCAAGGCTCTTCCAATAGAGACCCTTTGTTGCTGCCCTCCCGATAATTCATTTGGTAAATGTTGTGTTCTGTTTTCTAATCCTAAAATGTACAATAGTTCTTTTAATCGTTTTTCATCTACTTTTTGCCCATCTAAATCACATGGTAATGTCATATTTTCTTTTACATTCAAAATAGGGATTAAGTTGTAAAATTGATAAATTAAACCAACTTGTCTTCTTCTAAAAATTGCTAGATTATCATTGTTTAGTGAATAAATATCTGTTCCATCAATATATACCTTTCCACTGGTTGGTTTATCTACACCTCCAATTAAGTGTAACAAGGTTGATTTTCCGCTTCCAGAAGCTCCTACAATGGCTACAAATTCTCCTTTGTTTACACTAAAAGACACATTGTCTAATGCAACTACCTCTGTATCTTTTTTTCCATACTTTTTACTTAGATTTTCTACTTTTAATATTTCCATACATACTCTCCTTTCCGTTTATATACACCTTTTGTCGACGCGAAAAATTGCTTTGCAATTTTTCTGTACAATGTTGTTTTTTGTTGAATAGGAACAAACAATTTCTCCTATTCAACAAAAAAATATCACTTTTATTAGTAATATACTACTATATAAAAGTGACTTTAAAATGACTTTGCAAAAAGAAGAGGCTTTTTTAAGAATTTCTTAATATTTCCTCTTCTTTTATTTGTATTTATTATGTTTTATATAGCTTTATCATAAACTCTGTCCATGTATCACACTCTTTTTTAGAACTTTTTACACGAATCTCTCCTTCTTGGTTTTTAATAATACTTTTACAAAAGGCAAGTCCAATTCCCAAACTAGTTTCATTACTGTTTTTTGCTTTATAAAATCTATCAAAGATGTGTCCAATATCTTTCTTATCAATTCCTTCTCCATTATCCTTGATAGTCAATTTTGTGTACATTGTATTTTCTTCTATTTTTATAGTTATTAATTTTGCATGATGTTCAAGTGCATTTTTTACAATATTATTGATTGCTTCTATTGTCCATTTTCTATCACAATAGACATTTTCTTCTTGATTAGATACAATTTCAATATTTGCATGATGTATCTCACACATTGCATTAAAATTCTTTTTTACTTCCAAACATAAATCATATGCGATTTCCATTCTCTTATTCAAAACTAGCGTTTTAGAATCTAATTTTGCTATATTCAATATTGTTTTTATCAACCAATTGATTTTTTCCAATTCTTTTTGACTACTATCTAAAAATTCTTTTTTCTTTTCTTCTGGTAAATCTGTGTATAGCATATCATTTATTAAATTTAAAGAAGTCAGCGGTGTCTTTAATTGGTGAGAAATATCAGCAATCAGTTTTTCTATGTCTTTGTTATTTTTCTCTAATAAACGATTCTTTTCTTTAAGCATAATTGTCATATCATAAATATCATTTTTTAATCTGCTAAAATCACTTTCATCTTGTTCCTTTAAATCAAGAATATCCTTCCCTTTTAGTATTTCTTTACAATAATTGTCTAATGCTTTTAATTTTTGGTTTTGCCTTCGAATATACATACTATATATACCTATGACGCCTAATGTAATGATAATAAAGAAAATAGAAAATAGGATAATGAGTTTATTAATAATTTCAAAATGCGTATTTTCTATATCGATATTTTCTGATTCAAATCCATATTTACTTAAAATATCTTCTATTTTACGATTATTTTCTTGAGAGTTTAAAAATATATCTTGTATGATTTCTTCTTCTTTTTCAGGATATTGTTCTACAATTTTTGCAATTACTTGGTTCGTATAACTATACATAGCTTCTTTATAGTTTTTTTGAATATACCAAATGGTAATGAAGCTAAATATTATAATCGCAATGAATAGTATGGTAACATATATCCATAAATTTCTTTTTTGCTTAGTATTCATGTTTCTCCTTTTCTTATACTCTATATTTCGTTTTGCCTTTGTTAAGATAAAGTTCAGTCATATTCTTATACTAAAAAGGGAAAAATGAGGCCGTCCCCAAAATCCCGATTTGTATTTATTGTTCGATTCTATATCCTAGTCCTCTAACTGTTTTGATAATCTCTGGTTTATTTGGATTATTTTCTATTTTTTCTCGTATTCTCTTGATATATACAGTTAGCGTATTGTCATTGACAAAATTTTCTTCATTATCCCAAATATAAGATAATATTTGCTCTCTGGTTATAATTTTTCCTCTATTTTCAAATAACATAACTAAAATCTTATATTCTAATGCAGTTAATTCTATTTCTTCTTTATCTTTAAAAACCTTTCCGTAAAGTGTAATTAATTTCTACATGTTTAATCTCTATTTTTTCTTGTTTTTCTTTTTTTAGATTGTGTCTTATCACATTTTTTATCCTAGATAATAACTCTCCTGCATGAAATGGTTTTGTAATATAGTCATCTGCTCCTAAGTCAAATCCTTTCACAATATCTTTTTCTTCATCTAATGCTGTTAAAAATATCGTTGGAATTTCTTGTATGGTTTTCATTTCTTGATATACATCATATCCTGTTCCATCTGGTAAATTAATATCTAGTAATAATAAATCATACGCATGACATCTCATTTTCTCAATTGCTTCTTTTACCGTTTTTGCTGTATAAATACCATATCCTTTTGATTGCAAATAATAAGAAACTGTATTAGAGATGTTTTTATCATCTTCTACTAATAGTATAGTCTCCATATTCTCCCCCTTTTCTATTTCTAACATTTTTTATGTGTTTTTTTATTATTTTAATAGATATCTTGCATGTTTCTCTAACATTTTTAGAATAAATGTAACAGATACATCTAATAGTTCTAACATTTCTTTTTCACTATATATTTTATATTCTATATCTTCTTCTTTTTCTATTACTGGAATGTTTCCTATACACCTGTCATTTATATATTGTATCGTTTTTTCTACATCTGTTTTTTCTATTTTCATCCAATCTACTTCTTGCAAATATGTATTTATCTCTTCTTGATATCGTATCTCTTCTGCTAAATGGTGGTTATAGATATATTGAGAGAATATTCTAAAATCTTGTGTTTTTATTTGTCTTGCTGTTTCTTTACTACATAATATTCTTTCTCCACCTTTTAAAATTAAGCCGATTCTATTTTTTTCTCCATCAAAGATCCCGCGTTCCCCATATGTTTTATCATTCCAATAATAATCTGTTAATAGATGAACATAATACCCTAATATGAGTGGATTAGAAAATTTTTCTTTATATCTTTCTACAAAGGTTTTTAAATTATATCTTTTTTCTTTATGTTCAACGATTAAGATATCTGTTTCAAAATGTGTCCTTGCATGTGATATATGGTGTGCTATTTCTTTTATAACATAACCATTTGGAATGTCTGGCAGTATATTTCCAAATGTAAATATATTTTTATTTATATTTATCTTTTCACTTATTTTTTTGGCTGTTGCCAAATGAATCGCCCATGTTGGCATTTTTGATTCCCCCTTTATTTCTTTTATCTTATCTTTATTCTGAAATATTGTCAAGAAAAAGAAATATAGTTCTTTTTTCATTTTTTTATCATATATTTAAATAAATTATTTTTATATATTGAAAGTCAGTATAACTTTCCTAATATATAAAAACACTTGGAGGTTTTTATGAATGACAAATATATGCATAAAATGAAATTAAAATATTTCCTTATTATTTTTCTGATTGTTTCTATTTTTATACCCTACACATCAGTTGTTTTGGCAACAGATGATTCTTTGTATGTCTGGTCAAGTAATGCAAATACTTTAAATGTAATAGAAAGTTCGTCTAATACTTCTAATTCAAACCATATAACAAATTCAAATGTAAATCCTCAAAATATGAATATGTTATCTACAAACAGTACATCTAATACCACAAATACCAAAGTAAATTCTTCTAATAGCACAAACGTAACAAATACTTCTAATGCAACAAATACAAGCTTAAATACTTCTGCTGTTTCAGAAGAGGAAAATTCTTTACTTACCAACGCAACAACTGAAGTTACAGATGACAACTCTTTGAATCTAGAATCTGCATCTGCCATTTTAATTGAGCAATCTTCTGGTAGAATTTTATATGCCCATAATATTCATGAACAGTTACGACCTGCTTCTGTTACGAAAGTTATGAGTATTCTACTAATTATGGAAGCAATTCATTCTGGAAAAATATCTTTAACAGATGCTGTTCCTTGTAGTGAACATGCTGCTTCTATGGGCGGATCACAAATATGGTTGGATACAAAAGAAACTTTAACTGTTGATGAAATGCTAAAAGCCATTTGTGTTAATTCTGCAAATGATTGTGTAGTGGCAATGGCTGAATATATTGCTGGATCAGAAGAGGCTTTTGTCCAAATGATGAATGATAAGGCTCATGAACTAGGAATGAGTGATACCACTTTTAAAAATTGTCATGGCTTAGATGAAGATGACCATGTATCTTCTAGTTATGATATTGCCATTATGTCTAGAGAATTATTGAATAACTATCCCGAAATTACAAATTATACAACCATTTGGATGGATACATTAAGAAATGGTGAAACACAACTTTCAAATACGAACAAATTAATCAAAAATTATAATGGTGCTACTGGTCTAAAAACAGGTTCTACCTCTCTTGCTTTATATAACTTGTCTGCAAGTGCTACACGTGATAACTTATCTTTAATTGCCGTAATTATGAAAGCACCTTCTACTAAGGTTAGATTTTCAGAAGCACAAAAATTATTAGATTATGGATTTAATAATTTTTCTTATCAAAGTTTTGGAAATGCTGGAGATCTGATACAAACAGTTAATATTGATAAAGGTATACAATCCACTATTCCTGTCGTATTAGAAAATAATGCTGGTATATTACTTGCCAAAGGTAGTGAAAAAAATATTGAACAAACTGTAACAATTGACAAAAATATTTCAGCCCCTATTGCTAGTGGCCAAAAAGTAGGTGAAGTCTCTTTTTCTTTAGATGGGGAGGTATTATCAACTGTAAATTTGGTTTCTCAAGTTTCTGTTAATAAGATGGATATTGCAACCATGAGTACAAAGGTATTTTCTAGTTGGTTTAATCTGTTAAGATAAAACTTAGATTATGAGGATAATTATGAAAATCGTTGTGATTAAAAATACATTTCTCCTTTCTGTATTCATAACCACTATATGTGTACTTAGTTTTTTGATATTTTGCTTTTCCTACTTATATATGAATGTCTTACCTACTAGTGCTTTTGAAGAAAATACTTTTGAAAATAAAATTTCTAACCTTATTCATCAAAAAGAAAAAATTGCTTATTTGACTTTTGATGATGGACCTAATGTTAATTCTACACCTAAAGTTCTTGACATATTAGCTGAGGAAAATGTAAAAGCAACATTTTTTGTTATTGGAAAACAAGTAAAAGAACATCCAGAACTTGTGAAGCGTGCATATGATGAAGGTCACTATATTGCCAATCATGGCTATAGCCATCATAATGATAAACTATATGCTAGTTTGGATAGTTTCATAAATGAGATTTTATCAACTGATAGAGAAATTGGTAAGGCTATTGGTATTGAAAATTATTCTTCACATGTTTTTCGATTTCCCAATGGATTTATGGCATCTATTTATAAAAATAAAAAACAGGAATATGTGAAACAACTTTCTGATATAGGTTATACCTATATAGATTGGAACGCTTTAAATAAAGATTCTGAGAAAAAATATTCTCATGCAGAGTTGTTGAACAATTTGAAAACATCTTCTAAAAATAAAGATACTTTGGTTATTTTAATGCATGATACTTCTGATGTAAATGAAACACATCTTGTTTTAAAAGATTCTATTCACTATTTAAAGGAACAAGGATATATCTTTCAGAATTTTTATGATTTAAGAGGAGAATAATAACGCCTATAATTAGCTATATATAACATTTTAAAATCCACTTTATTGTTCGGTGTCAAATTTTACTTAAGTAAAATTTGTGCGCAATCATTAAAGCAAAGCGACGTCCTTAAATAGGAAAACTTAATTTTTCCTATTTAAGGACAAAAGCCCCATGGAACACACCACAGGGCTTTTGTTTTAAAAGAGCTAAAAAAAGATAGTACACATTTTAAGAAGATTAGTTTGAAATATAACTAACCTCCTTTCTCTTTAGTCATTATCATCTCGTGCCACACCAACAGTGAAGATTATAGCTACAATGAGAAATGTATCAAATGATGTTATCCCTTCTATGGCAGTTATCAATGAAGCTGCGGCTACTGCCAATCCCATTAGATAGCCTACTAACTTTCCCATTTCTTCCTCCTTGACAATTGTCTATCTAATTTGTTTCCGTGTTGCTATATATTAATCTGCCCTTTATTAGAACAGGAATAAAAAATAAGTTAATATATATACCATAATATTTTGCTATTTTCAAGTTTTTTGCAAAAAAGAGCTTATCAACAAATTTCTATATTGACAATGCTCCTTTTTAATAGTCCCTTGCAAAAAGTTTTTTATTTACGCATTAAAAAATCCAATACATTCATGCCTGTTGAAGTCTCTGCTTTATATAACTCTGTATAACCACAGTTAGTACAAGTAACTGTAATAAACTTCTTATTTTGAACATCAAATAACTTAGAAAAATTTCCTCCAGTTGATTGAAATTGATCTTCCTCAAAATCATTATTCCCACATTTAGGGCATACCCAATTTGCCATATCTTTTTCCTCCTCAATTAACTTTTTAAAGTTTCCTTAACTTTTTCTAACATCTCTTTATATTTTTCCAATTTTGCTTTTTCCTCATCAATTTTACTTTGTGGTGCTTTATTTATAAATCCCGGGTTAGATAGCATTTTCTCACATCTTGCTACTTCGCCTTCTAACCTTTTCTTTTCCTCTTGTAATCTTTTTCTTTCTTCCTCTAAATCAATTAGACCTTCTAATGGAATAAACACTTCTATTCCATCTGTAATAATTTTAATCGCATCTTTTGGAATATCTGTATAATCTTTCTGTATGATAACTTCATCTGCAAAACCTAATTTTAATAAAATGTCTTCTACTTCTTTTAATTCTTTTTCATATTCTGAACTGACAATCATTAATTTTGATTTTTTGCTTGGATGGATATTTTTTGTATTTCTAACATTCCTAATTTCTACGATAATTTCTTTTATTTTTTCTATCATAGCTTCTTCTTGATCAAAAACAAATTTTTCTTTTGTTTCTGGCCACTTAGATACAATGATATCCTTTGTTCCAAAACAAATTAAATTTTTATAAATTTCTGCTGTAACAAATGGCATAAATGGATGTAGTAATTTTAGGCAAGTGCTAAATACATGATTTAATACATCACTAACTGCAATTTTTGTGCTTTCATCGTTACTGTATATTCTTGGTTTTATCATTTCGATATACCAATCACAAAATTCGTTCCAAATGAAGCCATAGATTTTATCTAATGCTACACCTAAATCATAGTTTTCCATGTTTCTTGTTACTTCATCTACTAATTTGTCTAATTTGTTTAATATCCATTTATCTTCTATTTCAAGTAAATCTGGATTGTATGCTTTGTTTTTTTCATATACTTCATAACAAAATTCTCTTACTTTTTGTTCATCTGCTAATGAATGTATGATAAATTTAGCAGCATTCCATATTTTATTTGCAAAGTTAGAAGCTTGTTCTAACTTTTCTGGCATATAGCGAATATCATTTCCCATGGTGGTTCCTGATATAACAGCAAATCGTAAACTATCTGCTCCATATTCATCAATAATTTCAATTGGGTCTATTCCATTTCCTAATGTTTTAGACATTTTTCTTCCTTGACTATCACGTACCATTCCATGAATTAATATATCTTTAAATGGTGCTTGGCCTGTAAATTCTAATCCTTGTGACATCATTCTTGATACCCAGAAAGTAATAATGTCAAATCCTGTAACTAATACATTTGTTGGATAAAATGTTTTATAATCTTCTGTTTCCATGTTTGGCCAACCTAAAGTTGAAAATGGCCATAATGCAGAACTAAACCATGTATCTAAGGTATCTTCATCTTGATGTAATTTTGTACTTCCACATGTTTCACATTTTGTAGGTAGGGTTTTTGCAACATTAATATGTCCACATTCTTCGCAATAATATGCTGGTATTTGATGTCCCCACCATAATTGTCTTGAAATACACCAATCTTGTATATTATCTAACCAATTAAAATATTGTTTTTCATATTTTTTAGGAATAAACTTTGCTTCATTATTTCTTACAGAATCTGCTGCTCTTTTTGCTAGTTCTTTCATAGAAACAAACCATTGCTCTGATATCTTTGGCTCTATGGTTGTTTTACATCTTTCGCATTTTGCAACATTATGTGTATAATCCTCTGTTTTTACCAAAGCACCAATTTCTTCTAACTTTTTAACAATTGCTTTTCTTGCATCTATTAATTCCATTCCTTTGTATTCTGGAACTAAGTTACCCATTTTATAGTTTTCGTCAAATACTTCTACAATTTCTAAATGATGTCTTAAACCTGCTTGATAATCATTCATATCATGGGCTGGTGTGATTTTTACACAACCTGTTCCAAATTCTTTTTCAACAAATTCGTCTGCTATAATTGGAATTTCTTTATTCATAATTGGTAATATACATGTTTTTCCGATTAAATCTTTATATCTTTCATCTTCTGGATGAACAGCAACTGCTGTATCTCCTAGCATGGTTTCAGGTCTTGTTGTGGCAACAATAATATACCTGTCTTTTTCTCCTGTTATTTGATAACGAATATGCCATAAATGAGAAGCTTCTTCTTTATATTCTACTTCTGCATCTGATATAGAAGTTTTACAACTTGGACAATAGTTAATCATTCTTTTTCCTTTATAAATTAACCCTTTGTTGTATAAATTAATAAATTGCTCTAAAACAGCATCTGATAAGCCTTCATCCATTGTAAAACGTTTTCTATCCCAATCACAAGAACATCCTAATTTTTTTTGTTGCATTTCTATGGTTCCACCATAAATTCTCGTCCATTCCCATGCTTCTTCTAAGAATTTTTCTCTTCCCAACTCTTGTTTTGTTTTTCCTTCATTTCTTAGTTTTTCAACAACTTTCATTTCTGTTGAAATTGCTGCATGGTCTGTTCCTGGAAGCCATAGTGTATTATATTCTTGCATTCTTTTAAAACGAATTAATATATCTTGAATTGTATCATCTAATGCATGCCCCATATGTAGTTTTCCTGTAACATTTGGTGGCGGCATCATAATGCAATAACTTTCTTTTGTTTTATCCATGCTAGGTTTGAAATATCCCTTTTCCTCCCATTCTTCATATATCTTTCCTTCAAAGTCTTTTGGATTGTACTTATCGTTCATATTTTCCTCCTTTTCTGAACGTTTGGACATGCCAAATCGATCATTCATTTAATTTAATATCTGATAAAAAGATTTTTCTGTGCAACGCTAGTTTTTTGGTATAGGAAACACTATGCAATTTTTAAATTTCGCAATGCAAAGTGAAAATAAATAATAAGTTTTATTTTCAAAAAAACTGTTTCCTATACCACAAAAAACCCTTATGCTAAAAACATAAGGGCGAATTTTATTCACGGTACCACCTTAATTATATAATTATTAGTGTTTCTTATAACTCAAAATAATTATACATCTCATTAAAGCTTATAACGTTGCTTAGACGGATATTCTACTTTTTATTTCAAAATATCAACTAAAAAAGCTACCTTCAGCTTACCATGATTTAAGAAGTTTTCAGCCTATGACTTCTATTCTCTGAAAATATGTGTAAACTTACTCCTCTTTTTTATTGTTTTTTACTATGGTATTATTATGGCATATTTTTTTTGATTTTACAAGTATTTTTATAAAAAAGTGATATATTTTTATAATTTTATGTTACTTATTGAGCTGCTCTTCTATATAATTCTATAAAATCTTCTTTTGTTACTTCTCTTGGATTACCCGGTTTACAAGGATCATTCATTGCTTTTTCAGCAAGCATTTCGAAATCTTCTTCTTTCGCACCATAATCTGTAATTTTCGTATCAATTCCTACTGCTTTACTTAATTCAGAAATCATCCATACAAATGTATTAATCACATCTTGGTCATTTAAATGCTCTGCATCTGGTCTTCCGATATTCATTAGGATTTCTCTAAATCTTTGTGCAGTTGCTGGGTCTTCTCCATTAAATCTCATAACAGTTGGTAATAACATTGCATTAGCAATTCCATGTGGTGTATCATATACAGCACCTAATTGATGTGCCATTGAATGGACAATTCCAAGTCCTACATTTGAGAATCCCATACCTGCAATATATTGTGCCATTCCCATCATTTCAATGGCTTCTTCGTTTTTCTCATTAACTGCTGATGCTAAATATTTAAATATCATTTGAATTGCCTTCATATGAAACATATCTGACATTTCATTATGTGCTAATGTGATATATCCTTCAACAGCATGTGTTAATGCATCCATACCTGTTGCTGCTGCTAAACTTTTTGGCATTGATGCCATTAATTCTGAATCTATGATGGCTAATATGGGAATATCATTTGGATCTACACAAACCATTTTGATTTCTGCTTCTTCATCTGTGATAACATAATTGATTGTAACTTCTGCTGCTGTTCCTGCTGTTGTTGGAAGTGCAATAATTGGCATTCCTCTATTTACTGTGTCTGAAGCACCATTTAATGATTTAATATCTGCTCTATCTGGATTTGTCATAACAATGGATATTCCTTTTGAAGTATCTATACTTGAACCTCCACCAACAGCAACAATTAAATCTGCTCCAGATTGTTTACATGCTTCAACACCGTCTGTTACATTTTTAATGGTTGGATTTGGTTTTATTTCATCATATACATCATATGGTATATTGGCTTTATTTAATACTTCTTCTACTTTAGCTGTTACACCCGCTTCTACTAAAGATTTATCACTTACTAAAAATACTTTTTTAAATCCTCTTTTTTGTATTTCGTTTGCAAGTTCTTCTCTCGCTCCTTTTCCAAAATATGATGTTTCATTTAAAACAAATTTCATTGACATTATAAATTCCTCCTCTTAAATTGCGTAGAAAATACGGACCTTTTATAACTGTATCGTCCGTTATTTTTCTTTTTTTCTATCCTTCTTGAAAATTCTCTGGTATTTCAAATATATTATTATCTACATCATAAGACACATCTACTTGAAGCAATTCTGTTTCTTCTCCCATCATGGTTTTAATATATTTTAATTCATTACCTTTAAAATAAAATCTTGTGATTGCACTCTCTTTTGATATAACTGAATCTGAATTCATTAAAAAATATAATACACCTTGATATTCTTCATATTTGTATTTTTTTCCATTAATTTCTTCTTCTCCTTTTTGTGGCTCTTGACTTTGAAGTATTTCGTCTAGTTCATTTGATAATTCTGTAAGCTCCATTTCATTATTTTGATAAGTATAATATCTTTGTGTATTATGCATTAATAAAATTGTATTTCCATCTCTTACAATGTTTGTTGTGTGACTTCCATCATGATATAGGTCAATATTTGCCATGTTACCTTTTCTAGAAACTGTATAGTGGTTATTATCATCTAGCTTAAATGAAATTGCATAAGTTTCCTTTTCCATCATTTTATCATACATTTTTGATAATTTGTTTTCATTGGCATTTTCTGTTACATTTCTAGTTATAAAATATATGGCTACTCCTAATATAATGAATGCAATTATGGCACATATTGAAATGATCATTATCTTCTTTTTATTCATTTTACTCTCACCTTTTCTTTTTTAGTTGTATCTTAAGATATGCATTTGTTTTTGAGTTGTTCTAGTTAAAACAACCCAAAAACTACTAAATACCCTATCTGAACAATCACATTTTATAATATATTTTTTAATACAATTGTTTTTACTCTTGACATTTCTTGTAATGTTGACAAAACACCTTCATTACCAATTCCAGAATGTTTCCATCCTCCAAATGGCATTTCAAATGAACGATAGAAGCTTGCACCATTTACAACTGCTCCTCCACATTCTAGTTTATCTGCTATTTTCATTGCTCTTGAATAATCCTTTGAAATTACACAACCACATAATCCATATGAAGATTGATTTGCAATTTCAATGGCTTCTTCGACATCATCAAACCCAATAACAGAAATAACTGGTCCAAAGATTTCCATGTCTTTTGCTACTTCCATATCTTTTGTCACATTATCTAAAATAGTTGGATAATAGTAAGCATCTTCTCTTTTTCCTCCACATACAATTGTTGCACCCTCTGCTACCATTTGATTGACTTGTTCTTCTATTCTTTTTGCAGCATTGATATTAATCATTGGTCCCATATCTGTATCTTCTTGCATTGGGTCTCCAACTTTCATATTAGAAATCACTTCTTTCATTCTATCTATAAATTCTTGCTTTCTAGAATTATGGATGAGAAATCTCTTACTTGCACAACAAACTTGTCCACCATTATATAATCTTCCCCAAATGGTTTCTTTTACTGCTAAATCCATATCTCCATCTTCTAAGAAAATAAATGCATCATTCCCACCTAATTCTAACATAACATGTGTTAGATTTTTTGAAGCTGTTCCCATTGTTTGTATTCCGGCAGCTGTTCCACCTGTTAATGATACAAGATGAACGCCTGTGTGTCTTGCCAATGCTTGACCTGCTGTTGGTCCGTCTCCTGTTAATATTTGTATACATCCTGCTGGTACACCTGCTTCAATCATCAATTTTACATATTCGATTAATGTTAATGGGTTATAGTTTGATGGTTTTACTATAATACTATTTCCCATCATTAATGCTGGTGGCACTTTTTGACAGAATAAATCACTTGGGAAATTGAATGGTATAATGGCAGCAATTACACCAATTGGATATCTTTTAGTTATTTGCATTGTTGTTTCTTGTCCGGCTTCTGTTCCTGCTGGAATACTTTCGCCATATAAGTGTTTGGCTTTTTCAATAAATCCTCTTGTACCAATTCTTACATTTGCAATTTCTCCTCTTGCTTCTTTAATTGGTTTTCCTGTTTCATTTGATAAAAGAACAGCTAATCTTTCTTTGTTTTGTTCTACCAAATCTACAAATTTATATAAAATTTCTGCTCTTTCATAGATAGATACCTTTTCCCATTTCTTTTGTTCTACCATTGCTACTTTTACAGCAGTATCTACATCTTCTTCTGTTACATTTGGTACAGTATCAATTAATTCTTGTGTGGCTGGATTGACAACCTCTATTTTGGCTCCATTTGAAGCTTCTTTCCATTCATATCCGATTAAATTTTTCACTGATGCTCCCTCCTTTATATTAAAATTCTTATTTTTACAAACAGCTATCTCTATGCTGTTTCCGTCTTTCGTTACGTAATTTTCAATTGTACATTCATAATTTTCATTGGATTGTGGTTTTTTCCCTGCTCTTCATTTTCCAAATGCTGTAAATGATAGCATTAAACCTCCTGTTGTATTTGCTCCATGATCTTTTACACCATATTCACCAAATGTAAATATTGTCATAAAAGGTACACCTTTCGCTTCTTTCTTTAATTGTTTTGCCACTTCATCAATTCTATCTCCAATTCCTAATCTTCTTCCTCCACAATGAACTAATAAATATGCTCCTGCATCTCCATTCATTTCTTTATTTAATTCTTTCATTGTTTTTCCAGTAGAATCAATTAATTCATCAACAGATGCTTCCATTTGAATGACTGCTGTATTAACTGCTAAGTTTGCTCCTATATTCATAGATCCATCTTCATTTCCATACATTGGATGACGAATGGCAATTAAATCTCCTAATCTATCTTTTACCCCTAAAGGTTCTGTGATGGTTGATACTAATAAATTATCTGCTTCTAAATCTTTCATTTTTTTGCCTGTCCAAGAAGCATATTTTTTAATTGCTGGTGTTCCGTCAATTTCTACTAATGTTCTATTTCCTTCTATTTTTGTGATAACTCCTGAGTTGGTTGTTTCATGATATTCTCCTGTATATACATTTTTCATTTCTTTATCTGTATAGAAAAATGCAACTGCAACACCGTCTGCAAATATTTTGTCATTTGTATAAATACTCCATTTTCCCTCTACTGTGTTGTCTGCCGCACTTCCTCCAAATACAGGTACTCTTCCAATGACATCTTCTATTCCTTTGATATAAAATTCTTCTTCTGCTGGAGAAGCTACCATATAGAAATATGCTGGTGCGTCTGTTCTACCTGCCATTTTCATGGCTTCTATTGCTACTTTTCTTCCTGTTTCTCTTGGGTCTTTTCCTCTTTCTGAACTTGCTACTCCTACTTCTGTGTCTGGATCTCCTAAAGCTAATATTCCTGTGAATCCATTGTCTGATGTAATGAATCCATCTGGTACAATGATTCCTGCACTTGATGTGCATCCTATGATTGGTGCTGTTCCTAGTTCAGATTTTGCTCCTTCTAATACTTTTTTGACATCACAGTCTACAGATGTATATAAAAATGCGACTTTTGTTTGTACTAAATCTACAACCGCCTTTTTAGCTGTTTCTTTTCCTTGTGTGTAACTGTCTTCATTTGTACTCCATGCTACATTTGATTTTAACATAATGATTCCTCCTTCGTATTTTATTATACCCAAATTATACCAATAATATTTTTTTATCTCAATAAAAGTTATCAAAATGTAATGAAAATGTAATAAAGGAGATGCCTTGATTTCTCAAAACATCTCCTTAAGGAAGAGAAAATTTAATTAAATTTTGCTAACCTGCTTCCCTCTTATGTCTATATTATAGCATATTTCTTCTTTTAAGTGTACTATAAAAATCATTTAAAATTAAAGAGAATCATAGCGAGCTTTTTTAACATTTTGTATAAAATAATAAACCCAAATAATCAAACAAAAAAAGTTTAACTATCTGGGTTTATTCAGTTCCTTTCGAACAAAAATGTCCAAACAGAAACGTCCCTAATTGTCCCTAATCGCCTAAACAAATTCCGATATCTCTTGCAGTTTTTACTAATTCATCATCCATTGTGACATATCTCACATTACTTTCTGCTGTACCACCTTGAACAGCTCCAATTTCTTTATTTTCTCCAACAACAACTTCTAATGGCACACAATCTAACTTTCCATTTTTTATAACAGTTAAAACGCCAAATTTTCCTTCCATTGCAAGTTCTACTGCCTTTGCACCATATTTTGTAGATAATACTCTATCATATGCTGTTGGTGTTCCTCCTCTTTGCATATATCCTAAAATTGTACATCTTGATTCTAATCCGGTTAATTCTTGAAGTTCTTTAGCAACTCTATTTCCTTCTCCGCCAAATTTTACACTGATTCCTGCCTTATTATCAATTCCTTCTGCTGAATGTGTTGTTTGTTCAGCATTTTTTGGATGTGCGCCTTCTGAAACAACAACTACACTAAATCTCTTACCTTGTTCTTTTCTTTTATTAATTGCTTCTGCTGCTTTATGGATATCATATGGTATCTCTGGAATTAATGCAACATCTGCTCCTCCAGAAATGGCTGATTCTAAAGCTATCCAGCCTGCAAATCTTCCCATAACTTCTAATACCATAATTCTGTCATGTGTTTCTGCTGTTGTGTGTAGTCTATCAATTGCTTCTGTTGCTACATGCACAGCTGTATTGTAGCCAAATGTTATATCTGTACATGCTACATCATTGTCTATTGTTTTTGGTACACCAATTGTATTGATTCCTTTTAGGAATAAGTCTCTTGCTGATTTTTGCGTACTATCTCCACCTAAGGTAAAGATACAGTCAAATCCTGCTTCTTTTACATTTTTTACACATTGATCTGATAAGTCTTCATATGTTACTGTTCCGTCTTCATGTTCTACTTTGTAATGAAAAACAATGGCATTTGTTGAAGATCCTATAATAGACCCTCCTTTTGGCAAAATACCTGAAGCAATTTCATTTCCATCTAATCTAACATAATTATTTTTTACTAGCCCTCTGTATCCGTCAATATATCCGTAACATTCTATTCCATTTGTTTCACATGTTTTTTTTATGGCTCTGATTACTGCATTAAATCCTGATACATCTCCACCGTTTGCTAGTATTGCTACTTTCTTTAACATAAAAATCCTCCCTTTCACTTGTCATGTCCATATAGTATTATATCAATAATCTTGAAAATTACAAGTTTTTGGAAGGATTTTTTTTATTAACTCATAAACATAAATTTACAATTATCTTGACAAGCCCCTTTTTTTGGGGGCAAACGCCGCAATAATTCTTGACACAAAAGTCACATTTTAAAGTGCAACTACACGGAACCCATAATAGGCATTACTACCTGTAGAGCTGAATAAATCCCACTGATAATTTATTTGATATAACATGTCCCAAATTCCACTCGCCTACATTTCCTACAAGGTCATATATATTTAATACTTTGTTTCTTTCACTAGCACCTGTAGTAAATAATACTGGTATAGTATTTTGCTTAGTATATAATAAGGCTATGAGAGAATATAGAAAAACTTATCAACAAAAATTTATGCAAGTTAGGAAAAATAAAGACAATAAAAAACTTGCTTAAGATTTTGAAACTTGGAAAAAACAAGCTAAAGAAAAAATTAATCAAATGAAAAAAAGGCAAACTTACTGAAAATGCGGTTTATTTTTATTTGGAATATATTCAACTATATCTGTAATTCTGCAATTCAAATAATCGCATAATCTTGCTATAACAAATATATCAAATCTTACTAACTCACCTGTCATTATTCTTTTTAAAACTTTAAAATCTGTATTTGTATCTCTCATTAATTTATTTATACTAATATTTCTCTCTTTCAAAATATTTTCCAATTTAAACAAATATATTCCCTTTTCTATATCTAATTTTATCATATTTATCTCCTAAAAATTTATAAAAATATTATATAATTTTCATAGGATACTTGACTATTGGTTGTATAACCACTATAATAAATATAAAATTTCTGAAAAGTAGAATATGTTTTTTGATTATTTGCACCTTATTTCTTCAACTATGATAATAAATTAATACTTAACCATATTTAATAGTTTTATTTTTTTATAAATTTCTATAAAATGTAGTATAACCATGAAAGAAATTGATAAAATAATAAAAATACATATTTATAGATTATTAATGAAATAGGGTAATACGAATGATAGAAAATACAAATAATAATTTAGAAGAAAAATTAGATGAATTTATAAGAAAAAATGTAATTATAACTCAAGATGGATTTTAAAAAAACAGATATTCAATACATCAATTAAAATATTTTTCTTAGCTTATTCATATTTGCAACCTTCTTTGCAAGATATTTATCTTAAAAAGCAAAATAGATATGCACCTATTTTTACTTCAATTGTTTTACAGGTATAGTAATATAATTTCAGAAAATCTAAAGAAAAATTGAAAGGAATTGATTTAATTATGGAAAAATTAGGAAAAGCATTAAAATATGGTAAAAAAGGTATTACTCTTATTTCTCTTGTCGTTACAATAATTGTTTTGTTAATATTAGCAGGTGTAACAATTGCAACTTTGACTGGAGATAACGGAATTTTAACTAGAGCAACAGAAGCAAAAAATAAAACAGAAGAATCACAAGAAAAAGAAAGTTTGGTGTTAGCTGTTACATCAAGTCGAATGGAAGATGCTAATACATTAGAAATAGATAAAGTAAAATTAGAAAATGCTATAAAACAACAATTTGGAAATAATAAAGATTTTACAGTTACAGATAATGGAGATGGAAGTTTTTTAATAAATATGAATGATACTAAAAGAATGTATTATGTAGATGAAACTGGAGAAATAATAGAGCAAAGTAAAATGCTAAAAATAAGTACCTATGACGAATTAAAAGCATTTAGGGATGATGTGAATATCGGTAATACTTATGAAGGTTGGTATGTATATTTAGGGAATGATATTACATTAGATATAAATGAAGAATGGGAACCGATAGGATTATATCTAATGGAAAATTCTTCTCCTAATAAAGAAACAAATAAACCATTTAGTGGAGTATTTGATGGCAGAAATTATGAAATTAATGGAATCTATATAAATACATCAGATAAAGCACAAGGATTATTTGGCTTAGTTAATAATGGAAAAATCTTAAATATGGGAATAGGATTAAATAATAACATCGTTGGTGGAAGTGCCACGGGTGGAATTTGTGGCTATCTATATAATGGTGGAATTATTTCTAATTGCTACAATAATAGTATAATTAAATGTAGCTTTGGAGGTGGTATTGTTGGATGTTCTTTTTCTAATACTTTAGTAACAAACTGCTATAATACAAATACTATAACTGGTAATAATAGTACTGGTGGAATTGTAGGGATTAATACTGATAATGCAACTATAAAAAATTGTAATAACAATGCTGTTATTCAATGTACAGGTTCTCATATAGGAGGAATTGCAGGTCAAAACCAAAATAATAGTAATATAGAAAAATGCTATAATAATGCTAATGTTGTAGGTTTGGGATACTGTGGTGGAATTGCAGGAAGTTGCTACTATTCTTCCATTATAAAATTATGTTATAATACTAATTTGGGTAATGTTAAAGGAATTAACACATGTACAGGTGGCATTGTAGGAAAAAACTACAGTAATTCAATAATAATTGATTCTTATAATAGAGCACAAATTCAAACTGAAGGAAACATTGCAGGAGGAATAATTGGAACAATCGAAGATGCAGAAATTTATAATTGTTATAATACTGGTAATGTTAATGGAATTGATAATCAAATAGGTGGTATTATCGGTCAACAAATAGGAGCAATAAAAATAAATAATAATTACTATGAAGAAAACATTGTCAATAATGCAAACGATATTAATATTACCGGAATAGAAGTAAAAACAAGTAATGATATGAAAAAACTCTATACGGTACTTGGAATTAACTGGCAAGAAGATAAACGAAATATAAATAATGGATACCCAATACTAGAATGGCAATGATAAACTTTTTATGGCAGGTTTCCCTGCCTTTTTATATTTGTAAAATTCATTCTTTTTCTCTTTTTTCGTATTTTCATTTACTATTTTTCCTAAATAACTATATAATGCTAATATCCTTATATTTGTAATTTTATAACTGCCGTATTCTAGATAATATATTTCTATTTATTGATACTATTCCATTACATACCTGTTCCCGTTCACAAGAGATTTACAAATATTTCTTGTATCATTTGAAATTGGAGCATTGACATATCTACCACTAAAATTAAAATTAGGAACATAAGAAACTAATTTTCCCATTTTATAATGTACATATGCTAGTTTTTGTTTTTTGTCCAGTTAAGATTTATTCCTTGAATTATGTCTCCGCCTTCTAGAAACCCTTCTTTCGTTACGTTACCAATAATTCCATTTGCTATTACTATATTAGTATTTAAATCTTGTACACACTCTCTTAATTCTTGACTTTCATCTTCTTTTACTTGAATTCTTGTAAATAAATCAAAATAAATCCCATCATTAATATTATCTTTGTCAATATACATTTTAAAAAATATATCCTTCTGGATGTTTGGGCTTGTACATTTTGTAACATTTTCTTAACATTTCTAAACTTGTTTTTGGTAATACTATATACCTATCTTTTCCTCCTTTTTCTGCTCTTACAAATATTCTCATTTTCTACTATCTATATCTTCTTCTCTTAATTTACTGCCTCTGATACTTTTAGTCCACTTCCATATATCATCATAAATATTGTTCTATACATGTAATTTTCACAGGCATTAAAAAAAGTGCTTAACTCTTCTTTTGTTAGCACATCTTTCATTTTTCTCCTTTTTCTATACATTGCTAATTGCTTCTTATTTATTATTTTATCCATTGTTACTTCATACATAAATCTTATTACAAAATTGTAGTAATTTACACTTCGTTCTGATAATTTTCTTTCTTCTATTAAGTATTTTGATAGAAAATTCCTTAGTTCTTCTATTTTTACTTCTTCCATTGTTTTTTTAAAATATTTCATTATATCTTTTGTTTTCCCTAAATAACTTTCTTCTGTCCAGTGCGAAAATCCTCTCATTTTCATGTCATCTTTCATTTTGTTTATTATTTGCTCATTTGTCATATCAAAAAACCTCCTGTTTAATATATTTGCAACTATCAAGTTACATAATTATATTATACATGAGGTTTTATATTTTCTCAAATCTATTCATTCGGACCATTTCGAGGTACAAGAAATTTAGTATATAAGCTAGTGTAGGATATTTAATTATTGGAAGTGAAACCATAATCCGTGATTAACTTATTTAGAATATATTGTTCTAAAACCTTTTGTCCTTTTAACGTAGGATGTGTCTGATCATTCATATAATTTTGTGTACCATCACAGGAATCTTCAGTCACTATTAATCCACTTTCTGTATAAGAATCAATGTAAGATATTCCTTTTGAATCACAAAATGTTTTTATAGCATCAACATAATCTTTAAGATGAACTGTATAAACACTACCATCTGATGCTAGTGCACCCTCAATATCATAGTCCGACCTTGTAATAGGTGTTGTAAATATTAAAGTAGCATTAGGAAATTTTTTGTTTACAATTGTACTAATATTATTGATTGCACCCATAATAGTAGAAGATGTATTATCATTAATAGTTCCTATATCTGCAAATCTGTATGTTCCATATGGTCTACGTGTTGAATTATGTGCAAAATCATTTGTTCCTGCTGAAATAAATACATAATCTACATTTTCATGAATTCCCATTTTGCTAATATCAGTTATTATCGATTCAGAAATAGCATTATCACTTTGATCGTAACCATAGCTCAATGTATGTCCTCCTATTGCATAGTTTGAAATTCCTGTATCTTCTAAATCTTCACGCAAATATGAAACAAAAGATTCCCCCCCTGTAGTTGTACCTGCTGTAATACTATCGCCAAACCAAACAACATTTATATTCTTATTAATGTTTATACATTCGCCAAATACATTTGTGCTATAATTACTGTCATAGTTCTCTGGCATTGAATAATTTCCTAAAAGATTTATACATTTATTATAAAAATTTGTTATTCTGATATTTTCAATATCATTTGGAATTTGTGGAGCGCTAATTAAATTAGTATCATTATAAAATACACCAGTCCACCAAATACCATTGTATTCAGGATAAGTTTTAATATAACGCAAATTTATGCAGTTTGCAAACATATAACTCA
Organism: uncultured Clostridium sp.; assembly: GCA_946500615.1. Lineage (GTDB taxonomy): Bacteria > Bacillota > Clostridia > TANB77 > CAG-508 > CAG-269. Next base: position 49,588 of record CAMMWP010000004.1, on the reverse strand, counting down.
TTTCATTTGTTGAAACGCCTTCTTCAAATTCTATAGTAAGAATATTAGCATTACCAGAGAAAGTAGAACTTTGAGAAGAAAAACTAGCAAAAAGCATAGTATTAAATACTACATTATTAATTGTATATGTTGCTGGAACATATATATTAGATTCTGTTCCTATATATTTAGTTAAAGTTACAATATTATTTTCGTTATCTAAAGTGTATTCAAAATTCTCTAGTGGTGTTGTTACAATTGAAACTTCAATATTTCCATTATATATATCAGAAACTAATATTTCATAATTACCTTTAGTGGTAATCAATGTGTTCTTATCTATTAATGTACCATATTTTTTTAAAATTTCTATTAACTCTTCTTGTGAAATAGTTCCTAAATTTTCTGCTTGTTTAGCAACTACATCTAATTTTATTCTTTCAATTATTTCTGTTTTTTCGTTTTCTTTCTTTGATTCAGTTGCTTTTGTTAATATTCCATTTTCTCCTGTTAATGTCACTATTGTTACTCCTGCTAAAATCAATAATACAATTATTGTAATAACAAGGGCTATTAAAGTAATACCTTCTGTTTTTCTTGTTATTGATAATAGCCTTCCCTTAAAAAAACTCATCTTATAAGCTCCTCCTCTTTTGATTTAATATCATCTGCTTCATGAAAATTTATATTTTAAAATTACATTCATTTTCATAAAACTTATACTACATCCTGTTGCTTTCTTATTTTTAATATACCACATCCTGTAGATCACTTTCAAGTTTTCTAAAAAAATGTATCTAATTTGTCACTGTTTAGAAATATTTTTGTAATATTTACAGTTTCAACCTGTAATATAATAGTGAATTTTGCTATAAAATATAAGTTAAATCAGTTATCTTTAACTTATGGGAGGTGCTCATGAAGGTAAAAACATTAAATGGGAATTTAAATATTATTGGAAAAAATTTAAGAAAATACAGAAAATTAAAAAAAATTTCACAACCAGAAATTTGTAAAAAATTAGATTTAATTGGTGTTACAATGTATATTTGTGATATTTATGAAATTGAATATGGCAAAAAAACAGTAAAAGACTTTGAAGCTTTGGCTTTTTGTAAAGTTTTAGGTATTACTTTAGAAGATTTATATGATAACACAGATCAATATTATGAAGCATAAAAAATGATTATAGATAAAATATATGTATGCTATAATCATTTTTTATTTGTTGTATTATTACTATAACTAAGAATAGTACCATTCAGTTTTCTAATTGAGAATAGCCATATGGTATATTTTTAACGTTCGAATGCGACAGAATCGTTTTAGAAATTCTAATATATAATGATTTATCTATACTACTGCAAAAGTTAACTCTCCCTTTACTGCCACTTTACCATCAACTGTTGCTAATGCTTCTCCAACCCCAATAGGTCCTTTTCTTTTAATAATTTTCACTTCTAATTTTAACCTGTCCCCTGGAACCACTTGTTTTTTAAATCTTAATTTATCAACACCACCAAAAAGTGCATTCTTTCCTTTATTCTCTTCCATCGAAAGAATCGCAACTGCACCAGTTTGTGCTAATGATTCTACAATCAAAACACCCGGCATAATTGGATTTCCCGGAAAATGGCCTTTAAAATAATATTCATCTTCACTTACATTCTTATAAGCTACTGCACTTTCTCCCGGAATATATGCTTCCACTTCATCTATCATTAAAAATGGTTCCCTTTGAGGAATAATCTCTTTAATTTGCTCTTTATTTAACATGTTATTCTCTTTCCTTCCATATTATCATTTATCTTTTTCATTTGGTAGAATATATCATTTTGTTGTTTACATAAAAATGTCTCAAAAAGAAACGTCCCTAATTGGACAGCTAATTGGACACTATCTAATTTTAAATAATGGGGTTCCGTATTCTACAACATCTTCATTTTTTACACAAATTTCTACGATTTCACCATCAAATTCAGATTCAATTTCATTCATTAATTTCATGGCTTCTACGATACATACTACTTGCCCTTTTGAAATTTTATCTCCTACTTTTACATATGGTTCTTTGTCTGGTGATGAACTTGCATAAAATGTACCTACCATTGGTGATTTTATTACTTTATAGTTTTCTTCCTTTTTTTCTATGGTAACCATTCCTTTTTCTTCTTGTGGTTTTACTACAGGAACAGAAATTGGTGCACTTGCTTCTATTACATGTGGTTCTACTATAACTTCTCTTTTTTCACTTTTTTTCATGCTTATTTTTACACCATCTGGAAATTCGATTTCTAATTCTTCTAGCTTAGAATTTCCCATGTCATCCATTAATTTTTTAATATCTTTATAATCCATTTTCTACCTCCGTTTTTGTTTTCATTTTACATCATTTTTCTTAATTTGAAAAGTACTAAATAATTAATTTATTATAAAATCTGTAATTTCATATAACTTTTTATCTCTATAAAGATGATATGATTTAGATTGAATAAATTTTGAATGTGATTGGAGATATTTTAGAATTTGTTAATCATATATTGAGGAATGTTCACGGTACTCACATAGTGAGGGTCTGAGTGAAAGAGGCTCAATATATGATGTTACAAATTCTTAATTATCGTATTGAACCGAAGAATTTATGAAATCTAAATCATATCATCTTTATTCATAATTCATAATTATACTTTTAAAATGATGAAATGCTTCTATTCTTCATATTTTTTTAATAAAATACTACTATTATGTCCGCCAAATCCTAGTGAATTAGAAATTGCATATTTTACTTCTACATTTCTACCTTCATTTGGAACAATATCTAAATCACACGCTTCATCTGGAACTTGATAATTGATAGTCGCTGGCACAAATCCTTCTTCAACTGCTTTTGCACATACAATAGCTTCTATTCCACCTGCTGCACCTAATAAATGTCCTGTATGTCCTTTAGTTGAACTTACCATTACTTTTTTAGCATTTTCTTCTCCTAAAGCTGTTTTGATAGCTTGTGTCTCACAAGCATCATTTAAATGTGTTGATGTACCGTGTGCATTAATATATGTAATTTCTTCTGGTTTTACTTTTCCATCTTCCATAGCAAGTTTCATCGCTCTTGCTCCACCTTCTCCTTCTGGTGCAGGAGATGTGATATGATAAGCATCAGATGTAGCACCATAGCCAACCATTTCTGCATATATTTTTGCTCCTCTTTTTTTGGCATGTTCTAATTCTTCTAATATGATAACACCAGCACCTTCTCCCATAACAAATCCACTTCTTTCTTTGTCAAATGGAATACTTGCTCTACTTTTATCTTCTGATTTTGTTAAAGCTTTAATATTGGTAAATCCTGCTATACTAAGAGGTGTAATCCCTGCTTCTGTTCCTCCTGTCAAAACAATGTCTTGATATCCATGTTTTATCATTCTGAAACTTTCTCCAATGCAATGTGTTCCAGATGCACATGCTGTAACCATAGCCATAGACTCTCCTTTTGCTCCTATATCAATTGCTACATTACCTGTTGCCATATTTAAAATTCCCATAGGAATATACATAGGAGACACTCTATCGGGCCCTCTTGTAATACATTTTTCGTTTTCTACTTCGATTGTTTTAATTCCTCCAATTCCAGATCCAATAATAATTCCTACTCTTTCCATATTTTCAGTTTCTTTGTCTAATCCGCTATCTTTCCAAGCTTCTCTGGCAGCTATCATAGCATATTGGGAAAATTTATCTAATCGTTTTGCTTCTCTTTTGTCAAAATAATCTTCTGGATTAAAATTTTTTAATTCTGCCGCTAATTTTACTTTAAAGTTTGTCGCATCAAAACTTTTTATTTCATCAATTCCACATTTACCGGTTTTGATTCCATCCCAAAATTCTTTTGCATTGTTTCCTATTGGAGTTATTGCTCCTAAACCTGTAATTACAACTCTTCTTTCCATTTTTTTCTTTCCTTTCTTTTTCTATATTCCATTTAATCTTCAAGTACAAGATATTTTTGATTGGTCTGTTTTAAAACAAATTCAAAGTAGTATATTGTGCATTTTTGATACAAAATTCAAACTGAAGGCATACTTTTTGTATGTCGAAGGTTGAATTTCGTATCAAAAATGTGCAAGATACTGCTTTCAATTTGTTTTTACATTACCATTCCACCATCAATATTAATCACTTGACCTGTCATATAGTCACTCTCATCAGATCCTAAGAAATAGACTAAGTTTGCTACTTCTTTAGCCGTTCCCATTCTTTTTAATGGGATTTGATTATATATATTTTCTTTTACTTCATCTGATAAAACAGCCGTCATGTCTGTTTCTATAAATCCCGGTGCTACTGCATTTGAACGAATATTTCTTGAGGCCAATTCTTTTGCAATACTTTTTGTAAATCCGATAATTCCCGCTTTTGAAGCTGCATAATTGCATTGTCCTGCATTACCTGCCACTCCTACAACAGATGCTAAATTGATAATACTTCCTTTTCTTTTTTTCATCATATATTTTGTAACTGCTTTTGTTACAATATAAGTTCCTTTTAAATTAATTTCTATCACTTTATCAAATTCTTCTTCACTCATTCTCATTAATAAATTATCTCTTGTAATACCTGCATTGTTTACTAACACATCTATACTTCCAAATTCTTCTATTGCAGTTTTTACAAGTGTTTCTATTGCACCTACATCTGTTACATCTGCTTGCATGATTAGGCTTTTTGCTCCTTTATTTTCAAACTCTTTTTTTAATTCTTCAACATTTGTTTTGTTTGAAACATAATTAATTACAACATTATATCCATTTTCTGCAAATTTTAAGGCTACTTCTTTTCCTATTCCTCTTGAGGCTCCTGTGACAAATACAGTTTTATTTCCTTCCATTTTGATTCATCCTTTCTTTAAAATATTTCATTTTTGATTACTTTTTATTCAAAATTTATTTTAGCACATATGTGACAAAACATATATATATCGTTTATTTTTCTAAATATGCTTCTAAAGTTTCTAAATTGCTAATATTGTAAGTGTTTGCTTCTTTATTTTCCTTTTTTATAAATCCTGTTAATGTTCTTCCCGGTCCAATTTCAACATATTCTTCTACTTTTTCTTCTTCCATTAATTGAATGGCTTTATCAAATCTTACTGGACTAATAATGTGATTTGCTAAAATTTCTTTTATGTTATCTCCTTTATGGTAATATGTACCATCAATATTTTTTATGACCTTTATTTCTTCATTCACATGAAAATTCACATTTTCTAATTCTTTTTCATAAGCTTCTTTTGCTTTTTCTAATTTTATCGTGTGAAATGGTCCACTTGTATTTAATTTTAGCACTCTTTTTGCTCCCATAGATTTTAGCATCTCTGTTGCTTTTTCAATAGCTTCTTCTTCTCCAGAAATGACAGTTTGAACTTTACAATTGTAGTTTGCCACAACAATAAATTTTCCTTTTTTGGAAATTTCTTTGCAAACTTCTTCTATTTTTTCTGAATCTAAACCAATAACAGCTGCCATAGCATAGGTTTCATTTGGTAATAAATTTCCCATGTAGTAACCTCTTTTTTGTATTAGTTTAATCCCATCTTCAAAACGAATAATGCCTGAATAAATCAAAGCGCCATATTCTCCTAAACTTAAACCTGTCGCTATATCTGCTTGTATTCCTTTTGCCTTTAATACTTCTAGTATTGCAAGACTTGTTGTTAATATAGCAATTTGCGTATTTTCTGTTTTGTTTAATTCTTCTTCTGGCCCTTCAAAGCAAAGTTTCTTGATGTCTATTCCAGAAATATTTGAAGCCTCTTCATAAATTTTCTTTGCTTCATCATACTTTTCATAAATATCTTTTCCCATTCCAACAACTTGTGCTCCTTGTCCCGGAAATAAAAATGCTCTTTTCATTTTTTCTTCATCCTTTCTTTTAAATTAATTCTTTTATTGTATAATAGTATATTTGCCTTAATTTTAAATAAAAATTTCTCCATATATATGCAATCTAATCTTTTATGAAGTTTGAGATACCGTATATAAAATTTTATGAAATTACGAATGTAATTGGAGAATATTAGAAATTCTATATAAAATTTTTGATTTAAGCTATCATATTTCCATTAAAATACTACCAGTATTTAATCCTCCACCATATCCTAGCAGAATAATTTTATCTCCTACTTTTAGTCGTTGCTCTCTTTGCATCTCATACAAAGCAATCGGTATACTTGCACAAAAAGTATTTCCTCTTGTTTGTATATTGGTATACATTTTATCCATACCAACATGCAATCTAGATGCAATCGCTTTCATAATTTTTAAGTTTGACTGATGTGGTATGATATAGGCAACATCATCTAATGTCCATTTGGCTTTATCCAACAATTCATTCATATTTTTTACTGTTTCTGTCACTGCATATTTATATACTTCTGTTCCATTCATATATAACTTTTTTCCATATTGATAGGTTAATATTTCGTTATGTGCACCTTCAGATTTGATATGAGATATATAAAGCTTTGAAGCAGAATGGTTGACATCCCTTTCTACCAATGTCGCACCTGCTCCATCTGATAAAACAATTGCTGTTCCCATATCTTTTTCATCTATCACACTTGAAAGTTTATCTACCCCAATAATTAGTGCTTTATTGATTTTTCCACAATCTATATAGGCTTTAGCCATATCTAAAGCATTAATATATCCACTACATCCTGCTAATATATCGATACACATGCATGGGGGTATATCTAACATTTTTTGAACATAGTTTGCAATTCCCGGCATTAGTATATCCGTACTTGTTGTTGCTACAATAATCAAATCTATATGATGAATGTCCATATTCTGTTCAGATTGACCTATCATATTTTGAACTGCTTTTAATGCCATATCTTCTATTTTTTCATTTGTTGCATAATATCTATTTTTTATTCCTGTTCTTTTTTCTATATATCCCTTTTCTAATTTTAGGTAATTTTCCAACTCGTTATTTTTTACTTCTTTTTTGGGAAAATATGCACTATTTGCTACTATTTTTATATTATTCACAAAATACCTCTTTTCCGTTTACATCTGTTTAGCGTCTCATTTATTTATATATCATTTTTCATTTTTTTTCTATTAGTACGACTGGTCAAAAATAGAGAATATTTACTTTTTTAAATAAATATTCTCTTTTTTGTTAATGCTCCTCTGATTCTTGTACTTCTTCTGGTTGTGTTTCTTCTGGTTGATTTTGTTGTTCATCACTTGGTATATTAATAGTATTTGTGTCTGTTTCTTCTTCTTCCTCTTCATCTTTTTTATTTGTAGGTTTTACACCTAATCTATCTAAGTAGTCTTCTACATCATAGTTTTTGTTGTTTGCAATCATTACATAGCTCTTTTCGCCTCCACTTACTGTCATATAAATATCATCTACAAAGGCTTTAAATGTTTGCTCCCCAAATTTGTTCAATAATGTATATCTATCATTTAAACAAGCTACAACAACATCATAGTCTGGTATTACTAATAAATTAAGTGCTTCTCTACTATTATTTGCAATATATCCTAAACTATCATATTCAAAGTTAACAACTTGTTTTCCCTTCTTATCAAATAATCCCCATTTACCATTTTTTTGAACTGGTATTAAATTATCTACCAATATATACCCTGTTTTCAAATCATTTTCTGAAAAATTAGAAATATCTATACCAATTTGATCATTTTCTGCATAAATAACATTATTTCCTTCTAAGTCTATTACACCATATTTTCCGTTTTTGGTTACAAGATACAATCCAGCATCATAATCCATTAATAAAATGTTATCATAAGAAATATCTACTTTTGTTTCCTTATTTGTACCAATAATACCGTATTTATTATTACTACTTACAATAAAGTCTCCTGTTGTTTCTTGATAAGTGATATCATCATATTTACATTCTAATATTTCTGTACCATCATTTGCGTTAATCACTCCCACATATTTATCGTTTGTAACAACAAGCATTCCTTGTATAATTGCTTTGCGATTTTCAAATTGTTCGCTAATTGCTGTATATCCATAATTTAAAATCATATTTGAATTTAAACTAATCAAATATGGCATTGTATAAATCGATATTGTATTTGTTTCTTGATTATAGTCAAATGTTGTGTTAAATATTTTTTGCATACCTTCTGTTGTAACATACAATTCTCCATTAATTGCTTTTACAGGCTTGTCCATATAAATATATGTATAATTATTATCCATATTCTGTAAACTTAGTTTGTATATTTTATTAGAATTCAAAGTAAGATTGACTACTTCTCCCTCACATTCAACATAGCATTTGCTAGAATCTTCTGATTTATTAGTATATTCTCCACTATAAGAACTATAACTAAAATAGGAAGCCATTTTTCTAACTGGCACATATATTGTTCCATCATTTTCAAATACAAATGAGTTCGTTATCTCTATATTCTGTTGCCCATTTACTATGACTTCTAATTTTAATTTTTCTAGATACAACATATATGAAAATATCGCTATAATTAAAATAACAACTAAAACAATTGCTATAATAATCATTCTTGTAATTTTTTTTGTTTTGTCTACTTCCTTCTTTGGATTAAAATCTTCATCTATTAAATTCATTTGTATCCCTCCTATTTTCTATAACCATATTTGTCATAAAAATCATTCTTAAAGTTTTCTAAATTATCCTTCTCTATTTCTATTCTAACCTTTTCCATTAAATTAGTCAAGAACTTTAAGTTATGAATTGATAATAATCGTACACCTAAAATTTCATTGGCTTTAATTAAATGTCTAATATATGCTCTTGAATAGTTTTTGCAAGTATAGCAATCACAATCCGCATCTAAAGGATTCCAATCTCTCTCATAAGTAGCATTTCTTACTACTACTTTTCCATGAGAAGTTAACGCTGTTCCATTTCTTGCTATTCTTGTAGGTAAAACACAATCACACATATCAATTCCTGCCATAACTGCTTCTATTAGATAATCTGGTGTTCCCACACCCATTAAATATCTAGGCTTATCTTTTGGCATCAATGGTGCTGTAAAACGAAGCATTTTCAAAAATTCTTCTTTTGGCTCTCCCACACTAATTCCACCAATCGCATATCCCGGCAAATCTAAATCAATTAAATCTTTTGCACTTTGCTTTCTTAAATCTTCATAAAAGCCACCTTGAATAATTCCAAAAAGTGCTTGATTTTCTGTTTTATGCGCTTCTTTACATCTTTTTGCCCATCTGGTTGTTCTTTCCATAGACTGTTTTGTATATTCATAGGTTGCTGGATATTCTACACATTCGTCAAAAGCCATGATGATATCTGCTCCTAAATCTTCCTCTGTTTTCATAACACTTTCTGGAGAGAAGAAATGTTTACTTCCATCTAAATGAGATTTAAATTCTACCCCTTCTTCTGTGATTGTTCTTAAGTCCCCTAAACTAAATACTTGAAATCCTCCACTATCTGTCAAAATTGGTCTATCCCATTTCATAAATTGATGAAGTCCACCTGCTTCTTTTACAATATCTTGTCCGGGTCTTAAATACAAATGATAGGTGTTGGATAATATAATTTCGGCATTTACCATTTCTTTTAATTCTTCTGGTGTCATAGATTTTACTGTTGCTTGTGTGCCAACTGGCATAAATACTGGTGTTTGTATATCTCCATGTGGTGTATGAATAACACCTCTTCTAGCTCCTGTGGTTTTATCTTCATGTAATAGTTCATATGTTACTGCTGGTTTCATAAATCCTCCTTATATTTCTTGTTTACTGAATAAACATAGCATCCCCAAAGCTAAAAAAGCGATATTTCTCTTTCACAGCTTCATGATATGCTTTCATGATATACTCTTTTCCTGCCAATGCTGAAACCAACATTAACAAGGTAGACTGTGGTAAATGAAAATTCGTAATTAGTCCATCTAAACATTTAAAATGATATCCTGGATAAATAAATATATTGGTATCTCCTTCTGTTTCCTTCACAAGTCCGTTTTCATTTGCAATTGTTTCTAGTACTCTACAAGAAGTGGTTCCAACTGCAATCACTCTTTTCCCATTCTTTTTGGTTGCATTTATTTTTTCAGCATCTTCTTGTTTTATATAAAAATGTTCTGTGTGCATTTCATGATTTTCCACTGTTTCTTCTTTCACTGGTCTAAACGTTCCTATTCCCACATGTAATGTTACATTGGCAATTTTTATACCTTTTTCTTCTATTTTATGTAACAATTCTGGTGTAAAATGTAGTCCTGCTGTTGGCGCTGCTGCTGATCCATCATATTTTGCATATACTGTCTGATAACGGTTATTATCTTTTAATTCTTCATGAATATATGGAGGTAATGGCATTAAACCGATTTTATCTAGAATTTCATTAAATATTCCTTTATATGTAAATTTTACCTTTCTTGTTCCTCCCGGCATGATTTCTAAAATTTCAGCAGTTAATAACCCATCTCCAAATATGACTTTTGTTCCCACGTGAAGCTTATTCCCCGGTCTTACAATACTTTCCCATATATCTCCTTCTATATTGTTTAATAATAAAAATTCTACATTTGCACCTGTTTCCTTCTTTCCATAAATTCTAGCTGGTATGACTTTTGTATTATTTCTTACTAAACAATCTCCCGGCTCTAAATATTCAATAATATTTTTAAATGTTTTATGTTCTATTGTTTGTGCCTCTCTATTTAAAACCATTAATCTAGATTCATCTCTTTTTTCTATGGGTGTTTGTGCAATTAATTCTTCTGGTAGATGATAATTAAATTCTGATACTTTCATAATTCCTCCCTATATTTGTGTTAAATGTCCAAACAGAAACGTCCCTAATTGGACACCTAATTGGACATCTAATTGGACACTACCTACGCCTTTCCCAATATAAGTTTTATGTTTCTAAACAGATTGTTAAAAATTCCTCTAATTTCTTCAATGATATTTTGTGGCTCTTGATATACTGTAAGCTCAAAGGCATAGTCAAAATTAGATTTCTTAGCTGGTTTTAACATGTATATATTGTCTGGCAATCCTATTTTTCCATTTGAGGTATATATTTCTTGATTCATATAATCTTTATACCATTCTTTTTGTCCAACTAAATATTCGTTTTCATATCCATATTCTTTGTAATCGTGCAATTCTGGAATGTTATATCCATATTCTTTTGCCGTTCTTTCTAGTGAATGTAAAAATTCATGCAAAAATACTTCTTCTGGAAATTGATTTACTCTTCTATCATACTTATATACGTAACTTTTTGAACTGTTTGGTAGTCGTATATTGGAAAATCCTATACCATAATAATCCATTGAACCTAATCCAATCCAGTCTTTTATTTCTATATCATTTTCATATTCTTCATTTCCCAATCTTACCACAGCAAATATATGGTCATAATTATGTTGGTTAATGACGTCTTTTATTTGATTTTCTATATCTTCTGGTGCAACATAATACCCAAATTCTTCATCATAAGATAAAGAGGTAATTGGTGCTTGTACTTCATATATATCACATTTTGCCATCATTTTTCCTTCTGATAATTGCGCACATGAATCTTCAAATCTGGTAATGGTATTTTTGATATCTTCTATATCATTTTGCGTTACTTGTATATCAATTTCTTTATGATTTATATTGACATTTGTGTTTTCAAATATGAAGCAAGCAAAATTCCAATTGCTGTCTTCTTCTGCTTTTCCTTGTTCAATTTTAAAGTCGGAAAACCATGCTTCTCCTTTTGCATATCCTCCTGTGCCTCCTAATCGAAAAGCAATATCTACTGTCTCTCTATTTTTAGAATTAAATATAAATTCTACTTCTTGCCAGTCGTTGTCTCCACAAATTGCTACTGATCTTTCTACTGAGTCAGATATAGCAATTTGTGCACCTACGCTTGATACATTCTTTTGCGACTCTACATCTTTTGTTTTTATCATACATGTTACTTTATAAGGTGTATTTTTTTCTACTTTCACTTCTTTTGAAAACATAGCGTCATTAAATTCATTTGAAGTTATTTTATAACTTCTTGTGTTAGAATATGTTTCCTTGTCGTCCCTTTTAAATTCTGAAGCATTGATGTTTGCTTCACTTCGTATAAAATCATTAAAATTGTTACTTTGATAAAATTGATATGCGAAATATATAGCAAGCCCTAAAATGATAAGGGTTGCTATATTCATGATAAAGACTTTTATATTCCCTTTTCTTCTCATCTTTATTTTTCCTTCTATTTTAGTCTTTTTCTAATAAAACAATTGTATAAATATAATTTTGATATTTTGTTCTGAACTCTTGTGGTTCTACAATTGTTCGTGTTCCTTCTTTTGGAAATTCATTATATAATCCACAATTTTCTGAATCTATTAGCCAAATTCTTCCATGATAATCTTTTACGATATCTTCATAATGATATATGGTTTCCATTCCCGGTCCATAGGCTTTGTATGCTTCTTCTACATCCCAATATCCACCATTATAGAAATATTGTTTATTGTTAGGGAAAAAGGCTGCTATGACACCACCGTTACCTATGTTTGAATACACAATTATATCTTCTGGTTGAATGTTTTCTTTTAAATAGGCAATTTGTTTCATATTACTATCATCATAATTGATGAATATGTTTGTCACATTACTGATACATCCTAGAATCAGAATAATTGTACAAATCGCAATGGTAACCCATTTTCTTTTTTCTTTTGCCATAAAAAATGCTAATCCAAATGCATACAAACCTGTAATGACTAATAAATATCTTGCAAATAGGATAGATTGTTTCATTACTAGAGATATGATAATAACTGCTAGGATAACAAAAATATATAATAACCAAGCAAATACTCCCGGTCTCATTTCTTCTTTTTCTTTTTTGGCTTTATACATCCTATATCCCATGTATATATACATAGCTAATGCTACTACTAGTGCAATGATTGTATTGGCATCAAATACAAAATTGGTATCTAGTTGTCTTCTAAACTGAAAACTTGGTATTTCAACAAATGTACTAATTCCAAAAGATATCCAGAAGCCACCACCTACATGTGCTACTTGACCTTTTAGATATAATAACCACGGAATATACAATATCACTTGTATAACTGCTAATATAATGAAATTTCTTAATATCTTTGTATGATCTTTTCTATTTTTAATCAAATATATCAATAAGAAGAAATTAACAATTCCTGCTACTGCTAGTGCATAATAATGTATATAACATGCCATTATACTAAAAATTCCAAATATAATCAGATTTTTATTTTGTAATTTTAATTCTTTTTTGTCTTTTATATTTTTATATAATCGATATCCATAAATGGCTAGCAGTGAGACAATTAAGCAAGACCATGAATACATTCTAACTTCTTGGCTATATGTACACATAACTGGTAAAAAGTATATTAAGAAAGAAAATAACATCCCTACTTTTTCTCCAAAGTCTTTTCGAATATGTGTATACCCTAAAATTCCTAGTATGGCAATTGCTAGAACAGAAAATAATCTAAATGCTATCACATTGTTTCCAAAAATCATCCATACAATATGTAACATCCAATAATATAAAGGTGGATGAACATCATTTCCTGTAATTGTCCATATTTCACTAAAATTGTGTTTCGCAATGGCTACAGAATAACTTTCATCAAACCATATATTTTCATGAAAAGCTGATAATATTATAAATATAATTCCCAATATAATGATTCCCATATGTATATATTTTTTGTTGATATTTTTTAATTTTTCCATTTTTTTCTCCTATATTATTTTAATTTGTTCTGTGCGGACTTCCTAATATATAAATAATAAGTGGAACATTTTTATTGTCATTTTAATAACATGTAAACGTCCACTTATATTTATACTTAACTATTAAATTAATTCTTTTTCTGTCTGTGTTTTGCTATTAGAAACATCTGATATTTTTATACTTCTTACATGGTTAATCTTTTCCCATGATGTGTTTCTGATAAATAAACATTTAAAGTTGATAAATATCCATGTTAGTAAAAATAGTGGATAACAAACTAATCCTTTTGCCATTGGTTTTATTTTTCTTCCATCTAGCCACATAGCAAATATTCCTACCAATATTGGTAATATAAATGTTGGCACTAAATAGAATAATACATTTTTAATTAATTCTGCTGTTGTAATAGATGCTGAATTATACATAATAAAGTTTGTTAATAATAATGTGATTGTGATAATAAACATGGGAATACTTCCTACAATATATAATAATCCGTCAATGTTTATCATTTTTTTATTTTCTTTTGCAGCAATGGCTAAATCCTTTGTATATTTCTTTATACATTGGATATGACCAACTGTCCATCTGCTTCTTTGTGACCAACTTTGTTTGAAACCTGTTGGTTGTTCATCATATACAATTGCATCTGTTGCCCAACCTAGTTTTTTCCCTTTTATAATTCTTTTTAGTGAAAATTCTATATCTTCTGTTAATGTTTCAGTATCCCAACCTTGTGGTTTGATAACATCAAATTTTACCATAAATCCTGTACCATTTAATAATGGTGATAATCCTATATTATATCTAGCTAAATGATAAAATCTATGCATTTGCCAATAAAAGATTGCATATCCTGCGGTTATCCAATTATCAGCTGGATTTTTTATGTCTCTATATCCTTGTACAACATCTTCTCCTTGACATAGTTTTTTATTCATGTTTTTTATGAAATTTTTATCAACAATATTATCTGCATCAAATACAAAGAACGCATCATATGGAGCATTTTCTTTAATTTTTTGTTGTAAAAACCAGTTTAAAGCATATCCTTTTGTTTTTTTCGTTTCGTCAAATCTTTCATATACAATGGCTCCTGCTTCTTTTGCAATTTGGGCTGTATTGTCTGTACAATTGTCTGCTATTACATAAATATCATATAAATCTTTGTTATATGTTTGGTTTTTTAAACTTTCTATTAAATTTCCAACAACTGCTTCTTCGTTGTGTGCTGGTATAATTGCCATAAATTTGTGTTCTTTGTTTACTTTTAATGGTTTGTCTTTTAATTTTATTAAAGAACATAAACTAATGACAACTTGGTATAACCAAAATATTGTTATTGTCCATACTAAAGCTTCTCTTAGTATATATAAATAATCCATTTTTTTACCTCTCTTTTAATAATACTTTCTATATATTATTATACTACCTTTTACATTATACTATTAATGGCAAAATATTGCAACTTTTTTAACAAAATTTCATATTTTTTTAATATTTTTTGGTTGCTGTTTCAGTCTTTTTAATCTGAGAGACAACTATATAGTATATTTTTAAGAGTTCGAATGTGGCTGGATTCGTTTTAAAAATTTAAAATCCTCTTTCGCCACGCATATTTCCAGCATCTAATTCAATATCTTGCTCTATATTTTTTTCAAATTCCTCTTTGCTCATATCTTCTTCTTTTTGGTTCCATTCTCTCTCAACCCTTTGCCTAATTTCTCTTTCCGTAAATTTATCGCTAATTTCTCCATTTTGCATTAATCGCGCAATAATTTCATCTGTATGGTTATGAGATACCGTATTAGGATCTCCATCAATATCTTCTACTTCCAATTCATCACATGGCTCTCCAGCTATATCTTCGTGTTGTTCTGCTTCTTGATAAGCCTCCTCTACGGAACGATATCCATCTTGGTATTTTTGTGCTAATTTTTGACTTGCTTGATCTGGTCCTTCTATTGCATTTTTTGAATTTTTTGTTTCTAATTGCCTATCTAAGCTTTTATTTCCTTCTACGCCTTCTCCACCAATTGTTTTATCATGAGAGTGATACACTTCTATTTCTCCATATTGACCATTTTCTATCCCAATAGTTTCTTTTCCTTGTATTTTTAACCTTGTTAATACATCGCCTTTTTCCACATTTTCATTTTTATTCTGCTTTACTTGATAATTATGTTCCATTGGATTGGTTCCTTCTTGTGTATCATTTTCTAGGTTTAAATCTCTCACTCTTCCTTTTTTATCCACTAAAACGGCTTCATATCTTGATGAATGTCCTTGTAAACTTTCTCCCTTTTCGTTTTTTAAGTCTTTTAAATCATCTGATTCGACAAAAGCTAATTTACCTTCTTTTTCTTCTCCTTTTATTTTTCCTGCTTCTTCTAATCTTTTTCCAATTGTATCCATATCTGTTGCCTTTGTATCCATATCAACTTCTTGTTTTATATTAATATCATTTACTTTGTTTTCTACTTTCTCTTGTTTCGATTTTAGCTGTTTTTCTGTTTCTCGTTGCTGTTTTAGATTTTCCTGTTTTCTTTTTTGTATGTCTTGTATGTCAATTTGCCTTTTCTTGTTATTTTCTTGTCCTATTGTCTTTTGATATCCTAGTTCTTGCTCATAAACATTTTTACTTCTAATTTTTTCTTTACTTTTTTCTTGTTCTTGTTGTTTTTCTATTTTTTCCTTATTATCATCAATTACTTGTTCGATCGCATCTTTTATTTGTTCAGAAAGTTCATTTTCTAAAGTGTTTTCTCTAAAAACAATTAAATTATCTCCCATGACATCTGGATCATATCCTCCAATGATTTCATTTTCTAAGTAATATATATATCCGTCTCCTTCTTTTTCCATAGAAACTTCTTGACGAATTCCGTTTATTATAACTGTTCCCAAAATTGTTCTTTCGTCATTAACAACTTGTATAGATTTTATAAATTCATCATGTTTTTCGTCTTCCCCAATACTTAAATTACTATTTAAAGCATTTCGATTTGAAGCAGTACCTTCGCTTCCATTGTTTCCACCATGTTTATTATGTTTTATATAGATAAATATCATGACAATTAACAATACTACTAAACATATAAACATTGACCCTATTCCCAATAATAATGGATTCATTTTTAACCTCGTTCCTTCCTCTTTGTATATTGATTTATCTCATATTAAATTACAAGTATTATAATATAATTTACTTTAGTGTTCAATATCTTAAGAAAAATTTCATTTACTATTTTGGTTTTTTATGCTACAATAAAATTATGGAATCATGTAAGTGGCGTGACGAAATCATTTTGACTTTTAAATAACGCTTCATGTTACCAGAACATAAGATATTAAGAGGTAATGTATATGAAAAAAATTGTAAATGATTTTGATACCCCTATCAGTAATCAAGAATTTTTAACTATCATTAACGATATCATAAATAATGAAACTGTACAAGAAATGAAAAATTATAGGCAACATTATGAAACAACTTGCTTTGACCATTGTTATATGGTTTCTTATTATTGTTATCTAATTTGTAAAAAATATAAGTTAAATTATGTATCTGCCACAAGAGCTGGTATGTTACATGATTTATTTCTATATGATTGGAGAATTAGACAACCAGATAGAAAAGGATTTCATGCTTTTACACATGGTAAACTTGCTTGCGAAAATGCTAGCAAATTGTTTGATTTAACTCAAAAAGAAAAAGATATGATTATGACTCACATGTGGCCAGTGACCATGAAATTTCCTACTTCTATAGAAGGTCTTATTTTAACTTTTGTTGATAAGTATTGCGCTACTTCTGAGACTTTAAAAGTTTTAAAGTCTAAAATGTTTATGAAAAAGGCTTTTCGTTATGCTTATGTATTTTTAAGTTTACTGATTATACGATTTTAATGAATGCTGTATAACAACTTATAGATATCTGTCTTTTCATCTGAGGATACGTGTAATAGTATATTTTTAAAGTTCTCAGCTACCCTCCAATTGCCGTTTAAGAAATTCTAATATATAAGTCATAAAGGTTCCTGTTTTCGGGTACTGTTACGATTTAAATATTAGAATTTTTATGTTTTCTATTCTCTTTTTCCCATTTTTATAATATAATGGCAATGTATAAAAAATATAAATATATTTCTTATCTATTATTATATAAGAATTAGGTGATTTTATGAAAAAAATTCTATTCAAAGGCTGTGGAACAGCTATCAGTACACCTTTTAATGAAAACGGTGTCAATCTTAAAGAATTTGAAAGACTTGTTAATTTTCAAATTCAAAATGGCGTAGATGCTATTATTGTGTGTGGAACTACCGGAGAATCTTCTACTATGACAGAAGAAGAAAAAGATGCTACAATTTCTTGTGCTGTCAAAACAGCAAATGGAAGAGTACCGATTATTGCAGGTACAGGTGGCAATAATACTATGAAAGTTATTGAAAATTCTAAAAAAGCAGAAGCTTTGGGCGTTGATGGACTTCTAATTGTTACGCCTTATTATAATAAATGTACACAAAAAGGATTAATCGAACATTATAAAGTCATTGCTAAAAATGTTTCTTTGCCAATCATTTTATATAGTGTACCAAGTAGAACAGGTGTTAATATTTTACCAGAAACTTGCTTAGAATTATCTAAAATTGATAATATTGTTGCCATCAAAGAAGCAAGTGGTAATTTATCTCAAGTAGCAGAAATTGCACATTTATGTGGAGATCATTTACATATTTATTCGGGAAATGATGATCAGATATTACCCGTTTTATCTTTGGGTGGGCTTGGTGTCATATCTGTTTTATCAAATGTAAAACCACAATATACACATGATATGGTTCAAAACTTTTTTGATGGAAATATTAAAAAAGCTACTAAAATGCAATTAGATGCTTTGCCTTTGATACAAGCTTTGTTTTCAGAGGTTAACCCTATCCCAGTTAAGTCTGCTTTAAATTATATTGGTTTTGATTTTGGAATTCCTAGACTGCCACTTACTAAAATGAGTAGTGATAAAGAACAAATATTAATTGAAGAATTAAATAAGCTAAATTAGATAACTTTGCATAGCAAGCATAGCATGTAGACTTATGTAAAGAGTAAACTATTTGCATGCTACTACTAGCTTGTTATAGGAAGCGATGTTCTTGTATAGGAAAACTCGAGTTTTCCTATACAAGAACAAAGCGTTTTTTATAATTAAAAATTGGACAAATTAGATAACAAGTTATGGATGATAAATTTTGTAAATTATGGAGGTATTAAATGTTAAATGTATTTGTAAATGGTTGTAATGGAAAAATGGGAAATGTCGTTTGCGAATTGGTAAACGAAAGTGAAAATATGCAAGTAATTGGTGGATTCGATAAAGTTAGTTATTCTGATTCTCAATTTCCTATTTTTACAGATGTGGAAAAAATTTCTGTAAGACCTGATGTAATTATTGATTTTTCTCTCCCTGTTGCAACTTTATCTATTTTAAATTATGCAAAAATAAATAAAGTACCAATGGTTATTGCAACAACTGGATTTTCAGAGGAAGAAAATAAAATTATAGAAGAAGCAAGTAAAATGATTCCTATTTTTAAATCTGCTAATATGTCTTTTGATATTATGATTATGAAAAAAATGGTTTCTTGGCTTGCACCACTTTTGAAAAATACAGATATTGAAATTATAGAAGCACATCATAATAGAAAAGTCGATAGCCCAAGTGGTACTGCTCAAATGTTAGCAGATAGTATTAATGCATCTTTGGGAGATACACTTCATTGTGAGTATAACAGACATGATAAACATGAAAAAAGAGATAAGCATGAAATTGGCATGTCTTCTATTAGAGGTGGAAACATTGTTGGAGAACATAGTGTTCAATTTATTGGTAATTTTGAAACTTTCGAAATTAAGCATACTAGTTATTCTAGAAATGTTTTTGCTGAGGGGGCTTTAAGAGCTGCTGAATTTATTGTTAAACAAAATACTGGCATCTTTACTATGGAAGATATGTTTGATTATTAGCGTTTGTCTGATAAAGAACAATAGCGGGCTTTCTTAAACATTTTCTCTATCTATAACATTTTAAAGCCCGCGTTATTGTTCGGCGCCAAATTTTACGTAAGTAAAATTTGTGTGCAATTGTTAGAGCGAAGCGATGTTCTTGAATAGGAAAAACTCGATTTTTCCTATTCAAGAAAAAGATGAGACTCTGAACTCTACTTTTTGAGATAAAGTTCACTAGCTCATCTTTTTATTTATTATACTTTTTTATCTTCTTCAGTTGCTGGTGTTTCTTCAACTTTTCCAGAAACTTCTTCAACTTTAGCTTCTTCTACTTCTTTAACATCTTCAACAACTTCTTCTGAAACTGTGTCAACTGTTTCTTGAACAGCAACATTTTCTGTTTCAATAGCTGGTGCTTCTTCTGGAGCTTCTTCAACTGCTGGTTCTTCTACTAAATCTTCTTTGATAGTAATTTCTCTATCTTCAATTCTTGCTCCAATTTGTTCTTTTGTTTTGGCAGCTTTACCTACTCTATCTCTTAGGTAGTATAATTTTGCTCTTCTTGCTTTACCTACTCTTACTAACTCTACTTTTTCAACTAATGGAGAGTGTACTAAAAATGTTTTTTCAACACCTACACCATAAGAATTTTTTCTTACAGTAAATGTTTGATTAACGCCTCCACCTTGTACTTTTATAATGATTCCTTCAAAAACTTGGATTCTTTCTTTGTTTCCTTCTTTTATTCTTACGTGTACTTTTACTGTGTTACCAACTTTTAATTCTGGTATTTTATTTTTCAATTGTTCATGCTCAATTGATTTTATAATATCCATTTTAGAATTTCCTCCTTTTCTTAATTAATGTTAAGGGACACACCTTACTTTTAGGTCATCTCCACTTGGGTTAAGGAATGTCACCTCCCCTTATGTTTTACTTATGACCTTACTAAAGTTTTTCCCTTGTTAATATGTCTGGTCTTTTTTTCTTTGTCATTTCTAAAGACTTTTCTTTTCGCCATTTCTCTATATTTTCATGGTGCCCTGAAAGTAATACCTCTGGAACTTTCATTCCTTCAAAGACTTCTGGTCTTGTATATTGTGGATACTCTAGAAGCCCATTTGAAAAGCTTTCTTCTTTTATAGAATCTTCTTTTAAAACACCTTCTACATATCGACTAACACTATCAATTAACACCATTGCTGGGATTTCTCCTCCTGTTAAAACATAGTCTCCTATCGATATCTCTTCATCTACAATCTTATCTAGTACCCTTTGGTCTATTCCTTCATAATGCCCACAAAGTATAATTAAATGGTTTTCTTTTGACAATTCTTCTACCTTTTTTTGGTTTAACAAATTTCCTTGTGGTGACATATAAATGACTTTAGCATTTTCATCTTTAATAGATTGATATGCATCATATATTACATCTGGTTTCATTACCATTCCGGCACCACCACCATAAGGTGTATCATCTACTTTTTTATGTTTATCTTTTGAAAAATCTCTGATATTTGTTAATTTGATCTGTATCAAATCTTTTTCAATAGCTTTTCCAATAATACTTTGATTTAATATTTCAAACATTTCTGGAAATAATGTTAAAACATCAAATTTCATAAAATACTCCTTCTATATTAGTCCCGGAAGTAAATGCACAATCATTTTTTTATTCTCTATATCTATTTGTTTGATTACATCCTGTATAGCTGGTAAAAGAATTTGTTTTCCTTTTTCATCTTTTACAACATATATGTCATTACTACCAGTATTGAATATATCTTCTAAAGTTCCTAATAAAATTTGTTCATCCGTATATACTTCTAGTCCAAGCATGTCTACAATATAGTATCTTCCTTCTTCTAATTCTTCTACAGAATCTCTAGAAATACTTAAATAACTATTTCGTAATAATTCTGCTTGTTCTATTTTATCTATACCCTTAAACTTTATCAATACCATATCTTTATGATATTTTACTTCTTCAATTTCATATTCCATCTGGTTGTCTTTTCTTTCGACATATACGTTTTTTAATTCATCAAATCTTCTAATATCATCTGTAAATGGTTTTACTTTTACCATTCCTTTAATTCCAAACGTATTGACGATTTGACCAATTTGTAGATTTGGTAGCATATTGATTCTCCTATTATCCTATAAATTCTACTGATGCTTTTTTATGTTCTTTATTTGCAACAGCTTTCATAACATTTCTAATAGATTGTGCAATTCTACCTTGTTTTCCTATTACTTTTCCCATATCTTCTTGGGCTACTTTTACTTCAAATGTAATAGATTTTTCATCATCAATTGCATGTATTTCAATTGCTTCTTGATTATCCACTAAATTTGAAATTATAATTCTTAAAAATTCTTCCATAATTTCCTCCAACTAATTTGCTTATTTTTTTGTTTAAAGAAATTATATGATTAGTTTGCTTTTTGAATTAAAGCCTTAACAGTATCTGTTGGTTTTGCACCATTTTTTATCCATTTTTCTACTTTTTCTTTATCTAATACAATAGAAACTGGATCTGTCATAGGATTATATGTTCCTACTTGATCTATTATTTTTCCATCTCTAGATGTTTTTGAATCAGCAACTACGATATGATAAAATGGAGCTTTTTTCTTTCCTTGTCTTTGTAATCTTATTTTTACCATTTGGGTTCACCTCCTAAAATCGGGATTATAGGAACAGACTTAAAAATCTCTTTTTTGATTTTTGTCTTCCCTCTAATCACTTTATTTTTATATATAAATTTAAAAATGTAATAACAACTTAAAATTTGAAATTCTTTAATGCATTTTCATCTATTCCATTTAATAACCTTTTCATGCCACCTTTGTTATTTTTCATCTGCTTCATCATTTTTTGTGTCATCTCAAAGGATTTGATAAATTTATTAATATCTTGCACGGTTGTTCCACTTCCGTTTTGCAATTCTCTGTCTTCTACTTGCATTTAATAATTTGGTATTTCGTTTTTCTTCTTTTGTCATTGAGCAAATAATAGCTTCTATTTTACCAAATTCTTTATCATCTACTTTTAAATCTTTTATCTGACTCATTCCCGGAATTAATTTTAACAATGATGAAAAAGATCCCATTTTCTTCACTTGCCTAATTTGTGCTAGGTAGTCATCTAAATCTAACTCTTTTTTCTTCATCTGTTTTTCTAGTTGTTCTGCTTGCTCCATATCAAAAGATTCTTCGGCTTTTTCAATAACGGCTAAAATGTCTCCCATTCCTAAAATCCTTTGAGCCATTCTATCTGGATGGAACACTTCTATGTCACTTAGCTTTTCTCCAGTTGCTGCAAATTTAATTGGTTTTCCTGTTACTTTTTTAACAGAAAGCGCTGCACCACCTCTTGTGTCGCCATCTAATTTTGTCAGAATAATTCCATCAATTCCAACATTATCACTGAAACTTTGTGCAACATTTACTGCATCTTGACCTGTCATACTGTCTACAACAAGCAAAATTTCATGTGGTTTAATGTTTCCTTTTAAATTTTTTAATTCTTGCATTAATTCTTCATCAATATGTAATCTACCTGCTGTGTCTAAAATTACTACATCATTCAATTTTGACATAGCAACAGATAGTGCTTGCCTTGCAATATGTACAACATCTTTTGAATGTTCATTTGCAAAAACAGGTATATTTAGCTGTGCACCAACTACTTGTAATTGTTTAATAGCAGCTGGTCTGTATACATCACATGCAACCAATAATGGTTTTTTGCCTTGTTTTCTAAGTATATTTGCTAATTTTCCTGCTGTTGTTGTTTTACCAGAACCTTGCAAACCAACTAACATAATAATAGTCGGTGGATTTGGTGTGAAATTGATTTGACTCGTTTGTCCACCTAATAATTCTACTAATTCATCTTTTACAATTTTTACAACTTGTTGTCCCGGTGTTAATGATTTCAAAACATCTTGACCTAAAGCTTTTTCTTGAATGGTAGCTATAAAATCTTTTACAATTTTATAATTAACGTCAGCTTCTAATAGGGCAAGCTTTACTTCTCTTAACATTTCTTTTAAATCTGATTCTGTAATTCTTGCTTTTCCTCTAATTTTTCTTGTAATTTCTTGCAATCTAGAAGATAATCCTTCAAAAGCCATTTGTACCATTCCTTTCATCTAAATCTAAAATGTTTTAAACTAAACAATTTAATTCTTTTTTGATATGCTCCAATACAACCGCTACTTGTTCATCAGAAGATTCTCTTTGAATCTTTGTCAATTCTGATAAAACTTGTTCAATCTTTTTTTCTTGTTTTAACATCCTTTTCATAAACAATAGCTTTTCCTCATATTCAAAAAGCTTTTTTTCCCCCTTTTTGATGATATCTCTAACAGCTTGTCTTGTGATTTCATTGTTTTGTGCAATTTCTGATAAAGACAAGTCGTTATTGTAGTAGTCATTTATGAATTCATATTGCTTTTCAGTTAATAATTTTCCATATAAATCACATAATATACTGATTTTTACATTTTTCTCCATAAATAACGACTCCTTTAAAATGTAATGCTAATATACTTTACACTATTTTTTTTGATTTGTCAATACTTTTTTTAAAAATTCGTGTTTTTTAAAAATTCGTGTTTATTAGGTTTCAGCTGGACACAAATTATGCCGAAAGGGAAAATATTTCCCCGTCGGCATAATTTTTTAGATAATATACTTATTATCAAAGGATAAATATCTTGTTAGAGAATTCATATGCGATGCATCGATATATAATGTCTCAACATTTTTATATAGCCTGCTAAGTATTTCCTGCGTAGATACTGTTACAAAGCCATCGCCATGTGCATAAAACATACGATGATTAATATATTTACACCCTAAATCCATAAAAGTATAAACATTTCGTGTCTCAGAAATCACATTTTTACACCGATGTCTTGTTACACCGGAATAATCGCAATCTCTCAAAAATTCCGAATCCAGAGCAAGGTCTAAATCCACTTTATGTTGATTATAAAATCGTTCATAGATTTTATATTCTAGTGGCATAGTTAACCTTCTTCTCACTTTGTCTTTGTTAACCATATTAGTACCTAAAAATGGAGCTGAAATTAAAATCATATAGACTCTTCTTTCTAGCCATTTGGCAATATTAGCCAGACACACGCCCCCTTTAGAATGCCCTATAAGAACTATTTGATCATATTTCTTCATATTATCATTGATGTAAGTTGCTAGTTCTAAGCCTGCCTCTTTTAAGCCTGCACATTCAAATGGGAAGTATATCATTATGAGATCTCCTTTTAGTTCTGGATACCCCTCTATGGTTGGAATTGTCATATAAGGATCCCATTTAACGGGAATATTATATTTTTTATCCATACTCATAGACATACCATCACACAGCATGTATGCAATGTTCTCTTTACTTCTCCTTGTTTCAATAAGTAGCAAATTCGATGAATTGTATAGAACTGTGTCTATACATGTATATTTGTCTACTATTGATCTTTCCTTCCGCATATTATTACCTCCTAAATTTTTTCCCCACTATTGGGATACATAATATATCTTATCACAATATTATTTCAATTTCAATCTTTCATTTTATTGAAAATAATTATAATATCCTCCATTCATAAAATTATTAATTCTTCTGTTAGATATCGTAACAAATTTAATCGAATAAATATCACAATAGGTTATTGTATCACTTTCTAGAGAACGTAATAAAATATAGCTTGCTCCCACATCTTCTAGTATGCCAATTCTATCCACCAAATTATTTGTACCAATTAAAAATTCAACTCTCATTAGTTTTCCAATCTGTTCTCGTAAAAAAGCTGGTGTATAAATAGCGTTTGTTAAAATCTCTGGTGAATCTTGATTGATTGTTACATTTCTATTTTCTCTTTTGTCTTGTTTTTCATCTCCCATAAGAACCCTCCTATTTCTATAAATAATTAATTTTGATATCTTAATGAAATAGCATATCTATATTTATGTTTCACAAAACTCTCAAGTATTCGCATATTGACTTGTTGGACGATAAAAGCAGTGTTCTCCCAGCCTTGTGTGAAATGTTCCAGATCCATTTCTCGGAAAAGTACTATCACAGTTGGGCTTAAAAGGATTCAGATACCATAAACATTCCCCTATTTCATTTAATCGATTACCCGATAGTGCCCAGTCAGCTATGTAATAATGTTCTTCTGTTGGATTCATATTATATATATTTTGAGGATTATATCGGTTGAATAGTGTTTCTGTTGCACAATCAAATTGTCCTTGTTGAAATATAATATTTCTAATGCTTCCTCCTTGTGATATTCTTGCATATTCTCCTTCTGATACATTTACTCTATTCAGAATGACACTTGCTACTGCTTTCATTCCATTATCTCCTTCTCCTCCGTGCTTCACATTGAACAATTCTAGCAATTAATTCTCTATCTGAATATGCCATTTTTTTCACCTCTAATAATAAAGTATATGCAAAAACATTTTATAAGTTCCTACTTTTGTTAAATTCGGAAAATTGGAGACAGATTGATTTTTCCCTTTTAGAAACTGCACAATTGCCAGACCGAAGTGATGTTCTAGATAGCATGACTTTCCTAATATATAAACAAAAATATAGAATATAAAAATCATAACACAATTTTTATATTCTATATTTCTTATTTTCTCAATTCTGCTCCCAACGTTTTTTCTAACTCTGAAATAATATTTGTCATCGTAGCATTCACTTCCTCATCACTTAATGTCTTATTTTTATCTCTAAAAGTCAAAGCATATGCTACACTTTTTTTATTTTCTCCCAATTTTTCATTTCTATAAATATCAAATAAACTTAAACCTTCTAACAATTTCTTTGCTTTTTTGATAATTATCTTTTCAATTTGTCCCACTTCAACAAATTCATCTACAATAATGGCAATATCTCTTTCCACTGCTGGGAATTTTGGAACTTCGACATATTTTTTATTATTTCTTGAATATTTCTCTAATTTCGTAATATTAATTTCTGCCAAATACACTCTTTTTTCAATATCATAATTGTTTAAAACAATAGGATGCACTTCTCCTAAAGTACCAATAACATCTCTTCCCACTGTTATATTGGCACATCTACCCGGATGATATGATTTGTTATTTATTTCTTTTTCCACATCATAATGATTGATATATGTTGCTTCTAAAACATTTTCAACAATTCCTTTTAAGATATAAAAATCAACATCTTCTCCATACATACCAATTGTTAGAATATTTTCTTGTAAAGGTACTTCTCCTTTTTCTACTTCAGCATTCATATTTCTATAATTTCTTGAAATGTCAAATAATCGTACATTTTGATTTTTCTTATTAATGTTATTGACTAATATTTGTAACATACTTGGTATAGTAGATGGTCTCATTAATTTATATTCATCACTTAACGGATTTTGAATTGTAATTGCTGTTTTCCTTAATGTATCACTGATATTTGACTTTTCCAAATCTTTTTCACTTAAAAATCCATATGTATATATTTCTGATAATCCACTGTTGACAAGTACTTCTTGTATTTTCTTTTCAATTTTTTGTTCTTTATTTCTTACACCTAAAGTTGTATCACATTTTATTAATGTTGTTTCTAATTTGTCATACCCATAGATTCTTAATACTTCCTCTGCTAGATCTGCCAATTGCTCTACATCCATTCTAAAATATGGTGCTGTTGCCATGTCTTTTTCAACTTTTATATCTAAACTATTTAAGATGTCAATCATTTCTTGTTTAGAGATATGGGTACCTAATAATTGATTAATCCTATCACTATCTAGTTTTATTTGATGAATTTTTTGTTTTGTTGGATATACATCTACTTTTCCATCAATTGCTTCTCCTGCTTGTAACAATTCTACTAATTCTACTGCACGATTTACTGCTCTTAAAGCATTTTCTGGTGACAATCCTTTTTCAAAACGAGAAGATGCTTCTGTTCTTAGTGCTACTTTTTTGGCTGTTTTTCTAACAGCACCACCATAAAATATAGCTGATTCAAATACAACCGTTTTTGTATCATCTTCAATTTCTGAATTCAATCCTCCCATAACACCTGCAATTGCTACTGCTTTTTTATCATCAGCAATCACTAAATCATTTTCATCTAATACTCTTTCTTGTTCATCTAAAGTTGTAATTTTTTCATTGTGTTTTGCTCTTCTTACTGTAATATGTTTTCCCTCAATAGAATTAATATCAAATGCATGCATTGGTTGCCCCATTTCTAACATTACATAGTTAGTAATATCTACAATGTTATTAATACTTCTCACACCACAAGCATTTAATCTTCTAATCATCCATTTTGGGGATGGTCCAATTTTTACATTTTTTACAACTCTTGCAATATATCGATAACATAAGTCCGGTGCTGTAATGTCTACTTTTAACCCTTCAATTTCTTTTTTATCTTCGACTTTTAGTTCATCTATATTTTTTCTAGGATTTTTAAATGATTTTCCCAAAGATACTGCGGTTTCTCTTCCTAGTCCTTCAATTGACAAACAATCCGGTCTGTTTGGTGTGATTTCAAAATCAATAATATCTTCTTTTAAATCTAATACTTCTACGAAATCTTTACCCAAGTCTTTTTCATATTTGTTGTCTAGAATAAAAATTCCGTCTACCACTTTATCTGGATAATTAGCTGGATCAATTTCTAATTCTTCCATCCCGCACATCATACCTTGTGATTCTACACCACGTAATTTTCCTGTATGGATAGTGACCCCATTTGGTAACTCTGCTCCGTCTTTTGCAACAGGCACAATTTGTCCTGTTTCTCCCACTTTTATATTTGGTGCTGCTGTCACAATTTGAAGTGTTTCTCCATTCCCAACATCTATCTTGGTTACTACTAATTTATCTGCATCTGGATGTTTAGTAACTTCTAAGATTTTTCCAACAACTACATTTTTTATATTATTTCCTTTTTGTTCTATGGTTTCTACCTTAGAACCTGTCATTGTTAAAATATCTCCTAGTTTTATTGTATCTACATCTATATCACTATATTCTTCTAACCATTCTCTACTTGCTTTCATGTTTTTATATCATTCCTTTCTTTCACATTATAATGTATAATCTCTAATCACTCTTCCCGGTCTATCGCTATGACTCATACCAATATCATAAGGAATTTTTTCGTATTCTCCATTGCCATGTATTTCTTTCATAAATTCATCTTTTCTTTCTTTAAAATTACTATTTTTTCTTACTTCTGCTTTTAATGTTTCAAGTTCTTCTCTTCTTTCCTCTGCTTCTACAACTGTATAAGGTCCTCTTATTACATCATCTGTTAGTGGAACCGGTTCAAGTTTCGGATTTTTTGCAACAAGCTCCATAGCTTCTGCTAAAGTATATACTTTTGGTTGCTTTTTCCCTTTTTTAAAATTAAACATTCCCATTTCAACACTCCTTAATTAATTAAATTTTTAATCAATTTTTATATCTAAACGATTGGCACACCCTTATCGTTCTATTTAAAATTGTTTTAAAAAACGAATATCGTTTTCAAATAATAATCTCATATCTTCAATTCCATATTTTGCCATAGCAATTCTTTCTACACCAAATCCAAAAGCAAATCCTGAATAAACATCTGGGTCTATACCACAATTTCTTAAGACATTTGGATGAACTTCCCCACATCCTAATAATTCTATCCAGCCTTCTCCTTTACATACTTTGCATCCTTTACCACCACATACAAAGCATGATACATCTGCTTCTGCGGATGGTTCTGTAAATGGAAAGTGATGTGGTCTAAAACGTATTTTGGTGTTTTCTCCTAAGCATTTTTTAGCAAACATTTCTAGTGTTCCTTTTAAATCTGCCATAGATATATTTTTGTCAACCACTAATCCTTCTACTTGGTGGAACACAGGCGAATGTGTTGCATCTACACTATCTGATCGATATACTGCTCCCGGACAAATAATTTTTATTGGTGGCTTTTTGTTTTCCATTACTCTTGCTTGTACAGGTGATGTTTGACTTCTTAATACTATGTCATCCGTAATATAAAACGTATCTTGCACATCTCTTGCTGGATGATCTGGTGGTGTATTTAATTTATCAAAATTATATATTGCCTTTTCTACTTCTGGTCCATCTGCTATTTCATATCCCATTCCTAAGAAAATTTCTTCAACCTCTTCTATAATTCTAGTAATCGGATGTAATGACCCTAAATTAACTTTTTTACTTGGTTCAGTAACATCTATATTTTCATTTTCCAATCGTCTCAAAAGTTCTTGTGCATTAAATTCCTTTTCCTTACTTTGAATTAAATTTTCTATCTCTTCTCTTACTTCATTTACTAAGCTTCCAATCATTGGTCTTTCTTCTGGAGATAATCCTCCCATCCCTCTTAAGATAAGTGTCAATTCTCCTTTTTTTCCTAAATATTTTACTCTTAATTCATTTAGCTCTTTTAAATCTTTAGTGTTTGAAATTTCTTTAATAGAATTCTCTTTTATTTTTGCAATTTTCTCTTTCATTATTTGCTCATCCTTTCTTTATATTGGTCGATATTCTTTTGTTTCTTTATATTGACCATATTTTTTATTTAATATAGAAGTTCTTTTTTCACTAATTTTTTTATTTTTTTCTGTGAGAAGTAATACTTTTTTGTTTTTTCGCTTTTCTTTTAGATGACTGACATATTCTATTTTATCTTTGAAATTGATTTTTAGAATATATACACCCCATTCATTTAAGTATAAGTCTGTTTCTACTTTTTTATTTGGAAATTCTGATTTTGCATCTTCTATATTTTTTATTAATTCGTCTTTGGTAAATGTTTTTGAATCAAAATAATATTCAAGACATTTTCCTTCTCTTTTCATACTTATCAACATCCTTTATAAATTTTATTTAAAATTTAATCTTATTATTGTATTACAAAAGACCATTTCCTCCTGTTTTAGGACGAAATGGTCATCATTCGTGGTACCACCTAAATTTATTAGTATGATTTATACTAACCTCTTTATAGTTTTAACGGTGCAACCGCCCTTTTCTACTCTTGACATTTCAAAAAAGGACCTAAAAAGTGAATTTTCTATATATGATATTTAATGGTTCCCAGCCTATGACCATTTTCTCTTATAAATATTTTAATATATATACTTTGCTTTTTAATTGGCTTATATTTATCTCACGAGTATTATTATATCATGAAAAAAAGGAAAAAACAAGGTTTTTTTACAATATTATCTACTAATTTTATTACAATTCACTATCCACATATACAACTTTATTAGCTACATTTTTAATAAACGTCTCATCATGTTCCACAAAAACCAATGTTGGCTTATATGTTAAAATTGCCTCTTCTATTTGAACCCTTGTCAAAATATCAATATAATTTAAAGGTTCATCCCAAATATAGACATTAGCAGATTCTGAAATACTTTTAGCAATTAACACCTTCTTTTTTTGCCCCTCACTCATTCCTGCAATATCTGTATCAAAATCCAGTTTAGAAAATCCCATTTTGGATAGCATGGCTTTGAAAACAGTTTCATCTATTTTAGAATCCTTAGCAAATGTCTTTAAATCGCCCTTCAAATCTTCTGTACTTTGTGACACATATGAAATTTTCAAATCATTTGCTATTTTAAACTCACCTGTATATGATATATCGTTACCAATCATCAATTTTATAATACTTGACTTTCCTACACCATTTTTACCAGTAATGGCAATTCTATCTCCATTTTTTACTTCAAATGTTACAGGGGAAAATATAGGTTCATGATTAAATTGTATTTGTAAATTATGGAATACCATTAATTGATTTTTCCTACTTTCAATAGGTACAATTTTTAAGCTGTCCATTCTATCAACATTTTTTAATAAATTTGTTTTTTCTTCTATTGCTTTGTTGATTCTTTGTTCCATAACCTTTGAGGTTTTCATCATTTTAGCAGATTTATGTCCTACATAGCCTCTATCAATTGCAGATTCTGTGTGAATTGTTTTATATTTTGATTTTTCTACTTCATTTGACCACTTAGCAGTATTTTTAGATGCTACTTCCAATCTGTTGATATCTTTTTGTAATTTGTTATTTTGCATCATTTCAAATGCATCTTGTCTATCTTTATTTTCTTTCCAAGTAGAATAATTCCCCTTTTGTATTTCAATATTGGTATGATTGATAGATATAATATGATTAACAACTTTATCTAAAAAGTCCCTATCATGAGATACCAAAATAAATCCTTTTTTCTTATTTAAATAATTTACCAGATGATTTCTTGTTTCTATATCTAAATGATTAGTAGGTTCATCTATTAGCAAAAAATGATTCTCTTTTAAAAATAGACTAATTAAAAGAATTTTTACTTGTTCTCCACCACTCAATACACTGAAATTTCTATAAAGAATTTCTGCATCACTATTTAGTAAACTTAATTCTTTGATGATTTCCCAATCCTCTACATTTGGTACTATTTCTTGTACAATTTCTATTGCCATTTTTTCTTTATCTTTTACTTCAAATGGGAAATAGTCAAATTCCACATTTTTGGAAATAGTTCCTGTATAGTTATATTTACCTAATAATAAGTTTAGAAAAGTGGTTTTCCCTTTTCCATTTCTGCCAATTAATCCTAGTTTCCAGTCTGTATCTATACTAAATGATACATTTTCAAATATATATTTTATACTTCCTTCATAACCAAATGTTACATTTTTTATATTAATTAAAGACATGTTTTCTCCTATTTCATCCTTTTATCAATTTTTTATTATATGCTATGATTCATCAATTAAATCATAACGTTTAAAAATCACAATAATCATTCTATATACTAATTTTTTTCCTAATAACTCTCTGAATTTTGTTGTTTTCGTTTTTCCTTCATTTCTTAACTTTTCCAATTCTTTTCCTAAGTTTTCATATTCCTTCATAATATCAGAAAGTGCTCTTTCAAATCTCTCTAATTTATCCATATTCTATTCCTTTCAATGATTTCTATCTTATGTATAAATTTTTATTTTACATATCCCACTTATGCTTTTTTATATTAACATGTGTTTCATCTTTAAACGTTACACCCTCATTTTCTAATAACATTTTTTGTTCTGCAAAACATGGTGCTATTCTTCCATTATGGTTTACCACTCTATGACATGGATATTTCCCATAAAATTCAGACATGCTTAATATTTTTCCAACTAAACGAGAATTTTTCGGTTTTCCCGCTAAAGAAGCAATTTGCCCATAGGTTGCTACATTTCCCTCTGGTATCTCTCCCACAATTGAAAGAATTAAATATATCAATTCTTCTTTTAATACTTTATTCATGATAATGCTGTTCCTTTCTTTGGCACAAATAGATTTTCCATGTTGACATTTTCATGCTTGAGCAAATATATCTTTTTTTCTATTCCTCCTGCATATCCAGTTAAACTTCCATTACTTCCACTACTCTATGGCATAGAATAATGATAGAAATTGGATTATGCCTACTGCTCCGCCTACTGCTTGTGCTGACATTTTATCTATTCCTTTTTGTTTTGCAATTTCTTTTGCGATATTTTTATAAGTAATCACTTCTCCATAAAGAATATTACAAAGTATTTTCCAAACGTTTTTCCTAAATTCACTTCCTATTGGTTCTATATCTAATTTCTCCTAAACCCTATCAATTTATATTATTATAATACTATAAAAAAAACACTTTTGTCTATAATTTAATAAAATATCACCTAAATTTCTGAATGGTAACATCTTAAACTACTAAACAAATCGGAAAGCCTTAATATTTGTACAATCTTTAATTTTTC
This sequence comes from uncultured Clostridium sp., assembly GCA_946500615.1. Classification (GTDB taxonomy): domain Bacteria; phylum Bacillota; class Clostridia; order TANB77; family CAG-508; genus CAG-269. The sequence goes on along the minus strand of CAMMWP010000004.1, from coordinate 15,963 downwards.
TCTTTGGCTTTCCGTAAATTTGTTCTGCACCAATTTTATGTAAGTAAAATTGTGTGCATCTGTTGTGCAAAGCGTTTTTAATACAATAGGAAAGCATGACTTTCTTTGAAAATAAAACTCATTTGTTTTCACTTTGAGTTGCAAAATTCAAAGTTTCATATTGTTTCCTATTGTATAAAAAAATACCATTTAGTGCTATCTCTTACTAAACGGCATTTTTATTTATCCAATCTTTTCAATATCCATACGTGCATTTGGGTATGTTACATTTTCAAATGATAAAGCACCAAGTTGCAATACATCTCCTGCATTTAATCTCAATATCACTGTACTTGTGAGAGTATAACGATTATTTACAATATCTTCACTAAGAACTGCTCCCTCATTTAGAGTATCTGTTAAAGGCACATTATTCACTAAAAGAATTGCATTAAAATTAAATCTTGTTGAAGCCCCTTGGTCAATTCCCTCTAATTGATAAGAGATTTGATAAATTCCATTTTCATTTATTTGAATTTGACTAGTTCCTGCTTCATGGCTTAATGCTGTTCCTTCTACAATTTGATTTTCTCCAAAATTAATAATTGCATCTCCTACTTGTGTATTATCTCCCGACCTTGCTACAGTTACTAAAATATCTTTATTATTCATATTTCCATTATTGATAAATACAACAATCAATAAAATTAGGATGCTTATGAAAATGATAACATTGATTGTTGATAATACTTTTATTGTTCTACAAACATCATGACAACAACACATTTCTACATTCCTCCTATATTATATAGTATGAAAAATGTAAAAATGTGTTGAATCTCGATTTTAATATTTTTTTGAGACATCTCTAAATTATATTTATTCTCTTTTATTAGTTGTTTTTACTTTATACATTACTTTAACATTGGACTACCACCAGATGTTACATTTGAAAAGTCCCATACTTCTGAATTCCATCCCATTACATTTGTATAGAAATTCATATCTTTTAAATTTTCACTAGTTGTTTTTTTGATAACATTAGATACATCACTATTATTCATACCTGTGCTATCTTCATACTCATATACATTTGTAAAATATGATTCTATACTATTTATTTCGCCTTCTGTTGTAGCAGGTGTTACTTTATATAATGTTTCTGACATATCTCCTACAACAAGAACATTTTTTATACTGATAGCTCCTGCTTCCATTGCTCCATATAGTCCTGCATTTTTGTTTCTAGCATCACCTTCACGTATTCTTGTGACATCAACATCAGCATATATATTTTCTAGTGTGTCTCTATTTAAAGCCCCTATTACACCACCATTATGTGTATGAGTCACCTCTAAAGTTCCTGATACTAAAATATCTTTTAGTTTGCTATCATAAGAACGTCCAATAATACCTCCCGCATAATAATTTGATGCTTCTACATGTATATTTGTTACAGAAACTCTATTAAAATTGGTATTGCTACTTGCTTTACCAACAAGAGCTGAAGTATTATCTCTTCCTTCTATGGTCACATTGTTAACCTTTATATCACTTATTGTAGCACCTCGTGTTTCTCCAGCTAATGGTGCAATATTATTGGTTCCAGACTTTCTAATTTCTACATCTTCTATATTTAAGTTATTTACATTTCCAGTTAATGTAGAAATCAGTGGTACTTTTAAGTTAGATATCGTATGCCCATTTCCATTAATCGTTCCTTCAAATGTTCCTGTTATAATAGCATTTACACCTGTTATAGAACTTGCATCTAAATCATTTTTAAGTTCATAAACTTTTTTCTTGTTCAAAGGATTTTCTTCATCTGAAATCTTTAATAAATCCTCTATTGTAGTGATTTCATTATTATGAATATTAACTTTAGTGTCTCCTAAAATTTGTAGCAATCCGCTTATGGTCTTTGCAAAAGGTAAACTAATATTACTTTCGTTTACAACCACATCATTTAATACACTATTTTTAGCAGTATTTGCAATAATTGCTGTTACCTGTGAATCATAATTAGGAGATTCTATTACTACATTTTGGATTTGTGCATAAGTTATTTGATTAAATAATGTTTTTTGAAGTCCTTTGATTTTATGCCCATTTCCATTCAATCTACCTACAAATACTTTGGTAATATATGCATTTTCAGCGGTATTGATATTTGAAAAATCTATATCTTTTACTAGTTTATAGTTACCCCATTCTGCTGAATTTAACACCTTAACAAGTTGCTCAGCAGATGAAATTTCTATTTCTGTTCCACTAGCATAAATTCCTCCAGTTGAAAAATCTTTTGTTGCTCTTTTTACAGTTCCATATAATGTTCTTCTTAAAGCATTTACTTTATTTAAATTACCATTTTGTGCATCTTGTTGAAGTGCTTGTTTATATGCTTCAATAACATCTTGTGTATTAAAATATGGAATATTTTTTAAGTTTTGTTTAACAGTTTCATATCTATTCATTTTATATTGTTTCCAAGTAATTGTATCATTTTTCGTTATTTTTCTTAAAGCATCTAAGTCATTACTACTCTTTGTTGAACGGTAAGTTACATATCCATCTGAATATCCACCTATTCCAAGCATTTCAAATCCTAAACGCTTAAATGTATAAGAATCTGGTCTTCCGTTATTATTATGTGGTTGATACCAATAAATACTATAATGTGTATCTCCTCCATATGAGCCACTTCCTGGTATTGTTCCAGTTCCTCTTAACGCAATTCCATTATCCCATAGTCCTTCCATATCATTCAGCTTCATATTTTTAAATTCTTCTGCAGTTATTCTCTTATATGTAACTCCTGCACCACCATCTTCATAATTTGTTTGTGCTTGATAGGTCACTTGAACAGCAACTTTTGCTTGCTCTTCCGGTGTTAATTGTAAAAATGCTTGTCCTGTTAAATAATCTAACACATAATATGTCTCAAACATTTCTTTATAATAATGATAAATTTTATCACTTCCATTTATACTATTCAATTTTAGATTATTCGAATCATCTGCTGTTACTGATAAATCTTCCCTTATATTAAATACTACTGATCCATCTCCTAAATCTTGGGCAATATTAGCATCAGCATGATCTTCTCCATCTGTACCACTTCTTCTTCCATTTCCTTCATAAAAGTAATATCCATCTTGATTGTGTGCTGTTTCATGACTAAATATTTTAAAACTATATGTTCCTCTAACTAAGGCAGCATTAGCTACCCAATATACATCTGTTCCATTTGCATAAGCACCTGTACCATTTTCTGCCGGCATGGTTCCCATTACTTCATACACCCATTTGATAACTGGGTCTTCTGTTGTTCCTGCATATTGACTTCCAGAGCTTGCAAATCCAAATCTTGTGTCATATTGTATATGAACGTGTGCATTTAATATGTTGTCAGCATTTTTTATGAAATTTGAAGATATGCCATAAAAATTACCTATATATTCTGCATATTTGTCAATAGCCTGTTGCATTAATTGCATATTTCCAGTTACATAATCATTGTATCTATTTAAGCTACCTATCAAAATTTGAGTTGGTACTGATACGATATATAAAGTTTCTTGATCTGGCATTGACATAATTGGTAATATTAAATGATTTCTTACTTTCATTAATTCCCATGCACGATATTTTACTTCTTTACCTTCTATTCCTACTTCTTTTATCATACCTTTAAAATTGTCTGTAAACCAATCATTTGCATTATCATATCCTGCCAAAACTTTAACAAAATATTCAATAAACTGTCCAATGTTCTTATTTTCTAATTCAGATTTTATAACATTGTTAAAAAATCCTACTGAATTATTTGTTTTCCTTGCATTTTCACCTTGAGAAATTGTTGCATTTACCAAATCTATGATTGTTTTATCTTTATTTACATTATGAACATTGAAAAAGATTACATCTGTTAATGATATTCCTCCAATTTCCATGTTGTACCATTTGTCAAAATAGTTATATGTATATACTATTTTTTCTAACCTAGAATTTTCTGTCATATCCTGTTTAACCTTTTGTTTCAGTATTTCATTATCTAAATATAAATTATATTCAGGTTCATTTGATATGATATACATAATTGCTTGTTCTAACTCATTTTTTGCATACTTATTATAATAATCTACATATATTCTGCTTTCGTCTTCTGGTGTTACTGTTTGAATCTGTGTTTTATAATCTAATGTTTTCGCTTGGCTTATAATTTCATTTACAGTATTTATATTTGTGTTTAGAATAAATTGATTATATGTATAGCCAATGTTTAATTCATTTATAGTATATGCTGCTACATCTTCTAGCTTCTTTTTAAACTCAACTGTATAATCTTGCGTTTGTTCATCTTCAAATATAAGTCTAATTTTTGCTATTTTGTTGTAGTTTTCTGTATTTATTCCAACTATCATTTTATCGCTACTATCATATGGAATAATCATTTTGATTTTCTGCCTATTTAATATATTATTTTCGTCAATTCTGTTTCCATATTCTACATATAATCTAGCATCATAAAACGGTATTAACAAATTCATATTATGATATGCTATTTCTTTCTTTGTATCATAATTTGACATTTTTCTTAATCTTGCAATATCTGGAATATATGCATTCACATTTTCTGGTGTTACTATTTCTTTTTTGTTAAGTTCGTCACATGGATCTGAATTTTTTAGTGTTGGTAATTTATCTGCATTTACATTTTCTAATCTCCAGGTTTCATTATCCCAATTTAATGTTTCTTTAAAAAACGCTTCATCAATATCATCTTTTGATATTACTTTTACCTTATCATTATTGTTATTACTTGCTAATACTGATTCTTCTATCTCATAATTATTTTTTGAACTATTTGTATATCTAGTTGTTGTTCCAATAACTCTAGTTCCTTTATTTCCATCTGCTAAACTAATATTATTAATTAATGTAACAGTATCTCCTCCTGCATATCCTATAATACCTGCATTAGCATATGACTCAGTATTTTGCATTTCTATATTCGAATATGTATTTTGAATTTTAATCGCACCTGTTGATTGTCCTACAATTCCTCCTACTGCATCACTTGTCGATACTACTGTTCCTTGAATATAGCAATTGTTAATTTCAGAATTTGAACTTAAAAATCCTACCATTCCTCCTACTCTTTTTGAACCACTTACCTTAATATTATTGGCTGAACAATATTCTATAATGGTCTTATTTTCTGCTTTTCCTATAAGCCCTCCTGTACCATTTACATGTCCTGCTTGCATTGTAGAATGTTTAATATGTACATTATTAATGTGTGTTTCTGTTGCATAATTTGCCAAAATTCCACTATTTCCAGAAACCTTAGCATTTTCTAATATCAACCCACTAATTTCTGCATTTTCTAATTCATTAAATAAAGGTTTAGCTAAGTTTTTTACCGTATGTCCATTACCATTAATTATTCCCTTAAAGTTTTGGAAATATGTTGCTGTTGATACAGATATATTTGCCGCATCTAAATCATTTGTTAAATTGATTTCTGCTGTTGGATTTTTTTGTATAATTTCTATAATATCCTCAAATTTCAAGTTATTAACAGTATTATCTCTCACTTCACCAAATGTAACTTTTATTTTATTTGATTTTGTATCTTCATCATACTGTACAACATTGTCATATTTTAGAACTAACTTAAATTCTCCTTCTTCCACAATGCCTTGTTCAATTTCCGCATAAAATACTGGTAGTTCTTTCATAGTTACTTTTGCTATATATTGACTTTCATCAAAGTTATTTACATTTAATTGTGTTACTTCTTCTACTGTATCAGCTGTTTTGTTATATAATTGAACGGATATAATATCTTTTAATTCTATTAGTTCCACTAATATTTGTAACTCTTCTTTACCTATCTCTATATTTTGATATTCATTTGCACCTGTTTCTATATAGTTTCCATCTAGGTCATAATCTGCAAATATTTTTACTGTATATTCTTCACTGGAAGTTAAATTAAATGTAATTTCATTTTGACCTTTTTTTAAATCATTTTTCTCGTAAATTTTGCCAGTTATATCTGTTACAACAACTTTTGCGTTTGTCATTGCATTTTCATTATCTACTATTTCAAATTTTGCTGTTACTTTTCCTTCTTGTGTTTCGTCATACTCAAAATACTTAACAGTTGGAACTATTTTTAATATTTCTACTTTGGTTATGTTATTTTCTTCTACTTCTAATTCTTTCGTATTGTTCATCCATACTTTTTCTATTTTTAGTTCTACTAAACCAACATTTTGTATAGCATTTACAACCGTTTTATATTGGTTATTTCCTAAATTGGTTAGTCCATATTGTTTCCCATTTATTTGTACTTTCTCTGGAATGAATTTTGTTGCATTTGTACTTGTAAATACGACTTGTATATTCTCATCTCTATCAAAATATTTTGTTTCTGAATTTTGATTTTTAGTTTGGATATTCGTAATTTTTAATTCATAGTCTACAATCATCTGAATTGGTTTTTCTAGTAATACTTTGTCTGTTATCATTTGTGCTTTGTCTTCATTTCTAGCATAGGTTACAACTACTTGGAACGTATATTCTTCTTTTTCTTGTACTGGTAATGAAAAATGTTGTGTTCCAGTAGATGTGATTTCTTGTTTTTCTTTTACTTGATTATCTAATGTTACAAGTTGTACATATCCTGATATAAAACTATTATCTTCATCTTTTAACTCAAAATCAAAGTTCACTTTTGTATTATCATAATCATCTTCTGCTTGATAATTTTCTACTGTTGGTACAGATTTTAGCACTTCTATTTCTTGAAGATTACTTGTACTAATTTGCGTTCCATCATCAAAAATAATTTTTGACAATTTCACTTCTTGAATTCCTGCAATATCTCCAACTGGTATTGTTACAGAATATATGCCATTAGTGCCTTTTGTTACAATCGCTTCTATGTTATTAACTGTTAATTTTTCTATATTACTTGTTTTGTTTGTTGTAATTTCATAGTTTATTGTTACATTTTCATTTTTTTCTAATTGTACTTTAGATAGTGTCACATTTCCAATTACTGCTCTTTCTTTTGCTGTTATCTCTTGGCTATAAAGTACTTGATTTGTTTGTAATGCAGAATTATCTGTTGTTATGTCATAATCTGCAATCACTTCTATTATATATTTTGTTGTTAAATCATTTGGTATTTGACAAATTTCATTAAATGTATTATTTTGTATTTCTTTTTCAAAAATTTTGTCTCCATTTGCATTTTTGATAACTACTTTTTTTGTTAATATAGTATTATCTGTATCTTTTATATCAAATACAACTTTTATTCCACTTTCTTGCTCTTCTATCTTAACATTTTGTACTTCTGGTTTTTCTTTCTGTATTTTAACATTTATTGTATGATTATTTTCTATTGTGAATGTTTTTCCATTTTCTAAAATGACTTCTTCTACTTTTAATTCATATTCTCCAGTTTGATCTATTCCATCTATTTTTACTTTGTATGTATTATTTTCAGTACTTGTAACTTCATATTTTTTTCCATTTATCACTACATATTCTGGTAAAAATTTCGTTGCATTTGTACTTGTGAATCCTACAATTATTGGCTCATTTTTACTATATTGATCTACTTCTTGTCCTTCTTCATTATATAGTTTTATATTACTAAGCTCAAATTTATAATCTATATTTAGTTTTAATTCTTTTGTTTCTAAGCTAATACCTGTATTATCTTGTTCGTGTTCTGTTAGTTGATCTGTATCTAAATTATAACTTATGTATATATTTAAAATATATGTTTTATTTTCCTCTAAGTCTAATACAAATTCATTATTTCCAATTTTGGCTATTTCTTCTTTTATTGGAGTATCCTTGTTTTCTTCAAATAGTTGGATTTTTGCACTTGTTAAACTATTATCCATATCTTTTATATCAAAAGATACTTTTAATTTTGCCTCTTCTATGATTTCTGTTACTTGATAGTTTTGAATACTTGGCTTTTCTTTTAAGACATCTATTTTTTCTATATAGTCTATCTGAACTTCTTTTCCCACATTCAATTTTGCTTTTGTAAATTTGAATTCTTGTATTCCAGAACTAGCTTGTGCTTTTACTTTTACAACATAATTGGTTGTATTTGGTTCGTTTTCTACTGGATACATTTGTCCATTAATAGTTACCTCTTCTATTTTCGCATCATATGATACAAATGCAGAAAACTTTAATTCTATTTCTTCGTTTTTTTGTGGATAATAATTATCCATATTAGATGTTATGTCTACCTCATAATCTAAAGTATTTTCTATTTTTTGTACTAAAAGTGTTAAATCTGTTACTGTTAGTTTCCTGTCTGCATTCATGTCTGCATTTGGTTGTTTCTCTTCTGGTAACGTATTTAATGCGATTAAATGTTGCTCTAATAATGAAACATCTTTATAGTTAATTGCTCCATCGTCATTTAGTTCACCTTTTTGTGTTACGGCATAAATTGTTCCTACTAGTTGTGCTGTTATGATTCCTGTTGCTAGAATTGTGAATAATATTTTTCCTTTTTTATTTATTTTTTTGTCAATTTTTTTCATTTTTATATAGGTAATTATTGCAATGATAACAAGTATTTCAATGACTATTAGCAACCAAGATGTTAATATGCTTGAGCCTGTATATGGTAATTTATCTGTTGCTATTCCCCCATTGTTACTTGTTTCATCTTTTATGTTTCCACTTTCACCATTTGGATTATTATCTCCTGAATTTGGCTTATCCCCTTCTATGTTTCCTGGTTTTTGTGTATCTTGTTCTTTTATTACTTGAATAGCCACTTGTGCTTCATCAATGTATATATCTTTTTTTCCTTCTGAAGCAACAATGTCTTTTACTTTTATAATGGTTTCTTGAGGTGTAATATCTTGTTTTGCTGTTAATGTTAGTGTAAGGATTGCCTCATCAGATTTACTTCCTGCTTTTTTTATTGCTATAAATTCTTGGTTTTCAGGATTATATAAAAATTCTTCCCATGCATTTAACATTTGAAAATCTGTTGTGTCTACTGTTTCAAATATAGTTGTGTCATATTCTAATCTTGCTTGATAACTGTTTATTCCTTTGTTAATTTCTTGATAATTTTTGAAGTTTAGTGTAACATTTATTTCTTCACCTTTTTTTACTTCTACACTGTCTGTTACTAAATCTGCTTCAAAATTTTCTACTGCTAATACTGGTAATTGATGAAAGATTACTATAATAAATGTTGCAATTAAAATACATATCCCTTTTATTTTCATATTATATTCTCCTTTTCATAATTATCACTCATATTATACAATGATTTAGCTGTTTTTACAATATATTTACATAAATTGTCTGTTTCTAATTTTTTACTATTTTACCTTTGTTTTATATTGTATTTCTTGAAGAGTTTACCATTATTCTTGCTAATATATATTAAAACTCCCATATTGTTAAATATAGGAGCTTCTTTTTAATTGCAACCACAGTTGTTGTTTTTATTCATATAATATTTTTTTTCTGCTAATTTGTCTTGAACACCTCTTAATGCTTCGCCGAATCTTTGGAAGTGTACTACTTCTCTTTCTCTTAAATATCTTAATGGATCTACTACATCTGGATTGTCTCTACATAAATCAATTAGTTTTTCATATGTGGCTCTTGCTTTTTGTTCTGCTGCCAAGTCTTCTTGTAAGTTCGCAATTGGGTCTCCTTTTGCTGCAATATATGCTGCTGTTCTATTAAGGATATTTTTTGTGGTGTCCTTATTAGAACTGCATCTACTGATGCTGTCGCTTTAAGGATACCAGTTTTTAATTAGTTTTAATATTTGAAAATACTAGCTTTAAATTTATGTTTCTATTTGCGTCAAATTCGATTTTATCTATTAATTTATTCAATACCTGTTTAGTTATCTTTTCTGTATTTAAAAACTCCTCTGATAGCTTTTTAATTTGTTTGTAACTTATAGTATATTTACCTTTTTCTACTTGTATTTTTTGTTCTAAGTCACAAATTTGCTTTTTACAATTTTCGATTTCATCTTCTTTTTGTTTTTTAATTGATAAAAAGGTGTCATTAGTTATGATATTTTCTAATTTATCATTATATATCGTTTTTATTTGTTCATTTAATTTATCAATTTTATTAATTAATGCGAGTTTTTCATTTTCAAGTCTATGACATTCTGTATTTATGCCTTTCTCTAAATTACTCATAACTTTTTTTACATCATTATCTTCAATTGAAATACTTTTACATTCATTTTCTATAATTGGAATTATTAGATTATATAATTTCTTACTACTTATAGATTTGGTATTATTACACTTTTTATTTATACCTTTGTTAGCTTCAGAACATATGTAGGAATTTATCTCGCATTTGTTGCCATTTTTTGATAGTTTTTCTTTATGTTTTAATGTCGAAATGCTTCCACACTCCTTACAATAAATTAATCCTTTAAAAATATCATCGTATTTACGGTTACGATTATTTTTAAATTTCTCTTTTAGGCATTGGCATTTATTAAAAGTTTCTATGTCAATAATAGGTTCGTGCATATTTTTAACAATGATTTGATTCTCTTTTGTATTTATGATTCTTTCTTTTCTTCTAAAACTTGGCTTTACTGTTTTTGCTCCTACCATTGTTCCTAAATATACTAGATTACTGACTATTCTAGTTATTGTAATTTCACTCCAACCTTTATGTTCTGATTTAATTCCTTTTATATTTAAATATTCTCTTGGCGGTGCAATATTTCTGTCATTTAAGCTTTTTACTATTTCTGTACGAGTATATCCTTTTGAATATTTTTCAAAAATTTCTTTTATAATTTCTGAAACTTGTTTATCAATAATTAATTGATTTTTATTATTTGGACTTTTTTTATATCCATATGGAGCCGTATTTCCTTGAAATAATCCTTGTTTTGCTTTTGCAATCTTTACTGCTTTTATTTTTCTTGAAGTTTCTTTTGGATATTGCTCACTCATTACAGCTTTAAATGGTATAAAGTCGTCATCTTCTTTGTAATATGTATCTATGGTATCTTCTGTTGCAGTTATAAATCTAATTTTTTTTGATGGAAAATATTCTTGATAATATCTTAATACTTCATCTGTTTTACGACCAAATCTAGTTAAATCTTTGACTATAACCATATTAATCATTCCATTTTCAATGTCTTTAATCATTTGTATAAAACCAGGTCTATTAAAATTAGTTCCAGTATATCCATCATCAACATAGTCTTTTACAATAATAAATTGATTTTGTGGTTCTTTTTTAGATAAATCTGCAACATATTGTCTTAATATTTTGTTTTGATTTCTTATACTTTCACTTTCTTTTTTATCTTCGTTATCATCTCTTGACAATCTTTTATATAATCCAACATAAAATTTCTTTTCATATATGTTGTCTGACTTTTGCAATTTTACCTCCTTCTCTTAAAGTTTAGACAACCATTCATTGCTTACATTATAACTAAAGAATGTAAATCTGTAAATGGCGACTTATACTTTATTAGTAATTTTATTTGCACAGTATTCCTCAAATATTTCAAGTATGATATTTTTTAAATCTTTATCTGCATATTCAATTTTTATATTATAATTTTCATTTTTCAATATACATACACCTCTTTTAATTAGTATTTTTTTGAGATAGGTTTATGCATAAAACCTAAGCAAATATCATATTTATGCGCGTTAAAAAGCAGAAGCCATTTTTTGACTTCTGCTTTTCAAATACAATATTTGATAATAAGAATATATCATATAAAAAACTGTATGTATACTGCACAATTTTGCAAGGTTTTTGCAAAATGTTATGTCCTCTTATTTATAATATTTACTAACTGAATCATCGCCTTGTCCTAATTTCATAATTGGTTTTAGTACTATATTTTCTAGAATTGAATAGTGTAACTTTATTTCAAAACGTTCTTTTTGTGGTACTAAATCTTTCCATATTGTCTTATATTTTTTATTTACATTTAAAGCTATTGAATACGGTATATATTTTTCATATATAGCTATTGCTTCAGGGTTTTTATCATCTATTAAAGTATAATTATGCATAAATCTCTTGAATTTTGTCCATTTTGTTACCTCTTCATTCCCCCAATTATTTACAAATGAATTTGTAGATATCTTATTAACTGTAATCACTGTCATTATCATTACCATTGGCACAATAAACACTCCAATTACTACAGCTAATATATTATCTAAATAATATATTAGCAATATTAGAACTTCAGTAAAATACAACATAATAGATATAATAAATACAATTAATGAAATTGTTGAATTTCTCTTTTTGCTTTTAGATTCAGTTTTTACAAAATTCGCTTTATTATATTCTTTTTTTATAATATTAACCCATTCTACAAAATTAAATTTTTTATTTTGAATTAGCCATTCATATACATATTTTTCTTCTGGACACATAATATTATTAATTGGATTAGATTGTAAATTTGGTTTTATTTTATATTTTCCATCTCTATCTTTGTTAATTGAAATATATCCCTTTAAGCTTAAATTTAAAATGACTGCCGTAATATCTTTACTTGGTTCAATCCTATTATCATATAACATTGAGACTATTGCTGGTGTATATTTTACATTTATATCTCTTTCCAATTCTCCTATACTTTTATATGCGTCAATATCTTTATATTTAATTATTAATCTATATACTATTTCTATTAACAAATTACAAATAATTTGTATTATTATATATGTTACTAAAAAGATATCCACTTGTTTCCTCCAATAATTTAATAAAATATTATCATAAAATCAAGTATAATGCAACTCTTTTGTTTTTCACAAAGGCAGGATAAGGAAAGCAGAGCATTTCCTTTAAACATTTAGAAAGTCAAGCATTCTAATCCTCTGCTAATTTAATATTAATGCAGATAACTTTCAGAGTGCATACATTTCAGTGTATTTAGTTTTATCAAATATGTTATTTTACCGTATTTATATGATAATTTATTTTTTATATATACAGATTTTACTCATAATCTCAAAAAATGGAATATAAAATTTGATATAAAAAACAGTATGCTCTTTGTAGAACATACTGAATAATTATTCATTAATAAAATTTTCTAATTTTAATTTAACTTCGTTCCAAACTATATGTAAATTATCAATTAATGGATTCATTTTTTCCCAATTTAATTGAAAAGAATAAGCATGTCTGTAAAAATGTCTAAAAGTTGTATATTCTCTTAATTTTAAGTACAACTCCTCATTAAGAATTTCATTTCTCATACTGTTTTTACTTGCCATTTGATGTAATAATTCTTGATGAGATTTGTTACCATTTGGAACATTACCATCTATATTTTTAGCTATTATTTCAAAAATATTCTCTAATCCGTTATAAAAAGAATGTAATACGCTACCTAATATAGTCATATCAAATAAGTCTGGAGCTTGTGTTTCTATTTTCTTAAATATTAAATCATATTCTGAAAACAATTTATCAATATCATTTATTTTAAATTTAATTTGTTCTTTTATTAAATTATCCAACTTTCAACAATCCTCCTACTCTCAATAACATTTGAGAAAAACGATTTTGTTTATCATCTAAATCTATTAGATCAAATTCATTTTCTAGTTCAAACATTAATATACTTGCTACTTTATAAAAATCTTTTTCATCTAGTCCTTTAACTGCAATATCTATATCTGAATTTTCATTAAACTTTCCATTAGCAATAGAACCAAAAATAAATACTTCTTTAGCTCCATTTTCTTTTAATATTTGTGTTGCTTTTTTTATATCTTCTTGATATGAATATGGTAAATTGCTTAATTTATCAACCATTTTGCATACCTCCTTCACTATAATTAGTATAACACATTTTTATAAAAAGTAAAATATATTTTTATATTATTTTCAATATTCTCCAAAATAGAGAGCATCAAATATCTTACATAAGTTCCAAAAAGGAACTTATGCTATATATTTTTTATAATTATTATTTTCTTTTTTTAATACTTTAACATTTTTATCCATACCCTGTTGAACTTTTTTATTATATCTATATTGAATCTTTTTGCGATAGGTATCATCATTTTTGCGTATAGAAATAATCTGCCTATATAAAATTTCTTTATAATTATTTTTATAAATATATTTATTTGAAGTATATCCTTTTTTCTCCAAACGGCTTACAATTCTTGATATTTGATTTTTAGTTACACCAAATATTTCTTTTAAATTTCCATTATTCAATGTACACTGCTTGTCTACATTGCTATAATATAAAGTAATTGAATAAATAAACTTTTCTTTATCATTTATATTAGTATCTGATAATACTTTTAAAGGTACAAATATTCCCTTAAAAGGTACTTTTTGAATAGGTTCATTTACTCTATTTCTTTCTTCACTTTTGTTTTTGGGAACAATATGTATATATTTTTTATCTTGTAATGTATTTATTACGCTTGAAATTCTTTTGATTGACCTATTTAACATATCAGCTAAATATTTATTCCTTATACTACAATACATCTTTTTGTTACTAAAGAATAATATTAATGAATAAATTATTTTTTCTTTATCTCATAAATTTTTATCTGTTAAAATTTGATATGGTATCCACAAACCATCTATTTTAAATCTGTTTTTCATTGTTTTCTCCTTAGTTTTTAATTTAAAATAGGGTTTATGAACCAAAATCTCAAAATATTTAATTAGGTGAATGGTTGTCTACTCTAAGTTTTCATCATTCTACTTATCAGTACAGCATCATATGCTGCTGTAAAAGGCACTCCTGCTGCTGATGATGGATATACATCTAATCCGTGTGGTGTGTATTTGTTATCTATCCAAGAAATAAAATAAAGATAGCTACTCATTTTGCTTAGCTTGTTAAAGTTTTACTTGTTATAGGCTAAGTATGCAACTGAAAAATTTATTATTCAGTTGCCGTGCATATAATATTCTGCTTAATTTGATTTTGAGAATTATATTAATAATAAGAAAAGAGTAACAAATTTAGAAAAAGTCTATAAGTGTTTATATATTAGCACTTATAGGCTTTTTCTATACTTCACTATACAAGAGTTAATCAAGGAGGATTTAAAAATATAGATACTTTTGAAAAAGAAACGAATACTTACATTAATCCAATAGAACAGTTACTTGCAGAAGATAAAAATTTAATAAAAGATTTAGAACAACATTATTAATAGTATAAAATAAATTATAATCTATGTTTTACTAAATTCTGCTTATTGTTCATCTTATAAAAAAGTTTATTTTTAGCTCTTGTTGTTATATAATATGATTTTATAAGAATAAACTTAATTAGAAGAAAGCTACAATTTCCATAAAATAGAAATTGTAACTTTCAATTTGTTTGAGTAATCTTTTAAAAGGGTTAGTGTTCCTTTAACATTCTATTTCTTCAAAACCATTCTGCCATTTAGCCCATTCGCATCCCTCTCCCTGAAGTTTCCTACATTCTTCTTCTACCATTGCAGGACAACGATCCTTGAAATACTGGATAATCTCTTTCTGATTAGGTAATGTGTAAATTACATATCTAATCAACCCATCTCTGTTTTCAAGCCGGTATCCTATGTGTCTAAAATCTTTATTCCTATACAGATTTTTGATATACTCGACAATCTGACCAGAAGCTACATAGCTTGCACTAATGTCCATTACATCAACTGATATTTGCCTTTTCTTAAATAACATATGAAATTCCTCCTGTTACAAAAAATTTAAAGAAAAACCCTTTTAATTATGTTACTCCTTTTAAAAGCACTGATTATATTATACCACATATTATGTTGATATTCAAATGTATTTTTCTTTCCTTAAGGTGGTTATCACTTACTGTGCTAACCACCTTTTTGGATAATGAAAAGAGGGCGTCCTAAAATAGGAGCCCAAGAAACAAAAAATTCAGCTCGATAAGAG
>CAMMWP010000003.1 GCA_946500615.1 uncultured Clostridium sp. | reverse complement strand
ACTTTCTAGATTCTCAAATTTACTGTCTACTTTATTTTCTAAATTGTCTACTTTATTTTCTAGTTTGTCTACTTTATTTTCTAGTTTCTCAAATCTTTTGTCCACTTTTGCAAATTCTTCATTCATTCTGTTTTCTAAATTTGTAAATCTTTCATCAATTTCTGCAAATTTTTCTTCCATTCTGCTTTCCAAATTTGTAAATCTTTCATCAATTTCTGCAAATTTTTCTTCCATTCTGTTTTCTAGATTTGTAAATCTTTTATCAATTTCTGTGAATTTTTCTTCCATTCTGTTTTCTAAATTTGTAAATCTTTTATCAATTTCTGTGAATTTTTCATTTATTTTATCAAATTCTACTTTCATTTTATTCCATAGAGCATCAAAAGTATTTATCATCAAAATCCTCCTTTCCGATTAAAATTATTAAATTGTATCTGTTATCTCTTAATACCTTAATTTGAAACATTTACGAAAAAATTATTTTTTGAAATAAATTATATATGAATGAAAATTAAAAAATTAAATGCTTGTCTTTACCTATCAAAAAACATAGATAAATTATGTTTGTATTCTAACATGTTTATCTATGTTTTGCAAGTGTTTTATTGTTAATTTTTGGTAATAATTGATGTATTAGCTTTACTTTTCTCATTTTATTGAACAATAGCGGGCTTTTTAAAACATTTTCTCTATCTATAACATTTTAAAGCCCGCGTCATTGTTCAAGCGCCAATTTTACGCATGTAAAATTGTGTGCAATCGTTAGAGCGAAGCGATGTTCTTGAATAGGAAAAACTCAATTTTTCCTATTCAAGAACAATAGCGGGCTTTTTTGTTTCTTACATTTTATCTGGCATTTCAATTCCTAGTAATTTACTACCTGTTTTTAATACTTTTCCAACCGCATATGTTAAGTATACTCTAGCATTTTGTAGCTCTTTATCTTCTATTAATATCTTATTATCATTATAAAAATTACTATATGCTTTTGCTACATCAATTAAATACCTTGATAATATAGATGGTTCTTCTTTTTCTGTTACTTGTATTAATATATTTTGAAAATTATATAGTAATTTAATAATATTCTTTGACGCATCATTTAATAGATTATCAAATTTAATTTCTTCTATTGTTGGCATATATCCTGCTTTTTCCAAAACACTTTTGGTACGTACATATGTATATTGTATATATGGTCCTGTTTCTCCTTGAAAATTCAATATTTGATCCCAATCAAATATTTCATCTTTAATTCTACTATTTGACAAATCATTAAAGATGACCGCACCTACACCTATTTTTTTTGCTACTTCTTCTTTGTTTTCCAAATCCGGATTTTTTTCTTCTATAATTTCTTTTGCTCTCGCAATTGCTTCATTCAATAATTCTTCTAATTTAACAATATTTCCTTCTCTAGTTGACATTTTCCCTGTTGGTAAAGACACCATTCCAAATGGTACATGTTTTAATCCTTCTGTATATTTTTCATCTATTCCTAATAATTTTGCTACTTCAAAAACCTGTTTAAAATGCAATGTTTGTTCATAAGATACAACATATAGTGCTTTATCAAAATCATAAGTTCTTGCTCTATATAAAATGGCTGCTAAGTCTCTCGTAGCATAAGTAGTTGAACCATTTGATTTTTGTATAATACATGGTGTATTCATTCCTTTGTCTTCTAAATCTATAATTTTAGCACCTTGTGATTCTATGAGTTTTCCTGTTCTTTCTAATATCTCAATAACTTCTGGCATTTTGTCTGAATAGAAAGCTTCTCCATTCCATGAATCAAAATGGCTTCCCAATAAATCATATACGTTTTGAAATTCTTGTAAACTTAATTTTCTAAATTTCTCCCAGATTTCTGTACAATAAGAATCTCCGTCTTCTAATAATTTAAAATTCATTCTACATTGTTCTAGAACTTTTTCATCTTCTTTACACACTTGGTTTATACGAATATATATTTTAGTTAATTCATTAATAGGATCTTCTTCTATATTATATTCTGTTCCCCATAATTTATATCCTTCTATTAATTTTCCAAATTGTGTTCCATAGTCTCCCAAATGATTTATTCCAATTGTATGATAACCTAAATATTGATAAATATTATATAGAGCTCCACCAATCACAGTAGAACGTAAATGTCCTATATGAAATGGTTTGGCTATATTAGGTGCTGAATAATCTATAACTATGTTTTTTTCTTTTCCTATCTGTGACTTGCCATATTTATCTTGACTAGCAATTTCTTTTAATACTTCTTCTGCCATTTTTTCTTGATGAACATAGAAATTTAAATACCCCCCTGCTACTTCTACTTTTTCTATGATTGCTTTATCTATTTCTATATTCTCTTTAAGTTCTTTTGCAATGATTGGAGGGGCTTTTTTTAATTCTTTTGCTAATCGAAAACATGGAAATGCATAGTCTCCATTGTTGCTATCTTTGGGTATTTCTATATAATTTTCTAGTTCTATTTCATCAATATTAACTTGCTTATTTATTGCCTTTGCAATTATTTCTTTAAAGTTTATCATGGCTTTATCCTTTCCTTACTCTTTATTAACGTTTTTCTTCAAATTATATTATATTTATCTCTAAAAGTCAAATGATTGCTAGACTTCAGCTTTCTAAGCTGAATACTAACAAATGCTTTTAGAAAGTTATAGTAATAAAGGTTTTTATTGCCTTTTTACTATTTTATTGATATACTGGCTTAAACAATTGTATTTTGAATTTTTTATGTATAGTTGTTTATACTATTAAAAAGTATATTTATAGGAGGGAATCATCATGTCTACACCACACAATGAAGCAAAGTTAGGAGATATTGCTAAAACTGTTATTATGCCCGGAGACCCACTTCGTGCTAAATATATTGCTGAAAAATTTTTAGATAGCTACCAATTAGTAAATCAAGTACGAAATATTTATGCCTATACTGGGTTATATAAAGACAAAAAAATAAGCATTATGGCATCTGGAATGGGAATGCCTAGTATGGGGATTTATTCTTATGAATTGTTTAAATTTTATGAAGTTGAAAATATTATTAGAATTGGATCTTGCGGTGCTTATGTGCCAGAATTAAATTTATTTGATATTGTTTTATCTAGTTCTATTTTTACTGAAAGCAATTTTGCTTTGACATTTCATAATGACGATTGTCATATTGTAAATGCAAACAAAGAATTAAACCAAACGATTAAAGAAACTGCTAACAATCTCGATATTAACATCATTGAAGGAAATACTATATGCAGTGATTGTTTTGATCCATATATGACCCAAGAAGATTTTGATGAATTTATGAAGAGAGTTCCTAAAAATTTTCATCCTATAAGTGCTGAAATGGAAGCTTTTGCTTTATGCTATAATGCCAAACTTTTAAATAAGAAAGCTACTTGTTTAATGACAGTTGTGGATTCAAGATTTAACACACAATCTGCTACTTTTGAAGAAAGAGAAAAAGGATTAGATAATATGATAAGACTTGCTTTAGAAGCAAACAATGATGAATCGTAAGTAAAATTGTGTGCATCTGTTGTGCGAAGCATTTTTAATACAATAGGAAACTTTCCTATTGTATTAAAAAAGGGAAATTGAGCCCGTGCCCAATTTCCCGAAATATTTTCAAATCTCCTTATTTTTTAATTGATAATATTTTATATTTCATAACACCTGCTGGTGCATTTACTTCAACTGTTTGATTTTTCTTAGCTCCTAATAATGCTTCTCCTAATGGTGATTCATTTGATATTTTATTATCTGCTAAATTTACTTCTGTAGATCCTACAATCGTATATTCTATTTTTTCATCAAACTCAACATCTAACACTTTTACCTTATTACCAATTTGAACGGTTTCTGTATCAATATCTTTTTCATCTATAATTTTTGCATGTCTTAATTTATTTTCTAATTCAGCAATTTTTACTTCATTTTCTGCTTGGGCGTTTTTTGCTTCATCATATTCTGAATTTTCTGATAAATCTCCAAATCCTAAAGCCACCTTTATTCTATCTGCTATATCCGCTCTTTTTTCTGTTTTTAAAAAATTTAATTCTTTTTCTAAATTATTATACCCTTCTTGTGTTAATATAACTTCTTTTTCTTCCATAGTGATTCCTCCTTGAATTATGTACTTTATATATGTTTCTTATGATATAGGAAACAATTTGCACCTTCCTATATTACGGCAGAAAATGAAATTTGTCAATACAAATTTCATTATTTTATATATCTTTTTATTCCTCTCATATAATCCATTCCTGAAAATATAGTTGCTACTGTCTGTACAATCATCATAATCGTAACGATAACATTTACCACAAAATCTCCACCTTGTAAAGTTCCTGTAAAGCATTCTCCAAATGCATGTAAATCTAAAAATGCTAAAATAATAGCAATCATTTGTGTCACAGTTTTTAATTTTCCCCATTTTGAAGCTGCAATCACTTCTCCGCCTTGTTCTACTGCCACTAATCTATATCCCGATACTAGAAATTCTCTTGCTAACACGATAATTGGAATCCATGCTGGCAATTTATTCATTTCTACTAACAGTAACATCGCTGCCAATACTAAAATCTTATCGGCTAAAGGATCTAAAAATTTTCCAAAAGCTGTTATTTGATTTTTGCTTCTAGCAATATATCCATCTAATTTATCTGTTAGTGAAGCTAATATAAAAATAAAGTCAATGATGAGATAGGTAATCGGTAGTCCCCATATTTCTCCTTGTATTCCAAAAAATGGTATGATCACCATAATTGGAACTAAAATTATTCTAAATATTGTTAATTTATTTGGTAGATTCATTTTTATCTTTCATTCCTTTCACAAGGTTTGATCTCGTTAAAATTTGAATTTTCCTAACGTTCCCCTTTTATTACAAACTGTTTATTATATTTATATCTCTAAAATTTTACTCTGTCAACATTTCGATTGCTTTTTGTAGTTGTGTATCTTGGCTTCTTTCTACATGTAATACATTTTCTACAGTATCTGGTAATTCTACTTTTTCATTTGGTTCTATACCCACTTTATTAATCTCTGTTCGATTTGGTGTTAAATACTTATCTGTTGTTATCTTTAGCCCACTACCATCTGGAAGTGTCAATATTTGTTGAATAACACCTTTTCCATAAGTTGTTGTACCTACAGTTTTTGCTTTTCCTAAATCTTTTAATGCTCCTGCTAATATTTCAGAAGAACTTGCTGTATTTTCATTTGTTAATATGATTACTGGCATATGAATGATTGGATTATTTTTGTTTTTTTCTACAGTTTCATGATTATCTTTATCCACTTCATATAAAAGTACAGAATCTTTGTCTGCAATATATCCTGCTATTTGTAATGCTTCATCAACAATTCCGCCTCCATTATTTCTTAAATCAATAATCAATGAAGTAATTCCTTGTGTTTGCAATTCTTCAAATTTTGTTTTAAATTCCTCTGCTGTATTCTCATCAAAAGATGAAAATTCTATATAGCCAATATGATTTTCTAAAACTTCTCCTTCTACAGGGTTTACAATAACATTTTCTCTTTTTATTTCAAAATCAAGTGTTTGTTCCCCTCTTAAAATTTGTAATTTAACAGTTGTTCCCTCTTCCCCTTTTATTTTGGTTGAAATCACTGTCATATCTTCTGCTGTACATTCTTCTTCATTAACAGATAAAATAAGATCTCCCGGTTGTATTCCTGCTTTTTCTGCTGGACTATTTTTAATAGGAGCCAATACCATAATTCTATTGGAATCTGTATCTTGTACCATGTATATGCCAATTCCTACAAAGTTTCCCATTGTATCTTCTAAATAATCTTCCATATCTTCTTTAGAAATATATTCTGTATATGGATCATTTAGACCTTCTATATATCCTTTTATTGCACCTTCTTTTAGTCCTTCTTCATCTATTTCTCCTAAATAGTATTTTTCGATTAGCGAATGATATGTGTCTAGTGTTTGCGAAATATCTTGACTTTCATCAGATGTCATGAGTGCTAAATATTTGTTCAAACTATCTCCTTTTACAAAGTATTGATAAAATCCTACTGATGTTAATATAAATGTTATAAATGCAACTAGAACAATTAGCATAATTGTTCTATACACTTTATATTTTTTTCTCTCTTCCATTATGTTCCTTCCTTTCGTTTCATGTTCTTTTATCTATTATATTTCACAATCCAACTACAAATTCCAAAAAGAAGGATTTAAGGAATATTCCTCAATCCCTCTTTTTGATAATATTTATATTTAAAAATACAAATTAGGATCCACTCTACAGTCATCTCCATATTGCGTAGCACTATAACTATATGTATACGGTGCTTTTCTTACTTCAAAATGTAAATGTGCTCCAGATGAGTTTCCCGAATTTCCACTTTTCATAATCATCTGACCTTGTTTTACACTTTGTCCCGGCGATACACAAATTGAACCGGGTGTACCGTGTGCATACCAAGTCTGTAAACCGTTGGCATGTTGAATAACCACATATGTTCCATAACTTGTTGTAATACTTTTTGTTGTTAATACCACCCCATCAGCTGCTGCATACACTGGTGTTCCTATACTTACCCCATAATCAATTGCTCCATGAAATTTACCACTTGAATAACGTCCATTACATGTAACCGTTCCTCCATTGACAGGTCTTATAAATCCACCTGCATTTGAAGTTCCACTAGTTGCGCCTCCTGCTGAAGTTCCAGAACCACTAGAACTATTTGATGATGATCCTCCTGTTGCTGGCTTTTGGTTTGCTAATTCTTCTAATTGCTTTTTATATCTTTCTTGTGCTATTTTTATATCATTCAATATTTGTTGGTTATCTCTTGTCAATTCGTCTATTTCTTTTTGTAAATCTTGCTCTTCTTGTGACAATTGTGATACATATTTACTTTTCTCATTTTTTGCTGTTTGCAACTGTACAGATTTACTTTCTTTTTCTACTTTAGAATTATCTAATTCTTTTTTATTATTTTCTAATGTTGTCTTTGCCTCTTCAATTTCCTTCTTTTCATTTTCTAGTTTTTCCATTAAACTAATATCTGCTTCAGCGATTTGAGACACATAATAATAGTTAGAAATTAAATCTATTATATTTTCTGAAGAAAGTAATACATCTAAAAAAGATGTTTCTCCTGCTTCGTAAGTTGCTACTAATCTTTTTTCTAATAATTCCTGCTGTTTATCATAACTTGTTTGTTTTTCATTGATTTTATTTTGTGCATCTGTTATTTGTGTATTCAAATCACTTATTTTATAATCTAAATCTGCTATTTGTCCTTCATATTCTGATATTTGATTATTTAATTCATCTACCTGTTTTTGCACATCTGTCTTTTCTTGAGAAACTTGGTCTTTTTGTTCTTTTGTTTCATCTATCTTTTTTTGATTATTTAATTGTTCCTTCTCTAAATCCGTTATTTCATTTGCATATACAATCATATTATATTGTAATAAACATATAATAATGACGAATCCTCCAAGTATTTTATACCATACTTTTTTCATAAGTTCCTCCTTCTTTTTTCATCTTGTATATTCTAATTATGGTAGATATGGTGTTGGATTAACTGGCACACCATTTACTCTTACTTCAAAATGTAAATGGTAACCTGTTGAATTTCCTGTTGTTCCTACACTCATAATTTGCTGACCTTGACTAACAGATTGTCCTTCTCTTACTAATCTTGATCCCGGTGCTCCATGTGCATATAGGGTCATTGTTCCGTCATGGTGATTAATGACAATATATTCTCCATAACTTCTATAATTACCATTAGGATATTTCAATGCAATTGATGTTACGACTGTTCCTGCTTTTGCTGCTAACACTGGCTTTCCAGAAATTCCAGCCCCACTAAAGTCCACACCTGTATGTCCACTATATCCCATCCAGCCAGTTGTAATACTATATCCCACAATTGGTCTTATGTATCCACTAGCACTTGGATTATTGGTAATATTTGAAACATTTGAATTTCCTGCATTAGCACTTTCCTTTCTGGCTATTTCTGCTAATTGTGCTTGTATATCTCTTTTGTCTTGTTCAAATTGTTCTAATTCTGCCTGTGTATTTTTTTCTTCTTCATTTAATTGTGCTACATAACTATCTTTTTGATTTTTTGCATTTTTCAATTCTGTTGCTTTTTGTTGTTTTTGTGCTTTCATACTATCCAATTCTTGTTTGCTTGTCTCCAAAGTCTGTTTTGCCTTTTCTATTTCTTCTTGTTCTTGTTTAATTGAATCCATCAACTTCATATCATTTTCTGTAATTTCAGATATTAAATAATAATTTGAGATTAAATCTGTTATACTTTCTGAAGAAAGCAATACATCTAAATAAGAAGTTTCACCTGCTTCATAAGTTGCTACTAATCTTTTTTCTAATAATTCTTGTTGTTTATCATAATCTTCTTGTTTTTGCTCTATTTTGCTTTGAGCCTCTTCTATTTGGGAATTCATATCTGATATTTTTGTATCTAATGAATCAATCTCTGATTGATATGATGAAATTTGTGTAATTAAATCCTCTACTTGTTGTAATGTTTCTGATTTTTCAGACTGAATATTTTCTAGCTCTTCTTTAGCTTCCTCGATTTTCTTATCTGTTTCATTACTACTTGCATTTAATTCTGATTTTGTTACTGCCACTACTACATGATATTGCAATAAAATACTTACGACTAATCCTATCCCACAGATTTTGAGACCAATTTTTTTCATTTTGTTTCTCTCCTTTTTATTCTATTTTTGTCTAACACTTTGTATTTTTTATGTTATAAGAAAAATTGCATACTTTATTTTGTTATTTTTACTTTGTGTTATAAATGAACCGTCTCAAAGTATTTCTTATAACATCAAATGTTGTCTTATTGTGTTGTGTTTTGCGTTTCTGTTGTGTTTTCTTTCTCATTTTGTGATTCTGGAATGACACCATTGGTTATATATTCTATCGGATTTGTGACCACACCATTCATTCTTACTTCAAAATGGGCATGTGGACCTGTTGAATATCCTGTAGAACCAACTTTTAAAATAGCATCATTTCGTTTTACTGTTTGTCCAACAGTTACTAAAATTTCTGAACCATGTGCATATAGTGTTGAGATTCCTCCCCCATGATCTATGATTACCATGTTTCCATATGCTGTATTATATTCTGCTTTTGTGACAATTCCGTCATTAGCTGCTACAAAGTTTGCACCAATTGGTGCACTGATATCTACTCCTGTATGTAATTTATACTGTCCTGTGATAGGATGTACCCTCATTCCATAATTTGAGGTAATTTTGGTATATCCCGGTACTGGCCAAGCAAGCACGCCTCCTATATATACGGTATCTAATCCTTGCTTAGCAAGTTCTAATATTTGATTATTAACTGCTTTATATTGTGCAGTGATTTCATCTATTTTGGCTTGTTTTGCCTTTTCTTCATCTGATAATCTTGTTATATAGTTTTCTCTTAATGTTTTTGTGTTCTGCAATACTGTTGAAGTTTGTGTCTGTGTTTTTAAAGCTGTTGCTAAAGATGTTCTATTTTTTTGCAACTTCTGTTTTGCTGATTCAATTTCTTTTTTTTGGGTTTCTACTTCATTCAACAAACTTTGATCCATTGAGGTAATTTCTGTAATCAAATAATAACTTGATAGAAAATCAGAAATATTATTTGATTTTAAAAGAACATCAATATATTTTGTTTCTCCTGCTTCATATATTGCGACAAGTCTTTTTTCCATAATTTGTTTTTGTGTTTCATAATTTTTTTCTGCTACTTCTAATTTTGCTTCAATATCTGAAATTTCTGTTTGTAATTGTGTCACTTCTTCATTTAATTTTGTTATTTTATCTTCTGATTGTTGTATTTTTTCGTCTAGTTTTTCAATTTGTTGCAAATTTTCTGACAATTGACTTTGTACTTCTTCTAATTCATTATTTGATTCGTCAAGTTGGTTTTGTAAATCTTGTTGCTGATTTTGCAAGTTTGTTAAGTTATTATCGTCTGCATATACAACAGTTATATATGTACAAATGATGATAAAAGCTAAAACAATACATAAAAATTTACGCATGCTCTACTCCTTTATACTTTTAAATATTTTCTCATAGAAATGATACTACCTATGGCACCTATTCCTATTCCTAATAACATATATACAAATATGATTGAACTAAACATGTCTGAAAATCCTACTAAACTAACGCCTACCATTTTCATGAATTGTGAATTTACCATTTGTTCTGCAATAAAGTTATATGCCACTGCAACTAGTAAAATAGAGATACCACTTGATATCATTCCAATAATCATACCTTCTACAATAAAAGGCCATCTGATAAATCCATTTGTCGCACCAACATATTTCATGATAGATATTTCTTTTCTTCTGGCATGTACAGTTAATTTAATTGTGTTAGCAATAATAAATACAGATATGATAATTAGTAATACTAAAATCACGCCTGTTACAATCTTAATTCCATTTGCTAAATCAATTAATGTGGATACGGTTTCATTTGAGCTCGTGATTTCTTTTACATTTTCCAATGTTGCTATTTCTTTTTGTACTTGTTCTAATAAATTTAAATCTGTTAATGTAACAATATAAGAATCACTAAATATATTATTTTCTCCTTCGTATCCTTCTAAAAATTCTTCATGCTCTGAAAATTTTTCTTTCATTTGATCTAATGCTGTTTCTTTTGATACATATTGTGTTGTGTTGACACCATTTATTTTTTTTATGTCTTCACCTAGTTTTTGCACTTGTTCTGTTGTTGCTTCTCTCGTTGCAAATACTTGTATTCCTTGTGCATCTTCTACTTCTCGTACAAAATGATTAATATTTTCTCCTAATATTAGAAATACACCAAATATAATCATGGTTGCACACATAATCATAAGTGAAGCACCAGTAGATTTTTTATTTTTAAATACATTGCTAAATCCTTCTCCGATTAAATATCCTAATATATTATATTTCACAGTTCATACCCACCTTTTTTATCGTCTTTTATAATTTCACCTTTTCTAACATGAATCACTCTTTTTTTCATTTTGTCTACAATGTCTTTCGCATGTGTTGCTACAACTACTGTTGTTCCTCTCATATTGATGTCATTTAATAATGTCATAATATCCCATGCTGTGTCTGGGTCCAAGTTTCCTGTTGGCTCGTCTGCAATTAACATAGATGGATTGTTGACTAATGCTCTTGCTAAAGCCACTCTTTGTTGTTCTCCTCCAGATAATTCGTTTGGATACATTTTTGCTTTTCCGCTTAATCCTACTAATGAAAGCACCATTGGAACTTGTCTCCTAATATGTCTTGGTGTCGCTCTTACAATATACATGGCATAAGCTACATTGTCATATACGGTTTTGTCTGGTAATAGTCTGAAATCTTGAAATACAACCCCCATACTTCTTCTTAAATATGGAATTCTACTTGGTTTTAAAAATGTTGTATCTTTTCCATTGATAATAATATTGCCTGATGTTGGTTCTTCTTCTTTTAATATCAATTTGATTAGTGTTGATTTTCCACTTCCTGAAGAGCCAACTAAAAAAGCAAATTCTCCTTTTTCTATTCTAAAATTTGCGTTTTTTACTGCTTTTGTTCCTGTACTATATGTCTTTGTGACATTTCTAAATTCAATCATCTTTTGCTCTCCTTATATGTTTTTTGCATAATATTCTATTATATCATTTATTCTCTCTAATCATAACAATAAAGAACAAAATTTGCAATAGGTATTATATAAAAAAACAATAGAAAATGTTGGTTTTTTTACCTTTTCTATTGTTTTTCTTCCTTTTTCTTTATTTTGAAAAATTCACACAAAATTTACAAATCTTTATTTTTGATAACCTTGATGATTTCTTCACTCGTCAACCCAAAATATTTTAATAATTCAACTGCATTTCCAGATTTTCCAAACACATCTTTCATTCCCATTCTAAGCAATTTACAAGGATATTCCTCTGTTAAAACTTCTGCAATGGCACTTCCCAATCCACCAATGATACTATGGTCTTCTATAGATATCAGTTTTTTCGTTTCCTTTGCTGATTTTATAATCATTTCTTTATCAATTGGTTTAATTGTATGTACATCTACAACACGGATATGAATCCCTTCTTTTTCTAAAATTTCTTTTGCTTTTATAGCCTCTGGTACAACCACACCTGTTGCAAAAACAGTGGCATCTGTTCCTTCTCCTATTTGTATAGCTTTTCCTATTTCAAATTTTTGTGTTTCCTCATAAATCACTGGTGTTGCCAATCTTGCCAATCTTACATATACTGGTCCATCTACTTTAGAAATTTCTTCTATTAACCATTTTGTTTGTACATCATCAGATGGGGATATCACTGTCATATTAGGTAAAGCTCTCATCAAAGCTAAATCTTCTAGCATTTGATGTGTTGCTCCATCTTCTCCTACGGTAATTCCACAATGTGTTGCACATATTTTCACATTTAGATTTGGATAACAAATACTTGAACGTATTTGGTCATAGGCACGTCCTGCTGCAAAAGCTGCAAATGTACTTACAAATGGAATTTTTCCACATGATGCCATTCCAGCAGCTACTCCCATCATATTTGCTTCTGCAATTCCCATATCGAAAAATCTGTCTGGAATTTTTTTTGCAAAAATACTTGTTTTCGTTGCTGCTGACAAGTCTGCATCTAATACAACAATTTTTTCATTTTTTTCTCCTAACGTTTCTAATATTTCTCCATAACTTTGTCTAGTGGCTTTTTTTTCTTCTTTCATAAAAAATTCTCCCTTCATTCTCTTTTATTTTATTGCATTTAACATCTAGTGATGATAGATATGATATTTTCCATATACCTTATAAAGTTGCTCCAATAATGCCTGCATCATTGTCTAATATAGCAGTTTGAATATTCATTTCTTTTCTTTCATTAAACAATACGTTATCCTTCAACAATTTTGTTTTTAGTTTTTCTAAAAAGATCTCTTCATAAAATACAAAACTTCCACCAATTCCAATGGCTTCTGGTTCAAAAATATTTATCAAATTCGATATTCCTATACTTAAAAATTCTACATATTGCTCTATTAATTGATTTGTTTTAGCATATTTGGGGTTCTCTTTATCCATTTTTCTTAATATTTGTAACAATTCTTTTCCACTTGTTTTTTCATCTAAATTTAAAATTTCTCTTAAATGATCCTTAAAAGCCTTCATAGAAGCATATGTTTCCCAACAGCCTTTTTTTCCACAATTGCAAATTCTTCCATTTTTTTCTATCATCATATGCCCAAATTCACATCCCGGCAAACTACCTGTATCTAATAATTGGTCTTTAATGATAACGGCTCCTCCAATTCCTGTTCCTAAAGTTAAAAATATACTTCTATCATAAGATTTTAATGATCCATATGTGTTTTCAGCAAGTGCTGCACATTTTGCATCATTTCGAATGGTTATTGGCAATGATATGTTTTCTTGTAAATTTTTCACAATCTCATAATTTTTTAATCCTAAGTTAACAGATTTTGTAACCTTTTCATTTTCTACTGTTCCCGGTATAGCAATTCCCATTTCTGTGATTTTATATTGTTCTAAAAAATTTGCTGTTTTTTCAATAATATATTCTTCTATTACTTTTTTGATGGTGTTTTTTTCTGCTTTGGTAATTCGTTTTTCTACTTTTTCTAGTATTTTTCCTTTGTTATCTACTACACCTATGGCAATATGACTACCACCTAAATCAATTCCTATTTTCATTTTAGGCTCACCACTTTCTTGAATCGTGTACTTTTCTTTTTGATTATATCATATGGTTTCTAAAATTTCATCATATTATTAAAAATTTATATAATATTTCATAAAAACTGGTTACCATTCAGAGTTTCCCATCTGAGGGGATTTATATGGTATGGTTTTATAAGCGTTCGAATGCGACCGGAATCGTTTTAGAAATTCTTATATATAAGTCGTAAAGGGTCCTGTTTCCGGGTATCGTTACGATTTAGATATTAGAATTTCTTAAACGAAACTTGGAGGGTAGCCGAGAACGCTTATAAAACCATACCATATAAATCCCCTCAGATGGGAAACTCTGAATGGTAACCAGTTTTTACTGTGCAACGTTATTTTTTGTGATATAGGAAACAAAAAAGGGGAAAATGAGTCTGTCCCCAAATTCCCTTTTTAAACACCATATGCTGAGAATAAGAAATTTCCCATATATACTTGAATACATGGCACTAGTACAACTAATACGAAGAAGATTAACACCACTCCAACAATTGCATAAACTACTTGTGGTAGTACTTTCATTATTTTTTGCATAATATTATCTATATCGATTTGCATATATTCCACCAATTTTTCCATCATTTCTGCTAAGTCTGTTTGCATACCTATTTTTAACATTTCTGTTATCATTGGTTTAGCCAAACCAGATTCTTCAAATGGTTCTATCCATGATGATCCAGTAAGCATGTTATTAATTGATGTTTCTATCATAGATAGCATTACGTAATTTTTTATAACGTTTTTACTAACTTCAATAGAATCCTGTATTCTCATTCCATTTCTTAAATTTAATAACATCGCCTTTAAAAATCTTGAAAAGTCTAAAGCAAAAATCAATTCTCCAAATATTGGCATTTTATATTTAAAATAATGGAAATTATATTTACCTTTTGGTGTGTTAATATAAAATAAAATCCCTGCCGCAATCACTACCAGAATCATGACTGGTATATACCAATACGCAATTATGCCATCTACTACATCTGCGAACCATAAAGTAACTGCTGGTAATTCTTCTTCTGTTCCCATCTCATCGAATATTCCTTGAATTGTAGGAATTGCAACCATTGTTCCTACAAATAACATTACCAATAATAATATAAATTGTACAATGTTTGGTATTAAGATAGATTTTAACTTTCTAGTTAAAGAATCTGATTCTTCCAAATATTTTACTGCTTGTTCTAAAGAATTGGTTAATGAACCAGAAAGTTCTCCTACTTTTATCATATTGATGTAGATATATGGAAATATATTTGAATAGTATTCCATTGTTGAATACATATTTTCACCAGCTTCAACACCTGCTAATATATCTTCTAATATCCCTTTAAAAGATACATTTTCCGTACTTTGAATAATGGTATCTAATGCATGAATATTATTAAAATTTGCCTTTTTTAGTAGATAAAAGTTTTGAGTGAATATAATAATATCTCTATTTGTGATCTTTTCTGTTTTAGCAAAGTATAGATTAATTTTTTCTTTAGTCGATAATTGTTTTGGTTTACTTTTTCCAATATTTGTGGTATTTATATTTTTCATAATCTCTTCAATATTGGTTATATTTTTCTTTGCTTTTTTTGGTTGTTTTCCTACATATCGAATTTGCTGAACGTCTATTGGCAATAGTCCATTTCCCTTTAATGTTTTTAGTAGGTTTTGTCTACTAGGTGATTCGATTTTATTCCTAACAATTAATCCTGTTTCAGTCATTGCCCTATATATATAAGTTGGCATGTTTTACCTCCTTTAATTGTTTTTTGTGCCTTTTTTTATTCTTAATTGCATAATTGTTCTATTTAAAATTTCTTGATTTTTCTCTTCAATTTGAGATTTAGCTTGTTCTAGTGTAATTCTATCCTCTACAAAAAGTTCTGCTAATGAATTAATAAGTCCAATACTTCCCTTTTCTAAATTACTTTGTATGGCATCTTCTATTTCTGATACACTTAATTTTTCTTTTCTGATAATTCCTGCTACTATATTATCGACTACCATAACTTCTGGTACTAAAACCAAACTTCCATCCGTTCCTTTTAATAGTCTCTGTGACACAACTAATTTTAATAGTGCTGATAAAAGATATTTTATACTTGCTTGATCTCTTACTTCATAAAAGTTTATCATTCTATCAATTGTTTCTGCACATGATTTTGTGTGTAAAGTTCCTACAACCAAATGTCCTGATTCTGCCATTTCAATTGCTGCTTCCATGGTTGTTCTATCTCTAATCTCTCCAATCACTAGAATATCGCAGTCCTCTCTTAAAGAGTTTTTTACACCATCACTAAATGTTAGGGCATCTCTTCCTTTTCCAACTTCTTTTTGAACAATTAATGATTTTTTAGAATGATGTTTATATTCAATTGGGTTTTCTAATGTTAATATTTTTTTATTTTGATTTTCATTAATATAATCAATCATAGAATTTAATGTTGTACTTTTACCCGAATTGGTCTTTCCTGTAACCAATATTAGCCCTTGTGGTTGATATGTCATTCTTCTTACCACATCTGGAATTCCTAAAGATTCATAGGGTGGCAGTTCATTTTTTATTAGTCTTAATGTGCATGTAGGAATTTCATCTGATGATGAAATATTGACCCTTAAACGGATGTCTTTATATTCATATGACAAGTCCAATTTTTTTGTCGAATGATATACCTCATCTTTATCTACATTTCCTTTTACTAAATAATCATATACTTCTACCATATCTTCTTCTGTCAATTCTTTCATCTCTTCTATTTCTACTAAATCTCTAGTAATTCTAAGAATTGGCTTATTTCCACATATCATATGAACATCTGATGCATCTTTTTCCATTGCAATATCTAGAATTTTATCTATATTCATTTTCTTTTCCTCCTTGGCAATTGTTTATTAGAAAAATAATAACTTTTTATTTAATTCTTCTATGGTTGTTTCTCCTTTTAGCACCTTTTTAATGCCATCGACAATTAATGGTTGATAACTTTGTTCTAATGCTTTGTTCCTTATTTCCATACTAGATGCTCCCGAAACAATTAATTCTTTTAACTCATCTGTAATATCTAAAATTTCAAAAACACCGATTCTGTCATAAAAACCAGAACCATTACAGTACTCACAGCCAAGTGAATCATATGTTTTTATATCTTTAAAATCTACTTTTTCACCATATTTTTCTAATATGCTTGTTATGATATCTTTTTCTTCTTTCGTAAATTCTCTTTCACGTTTACATTTTGGACAAATTCTTCTTACTAATCTTTGAGAAATGGCTGTTGCCAGAGTACTTGCAATATCATAATCAGATACACCTATTTTTCTTAATCTGTTAATAACTTCTATACTATCAATTGTATGAATGGTTGATAATACATAATGCCCTGTTTGTCCTGCTTGTACTGCTATTTCAGCTGTTTCTCTGTCTCTAATTTCTCCTACTAAAATAATATCTGGGTCTTGTCTTAATACGGTTCTTAATGCACCTGCAAAACTGGTCTTATTATTAATTTCTATTTGGTTTAATCCTGGTATTCTGATTTCTACAGGATCTTCAATCGTTGTAATATTAATTTCTGGTTTATTCAAATAATCAATGATACTATACAAAGAAGTTGTTTTTCCTTCTCCTGTTGGGGCTGCTATAATTGTTATACTATTTTTTTTGTTTACACTTTTTTTAAATTCTTCTTCTTCGCCATAAAATCCTAAATCAAATATATTTTTAATATTTGCATTTTTCTTCAATAATCTTAAAACAAATTTTTCTCCATACACATTTGGCTGTGAAGACACACGAATATTGTAGTCCTCATAAAGTAATATTCTACCATCTTGTGATTCTTGTTTCTCTTGGTGCATATTTGAAATAGCTTTTAGTCTTCCAATAATTTGCTGTTGTTTTTCTTTATCAAGGTTTGCTGCTGTAAATAATTCACCATCAATTCTATATCTAACACGGACAGTCGTTGCCATTGGCTCTATATGAATATCACTTGCTCTTTTTTCAATACCTGTTTTAATAATACTATCTACTAAATTAATTGTAGTAATTCCAGTCTCATTAATGTCTGTATTTGCCTTTCCTTCTAATGATTTTAACACTTTCATAATGTCTTTTTCAAAAGTAATATAGGCATCCATAATAAGTCCTTTATTTAGTAGTAACAATCTTATGGTTTCTACACTTCTTCTATTAACTGTATTGGCAAAGCATACTTTGATTTTACCATTTTCTATTTCAAATGGAATTGCCTTATTTTTCTTAGCAATGTCTAAAGAAATATAGTCTTCAACATTAATCTTTATAATGTTTTTACTCAAAAGCATACCTTTTTCACCTAAAATTTCTCCTATTGTTGTGATTAATATATATGGATCGCATATTTCTAACTCATATAAACAATCACCTATTTTTGTATTTGGATGATTTTTTTGATATTCTAATGCTCTTTCGATGTCTTCTTCATCTATGATTCCTCTTTTTACTAATTCTACACCTATTGGTTGTCTTTTCTTAAATTCCATTTTAAAACACCTCTTTCGCAATTTATCCTGCTAAAGTATATTTCGTAGTTCTCTCAAAATTTTCTCCCTTTATCGTAACACTGATAGTAGTCTTGTCATTATTCTCTTCAGTTGTCATCAAACAATCTGTAATATTTTGTGCTATTTTTACTTTGTTCATGTATATTGCTTTATTTTCTGGTATATATGTGTATTGGTTTCCACTCGTAAATATAATACATTTTTGTTGTACATTTCCGTTATTATCTTTTATTTCATTGATTTCTACTAATTTATTTTCTCTTTTATTAGTCTCTTCTACAAAATATGTATTAAATCGAGTATATTGCTGATTTAAATCTTGACTTGTAGAACTCACATCTACATTTGTATAAAAATACGAAGTTAAAACTGTTATAACAGAAACAACTATCAACATAACAATTACATATATTGTTACAGATATTAATGTTACACCTTTTTGTGTTTTCATCATTAATCTCATTCCTTTCACTAAGCACAATATCTTTCAACCTTTGTTATCATTATTTTTTAGTTATGACAGTAGATAATTCAATCGTTTGTGTCAAACCTGCATCTTTATAAGATACTTGTACCGTTACCTTTTTTACCAATCCAGACACAATAGCTGTATTTCCTTGATTTTCCGGTAAATTGGAATAATCTATAATCGTAACTTTTTTAGCATATCCTGTTGCATGACCTGTACTATCTACTATATTTTCATAATCATTTGCAGTTTCATCTGTATCTTGTAATGTTTCGAAATCTTGTTGTTTGATTGCTTCTATTTCATTTATCGCATAATTTGTTGCCTCAGATTTTCTTTCTATCTCTTTTTGGTTTGTATTCACATAATACATCAGAGTTGTAATAATTGCTACAAATATGGTAATTAGTATAACTGCTACCGTAACATCAATGGTTGTAATTCCTTTTTCACTTTTTCTATCCATAAATTTTCCCTTCTTTATTTTGCTAAATTAAAAATTGATAACAAGCTAATGCAAATATAACATTAAAAACATTGGCAATTCCTAAATAAAATCCATAATTTATGTTTTTACCATATTCCTTTTTTTCTCTTCTTACTCTTTTTTTTATATTTTGGATTTTATGTAATAATAAATTAAATGAAACAGCAAGCGAAGTCATAATAATTGTATTGATCATGACATATTCTCCTGTAAATATACTCATCGTGATTGCTGCCATTATAATACCATTTACATAGCTATTTTTTGCATACTTTTTTAGCGTTACAGAATCTAAAATCAAAATAAATATATAGAATAATAAATATATGATATATCTATATATACTAGCATTTTCTATTACACATAGATATATGATATATGCGATAGATAAGATAATTCCATACATAGAAATCATTTTATCAATTTTTCTATTTTCTAAGTCAATTCCGGCCATTATAAAAATGAAACACAAATAAAGTGCCATAAATGCACCTTCTGCTAAAATCATTAGTTTTAAATTATCCACATGTATATTCATCAAATATGCTACTAGTACAAATGTGATACCTGACAATATTTCTATAATAAAATATCTTGGTCTTATTTTTTGTTTACAGTATCTGCATTTTCCTAGTAAAAAAATATAACTAAATACAGGAATCAAGTCTAAAAATCCCAATTTATGATTACAATTAGGACAATATGAATGTGTATGTGTTATATCTTGATTTTTAGGTATTCTATATATTGCTAATGTAAAGAAACTACCAAATACCGTTCCCATTATGAATATGATTATATATAGTAGTATATCCATTTTTTCTCCTTCTATTTTGCGTGAATTAAAACTATTTTTTAGCTTCATTTTTATTAATTAAGCCATACACACTTTAGTGTGCGTATGGCTTTTTGTAAAACACTTTTTATTCATTAACTGAACCTTCAACTGGTGTTACTTCCCAAACTTTATCTGTACTGTCATATTTTACTGTTCCGCCAGCTGCTGGGGTTATTGTTACACCTTCTGGTCCTGCAAGTTTAATTGTCACTGTATTTGATGTACTATAAGAATCAGAACTTGTTACAGTAGCTGTTGCTGTGTAGCCATCTGGCATTGTGCTTACGTTTGCTTGGATATCTGCTTGAGCATCAAATGCTGATCCAGACATTGCGTTGGCAAGTTGTGCATTTAATTCCAAATTTACTCTTTCTAAGGCTTCTGCTAAGTCTGTTGCTGAAGTTGCATTTCTTGCTTTTGTTAAAATTCCATTATCCCCTGTAAGCATTGCAATTGATACCCCTGCCAAAATTAGCAATACGATAATTGTAATAACTAAAGCGATTAATGTAATACCATTTTGTTTTTTCATAATCAAATTTCCTTTCTCTTATTTTTTCTTTTTTATTGAATTGTAACGTTATCTGCACTTGTTACATAAGAATTATTTTTTGCTTCTAAAGTTACACTATATGTTTTACTATCTTCTGTAATTGAAAGTGTTGTACCACTTGCTGTTGCAGTAGCGCTTGGATTATCAGCTTTATATTGAGTTGCTATATCATCAACTGTTAAGTCTGGGTCAGCTGTATTTTCAAGAACTGCATCTGCATATGCTGCTTGAATAGCCATATTTACCTTTTCTGAAATTTCTGCTTTTTGAGTATCTTCGCTACTTTGTGTTGCTTTTGTTAAAATTCCATTGTCACCTGTAAGCATTGCAATTGACACTCCTGCTAAAATTAATAAAACAATAATTGTGATAACTAATGCGATTAAAGTAATACCTCTTTGGTTTCTCATTGTTTATCCTCCTTTTCTTTTGAAATAAATATATATATTTTATTTATGTTTTTATGTTTAAAAAACATAACATTAATAACTTATTAATTATTTTGTCCCTTTATTTGGGAAATATCCTGTATTTGTATTATCATCTGTTTCTTCTGAATTGCTAGTATTATTTGAATTGTTAGAATTATTTGATTGATTATTAGATCCATTTGAACTGCTACCATTTCCACTTGTTGATGATGTATCATAAGATGAAAATGGATTTGTCTTTCCAGGAACATAACTGTTGATTCTTTCATAATTATTTAAATCTGTTGCATCAATACTATATGTCAAAATTACTTGGTCATTTTCAACATCTTCACTCTTGCTTAATTCTTCTTGCACTTCTTGTGGTGTTGTATATGACACTTCTTCTGGTATAATCTTATTACTTGGTACATATTCATATAATAAAACTCCTAATACTAAGATGATTGCCAGACACAATAATAGCATAATAATGATTTCTTTTATTACTTTTTTAGCCATTTTAGCCTCCTTTATTCAGTTGTTGTATTTGCTGTATTAGTTGCATTTGTTGTATTTGTCGTGTTAGCTGTATTGGTTGTATTCGTTGTATTTGTTGTATTTGTTGTGTTTTGTGAATTATTTTGTGTTTGTGTATCTATTGAAGAAATTCCTTCTATTGGTATGTTTTTACAAACAAATGTAGCTCTTAACTGTGAAGTAGATTCCCCTGCTGACATAGAAAATTCTTCTATTTTAAATGCCAAATCAGAATCATCTTCTATATCTCGTATAAATTCAGATATTCCTACATAACTTCCTACTGCTGTAAAATTAATATTATAAACATTTTGTCCCCCTGCACCTTGTGTCAATGCCATATCTATGTTAACACCTTCACTAGTTGCATGTGTACCAATTTGCGTCCATAAGAAATCCAAATTATAATTTGATAATTGACTAGCTGTTTCAACATCATCAGTTTCACTAACTGCTACCATGTCTTCATATGCTGTTTTTTGTTTTTGTAAATTATTCATACTAGCATTTAATTCACTGACTGTACTTGGAAAATTAGAACTAGCTAATTTAGTAGCCTGTGTTACACTATCTTCTAGTTCTGCATTTTTGTCTTGTATTTGTTTGATTCCTAATATTTGAAAGCTACCAATTTCTAATCCTTTTACAATTGTAAAAATTGTTAATGTTAATACAAGTGCAATCAATATTAGTATTAGTAATTTTTTCATGGTAAATCTCCTTCTATCGTTACTTTAATAACATTGTTTTCTTGTTGCCCTGAAGTAGAAATGACATTTGTCAAATACATTTCTGTATCTAGTTTTGCTTTGAACATACCTAATTGTTCATATTTGTTTGATTGTGCTTGAATTACAATATGTGTTCCTGTTGTATTTTTTATGGATGTTAATTGTACATTCTCTGGTATAATAAACATAATTCGATCCAATAAATTTGGTATGGCATCTCTTGTTTTACTTGCATCTGTAATTCTGTCATTTAAATCTTGTAAATTTTGTATCATTTCCGTATAATCATTCGTTCTTGATTCTATTTTTGTTTTATCACTTTCTACACGTTGAATTTGTGCTGTCGTACTACGTATAGATTCTTGCGCTTGTTGTTCTTTCTTATCCATTTGGTTATTTAGTAATATTGAAAAACAAGTATATACAATCAGTAAAATACCTAATCCGCCTGCTGTTCTTAATAAACTAATCTCTGTTTTATCTAATTTTTCTTTTAAGTCATTTGTAAACCATCCTGATGTTGCTAATTTACCTTTCTTTTCTTTTCCTGGGCTTACTTCTATTTTTAACCAATCTGGGATCTTATCATTAAAGTTCTGCTTCTTAAAGTTGATTCCTTGTACCCCTTGTCCTAATCCGGATAATGCTAGTGATATTGCTGAATTCACTTCTATATAATCTTGTACACTAATATCCTTTGTTGCACTAATAAAATAGGGTTTTAATATTTCACAATTGATTTCACTTAAATATTCTTGGAAATATAAATCCAAATTATTAATTAACGTTGCTGTACCTGTTAAATATACCTTGTCTATTTTTTCTTCACTTTCATTGATGATTTTTCTTACATTTCCAACAATGGTATATAGTGTTGGCATAATATCTTCTAAATAACCAATTTCATTTTCTTGAAGTTCTTTACCTTCTGATGTATAGATTGTGGTATTTTTACAAATTTCATAAGATTTTGCCAAAGAATTTTCTTTTAAGTTAATTTTTCTTAAAAACTCTTGGCTTCCTTCCTCAAACACATGGATATTATATATATTTTCATTTAGTATAGTTGTTACTGTTGTATTTTCTTCCATATTTACAATGATACAATTTTCTTTTGGCTTTGTTTCTATTAAATTAGCAATTGTCATAGAAATTGGCATAATATTAGATAATTTATATTTTTCTAACACTTGAAGTTTTTTTGTTAATTCTATCTTATTGGCTGCAATATGAATAATTTTTAATTTTTCTTTATCTGATGGATTTTCTGAAGCCACATATCGTGTTTCAAAAACATTTGAATTATATCCTTGGTCAGTACAATACATTTCAAATTCTGTTTTAATTGCCTTTGATAAATCTTTATTACTTAACATTGCAAACATATTAAAATAATTGTATACTTCTTCTGACAAATTAATACTTATTGGCGTTTTATAACTATATGTTTCTTCTACAATTTGGTCTATTGCTTTTTCTAAATTATCATAAAACTTTACTCCAAAAGCTTCTACTTTTATTTTTTCATGTTCTTTTGAAACTTTCGCATATTTAATTATATTGTTCTCTACATACAATCCTAAACAGTTAGCCATCTTTTGCTCCTTTTTCTATTTTATTTATCTATATTTTTTGCACTTAACAAATTTTGATACTTGAATAATTTCTATTTTCCAACAATCTTTAACAAATTTCCTAATTTATCCTAATTTATTCTACCATTTCTGGTTTAAAAATCAATATCTTTAATACAATTGTAATCCAAGTGTAATGTAATTGTAATATTTATTTTTTATATAACTTACTAATAAAAAATCCATCATTTTCTATTCCTTGATATAATTGTATATTTCCCATTTCATCTATGTAGTCCATATACTCTTGTATCGACAATTTTATCTGCTTAAAATTCGAATTTTCTTGCAAAAATTCTTCTATTATTTTTTCATTTTCCTCACTAAAAATACTACATGTCGCATATAGTATTTCTCCTTTTTGTTTTAAATATTTTGAACAGGTTTCTAAAATCTTTTTTTGTATATGTATCAATTCTGTAATATCTTCTTTTTTTCTTTTCCATTTGATATCTGGCTTTCTTTTTAATGCACCACTTCCCGAACATGGTACATCTAAAAGAATTTTATCAAACATTTCTTTATATTCTTCTTTATATATACTTGCATCTTGGCATTTGGTTTTTATTATATTGATTCCTAATCTTTTTGCATTTTCTTCTACTAGTTTTACTCTGTGTTCATGCAAATCCCATGCTTGTATTTCTCCTTTGTTTTTCATCATTTCTGCTAAATAGGTAGTTTTTCCTCCAGGGCTACTACAAGCATCTAATATGGTTTCATGAGGTTTCGCATCTAATGCATAAGCAATTAATCCAGCCCCTTCGTCTTGAATCGTAAAAAGTCCTTTTTGAAATATGTCTAACTTTTCTATATTTTTTATCTTATCTAACATGAAAAAATCCTCTAGTTTGCCTTCTTCATATTGAATATTTCTATCTTCTAATAACTTTTCTAATTCCTTCTTACTGGTTTTTAATGTATTGATTCTGATGGTTACCTTTGGTTTTATATTTGAATTTTTACAAATTTGTTCTACTTCTTTTATATCTTTTTGTTTTCGTAATTCTTCTACCATCCAAACTGGCATAGATGTGGTTTTAGAAATCCTTTCAACATCATCTTGTATATTCCATAATTCTTCATAATCACGTTTCTCTACTTTTCTTAATATAGCATTTACAAAATTAGAACTGCCTCTATGTCCATATCGCTTGGCTAAGTTCACACTTTCATTAACACTTGCTGACTTTGGAACTTTATCTAAAAATACAATTTGATAAATTCCCATTCTCAATATGTTCAAAACCCATGTAGAAATTTTTTTTATTTTTAAATGAGAATATTTTTTAATGATTTCGTCTAATGTTAACTTCCATGTAATGACACCATATGTTAATTCTGATATAAACCCAATATCTCGCTCATCTAATTCGTTCCTATGCTCTTTTATCATCTCATCTAAAGCAATATTGGCATATGCTTCTTCTTTATCAATTTTATAAATTGTTTTTAACGCAATTTCTCTTACCTTATCCATTTGTTTGATTTCCTTCTTTTCTTATTTTTTCTAAATTATATAATTTTATTTATATTTTTTCTACCATTTTTGTATATTTTTTTATATTTTTGGAAATCATAGCTTTAAAAGATTTGGAGGTAATTTTATGGAAATTAAAAAACATTTAATCATTACTGGCAATTCAACTGTTTCTTGGAAAGATGCAATTGTCAAAGCAGTTGCAGAAGCTTCTAAAACAATTGATTATTTGTCTGATGTAAAAATTTTAGAGCAAAGAGCAAGCATTAGTGGTGACAAAATTTCCGAATATTTTGTTGACTTAGATATTTCATTTTCTATCGATTTAAATAGAAAAGATAATAAAGATGCTTAATCAAGAAAGGAATTATATATCATGGAAAATCCAACAGAGACAAAAAAAGCATATCAAGAGTATGTTGATAAAAAATCACCAAATTCCCCTATTGTAAAGAATTGTTTCAATGCATTTTGGGTTGGTGGATTCATTTGTACAATCGGTCAGATTATACTTAATATTTGCAAAGAAAGAGGATTTGATACACAAATTTCCGGGACAATTGTTTCCATTTTATTAATCGGTTTATCTGCTTTTCTTACTGGATTAAACATTTTTAATAAAATTGGTAAGTTTGCCGGAGCTGGTTCCTTAATTCCTATAACAGGATTTTCCAACTCTATTGTCTCTCCTGCTATGGAATATAAATCAGAAGGTTATGTTATGGGTGTAGGTGGAAAAATGTTTACTGTCGCTGGACCTGTTTTAGTTTTTGGTATCTCAGCCTCTATATTAGTTGGCATTATTTATTTAATATTTAATACACAGAACGTTACTTTAGTTTAATGGGGACAGGTCAATTTTTGGAACATTAGGGACAGACCAAATTGTTCACATTTTGAACATTGAAATGTTGGAGATGTATCAAAATATTTAAAACATAAACAATTCTATATTAAAAAACTAAAATGTGAACAATTTGGTCTGTCCCTAATGTTCCAAAAATTGACCGATTTAACCTGTCCCCAATGTTCCAAAAGAGCAGAAAGGAGTTAAATAAATTGGAAAAATTAGGAAAACAAACTATCAAATTTACAACACCCCCTTCTATTTTAGAATGTGCTTCTATTGTTGGTCCAAAAGAAGCTGAAGGTCCTTTGGCTAAGTATTTTGACCAAACATTAGAAGATGAGTTTTGGGGTGAAAAAACATGGGAAAAAGCAGAAAGTAAAATTATTAAAGAAACTGTCAGTATGGTTATTCAAAAAGCTGGTATATCTGCAAGTGAAATAGATTGCATGTTTGCAGGAGATTTATTAAATCAATGTATTTCTTCTAGTTTTGGATTACGAGAATTAAATATACCTTTCTTTGGTGTTTTTGGTGCTTGTTCAACTTTTGTAGAATCTTTGACTTTAGGTGCGATTTGTGTTGAAAGTTTTGCTAAAAATGTAGTATGTGCAACTTCTAGTCATTTTTGTAGTGCTGAAAAACAATTCCGTTTTCCTCTCGAACTTGGAAATCAAAGACCACCAACTAGCCAATGGACAGTGACAGGTGCTGGTAGTGCTATTGTTTCTAAAAATGGTACTGGTCCTTATATTACACATATTACCCCCGGTAAGATTGTAGATATGGGAATAAAAGATGGTAATAATATGGGAGCTGCTATGGCACCAAGTTTTGCAGATACATTAGTAATGCATTTTTCAGATACTGGCAGAAGTCCTAATTATTATGATGCTATTATTAGCGGTGATTTAGGATATGTTGGCAAAGAAATTGCTATTGATTTGTTAAAAAACAATGGTTATAACATAAAAAATAATTATAATGATTGCGGTGTTTTAATTTTTGATAAAGAAAATCAAGATACACATAGTGGTGGCAGTGGATGTGCTTGTTGTGGTACTGTATTTTCTGGATATTTCTTTAAACAATTAAAAGAAAGAAAAATGAAAAGAATTTTACTAATTGCTACTGGTGCTTTAATGAATTCTACAAGTTCTCAACAGGGAGAATCTATTCCGGGTATTGCTCATGCAATCAGCATTGAAAATTTATAAAATTTTTAATCAGAATATTATATTCGTTATATATAATGCAATTTTTTAAAGTATGAAAGGAATGAAGAATATGAATGAAGTTGATTGGGGTTCTATTTTTGAGTGGTCTACCCTTCTTAAATGCTTCGTAGTTGGCGGGTTGATTTGTGTAATTGGTCAAATTTTAATAGATAAGACAAAATTAACACCTGCTAGAATTTTAGTTATTTTTGTAACTGTGGGTGCTATTCTAGGAGGGCTAGGCATTTATCAATATCTTGTAGAGTTTGCTGGGGCTGGGGCTACTGTTCCTTTAACTGGCTTTGGGTATAATTTGGCTAAAGGGGCTATTGAAGAAGTTAAAAATATAGGACTTATTGGTGCTTTTACTGGAGGCGTAAAGGCTGCTGCTGGTGGCATTGCCGCTGCTATCTTCTTTGGATATTTGGCTTCTCTAATTTCTAAACCTAAAATGAAAAAGCAATAGAAAACGGGCGGGAAAAATTGTTCATTCTCCAATTTGTTGGGGTATTTTTTCCGCCAATTTACATCTTTCAATTTCATACTGTTTTCCACCTTTCTGCTTGATTTTTATGAGATTATTTTACCAAAATTCATATCTTTAGTCAAAAAAATAAAGCTATTTTTATAAAATAACTTCATCTTTTTTTATCGTATAAAATTTAATTTTTTATACCACTTATTATTTTTACGCTTTTTTTGCAATATCTGCAATTTCTGTAAAAGCTTTTGGATCTGTTACTGCAATCTCTGCTAACATTTTTCTATTAATTGTTACATTTGCT
The DNA here is from genome assembly GCA_946500615.1 of uncultured Clostridium sp. Lineage (GTDB taxonomy): Bacteria > Bacillota > Clostridia > TANB77 > CAG-508 > CAG-269. The sequence goes on along the minus strand of CAMMWP010000003.1, from coordinate 61,674 downwards.
TTTTTTAATCCAGCAATTAATTTACTATATGTTGTTCCATTCATTCTAGCAGCCGCATTAATTCTTGCTATCCATAATTTTCTAAAATTACTCTTTTTATCTTTTCTTCCTACATACGCATATGATAAAGATTTTAACACTGCTTGATTTGCATTTCTAAATCTATAATGTTTTGCTCCAAAATATCCTTTAGCTTGTTTTAATATTTTTTTGTGTCTTGCTCTTGTTGTTCTTGCTGTTTTTACTCTTGCCATATCTATCACCTTCCTTTTTTATTTAACAGGGGACACTTTTTTCTTTGTGGCAAATTATCTAGGGATAAACTCTATCCCCCTCCCCTTGTGAATATATATTACCTTCATTATTTTAGTTACCATATGGTAATAATTTTTTGATTGTATTGACACATGTTTTGTCTGCATAACCATTTTGTACTTTTCCTGATTTTTTTTGTCTTTTTGTCTTGTTTGCTAATAAATGTCTCCTATTTGATTTTGTTCTTTTTACTTTTCCTGTTGCTGTTAAAGAATATCTTTTTTTAGCAGCTTTATTTGTTTTTAGTTTTGGCATAATATGATTCTCCTTCCTATTTTTATTTTTCAGTCTTTTTAGCTAGAATTGTAAACATATTTCTTCCTTCAAGTTTTGGTGCCTTTTCTACTACTGCTACATCACTCATATCTTCTATAAATTTGTTTAGTACCAATTCACCTGCTTTAGAATTATTTACTTCTCTTCCTCTAAATCTGACTGTTATTTTTACTTTATTTCCATCTTGTATAAATTTTTTTGCATTTTTTGATTTAAAACTAAAATCATGTTCTTCAATATTAGGAGTTACTCTTATTTCTTTGACTTCAAAACTTTTTTGTTTCTTTTTTGCTTCTTTTTCTTTTTTAGCTTGTTCAAATTTATATTTTCCATAGTTCATAATTTTACAAACTGGTGGATTTGTATTTGGAGCTACTAAAACTAAGTCTAAGTTCTTTTCTTCGGCTTTTCCTAAAGCTTCATTTAAAGAAATAATACCTATTTTTTCTCCATTGTCTCCTATTAATTGAACTTCTTTTGCTCTTATTTGACCATTAATTGGTAATTCTTGTTTTATACAAAACACCTCCAATAAAAAAATTTGACTTTTGTTACAAGTCAAATCTAAAATAAAACTAGCATAATAAAATGCTAAAATTATTTAATTTCCAACCTTTTTCCTCTTTTGGATAAGGTGAGAAGTTTGACTTCTTCTTGTAACGCTTAATATCTTATCATATTTGTTGGCTTTTTGTCAAGCATTTTTTTATTTTTTTATAGATTGAACTTTAAGGACGTTACAGTTCAGGCTTTCCACCTCAAGAGTAGTCATATAGTATATTTTAAGATTCGAATGCGACCGGAATCGTTTTAGAAATTCTTATATATAAGTCGTAAAGGGTCCTGTTTCCGGGTATTGTTACGATTTAGATATTAGAATTTCTTAAACGAAAATTGGAGGGTAGCCGAGAATCTTAGAATATACTATATGACTACTCTTGAGGTGGAAAGTCTGAACTGTAACTTAAGGACTATCCTTAAAACTCAAACAAACGCTTCCCATACTAGATTTGCCAAATCTAAACCTTTATTCGTAAGTCTTATATAATCTCCATCTATTATAAGCAATTTTTCTTCAACTAATGTTTGTAACTCTTTTCTGAATAGAAATATCGGATTATCCATATATTTTTCTTTAAAATTAGCTATTGATACACCTTCCATTGTTCTCAATCCTAATAACATGTATTCTCTTTTTCTGTCTTCTATACTTTGTATTTCTTCTATCTCATATACATTTTGTATATGAGAGATTAAATTTTCTTTTATATCTGTTTTTTCCGACATATCCTCCTTTTCCACTAAATCTAATATATCTTTTACAGCTTGTCCCTCTAATTGATTCATTTGAGCAATATATTGTTCCATTTCTGAAGTATTGGTATATCTCACATAATTTAGATATGAATGAGCAGATAGTCCCATTCCTATATATTCTTTTTGTTTCCAACAATTCATATTATGTTTTGATTCTTTGCCTTTTTTTGCAAAATTAGAGATTTCATAATGTACATATCCATTTAATTCTAATGTATTTTTAACATACCAATACATATTGCGTTCCAATTCTTCGTCTATTTCTTGTAATTCATGCTTTTCTATCTTTTGTGCTATCTTAGTATTTTCTTCTATTATTAACGAATATACACTTATATGTGTCGGTTCTAATTGTATCACTTCTTTTAAGCTTCTTTTTATATCCGCTATCGTTTGGTTTGGTAACCCTATCATCAAATCTACGTTTATATTTTCAAATCCAACCTCTTTTGCCAGTTGATATGTTTTTAAAAATTGTTCAAATGTATGAATTCTTCCAATTTGTTTTAGCATTGTATTTGTAGCACTTTGTAAACCAATACTTAGTCGATTAATTTTTGCTTTTCTATATTGTTCCAATTTCTCTTTATTGACTGTTCCCGGATTTACTTCTATAGTAATTTCCATATCTTCTATTTTTATTTTATTCTCTTTTAGTTTACTTTCCAATAGTTTCATCATTTCTAAAATGTATTGACTATCAATATAAGATGGTGTTCCACCACCTATATAAATTGTTGTGATCGTATAGTTTTCTAACATTTCTTTATTATTAAAATAATTTTGAATTTCCTTTTTTACTGCTTCCATATAGCTTTTTATGTATGTTTGTTTATCTGAAAAAGAAACAAAATCACAATAATCACATTTATGCTGACAAAAAGGTATATGGATATAGATTCCTAGTTCCCTATTTTCCATTTGCTATCTCCACTATTTTCTTTAATCTGTAATTTACACCCGATTTTCCTAAAGGCTCTTTTAACAACTTTCCTAACGCTACTAATGAAATATCTGGATTTTTCAGCCTTAAAGTTGCAATTTCTCTTAAATTATCATCTAGCTTGCTAAATCTTCCTTCCTTTTGTAATTTTTCAATCGCAGCAATTTGCTCAATTGCTGCATTAATCGTTTTATTTAAATTAGCTGTTTCGCAATTGACAATTCGATTCACTTTCCCACGCATTTCTTTCTGGATTCTAATTTCTTCAAATTTCATCACTGCTTTATTGGCACCGATTAATGCCAACAATTTTGAAATCTCTTCTCCGTCTTTAATATATAGAGAATATCGATTTTGAGTCATCAATTCTTTACATTGTATGTCAAATTCATGTAGTATCTCTTGTAATATTTTTAAATTATGTTGATTTGATATGACAATTTCTAGATGATAAGAATTTTCTGGGTTATTTACTGAACCAGCACCTAAGAAACTACCTCTAATGAAAGCTCTTTTTCTTTCTTCTATTTTCCCATCCATTCCTATATCTTTTATTTCATTTTTTAAAAATAGTTCCTCTTCTCGTATTTCTAAAAATGTCACTTTATCGATATTTAATCCTTTTGTCACAATATTAAAGTTTTTTCCATTCACATCTATATCATGATTTATTTCTAAATTTGATAACAATTTTGAAAATCGATTAATATTATAATCACTTTCTGTTGAAAATTTAATATTTTTTCCTTTTACAACAGACGTATTTCCAGAAATACAATATCCTATCAACTCAAATTTCACATTTTCTTTATTCGCTAAACTATTTGTTTTATTTAATTCTTGTTTTATATCTGATGAAAAAGACATGTATCCTCCTTCCAGTCCGTTTGGGACAGCCAAATCGGTCAACTCTATGTAAATCTATCCTAATTTTGTTACAATTACCCTGTCATTATCATATAAATCTTTTTTACAATATGTTCCCATATATTGTTTTTTGCCTTCTATCATTTGCATAACTTCTTCTTTTTGGTCATATCCAATTTCTAAACAAATATATCCACCATATTTTAAATATTCATATCCTTGCTCTATGATTGTTCTATAAAATGCTAATCCATCTTCCCCTCCATCCAATGCCAATTTGGGTTCTTTTTTTACTTCTTTATCTAATGTTTCTAGCTCTTTTCTTTTTATATATGGAGGATTTGATACAATCATGTCATATTTTTGTTTTCCTAAATTTTGAAAAAGATTAGATTCTATAAATGTAATTTTATCTTGCACATGATTATTTTTTGCATTGGAAATTGCTACATCTAACGCCTTTCCACTGATATCTAAAGCTGTTAAGTCTACATTTTCTAAATATTTTGCTAAAGAGATTGCAATCGCACCACTTCCTGTGCATAAGTCTAGTATTTTTTTTGCCTTTATTTTTTTTGCTATTTTTATTGCTTCTTCTACTAATATTTCTGTGTCTTGTCTTGGTATTAATACATTTTCATCTACATAAAAATTCAATTTCATGAATTCCTTTTGATGTGTAATATGTTCGATTGGTTCTCCTTGCTTTAGTTGTTCTATATATTTTAAATAGTCTTGCTCTTCTTGATCGGTTAATTTTTGGTTATCATATACAATTAAATATTGTCTTGGCTTCTTTAGTACATATTGTAACAATAACCTTGCTTTTAGTTTTGGTGTTGACACTTTTTCTAATTTCAATAAGGTTATTCCTTTTATCATGGCTTGTTTGATTGTCATATGATACACCTTCTTTCTTTTGTTCATTTTATACTATTAACATAAAAATAGCAAGAAAATCTTGCTATTTTGTTAGTGAGCTTTTTATACTTCTCTATTTATAAAATTTAAAAGCCCCGCCTTAGCCGTCAGCCTTCTAATTTTTAAGGACCTGCTCCTAAAAACAGGTGGGTGCCTACCTAAATATTCATGGGCTTCTCACTATTTGATGTGAGCTTGCACGCCATATTTGAGAGATTGGCCCCTCTTATAATTTGTTGGTTCTAAAAATTATGCTCTTACGTACTATGCAGGGATTTGCAAACTTTATTAGATTATTTATATAGTAACATATTTAATTACTTTTTACAAATAAAAATTTCTTTTTAAAAGATTCTTTTTCTTTCTCTATATAATTATATCTCATTTTTTCATGTATATTCTCTTTTTCTTTTAATTTTTTTAATTTGATTTTTCTGTCCTTTTATGCTAAAATATATTTATATTTGTGAGTGCTTAGAAGGTTTTAAAACCTTCTTTTTTTTTACATAACATATAATAATATACAGAAAAATTGCAATAGACTTCCTAGCAATATAAACATGTGAAAAACAGAATGCATCCATTTATGTTTTTTTCCAACACCATATAATATGGCTCCTATAGAATATGCCACTCCTCCAATTAACAACAAGCTAAATCCTGCTATTCCTAGTAATTGAGGTAATAAATTGATTTTTATCACGATACACCATCCCATAACTAAATAGCATATCATTGAAAATTTCTTATATGCTTTTATATCTATAGAATTTAAAACAATTCCTAATATTGCCATCGCCCATATAATTCCAAATATTGTCCATCCTGTTGCTGTATCATATTCTCTCAAAGTGCATAATGCAAAAGGCGTATAGGATCCTGCAATTAGTAAAAAAATAGAACAGTGGTCTAATACTTGAAATACTCTTTTAGAATATCTTTTAGGACTTAATCCATGATAAATACTAGACATGGTATATAATATAATCATTGTGATACCATAAATAGATCCACTAACGACACCATAACCATTTCCGTGAATTGCAGAGAAAACGATACACAATACAGTTGCCACTATCCCCAAAACTGCACCTACAATATGGGATGTCATATTAAATATTTCTTCCCCTTTTGTATATTGAGGCAATATTCTATCTTTTAATTTTACTCTTGTCATTATTCTCTCCTATTTTTATATTTTTGTTATTATATCATTTACATGATAATAAGTAAATATTCATAATGTGAATTTCTTCTGAAAACATTAGCACCTGTTATAATTCTTATATCTAGTGGTAGAGCATATGGTATATTTTACCATTAACTCAAAAATCTATATCTTCAACAGTTGTTACAATTTTTGCACCTTGTTTTATTAAATTATTTGTACCAACAGAATTGATAGAATTAATATTTCCCGGAACCACATAAACATCTTTTCCTTGTTCCAATGCAAAATCTACCGTTATCAAAGTTCCACTCTTCTTTTTGGCTTCAATAACAATAATTCCTTTGCTAATTCCACTGATAATTCTATTTCTTTGAGGAAAATGCATTTTTTTAACTTCTTCTCCTAATGGATATTCCGATACGATCGCACCATTTTGTTTTAGTATTTTTTCATATACATACTGATTTTCCTTTGGGTAAATGATATCTAATCCACATCCTATAACACCTATTGTTTTTCCATTTGCCTTCAAAGCGCCTATATGTGCATAACTATCTATTCCTTTTGCTAATCCACTGATAACATTACTTCCTTTTTGTGCCAAATGATATGAAAAATATTGTGCTGCCTTGATACCATATGAACTTGCTTCTCTACACCCAATTATTCCAAATGATATTTCATTTAAAATGTTTTTGTTTCCTTTACAATATAATGATACAGGATAATCATATATATTCTTTAATATTTGCGGGTATTCCTCATCCTCTATAGTTACTATGTCAACTGCTTGTTTTTGCATATTTTCTATGTATGTTCCTAAATTTTCTCTTTTTCCTTTATCTAATATATTATTAGCTAGTATTTCATTAAATCCCTTTATCTTTATAATTTCTTGTTTTTTCAAATTGTATATGTTTTTAGGTGTTTTATATATTTCTAATAATTTATGTTTGTGTTTAGGTCCTAACTTTTCTATTAATGATAACCATATCCAATATTTTTTATTCTCTAAATTGTTAATGTTTTTCTCCTTTCCCTATTATGATACAATGATTGATGTTAGAACAATAGCGGGTAACATTTTCTCTGTCTACAACATTTTAAAGCCCGCGTTATTGTTCGGCGCCAAATTTTACGTAAGTAAAATTTGTGTGCAATCATTAGAGCGAAGCGATGTTCTTGAATAGGAAAAACTCGATTTTTCCTATTCAAGAAAAAAGCACTTTTAAAAAGTGCCCCCATTTTTATCTATTTTGATTCATTGTTGCTTTAATCACATTATTCATAAGCATAGCCACTGTCATTGGTCCTACTCCCCCCGGAACTGGCGTAATATAGCTTGCTTTTTCTTTTACATTTTCAAAATCCACATCACCTGTTATCTTTTTATCTTCTCCTCTATTAATTCCAACATCGATTACAACTGCACCTTCTTTTATCATATCAGCTGTTACATAGTTTGGTTTTCCAATAGCAGCTACTAATATATCTGCATTTCTTGTTTTTTCTTTTAGATCTTTTGTTCTTGAATGACAAATCGTTACTGTTGCATGTTTGTTCAAGCAACATGCCATCAATGGTTTTCCTACAATATTGCTTCTTCCAATAATGACTAAATTTTTTCCTTCTAAATCTATATTATATTCCTCAAACATTTTCATAATTCCATATGGTGTACATGATACGAATGTATCTTGGTTTAATAATAATTTTCCTACATTTACGGGATTAAATCCATCTACATCTTTTTCATGAGAAATCTCTCTAAATGCTTCATCTATATCTAAATGTTTTGGAATAGGACTTTGTAATAAGATACCATTAACAGATTTATCTTCATTTAATTTGTGTATTAATGCAATAAGCTCTTTTTGTGTTATGTTTTCATTTAAAATATGTTCTTCATATTCTACTCCAATTTCGTTACATGCCTTGCTTTTTGTTTTTACATATACTTTTGAAGCTGGATCATTTCCTACCATAATCACTGCAAATTTTGGTATAATTCCCTTTTTTCTTAAATTTTCACATTCTATTTTTAAATTTTCTCTTACTTTTTTTGATAATTCTTTTCCATCTATAATTACTGCCATTGTTTCTATTTTATAGAGTATTTGTCTCTATATCTCCTTTCTTTGTTTACTCAACTGATTATATACTAATACTTTTTTTTTTGCAATAAAAAATAACAAAAAGCTATTCTGTTTTTTTATTCTATTTAACAGAATAGCTTTTGAAAAAAAGGGGATGTTTATGATTATTAATATACTCTCTATATATGTATATTTTTTGCTTGAAATGTGAATTGTATGTGAATTAACATTTTAACTTTATTCATCAGATATGCCTATACGATATTCAATATCTTCCATGTGTGGAAACATTTCTTTTACCCTTTTCAGAGTTAGCATCGTCATTTTAGGTTGCGGGTTTTTCGGGTTCGTAGATAACAATTTTTGTGTATAGCAATTTGGTGCTGTTTTGAATAACAAATAACGATTTCTTACATACGTATAATAAATTTGATATCCATCGTCTAAATCCTCCCACATCATCTCAAATGTATAGTTTTTGTCCATTTTTTCCTCCTATCATTTTATCATTTCTTTGAATTCTTCTTCAGTGATAACTGTAATTCCTAAATTTTGTGCTTTTGTTAATTTACTTCCTGCATCCTCTCCTGCTAGCACATAATTTGTCTTTTTAGAAACAGTGCTTGAAGTCTTTCCTCCTAATTTCTCTATCACTTCAGAAGCCTCATTCCTTGTAAATTCTTCTAGACTCCCTGTTAATACAAATGTCTTCCCTTCAAATCGATTATCTTCACTTCTCTCCTCTAGTGAATTCATATTAACGCCTGCTGTTTTTAATTTATTAATTAAATCAATTGTTTGCTCTTCTATGAAAAAGTCTCGAATACTATTGGCTACTATTGGTCCAATATCATCTATCATACTTAATTCTTCAAAACTGGCATTCATAAGATTTTCCATTGTTTCATATTTCTTTGCTAGCATTTTAGAAGCTTTTACCCCCACATGACGAATTCCCAATGCTGTTATTAATTTTGATAAGTCATTTTGTTTGCTTTTTTCTATGGCATCTACCAAATTTTGTGCAAATTTTTTTCCATTTTTCTTTAATGAGCTAATCTCTTCAAAATTTAAAGTATAAATATCTGCTATGTTTTTAATAAGACCTTTATCTAGCAATTGTTGAATGATATTTTCTCCTAATCCAGATATGTCCATAGCTTCTCTTGATACAAAATGAACTAAATTTCTGAATAATTTTGCTGGACACTCAATTCCTGTACATCTTACAGCTGACTCTCCTTCTTCTCTGACGGTAGGGGCTCCACAAACTGGACATGTTTTTGGCATTTCAAACGCTTTTTCTTCTCCTGTTCTTTTTTCTTTTATTGCTTCTACAATTTCTGGAATAACATCTCCTGCTTTTTGTATTACCACTTTATCTCCTATTTTCAATTCTTTTTCTTTGATAAAGTCTTCATTGTGTAAAGTGGTTTTAGATATGGTTGAACCTGCCACTTTAACTGGCTCTAGTATAGCCATTGGTGTGATAACACCTGTTCTTCCTACTTGACAAATAATATCTTTTAAAATTGTTTCTTTTTTTTCTGGTGGATATTTGTATGCTACTGCCCATCTTGGCACTTTTATGGTTGAACCAAGTATTTCTCTAAAATGCAAATCATCTACTTTGATAACTGCTCCATCAATTCCAAAACTTAATTGTTCTCTGTCTTCCCCTATTTTTTCTATGACTTTTTCTGCTTCTTTTATCGTTTTACAAGGTATTCTAACAGGATTTACATGAAAGCCTAATTTGTTTAGATATTCTAATTCTTCGAAATGGGAATGAAATGTTTTTCCTTCTATTTTTTGCACATTAAAAATATAGATATCTAGTGGTCTTTTAGCTGTTATCTTGCTATCTAATTGTCTCAGAGAGCCTGCTGCTGCATTTCTACTATTAGCAAATAGTTCTTCTTCATTTTCTACTCTTTCTTGATTCATTTTTTCAAAGTCTTGTTTGGATATAAAGACTTCTCCTCTAACAATTATATCAATTTTATCTGTTAATTCCATGGGAATGGTTTTTACTGTTTTTAGATTTTCTGTAACATCTTCTCCAATTAAGCCATTTCCTCTAGTTGCTCCTCTTACAAATTTCCCCTGCCTATATTCTAATGCTGCTGACAAGCCGTCTATTTTTGTTTCTACCACATAGTTTACCTCATTTATACCATTTTCCTCTGCTTGTTTTTTGATCCTTTCATCAAATTCTTCTACCTCTTCAAAGCTAAATACATCTTGTAAACTTTGAAGTGGTACTTCATGGGTTACTTTTTGAAATCCTTCTTTAACATGTCCACCTACTTTTTGTGTTAAAGAATCTTTTGATATGAATTCGGGATATTGTTTTTCTAAATTTCTTAATTCTACCATTAACATATCATATTCAAAATCTGATATCTCTGGTTTATCTTCATCATAATATTTTTTTGCATAATATTCTGTTTGTTTTCTTAATTCTTCTATTCTTTTTTTAGCTTCTGTTTTATTCATTTTGCACCTCTCTGATTTTACTAAATTTAGTCTGTTCTAGCCCTTACTTAATCATTAGAGCAAAGAATAGAACAAATTATTTTTTCTTATTATATACAATTTGCAAAAAAAAATAAAGGAATTTTTAAAAATCCTTTATAAAAAATGTTACAACTAGGTTACAGGTCTGCATTTTAATTCGAATAATGATATGTATTTTTCAATGTTCTACTATTTACAAAATCATTCTCTTTTTGTAGAACAAAGTTGTCATATTATATTTCTTGTTTTTTTACTTACATTTGGACTAATTTGTAAAGAAATAACAATTTGAATAACTGATAATGCAAAGACATATATTGCTATTTTAGTAAAAGAGTATAGTTCAATAGTAGAACCTAAAACAAGTGGAGCAATTATCTTTACAATATATGATTAAAAAAATATATTAAATCAATATGTTATTTAATCATTTTTTTATTAGTTTCTGTTAATACTTCCATTTGAGAAATTGCAATTTTATTTAATCTTATTAATCTTTCAAATTCCTTTATTAAAAGCAATTTAAATTTTGGACTTATCCACATCCCAAACTCAAAAGCAATGTCTTTATGAGCATATGTTCCACCATACCTACCAGTTTTAGCAACAATTCCAATACTATTTGTCTTATTAACCCATTCTTTTACACTTAGCTTATAACTATTTAAACCTGCTTGACTTTTAATTATGGCGAATTCGCCATAATTAAAATTAGGATTGTGTAATTCTTCCCATATTCCTAAAAATTCAATAATATTTCTATTTCTTAACCAATCTGATATAAAAAATTCTCCATCTTTTGACTTTAGCATGTCCGTTAATGATATATAATCTTCATTTTAATAGTCACTGAAAAATGTAAAATAAAGTTAGAAAATCAAAATCTTTTTTAGTGTACTTAACTAAAGCATTCTCCCCTATTGACATTGTTTTTCAACAATTTCATTTCTATTTTTATAAATACTATTTTCTGGAATAACCCCTCTAACAGAAGACAATGGATAAATATTGGAATTTCTACCAATAATCGTTCCCGGATTTAATACAGAACCACACCCTACTTCTACATTATCTCCAAGCATTGCTCCTACTTTCTTTCTATTGGTTTCTATTGTCTCTGTTCCATTTTTAATCATTACTAATTGTTTATCAGACTTTACATTAGATGTGATAGAGCCTGCACCCATATGTGCTTTATATCCTAAAATAGAATCTCCAACATAATTATAATGTGGCACTTGGACTTTATTAAATAAAATAACATTTTTTAATTCTGTCGAATTTCCGACAACTGCACCTTCTCCTACAATCGCATTTCCTCTAATAAATGCACAATGTCTTATCTCTGCATCTTTTCCAATAATGGCAGGTCCATTGATATATGCTGTTGGTGCTACTTTTGCACTTTTGGCAATCCAAACATTTTCTCTTACTTTTTCATAATCATTTTTATCTAGTTTTTCTCCCAATTCTAATATATATTGCCCTATATTAGCTAATACTTCCCATGGATATGTACTTTTTTCTAATAATTTTTTTGCAATTGTTTCGTCTAGATTATATAAGTTTTTTATTTTACATTCTTCCATCTTCATCCATTCCTTTCCAAGTCACCAATATTGAAGTTAAGACATACATGTTTTCCTCTGTCCAAAAATCATGTGTCAAAAAGCTCCATCCCTATTGACATTTTTGTTCCAAAACTTTTCATATAATTCTTTTGCCGTTTTCGGACTATCTACTCCTTCTTTATTCTTTACTGGTGCAAAGTCATCTTCTCTTTTTCCTCGTAATATGGCAATATCATCAAATAGTTCAAAGGCATCAAATATAAAAGATTCAAATTTATATGAATTTGGCTCTGTTGGAATTATTTCTTTACCATTTTCATCTATATATGTATTTTTCTTAAAAGCACTATGATAAATTAAGATTTCTTTACTTATTTTTTCAATTGCTTCTATGGTATATAAATTGCACATAATATGGGCTTCTCCATATTTTAATTCGCCATCATTATCTACCTCTTCTGCCATTTTATCTGGCATTTCTGAATATTCGATAACTTTAGGATGACCATTCATTTTTCCAAATACACCAACTCGCTCATGTGGACCTGCTTTTACAATGGATTTTGAAGCAATTTGTACTTTCTTATCAATTGCCATCCCTAGCAAAATCGTATCAGCCATTTTTAGCAAAGCATTATCTACTCCACCAATAAACACCCATTTAATTCCTTTTTCTTTCATTTCAGCTAATGCTCCGCTTGCTCTTAAAGATGCATATGTCCCACCATTTCCGTCAGATGCTTCTTTAATTTTCTTATCTTTTCCTATCAATAATTTTCCATTGACATCTAACAATGGTAACTCACTTTGCGTAAAAAATCTTACTGATGATTTATCATAGCCAAAATAATTATGTTTTTCCATAAATTTTATTGTTTCTTCATTATTTTCTTTGCTAGTCATGATATACCATGGTATGATTTTTTCATATTTTTGGTTAGCTTCTTTTAGATTTTCTGCTAATATCTCAAATAAATATTTTCCCTTCCCATATACATCTAGCTTAAAAGTTCCTTTTGGACCTTGATGTCCTAGTCTGGTTCCTTGACCACCTGCCATTGTTACCACTGCATATTTTCCATCTCTTAAAATGTTTTCTCCTAACTTTTGAAATGTTTCTTTTTGTTCTTCTGATAATTTCTTTTTATCCATATATGGCAATGGTTCTATTTTATTTTCTTTTATTTCTATTTCTTTTTTGGTATTATCATATAATTCTCTCAATTGGTGAAAATCAATTTTACTAATTTGTTCTATGAGTGCTTGTTTTTCTTCTTTATTCATTGTTTCTAATAATTTTATCACATGTTCTTGATTGTATATTTTTAACAAGTCTATGGTATCTTGTACTTTATCCATTTTGTTTCGCTCCTTTTAGCTAATATAATATAGTATATGTTTTGATTTTAATATTGCTATTTTATCATAACCAATTATTTTTATCAAGTTTTTTAGAAAACTTGTCATAAACCTAAAAAAAGTCCAATATACATTAATTAAAGCAATGAAAACAACAGTGGCATATATCAATCTCTTATCCTTTTAGACAACTTCACATGTCACGTCTGTTGCTTATGTACCAAATTTTAAGAAATAAAATTTGCGTGCGACGATTTTACTTTTAGAACATGACACATCATCTGAAAGTATACAAACATTTTGAAAGTAATTAGAAGGAGGTATATAGATGGAAAATACAAGATTGTATCAAGACATCGCAAAAAGAACTGATGGGGATATTTATGTAGGTGTTGTTGGACCAGTACGAACTGGTAAGTCCACATTCATCAAAAGATTTATGGACCTATTAGTCATTCCAAATATTGATAATGAATATAAAAAAGAAAGGGCTAAAGATGAATTACCACAGAGTGCTGGTGGTAGAACAATTATGACAACAGAGCCAAAATTTGTTCCTAATGAAGCAATAGAAATTACTTTAAATGATAATTTAAAATTCAAAACCAGACTTGTTGATTGTGTTGGCTATTTAGTAGATAATGCGATTGGCTACTTAGAAGATGACATGCCTAGAATGGTAAAAACCCCTTGGTCTGAAGAAGAAATTCCTTTTGAAACTGCTGCCGAAATCGGAACAAAAAAAGTAATTGAAGAACATTCCACAATTGGTATATTAGTAACAACCGATGGAAGTATTACAGATATCCCTAGAGAAGATTATATTAAAGCTGAAGAAAGAGTTGTCAATGAATTAAAAGCTTTGAACAAACCTTTTATTATTCTACTAAATTCAAATGACCCTAATTCAGACTACACCAAAGAACTTGCAGATAGCTTAAGTGAAAAATACAATACCTCTGTTATGCCTCTTAATTGCGAATACTTAACAATTGAAAATATTAATACGATGTTTTCAAAAGTTTTATATGAATTCCCTGTTGACCAAGTTTGCATTAAATTTCCTAGATGGATTGATGGCTTAGATATGTCACATCCTTTGAAAGCAGAACTTTTCAAAGAAATTAGAGATGCTTTTTCTAATGTGAATGTTTTAAAAGAAATATCAAGTTGTGCAGATACAATTAAGCAAACAGAAATTATTTCTAAAACTTCTATTTCAGATATACAATTAGGAACTGGAAAGGTAAATGTTGAAATCACTTTAAAAGAAGAATTATTTTATCAAGTTCTTACAGAAATTACAGGTGTCCCTGTTTCTAACGAAGGAGATTTGTTTAGCATTATTACTGAATTGGCCGGTATAAAAAGAAAGTATGATAAAATTGCTTATGCATTAGATGAAGTCAATCGAAAAGGATATGGAATTGTAACTCCTTCAATGGATGAATTAATTTTAGAAGAACCAGAAATGGTAAAACAAGGTTCTAAATTTGGGGTTAAACTAAAAGCTATGGCACCTTCTATTCATCTTATTAAGACAAATGTTGCAACTGAAGTATGCCCAATTGTTGGCTCTGAAAAACAGTCAGAAGAATTAGTAAATTACTTACTTTCTGGATTTGAAAGTGATCCTCAAAAAATCTGGGAATCTAATATTTTTGGAAAGAGTTTACATGAGCTAGTAAATGAAGGACTTCAAACGAAACTTGCTAAGATGCCGGAAGAAGCACAGATTAAGTTACAAGAAACATTAGAAAGAATTGTTAATGAGGGTAGTGGTGGATTAATTTGTATTATTCTTTAGTTCTTTGGGGACGTGCCAAAATGGACATTTTTTGTTCAAAAGGGACAGACGATAACATCGCATACCTGTCCTTTGGGGATATTTTTGAACGATTTGACACGTCCTATGTTCTACAATAGGAAAGTACACAATTTTACGTGAGTCAAAATTTGTGTGCAATGATTGATGTTATAGGAAAATCTTCGATTTTTCCTATAACAGAACAAACGCTACGCTCAACAGATGCCTTATAAGTTAGAAAAAATCAATATTTGTGTGATTTTTTCTAACTTATAGATTTGTTAACCGTTTTATATAGTATATTCTATTTCTGATTCATGAGTCATCTATTTTATAAAATTTAAATTTATTTTATTTATAATAATTTCTCAAAAGTATCTTTTCTTGAACTATAATTTTGAAAGCTTCTTTTTTGACTAACTGAATTCCATCGCTTTTTGAATATCTCTTTTTCTTTACTCTTATCAAACAACAAATTTAATAAATTATTTACTTTATCTTCTTCCGTTACATCTCGCAAAAATAATTTTTCAAACTCATCTTTTTTATATTTTGGGTCTTTGGCATTTTTTATACTTACTTCAAACATTTTCCCTACTAATAATAAATTTTGGAAAATAATTTCTGGTTCTAAAGAAGAATTAAATATTCTTATTTCAATTCTTCCCGGATTATTATCATTCCATTTCATATGATTAAAATTTATGCTTGTCCATCTTACTTTATCATCTTCATTAGGCCTCTTTTTCATTTCCATATTATATCTATGATAAATATCAAATATTTCTTCATCTGTTTTTGCATAACGTAAATCATATTCCACATCATTCTCTGGTCCAAACCTTGATCCTTCAATAACATCAGCCATTCTATTTCGTGCTTGAATTTGATATAGAAATTTTTCCATATCCTCTTCTGTATTAAAAGTTACACTACCATCTTCCTCAAAAAAATTTTGGATATTTTCTTTTATTGGTACTGCCATAATACGTGCATCTACTCTTATTTCTTCGCCTTCTGGATTTGCAATTTTAAAAAATACCTCTTCACATTCTCCCCAGATTTTAAGTAAATTTTCTATTGCTTTTTCATTACATTCTAAATAATCAGCACCAACATTTATATGGAGACCTGTCCCTCCATTTAATCGAGCATTTAAAGCTTTATATAATGTACAAATAGCAACAATTTGATTCAGATCAAAAAGAGTATTTTCTAAAATTGGTGTTGATACTTCTGATGAATCCATCTGTGCTTCTGATGAAAAAATCCACTTACTAAATTCATTTTTCTTTTCAAAATCCGAATTTCCAATAATTACATTTGAGACATCAGTAGGAACCTCTAAAATATTCATAATTTCCATTATAGAACTTGTTTCAAAAAGAAATCGAATTTCATCTAAAGGTACATCTGTTACTTCTATTTCCAATCCAAATTTTAATCTTTTTGGAAAATCTAATTTTTCTTCCCAATACAAAAATTTCTTTTCATCCTTAAATAATTCATACAATATTTTGCTTTTATCAGCAACTTTAATGAGTTTTTTGAAATATTCTTTTTTAAAATCCCATGGAAGCCAACGTAAATATTCCTTAATATCTGACATATTTGTTATTATTTCTTGCTCTGTATATTCATTTATATTCTCTAAAAAATTATCAGTTTCTCTACGATTCATTTTATCAACCTTCTAAATCCATAAAATTCATTAATTACAATATAATTTCCCTTATATTCTTTTTTATCTCCTATTGTTAATATATTATTACTTAATTTGCTCTCCAATATTGTAATATTAGGAATTTTACATAAAGATATTACAAATTGTTTTTCATCATCAATTATAAATGCTTTTTCTGGATTATATTTTTTATCTATAATTTTATATTGTTCCCCTAATGTTCCCATCATAGTATGCACAATATCCAAATCTAAACCATAAAATTTAATTTTATAAAAAGCAATCTCATATCTTCTAATAAATTTTTCTTTTTCTGTTAAAGTAAAGTATTTCGCTCCAAATATAAATTCATACAATTTTTGTAAAGTATCAAATTTATTTATTTGTTCTTGTTCTATATAGATTAAATCTTTCATATCTATCCTTTCAGATTTTTTCTTCTTAACTGTCCACAAGCTGCATCTATGTCTGACCCTAATTCTCTTCTAATAGTTGCCACAATGCCATGATCATTTAAATAATCTCTAAACTTCATAACATTCTCATTTGAACTTTTTGTATATGTTCCATTTTCAATTTTATTAATTGGAATTAAATTGACATGGCAAAGCATTCCTTTTAGTAACTTTACTAATCGTTTAGCATCTTCTAAATTATCATTATTTTCCTTTGCCAATGCATATTCAAAAGAAATTCTTCTATGCGTTTTTTCAATATAATCCTTACATGCTTGTAATAGCTCTTCTATAGGATATGTATTGTTTACTGGCATCATGTTACTTCTTTGCTCATTTGTTGTTGCATGTAAAGATATCGATAAAGTACATTGTATATTTTCTTCTGCTAATTGATAAATTTTAGGAACTAAACCACTTGTAGAAATACTAATATGTCTTGCTCCTATGTTTAACCCTTTTGGATGATTAATGATTCGAATCGCTTTTACAACATTATCATAATTATCTAATGGCTCTCCAATTCCCATGAATACAATATTAGAGATTCTAACATTGGCATCTCTTTCCACTGCCATAATTTGTTCAATAATTTCTCCTGAACTTAAATTTCTTGCAAAAGGAATTCCAGTAGATGCGCAAAATTTGCATCCCATTTTACATCCAATTTGTGAGGATACACAAATACTATATCCGTGATGATATTGCATTAATACTGTTTCAATTGCATTTCCATCTAAGACATCAAATAAATATTTCTTCGTTCCATCTGATGCTTCTTGTTTTTTCAATATTTTAAATTCTTTGATTTCAAAGTTTTTTCTTAGCTTTTCTCTCAATTCTAAAGATAAATTTGTCATATCTTCAAAATCGGAAACTCTAGCTCCATATATCCATTTATAAATTTGTTCAGCACGAAATGGTTTTTCTCCAATTTCTTTTAACACTTCTTTTAATTCCTCTAACGTATAATCTTTGATATTTTTCATTTTCTATCCTCTCATATATTCTTCAAATAACTGTTGTAATTATCATTTCTTGTAAAAATGGTAACATAAAAGTAATAACCATATCTCATTATATCATGTTTTCTCACATTTTTCATCACAATATAGAAAAAAGATGTATTTGCCTTTAGCAAACCATCTTTTATATATGCATATATTTCTTTTATTTACTTTAAAGGTTTTTGATTTCTTTTGGTATGATTATATTTTTTGGTCGATTTACTTTTATTAGTTGTTGGTAATTCTCAAATATTTTATAATCATTTCCATAAAAAAACATTAGCAAACCTCTTCTGATTTTATCAAATTTTGTTTGTCTAACAACAATTAATCCTGTTTCCATTTTTTTACGTAACATAGAAATCACCAGCCTTTGATTTAAACAATAGCGGGCTTATTTGAACATTTTCTCTGTTTATAACATGTTTAAAGCCCGTGTCAGTCCCTAAAGTTCATTTGCTAATTGTTCCATTTGTGAGATATTTTCGTTGCTCATTGTTGATTTAATTGTAATCATCGGTTCTATAATATTGATATTTTTCATTTCTTCTAAAATACGCTTCATTTCTTTTCCTGCTGATGGTGCCCATGAGCCATTTTCTATCATACCTACTGTTCTATTTTGATAATTTCTTTCCTTTAAATGATTTAAAAATTGTTTCATAGGAGGAAATATCCCTGCATTATAACTAGAAGATGCAACAATTAAATGAGAATACTTGAAAGCATTTGCCACTGATTCTGCCCAGTCTTCTTTTGTTAAATCTGCTATTACAACCTTTTTATTTCCTTTTTCTTTTAATATCTCTGCTAGTTTTTGTGCAGCTTTCAATGTATTTCCATAGATAGAACTACAAGCAATAAAAATTCCCTCTTCCTCTGGTTGATAACTACTCCATGTATCATATTTTTCTATATAATACCCTAAATTTTCTTTTAAAATTGGTCCATGTAGAGGACAAATCATTTGAATATCTAAGTTGGCAGCTTTTTTTAGTAATGCTTGTACTTGCATGCCATATTTTCCCACAATTCCAAAATAATATCTTCTTGCTTCTGGAGCCCATTCTTCTTCTGCCTCGATTGCTCCAAATTTTCCAAAACCATCTGCTGAAAAAAGGATTTTTTCTGTTTGCTCATATGTTACCATAACTTCTGGCCAATGTACCATTGGTGCCATAAAAAATTGTAACTTATGTTTTCCAATATCTAAGACATCGCCCTCTTTTACTACAAATTTTCGATTAGAAAAATCGATTTCTTTAAAGAAATTTGCAAGCATATTAAAAGTAAACTGATTTCCAACAATTTTCATTTCTGGATATTTTTTTGCTAATGCTCCTATATTATATGCATGGTCTGGCTCCATATGAGAAACAATTAGATAATCTGGTTTTTCTCCATCTAATGCCTTTTCTAAATTTTCTAACCATATATCTGTTAATTTTTCATCAATAGTATCTAATATAACATTCTTTTGATCTTTTATTACATAAGAGTTATAACTCATTCCGTTTTCTAATACATATTGATTTTCAAATATTTTAATATTTTTGTCACTTGCACCAATATGAATCATATCCTCTGAAATTGTCATATCACTCATAAAAATCTACTCCTCTACCCTAAATTCAATTGAAAATTCTAATAACTTTTTATAGTAAAATTACTGCTCCGTAATTATTATTTGACTGACTAATCCTTCATTATATTCTATCTGTACATCATATGTTGAAGCTGTATCAATCTCACTTAGTGGTGCTTCTGTGTCATCTTTTCCTATGGTTACAGCTCCACTAACTTCTACTTTTCTATTTTCTTCTGTTTCGCTTACATTATTCGTAACAACTGATTGTAATAATGCTTTCACATTGATTCCATTTTGTTCTCCTTCATATTGCATGAATCTTTGGTTAAACAATTCCATTTCCATATCAGACATAGAACTTTCATGAATAACATCTGATGCTTGATTATAGATTAACATACTAAGTGGCATTGTTGGAATTGTAAACAAAAGTGGATTTCCATATTCACTAAATCCTATTTCTTCCATTTGCATTACATTTACTTGTCCAATTCTTTCAACAATTGATGTGATTAATACCACTATTTGCTCAGCATTATATTGATTCAATATTTGTACTTCATCTGGGTCATAATCTGCAATTGTGATTCCATCATTAAAAGTATCTGTGCAATTTAAATTATATACCATTTTTTGTTCTTGTCCATCTATTGTTCCTATTAAACCATATTGATATACTTCATTTATACTTGCTAATTGTTCTAAACCTTGATAACTTGCTGTAAAAAAATATTTCATATCATCTTGTGTTTCTGCATCTACTGCATTCATTTCCATTCCATATGTTAAAGTCCCATTTGTATTCGTTTTTGTTATTTTTAATTCTACTTCTTCTGTTTTCACAGCTATACTTGATAATTTTTTATCTGTTTGTGATATGGTTATACGATTAGTTCCTTCTTCTATTTTTGATGCATTTAAATCATCTATCATTTCTTGGACAATTTGTTGTACCGTTATTTCTTCTGTCGTAGTTGCGTTCATACTTTCTATTATTTCTTTTGTTGCTTCTTCTAATTTTGGTAATATTATTTGATCATTTTTTAGTGCTTCTAAAACAGCGACCATCAAGTCTTTTAATTCTTGATTGGTAATTTCTACAGAATAACTGGTTGTTTTATCTTCTTGCGTTTTTGTAAATTCTTTTTCTCCTAGTTTTCCCTCTATTATAGATTTATATGTATTGATTATTTGCTCTTTTTCTTCTTTTGTAAAGTTTATTGCCTCTTGATTTGTAGAATTACTAAATAAGTCAATTGTATCTGGAAATTCTGTTGTATCTGTTATTCCAAATTTTTCAGCTAATTCTTTTAAGTTTCTATTTTCTATTCCAATATATTTACCAGAAACATAATCTGTTTGTAATCCTAATGTCTCATCTGCATATTTATACTTAAATGGAAATTTTGTATCATTTGAATAATTGATAGAAATTTCTTGTTCATTTTTTCTTGTTGTATTATCAATTTTTCCCGAATATTCTATATTAAAATCATTTAGTGTTTGCAATAGTTCTGAATCCATTCCAGTTATATCAATGTCCATATAAAATTTCCCACTGTCTTCATATTTTCCTGCTTGTTTTTTCTTTGAATATTCTAGTAATTGACTATCTATAAATCCATCTTGTTCATCTACTATTTGAGCTGCATATTTAAAAAATAATTGTGCATTTGTTTTTAAGACATCTGTTGCGAAATATAAATATGCAAAAACGCCTCCTAAAACAATAATTAATACGATTAATATAATGATTAATTTTTTTACCATTTTTTCCTTCATTTGTTTTCCCCCTTCTTATTGATAGTTTTGCATGATCCTTTTTTTGTATCAGTTACTTCACTATCTTATTTTGTTCATTGTATCATAACAATTAACATTTGTATACATTTTATAAATTTTTTTAAATTTAAAGTTATCGTTTAGACCTTTCCATTTGAGAGTAACTATATGGTATATTTTTAATGCGTTCAAATGCGACCGGAACATCTCAGTACATTTTTAAGGGGCATTGTACATACAATACCCCTTAAAAGTCACTAATCTATTTCTATTGCTCCTGTGTATAATCCATAATAGGTTCCTTTTTGTGCAATTAATTCTTCATGATTTCCTCTTTCTATGATTCTTCCATGATCTAATACCATAATTAAATCAGAGTTTTTGATTGTAGAAAGTCTATGCGCTATGACAAATACCGTTCTTCCCTTCATCAATTTATCCATTCCTTCTTGAACAATTTTTTCTGTTCTTGTGTCTATACTTGATGTTGCTTCGTCCAAGATTAGTACTGGCGGATTGTTTAATGCTGCTCTTGCAATGGATAATAACTGCCTTTGCCCTTGTGATAATCCTTCTCCATTTCCTGTTATCATGGTGTCATATCCATGTGGTAAGTGTTTTATGAATGTATGTGCATTGGAAAGTTTTGCTGCTGCTTCTACTTCCTCATCTGTTGCATTTAGTTTTCCATAACGAATGTTATCTTTGATTGTTCCTGTAAATAGACTTGTGTCTTGTAATACCATTCCTAAGGATCTTCTTAAGTCATCTTTTTTGATTTTTCTAATGTTAATTCTATCATAACGGATTTTTCCGTCTTGGATATCATAAAATCTGTTAATTAAATTTGTAATCGTTGTTTTTCCTGCTCCTGTTGCTCCAACAAAGGATACTTTTTGCCCTTCTTTTGCTGAAAGTGTAATATCGTGTAATATTCTTTTCTTTTCTTCATATCCAAATTGTACATTTTCAAATTCTACTTGACCACGAAGTCTTGTATAGGTAATTCTTCCGTCTTTATGAGGATGTTTCCATGCCCACATTCCTGTTCTTTCTTCTGCTTCTACAATTTTTCCATTTTCCATTTTTGCATTCACTAGTGTTACATATCCTTCATCTATTTCTTCTTCTTGGTCAATTAATTCAAATATTCTTTCTGCACCAGCTAATGCCATAATAATAGAGTTCATTTGTTGTGAAACTTGCCCTAATGGATTTGTAAATGCTTTTACATATTGTAAAAAGGCGGCAATACTTCCTATACTCAAAATTCCATTAACAGATAAGATTCCACCTATTACAGCAACTAATACATAACCTAAATTTCCAATATTCATAATACATGGCATTAAGATATTAGCATACATATTGGCTTTTGTCATACTATCACATAATTGTTCATTTAGGTCATCAAATCTTGCTTTTGAATCTTCTTCATAGTTGAATACTTTGACTACTTCTTGTCCTTCCATCATTTCTTCAATATATCCGTTTACTTTTCCGATATCTTCTTGTTGTTTAACGAAAAATCTAGAACTGTTTCCTCCTAAATATCTTGATACAAATATCATTAATACAACCATGGCTAATACGACAAATGTTAAATAGATATTTGTTGCAAACATAGCAATTAATACTGCTACCATTGAAACACAAGCTGAAAATACTTGTGGAATACTTTGGCTTAGCATTTGTCTTAATGTGTCTACATCATTTGTATAGGTACTCATAATGTCTCCATGTGTTCTACTATCAAAATATCGAATTGGTAATTTTTGCATATGATTAAACATTTGTGTACGAATTTTGTTTAACACACCTTGTGATATATTAACCATCAATCGGTTATAGGTAAATGTACAAATTACCCCTATTAAATATATTCCTGCCATAATCATAATCACATTTAACAAGTTTGAATAATTAGGAGACTGACTTCCTAAAAGTGGTGTGATAAAATCATCAATTAGGTACTTTATAAATTGTGTACCTATAACCCCTACTAAGGCACTAATCACAATACTAATTAATACAATCGCTAACTGTAATTTATATCCTTCTGTTACATATTTTAATAATCTTTTTATTGTTTTTCTTTTCTTTCCTTTCATTTTAGGCATCTTCGTCTCCTCCTTTCATCTGTGATTCATATACTTCTCTATAAATTTCATTCGTCTTTAACAATTCTTCTGATGTTCCTATTCCATCTATTTTTCCTTCATTTAAGACAATGATTTTATCGGCATCTTCTACTGATGAAACTCTTTGTGCAATGATAATTTTGGTTGTATTGGGAATTTCTTCTCTAAATGCTTTTCTGATTAATGCATCTGTTTTGGTATCTACTGCACTTGTTGAATCATCTAAAATTAATATTTTTGGTTTTTTCAGCATAGCTCTTGCGATACAAATTCTTTGTTTTTGCCCTCCCGAAACATTTGTACCACCTTGATCTAATACGGTTTCATATTTACTTGGGAATTCTTTGATAAATCCATCTGCTTGTGCTAATTTACATGCTTCTTCTAATTCTTCTTGGTCTGCTTCTTTGTTTCCCCAACGTAAATTTTCTGCAATCGTTCCAGAAAATAAGACATTTTTTTGTAATACCATTGCGACAGCGTCTCTTAAGCTATGGATTTCATAATCTTTTACATCAATACCACCGACTTTAATGGTTCCTTTGGTAACATCATATAGTCTTGGAATTAATTGCACAAGTGTTGATTTTGAACTTCCTGTTCCTCCAATAATTCCTATGGTTTCTCCTGCTTTGATTTCTAAATTAATATTTTCCAGTGCATATTTATCATCTTTTTGCTCATCACTATATTGGAAACTTACATTTTCAAATGTAATAGATCCATCTTTTACTTCTGTCACTGGTTTTTCTTTATCTTTTATGGTTGGTTCTTCATCAATTACTTCAACAATTCTTTCTGCTGATGATTGTGCCATAATAATCATAACAAATACAAATGATAACATCATTAAACTTGCTAGAATTTGCCATGCGTATGTAATAATACTTGACAATTGACCTGTTCCCATTTCTCCCCCTACAATTAATTGGGTACCAATCCATGAAATTAATAAGATACAGGCATAAATGGTAAATTGCATCACTGGTCCATTAAATGCAACTATTTTTTCTGCTTTTTTGAAGTTTTCATATACTTCGTCATTGACTTCTTTAAATTTCTTTTCTTCAAATGATTCTCTAACATATGCTTTTACCACTCTGATTGCTGATACATTTTCTTGGACAACTCGGTTTAATTTATCATATTTCTTAAATACTCTTTCAAAATTAGGGTGTGCTTTTATGGCAATATAAAATAAGATAGCTCCTAAAACTGGTATTGCTACAAAAAATACTGCGGATAATTTTAAACTGATAGACATAACCATCAATAAGGCAAATATCATCATGATTGGTCCTCTTACTAAGATTCTAATAATCATTTGAAAGGCCATCTGTACATTGGTTACATCTGTTGTCATACGTGTAACTAAACTAGATGTTGAAAATTTGTCTATATTTTCAAATGAATAGTCTTGTATTTTATGAAACATTGCTTTTCTTAAATTTTTTGCATATCCTGCTGAAGCTTTTGCCGCAAATCTTCCCGATAACATCCCAAATGTTAGAGACAATATGGCTGAAACGATTAATAAAGCACCCATTTTTAGAATGTAGTGAACATCTCCATTTTGAATGCCGATATCTATAATTCTAGCCATTAGTAAAGGTATAATTACCTCCATAACCACTTCTAAAATAACAAAGATAGGTGTTAATATGGTGTCTTTTTTGTATTCTTTAATATAACTTGCTAATTTTTTTAACATGATTTTTCTCCTTTCCTTATGTTTTTTTATTGTTTACTAATGCATACTTTTTTTACAGTTTTCTAAATTGCTTGATGCTTTTTTTAATAGCTGTAAAAATTGTATTTGTTCTTCTTTTGTCATCTCTTTTACAATGTTTTTTTCTGTTATGTCAATTTGTTTTTTGGCAATTTTTTGGATTTCTAATGCTTTTTGTGTTAAGACAATACTTTTTAGTCTACAATCTCCTTCTTTGGCTCTTCTTTCAATAAGCCCATTTGTTTCCATTAGTTGGATAATACCTGCAACGGTTGCTTTTCTCATTTCAAATTCTTCTTCAATATCTTTGGCAAAAACTTCTTCGTTTTTTGATTTTTTATAAATATATCCTATGAGCATGGACTGTACTCCTGTTACATTGTATTTATTTAGGGTTTCGTCCATATTTCTTTTTAGTTGTCTTGAGACAATTTGAATATATTTTCCTATTTCTTTTTTTTCCATTTCAACACCTCTTTTAGTTCGTGACCTAACTATTTTAGTACAATATTTTTTGTTTGTCAATAGCAAGACTTACTTTCCTCTTGTAGAACAAATCGGAAAGCCTTAACATTTGTGTAATCTTTAACTTTTCTCTTTGGCTTTCCGTAAATTTGTTCAGCGCCAATTTTACGTATGTAAAATTGTGTGCAATCGTTAGCGCGAAGCGTTTTTTTTACAATAGGAAAGGGTTACTTTCCTATTGTATAAAAAAACGGGGGCAGTCGCCCCTGTCGTTTGTAGTTATCAGAACGGTAATCCTCTAGATATAATTTTTACGAATACTGTTCCAGCAAATTCCGTTCATTCTTGTCGCTTCCCATCTTTTGGAAAGGAATCGACATTTTATGCGGAATTTGAAATTATTGTACCCACTCTGTCTTTCGTCCTTAAAGTATAAAACCTCGAGACTCAATTTTTCTTCTGTCTCGCTTTCGCAAGTCAGATAAAATTGCATATGCTTTATTAAAATAATTCATTTTGCTACAATCTTTCCAAAAACTTCTTTTTCATTTCATATGAAGAATGCACATAACGATTTAATGTAACATCCACACTAGCATGTCCTAAAATTTCACTAAGCGATTTGATATCCATCCCAACTTTGATACAGTTGGTTGCAAAAGTATGTCTTAAAATGTGGAAATTGTATTCTTTTACTCTACTTGCTTTTAAAATCCTTTTGAAAGCATTTTGATAACATCTTGGCTCTACATATTGCAATTTTGAGCCTGTTAAAAAAAAAAAGACTCTACATATTCTTTTTTATATATCTCTTTTAATAAATGATAAATTTTATCTGACATAGGGATTGCTCTTATTGAAGATTCTGTTTTGCTACTATCAATAATAATTTGTGTTTTCTTTTCAATTGTATATACTCTTTGCAATGTTTTTCTGATATAAATAACTCTTTTGTCCAAGTCTATATTTTCCCATTTTAAAGCACAAATCTCTCCTATTCTCAACCCTGTATTAAGACAGATCAATATACCTAGACTTTTCAAACTATTTTCTTTTAAACAGTATTTTTCTAACCTGTTCTCTTCTTTTTTCGACAGTACATTAATTTCTTTTACACGCACTTTAGGTGAAATAATCAAATCCAAATGTATATTCATATCATATTTTTGATTTGCATATTTTAATATCGATTTCAAAACATTTAATATTTCTTTTACTGATTTTGGGGATAATTCTTTTGTTAATTCATTTGTCATTTGATTATAATTATACTTTTCCAAATCTTTCTTTTTTAATTTTCCTAGTCTTTCTTTTAAATACTTTTCTATGCAATATGCATATTTATAATATGTAGATTGTTTGATGGTATTTTTTTTTAGTTCTAGCCATTCTTCTGAAAGTTCTTCAAACTTAATGGTGTAACTTCTACTTATTATTTTATCTAATATCCACATATTCCCTCCTTTCCTATCCCCTAGTAAACTATATCACTTTTATACCTTTTTTATCAATCTAACAGTTACTTATACATCATTTTATGGAGATGATTGTGTCAGTTATATGTGGAATATTCATTTTTTAAATAAAATTTTTATATGTATTTTTCATTGTAGTATTTCTTATATTCTTATAGACTTTCTCAAAATAAACTCTTTCTTTTCATCATCAAAAAAATAGACATAAAAATCCAAAAATTTTTATGTCTATTTTTTTAACTATAGGAAAATGCTTCACTCTAGCAATGCACACAAAACTTTTTCTTACTCTCTATACTATTCCTCCCAATGAATTAGCACTGCTCCAAAATAGCTTTTTCCATCTTTTACTATTTCAAAAATTTGTCTCGTTTCTGTTAATTCGTCCTGATCATCTACTTTTTGTATCTCTTCTAAATACCATGCAACATTATATATTCTCATATATGATACTTCTTCCTTATCTATGCACGAACTTATATCTATTCTTTCTCCTTTATATATAATATATGCTTGTTCAAAATCAACTTCATTATTTTCTTTATCTAATAAAAAAATATCAAATTCTAAGCTTTTTACATAATATTCTTGATTAGTATCTATATTGGTAACTTCTACAGTTTTTGTATAAACTTGCCCTGTTATTATATCTTTTATCTTAAATGTATATGTTGCATTTTCTGTTGCAAAATATGTGCTACTTTCCTCTTCTTCTGGATTAATCACTTTATAACCATTAATTGTTTCAACATTCTTTTCTTTTAATGTTTCTATTATTTCTTCTAATTGACTATCTATTCCTCCATATTCTTCTATCACTTCCCAAAAATACTGCTCATTACCTCCAAAATTCTTTTCTATAAATTCTTCAAAACTTGCATAATAATGTCCTCCTCCAAAGTTATTTTCTTGAAATAGCACTATCTCTTTAAGTAAGTTTTCCTTTTCTGTTTGACTTAATTTGCTAATATCTAATTTATTTAAATTTATCTCCTCTATTCCTTCTACACTTTCTACTTCTAAGTATACAATGCTTGATGTTTCACTTTCTGGTATTTTGCTTATATTTATTTTTATATTCGAAAGATAATCATCTAATTTATCTGATATGACGTAACTTGGACTATTGGTTGTTATATCTCCTGTTTCTCTATTTACTTGACTTTCATCATCTATAATTTCTTCCTTTTTTAACCCTTCTATGATATCTTCTATTGTAGCATCTTCTTTAATCATTGCTCCTGCTATTACCAAATCTATTCTTTCTTCCCATTCTGCTATTTCTGTTTGTGTTTTGGCTTCTTGTGCCTTTGTTATAATTCCATTATCTCCTAATAACATTGCCATCGTTACACCTGTTAAGATTAATAGCACTATGATTGTTATAACTAATGCTATTAATGTAATACCATCATCATTTTTCTTTTTTTTCTTTTCTGTTTTTCTCATTTTTTCTTCTCCTCTCTCGTTTTACATACTTTAATTTATGCTTTTTTTATAATATTTGTATTCTTAGAGTGCTTGAAAATTTTTGTAAATAGACTTACATGTTTTTATGCTTAATATAAATAATGATTTATATTCTTCTATATTCTTTCTATTTACAAACTTTTTTATACATTTTTATTTTATCTGTTTTTTTGTATTAAGTCAACATATAATTGTATTATATTTCTTGTTTTTTACTTAGATTTCAGTACTCTAAGAAGATATATCATTCTCTTAAATCATTGATATTACTGATTTTTATTAAATTTTTAAATTGTTAAACTTTCTTAAATTTTTAAATTTTAATTCCATTTTTGAAATAAATTTTTTTGATATTTTTTATTGACTTCACTATATTTTATTGTTAAAATTGACTTGTAAAAAACTTCTTAGAGTACTGAATTCTAAGAAGTTTTTTGCGTTTTTGAACCATTGGGGACATGCCAAATTGGACATTTTTTGTCCATTTTGGCATGTCCCAAACGATCAAATATGAAATTTCCTTATAATCGCTTCTTTTACATCTCTAGCAGAAAGGATAATTGTTAAAATAAAATTCAAAATAGATATCCCTATTGCAATATAACTTAAAATGAAATGATTAATTAAGGCTTTTTGCATAAAATAAATCGGTATCAAGCTATAAATACAAATCACTAATTGGTAAATCGCATATCTAACATATTTTCTATGACTAACAATTGTTAATACTAGCATTGTCACATTGGCTATCATAATAATAATAGGAATAGAAATTTCTAAAGACCAGCCCTTAAACCCAAAATTATAATCTATATATGTCGTTAAAAGTGAAATGGCAATTGCTTGTATCATAACATGTCCTGCAATGTTGGTTCTCTTATTGATTGAATATCTTACTGTGATCCACGCATAAATAATACCACCATTTACAAGTGCAGCCCAGTGTATATTAGGTGTTGTCAATTTATTTACTATCGTTAAAATAATTGCTATTAACAATGAAACACCTAATAATATTTTTATTAATACATTACTTTTTTTACTACTTAATTTTTTAGGATAAAGCATATACATTTCCTTTCTTCCCCTATTTTTCTATGTCTAAAATTGCATTACTCTCTATTTTTACTGTAATATGTTTTTCTTTTAAAAATTTATAAAACTCTTTTTCTATTGCACAATCATCTAGAATAGATGTAAATGTAAATACAATATGGTTTTCAAATGAGCAAGCAGAACATTTAATTTTTTCTACTGGTTCTGGAGCAATTAACATCAAAAAGTCTTCAATATATTTTTGATATTTACCAATAATCCCTATTCTCCCTATATTAGAAAAAGTTGTTGTTGTATATTTTCTAATTTCTAAATAGCTTAATCGAACAATGGGCTTTTTTAAAACTAATGGTATTAATTTAATAAACGGATTTGTCCCTAATTTTACATTTCCAGACATTGTTTTTTGTATTTCTTGGGGTTCAAGTTTTTTGGCAAATTCCTTTTTGACAAAATGTAATATTTTATCAAATGTATCTATTTGGTCTTTTTTCATTTCAGCTTCTATTGTTATATATGAAAAGAAATTCGAAATTGTATTAGACGGAAAATATTTTTTTAAATTAACAGGTATACATACTTTTATTGGTTTTTTCCCTTTATTTTTTATGTAATTGGCTTGATAGATTGCATATATTAAAACAGCCGTTAAGTATTGTGTTATTGTTGCTTCATGCTCTTTTGCTTCTTGCTTTAACTGTGGCAAATCAATTATTTCATGAATAGCCGAAATGGCTCCTAGTTTTATCATTCTTCCTACTAATTTATATGCTTTTTTGGAAGAATTATTTCCTTTTGCCTTCTTATCATAATTTTTAATATAACTGTCTTCTGTGGATATATCAAACTTTCTTTTTCTTCTTAGTTCTTCTTGAAATTCTTCTTTGTGTGCTAATTCTATATAATTATATACAATTTCTCTAAAAAACATGACACCACTATTTCCGTCTGTTAGTGAATGAAATATATCAATATTTATTTTTTTGTCGAAATATGTTACTTTAAACAAATAATGATTATTTTCTTTTGGCTCTATATACTTACAAGGATATTCTTTTTCCTCTTCTATCAATATTTTTTTAGGATTATATTCAAAATAGTTCCAAAAAAATCCATTTTTTAGGCGAACTTTAAAAAGTGCATATTGCTCTAAAGCCTTTTCTACAGCTATCTGTAATATTGGGGGCTGTATTTTTTCTTTTAATACAACTGACAATCTAAAAACCGTACTATATTTTTTACCAGCAGATATGGGAAATATTTTTGCTGAATTATCTAACCTTCTCCAGTATAGTTTTTCTTTCTTATCATTCATACGATATTTCTCCTTATATATTTTTTAATTCTTCTATCATATCATTATATGCTTTCTGTGTTATGCTTTGTTCTGAATTGTTGTCAATCAGCCATATATGTTTTGCATTTTCATATTCTTTAATTTCTACTTCTCCTTCTACCATGTCTGCTTTTTCTTTTAAGTCTATACAATCCGGATTTAATATATCATCTGTCCCTATAAAAATTTTAATATTTCTTAATATTCCTAAATTCCCCTCAATTGGATTTACTAGATAACTATTTAAACCATCTTCTCCTGCATAGGCCCTCCCTGCTAGTTTTAATAATTCTTTATTTAAGATTGTATCCTTCTTTTCTATTTTTTGAATGTTTTGATTTTCTAATTTCACATCAAGCCATGGAGATATTAACATCGTTTTCATTGGAAGTTTCTTATTTTCTTCTGCTATTTTTTCATATAATCCAAGTGCTAACCCTCCTCCTGCTGAATCTCCCATCATAATCAATTTGTTGTTCCCTATCTTTTCTATTATTTTTTCATATAATGGTTCTACCATATGATAGACATCTTTATAATTGTATTTTGGTGTTAAGGGATAGTCAGGCATAATCACTGTATATCCTGTATCTTTTACCATTTTTTCTAAAAATATCCAATGATTATCTGTTGCTTCTGCTACATAAGACCCTCCATGAAAATATAGTATATAATTAACATTTTCATGTTCTTTCATACTGTTTGGGGAAATGGTAAATACATTTCTTCCTTCAAATTTATATGTATGAATTTTACATTCTTCAACTATTTTTTTTGGCTCACTGGTTTTTATATCTGCATGAAAAAAATATGCTATGACTAATGCTAAAATACTCATACATAATCCCAAAAGTACCACAATCATTCTTAAAATATCTGTTTTTTTCATTTTTTATCCTTTTCTTTCTTTTTTATTATATAAACAGTATTTTATCATATCTTTTATAATATACACAAGTTTTTTTCTGTGCCACTTTATTTTTTTGTATACGAAGTTACCATTCAGCCCTTCTCATCTGAGGGATCTATATGGTATATTTTTTAGAGTTCGAATGCGACCGGAATCGTTTTAGAAATTCTTACATATAAGTCGTAAAGGGTCCTGTTTTCGGGTATCGTTACGATTTAGATATTAGAATTTCTTAAACGGCAATTGGAGGGTAGCCGAGAACCTTAAAAATATACCATATAGATCCCCTCAGATGAGAAGGGCTGAATGGTAACTATAAGAACAATGCAACAAAAAAGGTAACTATATAGCTACCTTTCCCTTTATATATTCTCATATTAAGCTCTTGGATGTGCTTTTCTATAAATATCTTTTAATCCTTCATCTTGAAATTGCATATATACCTGTGTGGAAGATATATCAGAATGTCCTAGCATTGTTTGAATTGCTCTTAAATCTGCTCCATTCTGCAATAAATGTGTTGCAAAAGAATGTCTTAATATATGCGGTGTAATATCTTTTGTGATATGTGCTTGTTCTTTATAAAATTTAATAATTTTCCAAAATC
Organism: uncultured Clostridium sp.; assembly: GCA_946500615.1. Classification (GTDB taxonomy): domain Bacteria; phylum Bacillota; class Clostridia; order TANB77; family CAG-508; genus CAG-269. The sequence continues at coordinate 28,806 of CAMMWP010000003.1, read as the reverse complement.
CTTGTCTTGTAAGTCTTCCACCATTTATATTAACAAACAATGCTTTTTCATTTTCATTCTTTATCAAAATTCCTCTTGCTTCTTCTATATATTCTTTCAATGCTTTTAATGACATTGATCCTAATGGAATAATTCTTTGTTTATTTCCACTTTTACAGATAACATAGGCTTCTTCTAAGTTCACATCATCAATATTTAGTGAAATAATTTCTGTCACTCTCATTCCTGTAGCATATGCAAATTCTAGCATAGCTTTATCTCTTATTCCTTTTAAATCCACATTGTCTGGTTGTTTTAATAAAAGTTCTACTTCTTTTGCTGTTAATACATTTGGTGTTCTTTTTTCTATTTTTGGTGATTGTATATTCACTGTTGGATCTGCTTTTACTTTTTTATTTTTTAATATAAATTGATAGAAAGATCTGATAGATGCGATACATCTAGAAATACTTGAAGCTTTTTTTCCCTTTTCTTGTAATTCATTGATATAATTTTGTATATCTTCTTCTTTCACTCTATTATAGTGAATTCCGTATTCTTCCAAGTATCTTCTGAATTGTTTTAAATCCCTTTTATATGATTGTAATGTATTTTCTGATAATTTCTTATCATTCTCTAAAAAGTTAAAAAAGAATTTTAATTGTCTTTCCATTTTTTTCCCCTACCTCTATATTTTTTGAATTATATTTACATAAACTATATATGTTATATCAAAGAATTTTGAAAAAGTAAATACATTTTCTAATATTTTTTAAAAATATTTGATAAATAATTTAAGCCCATTTATTGACATAAATATTTCGATTGCTGATGATATCATTATCACTATCAACATAATAAAAGAAAACATTGTATGTCTTAAAATTTCTAATTTTATATTTTCTTTTCTTTTATCTTTTACAATTGATTTATATAATTTCAGACCACTAACTGCCAATGCTAAAATGGCAGGAATCAATAAGAGATTTTGCAAGAATAATGTTATAAAAACAAAACTTAATCCTTTACCTAATCCCATAATTGTTATACACAGTGAAATGGTATATCCTAAGCAAAATCCTCTATATAAAATGATTCCAAAAACAACTGGTATTCCAATTACGGTTGTGCCAAAAAACCATATAATAAGTGCTAGTATACCATTTTGTATCATAGAATTTTTCAATAATTCTATATGATTGATATTTTCTAATGATTTGAATTTTTCTATAAATTGATTTAAATAATTGGTTATTTCTGTTCTAGCTTGTTCTTGCATATGGTTTATAAAAAAAACACCACTAAATATTCCTATGATAAAAATGAGAAATACAATCGCATATTCCTTTTTATTGTTTATAATATGTTGTTTTATAACCTTTAATACTTTAATCTCTTTTTTGTCCTTCATAAAAATCTCCTTATTGTTTATACATAATGTGTATTCAATAAGAAGATTTATAGAACTACATTTTTAATTAATTTTTAATTCACTTTATATCACTTTTCCGTAATTTCCTCCGCCTCCGGATTGTACTTTACATTTGCCATTTCTGGCTTTTTCAATGGTATCTGCAATCTTTTCTCCTACCACTGCTTCTATATCATCTTTTGATAATCTATGTAAAATATTCATTTCTGTATCAAAGGTATCTAACAGTTTTGTAATTGTTTTTCCTCCTACACCCGGAATAAATCCTAATGGCACTTGATAAACATATGGTGGTCTATTTGGGGGACTGATTGATTCTTCTTTGTCTCGAATTAGCTCTATCCTATCAAAAACCCCAAAAGTCACATTGTTTCCTCCACAATATGGACAAATATCAACAGGTTCCTTTGTTTCTATTGCTTTTTCACAATCGTCACAATATGTTCTGTGATATTTTCCAAGTTTTGGATCTAATCCATAATTCGCAACTACTTTTCTTCCATCTTCATTCTTTAAAGCCTTTACAATTTCTTTGAATGAAATATCTTCTACTTGCATTTTATTATATTCTCTTGCAATTTTAGGTAAAGAGTGGGCATCAGAATTGGTCACAAATGTCTTATTTTCTAATTCTGAAATCATATCTGCTAAATAGGTATCTGAACTTAATCCCAATTCAACAGCAAATATTTTATCATATTTTTCTTTAAATATAGTTTGCAATCGGTCTGTACAGTTTCCATAATAACTTTTGTGTGGTGTAAATATATGTGCTGGAATTAATATTCCATGATATCTCTCTACCATATCTATTAAATCATATCCTGATAGATCAGACCTTTGGGTACTTAGTGTGATGTTTTTTAAATGATGACTTAATTCATTAGAAAATCCTTTAATATCTACTAGATGAGGGAAAAAACAAATATTGTGTGCAGAACCTTTTTTTCCATTTCTTCCCTCTTCTGATGTTTCTACTTCACTTCCTAAAAGGATACATACTTTGTCTTTATAGATAATTCCTCCATCTTTTAATTCATATGCATCTCCTGTTTTTAAAAATTTCTCTATATCTTCTATAACATATGGGGAAGCACAATCTATGATTCCAACTACTTGAATTCCTTTTCTGTCTACACATTCTTTTGCAATGTTTGCAAAATTCAAAGACCTAGCGGCCGTTATTTTTATTGGTTTTCCATTTTCACTTCTTCCTATGTGTACATGTAAATCTGCAAATATTTCGTACATTTTTATACCTCTCTTTTAATTTCTATATAAAAACAGTCCTATTTTACGTAAGTCAAAATTTGTGTGCATCTGTATCGCATAGCGTTTTTTATACAATAACTTTCTTATTATATAAAAAATGGAACGATTTGACACGTCCCTATTGTTTTTCTTCTTGCATATTTTCTTCTGCAATATGTGCTAATATTTTTTTGGTTGTTTCTTCACTAAACAATGGTCTATTAACGTCTTTAAACATTTCTGTTTTTATTTCTTTTCTATATTCTGATACTACTTTATCTATTTTCGGCTGATATTCATAACATACTTTTTTAATAAATGTTTTTATATCTTGTGATTGATTATGTATTTTTACAAGTCTTCTTAATGCCTTCATAGAAGTTAATTCATTTAATTCCAATTTTTCCATCATTTGAACAAATTCTCCAAATGTATGTAAAAATCGATTATATTGATTTTTCAAATTCCTATGTTCTAGTAATACCATTGCTTCATCTGGCTGAAACCCAATCCTTTCTGGTCTATCTAATAACATTCCTCCAAATTGGTCTACTAGTTCTAACACATCACTTTCTCTTTCTCTTGGATTGCTATTACTATATCGATTAATTTCTTCACAGATTTTGCAAAATCTTTTATCAAATCCTAATGTTAATAAATAATCTGCTCCTTCTTTTGCATATGTATGAATTTTTTCTATGTCTTGTGCATTGTCTATTTTCTTACAATTACATAATAGACATGCTGTTATAATTAAATTTTTGTCTACATCTACTTTCATATAATCTATAAACATTCTTGCTATTTCTGTTTTGAAAATAACAGATTTGTCAAAGAATATTCTTGTTTTTTTGGCTAAGTAATAGGTTATTTCCATTTTAGAAGCTATGTCTTTTTCGTCTAAAATGTAATTGGCAAATGTATCCATATGCTTCCTCCTTTGTTAAAGTTTCATACAATTTTATTATATATGAACTATTCACATATTTCAACATTTTTTTTGAATGTCATGGAAATGTAATAAAAATATGACTACTATTTTATTTTTATTTGTGTTTTTTGTAAATATATAGTATAATACTGCTTGAAAATATAAAATTAGAGGTGTATATGAAACAAATAACATTAATATCTCATAACGAAAAAGAAACATTAGATTTTGGAAAAAACATAGCTAGTTTCTTAAAAAAAGGTGATACAATTGTTTTAACCGGAGAGCTAGGGTCAGGAAAAACAAAATTGACAGAAGGATTTTTAACATATTATGGATTAGAAAATGAAATATCTAGTCCCACTTTTACCATCGTAAATGAATATATAAAAGATGATATAAACATTTTTCACTTTGATGTATATCGTTTAGAAGATTCTTCTGAATTTTATGCTATTGGTGGAGAAGAATACTTTGAAAATGGAATTTGTATCATTGAATGGGGAGAAATCATTCAAGATGCTCTTCCTAACGACTATATACATATTCGATTTGAAAGAGATAAGCATGATGAAAATATTAGAATTTTATATATCACTTCTTGTGGTAAAAAATATGATAAAATATTAAATAAATTGATATAAAAGATAGTATTTTTGAATTGTATAAGGAGAATAAAATTGAAAGTATTAAGTATTGAAACTTCTAGTAAAATTTGTAGTGTCGCTATATTAGAAAATGAAAATTTAATAAAAAAAATAGAACGAAATAATGGGTTAACACATTCAGAAAGTTTAATGCCACTCATAAAAGAAATATTAGAGGAAACAAATTTCACGTTATCTCAAATGGATTTATTGGTTTGTGATATCGGTCCCGGTTCTTTTACTGGTATTCGAATTGGTGTTGCAACTGTTAGAGCTTTCTCAGATAGTTTGCAAATCCCTTCTGTGGGCATTTCCTCCCTTGAAGGATTCGCTTATTCTATAAAAGAAGATGGTATGATTTGTAGTATGATTGATTGCAAAAATGATAATTGCTATTTTGCTGTCTATCAATTAGAAAATGAACATTATACTCTGTTGCAAGCTCCTAAAGCAGATAGTGTTGAAAACTGTTTAACGTTTCTAAGTTACAAATATCCCCATACAACAATTACTTTTGTTGGAGATGCTTGTGAAGTATATAAAGACAAAATTGAAATATCCTCATCTAATTTTGTTGTATATGACAATAAAAAATCTGCTAATGTTGATGTCTATTCTCTAGGAATCGCTGGCATCAATCATTATACACAATTTGGTAAAGATAAAAGCCTTCTTCCCCTTTATTTAAAAAAGCCTCAAGCGCAAAGACAGTTGGAAGAAAAAAGTATGGTTGTTGAAGTTATGAAGTGTTCTGATTTAGAAAATTTAGATTTGAAACAATTTGATGATTTTTGGAATATGGATATTTTAGAAGAAGAATTATCAAGTGAAACTTCTCAATTTATTTGTGCAAAATATGAAAATGAATTGGTTGGATTTGCTGGAATAAAACTAGTGATAGATGAAGCTGATATCATGAATATTGCTGTTAAAAAAGATTATAGGAGACAAGGAGTTGCTTCTTTGTTGTTGCATAATATTTTTACATTTTGTGAAGAAAAACATATTAAAACTGTCCATCTCGAAGTAAATGAAGAAAATTTTTCCGCCATTTCTTTATATCAAAAATTTGGCTTTACAGAGTGTGGCAGAAGGAAACGATATTATAATAATACCTATGATGCTATTCTCATGAAAAAAGAAAGAGAAAAATAATTCACTATTTTCCTCTTTCTTTTTCATCTTCTTGCAACTTTATATTCTCAAAAATACTGCTAAAAGTTCTGTCACTTTTGGACATTTTTTGTCCATTTTGGCCTGTCCCCAATGTTCAGACATATTTCTCTACTAATACAACCGTTCTCCCACTTCTAGTAGTACCTGTAAACTCTTTAACAACAAATCTTCCCTTTCCTCTAATAGTAATGATGTCTCCACACTTCACTTGTTTTGAATTTTTCGTTTCATTTTGCCCATTAACAAAAACCCTTTCCTGTGAAATAATTTCCGAAGCCTTACTTCTAGAAGTTCTCGCCAAATCTGATACGATATTATCTAATCGTAATGAAGGAACAATAATGCTAATTTCTTCTACTTTTATTTCCAAATTTCTTATATTTTGTATCTCCTCTATTTGTATACTTGCATTTTCAAATCTTGTAAGTGATGGCAATTGTGTTTCTAAAACTTCTGCAAAATCATTTACTGTTACAATATCTGCTCCTTCTTCTCCTACAAGAATATCTCCTACTTTTTCCCTTTTTAAGCCTAGTTTTACAATTCCGCCTAAATAATTTCTATGTGAATATTTTCCTTTCTCCTCTTCTGGTAACTGGATTCTTACTACTTTCAAAATTTTATCATAGTTTTTTTGTAACATGATAGTATCATATCTTTCTGGATATATCATCAATATCTTTCTTTCAGCTTCCTCATATCCACCATATAGTTTAAAATGTTGAAATTGTATTTTTCTTAAAAAATTTTCCACTAAGGCTACTTGATACATATCTAAAAAGTCAGTATATTCTATTTTGTCTTTTTTAGAAGATATTTCTATTTTGTCCAATACTTGTGCTAGACATAATTTATCATCTTGCTTTTTATAATCTTTTAATAATTCTTGTTTATTCATATATGTTTCTTCTCTCCTATTATATCCTTTTCATTTTTTCTATCTTTATACCATAAGGCTTTCTTCTTCCTGTTTATTTTCTTGCTTATCTGTTTCTGTTGTCATTTGATTTTCTCCATTTGTCCTTAATCCCATGAATCTTTGTATATCTTCTACTATATATTCTTCATCTAAATAGTATATTTTTTCCAATTCATCCACACTTCCATGCCTAATAAATTCATCTGGATAAGCATATGCTTTTATTTTCACATCTTCCATATGATTATCTATGATACATTCTTTGATAGCTGTACCTAATCCATTCATAATGGTTCCATCCTCTATCGTAATCACTTGCTTTGTCTTTTCAATAGACTCTGTTAATGTTTTTATATCTAATGGTTTTAAAAATCGAACATTTATCACTTCTGCATCAATATTTATATTTTGAAGTTTTTTAGCAATTTTTATTCCTTTTGATACTGTTTTTCCAATTGTAACGATGGATATATCTTTTCCTTCTTTTAAAATTTCTGCTTTTCCCTCTTCTATTCCTTCATGTTTCTCAAAAGGTTGTTTATCTTCTCCTCCTCTTGGATAACGAATGACAACTGGCTTTTTTAAATTTACTGCAAATTCTAGCATATCCTCTAATTCTTTGAAATCTTTTGGTGCCATAATCGTTAAATTGGGAACTAATCTAAAAAATGCCATATCGAAGGTTCCTTGATGTGTCTCTCCATCAGCTCCCACTACCCCTGCTCTATCTACACACATAATCACTGGTAAATTTTGAAGAGCAATATCATGAATCACTTGATCATAAGCTCTTTGATAAAAGGAAGAATATATCGGAACAATTGGTATCATGCCATCGATTGCCATTCCTGCTGCCATTCCCAATGCATGCTGTTCAGCAATACCTATATCAAAAAATCGACTAGGAAATGCTTTACTAAATGCTGTTAAACCTGTTCCATCTTTCATAGAAGCTGTAATGGCTACAATCTTTTCATTTTTTTCTGCAAGTTTAATGATTTTATCTCCAAATACTTTTGAATAATCTTTTCCTTTTTCTTTTCTACTTTTTCCTGTTTCTATATAAAATGGCCCAGTTGCATGAAATTTATCTGGATTTTTTTCTGCTATTTCATATCCTTTTCCTTTTTTAGTTAATACATGAATCAGTACAGGATTGTCAATTTGTTTGCTTAAAGTTAAGATACTTTGTAATTCTTCTAAGTTATGCCCATCAACTGGTCCTAAATATGTAAAACCAATATCTTCAAAAAACATTTTTGGTATAATCAATTGTTTGATACTTCTTTTTACGATTTGTACCATTTTGACAATTGGTTTTCCAACAACTGGTATTTGGTTGATTCTTTTCTTCATTATAACATTTGATCTGGTATACATCTTTTTGGTTCGTAATTTGCTAAGTAGCATATTTAATCCACCAATATTAGGTGAAATGCTCATTTCATTATCATTTAAAATAATGGTCATTTTTGTTTTACTATATCCCACATCATTTAATGCTTCTAATGCCATACCTCCTGTCATTGCTCCATCGCCAATCACAGCTAACACAGAATAGTTTTCTTGTTTCAAATCTCTCGCTCTTGCCATTCCTAAAGCTGCTGATATAGATGTACTACTATGTCCTGTATTGAAACAATCATATTTGGACTCATTTGTTTTAGGAAATCCTGCAATTCCATTTAATGTTCTCAATGTTTTTAAAGCTTCTCTTCTCCCTGTTAAGATTTTATGTACATATGTTTGATGACCTACATCCCATACGATTTTGTCTTTTTCAAAGTCAAATACATTATGTAATGCCAATGTCAATTCTACTACTCCTAAATTTGAAGCTAAATGTCCTCCATTTTTAGATACAATTTCCAATATATATTTTCTTATTTCTTCTGCTAATTTTTGTTCTTCTAATATACTTAATTTTTTTAAATCTTTGGGAGAGTTTATATTTTCTAACATGTTATCACCTTTTTATTATTCTTTGCGTTGTATATTTTATCATATTTTTTTGTTTTTTTCTACAAATTTGTTGTATTTTTATTTCTTGTGTTACAATATATATTACGATAATTATTGGGAGGATTATCTATATGAAAAAAAGTGTTTCTATTACCTTATTTTTAATTCTCATTTTAATCACAAATATATCTTTGGCATCTTATGACACTGTTACTATGACAGTAGTCGAAGAACCTATTTGTACAATTGAAATTGGAGAAAATTCAAAATTTGAAAAAAATTAATTGAAAAGAATTTAAATAAAAAAGAAGTTATACTTCAATTGCAAGTGACTAATGAAGAAACTTCTGTTTAACCAACTGGTGAAGTTATGCTTGTTATTGACAATTCCAAAAGTATGGAAGATAAAGTCGATGGAATCACTACTAGACAGGATTTAGTTATTCAATCTGCCAAAACATTAGTAAATACCATTCTAGATGACAACAAAAATCTAAAGGTAGGTATGTTTTAACTGATGGTGTTCCAAATGTTGGTTTAAATTATGATGGCATGTATTATTCAGACTACAAGACCAGATGACAAAACTTATGGAAATATTATTGAAGAAATATTTGATTTAGAAACGTTCCACCTAATACATTTGTTCAGTTAAGAACGTTTCATTTTTTATATATTAAGAAAGTCATGCTGACTTTCTAATATATAAAAACACATTGCACACAAATTTTACTTACTTTTCTAACTTTGAAAATGATTTTTTCCGTCCACGAAATCATTTCAAACAATTTTCAATTTTTAATAATCGATTATATTTTGCTACTCGGTCAGTTCTGCAAGGTGCTCCTGTTTTTATTTGCATCGCATTCACTCCTACAGCAATATCTGCAATTGTTGTGTCTTCTGTTTCTCCAGAACGATGTGAAATAATTGTGCCATATCCATTTTCTTTTGCCATACGAATAGTATCTAGTGTTTCTGTTAATGTTCCTATTTGATTTGGTTTAATTAAAATACTATTTGCTACTTTTTTATCTATTCCTCTTCTTAATCTAGACATATTTGTTACAAATAAATCATCTCCAACTAATTGTATTTTATTTCCTAGCTTTTGAGTCAATTGTTGCCAATTTTCCCAATCTTCTTCTGCCAATCCATCTTCTATAGAAACAATTGGATATTTATCACATAAATTTACTAAATAGTCTATCATTTCCTCATTGCTTTTCAAGATATCTGTTTTCCAGAAATAATAACCATCTTTTCCAATTTTTTTGGCTTCTTCTCTCATTTCTGTACTTGCAACATCTAATGCCAATGCAATTTCTTTTCCCGGCTCATATCCTGCTTTTGTAATTGCCTCTATAATGACATCTAATGCCATTTCTTCATTTTCTAAATTAGGTGCAAATCCTCCTTCATCTCCTACTCCAACATCAAAACCTTTTTCTTTTAGTACTTTCTTTAATGTATGATAAATTTCTGATCCCCTTCTTAATCTTTCCGCAAATGTAATATCTCCCATTGGCATTATCATAAATTCTTGTATACTGATATTATTTTCTGAGTGTTTTCCTCCGTTTAATATATTCATCATTGGAATAGGCAATTCTTTTGCTTGAATCCCTCCTATATATCTATATAATTCTACTCCTAATGTATTGCTAGCTGCTTTTGCTACTGCTAATGAAACACCTAATATAGCATTTGCTCCTAAATTTGATTTATTTAATGTATCATCTAATCGTATCATCTCTTCATCTATTTTTCTTTGTTCTAAAACATTCATTCCTATAATTTTTTTACTGATTTTTTTGTTTACATTTTCGACCGCTTTTGTAACACCTTTTCCTTGATAACGATTTTTTTCTCCATCACGTAATTCTACTGCTTCAAAACTTCCTGTGGAAGCACCTGATGGAACTTGCGCCATTCCACATATCCCCTCTTCGGTTAGAACTTCTACTTGTACTGTTGGATTTCCTCTTGAATCCAATATTTCAATTGCCTCTACATCTTTGATTACTATACTTTTCTTCATAAAATCTCCTTTCTATGAGCTATTCTGCTCTCTTAAATATTCTAATGACATCTATATACATTTTTGACAATTTTATGAAATTTATACTCATCAAACAACAATTTAACTCGCTTTTTTATTTCGTAATTCATAGGCATATTGTAATGTAACTTCATTTACTTCTCCAGATGAAATTCTGGCAATTTCTTCTATGACTTCATTTTCTTCTAGTAATTTAATTTGTGTTTTTGTTCTCTCTTCTTTTACATTTTTGCTAATAAAATAATTATAATCTGCTACTGCTGCAATATTGGGTAAATGAGATATACACATTACTTGATGTTTTTTGGCAATTGCTTTTAATTTTATTGCTACTGCATTTGCCGCTTTTCCACTAATTCCTGTGTCGATTTCATCAAAAACTAATACATCTATATTATCTATATCTGCTAATACTTTTTTTATCGCTAACATGGTTCTTGACATTTCTCCTCCAGAGGCAATTTTAGATAATTCTTTTTCATCTTCTCCTAAATTCGTAACAATATAAAATTTAACAATATCTTTTCCAGTTTTAAAGAATTCACTTTCAATATAATCTACTTTTACATTAATTTTTGCATTTTTCATTTCTAAATCTGCCAATTCTTGATTAATATTATCACTTAATTTCTTTGCGTATTTTATTCTTGTAGTACTAATCTTTTTGGCAATTGCATTCATTGATTTTTCTATTTCTTCTAATTCTACTTTTAATTTATGATTATACTCTTCTAAATTTTCTATATGATGAATCTCTTTTTGTATTTGTTCGTTATATTCTAATATTTCTTGTATACTGTTTCCATATTTTCTTTTTAAAGAATAAATTATATCTAATCTTTCTTCTATTGTGTTTCTCTCATCTTCATCAAAATAAACATCTTCTTTATACCCATTAATGTCTCTTGCTAATTCTTGCAATTCATAATATGCACTTTTTAGACTTGTGTTTACTTTTTGATATTTTTTATCTATATCTTCAATTTTTTCTAATGCTCGAATAGCTATACTTAAACTATCAATTGTGTTTTCAGCTAGTGCCTCATCAGCTTCTCTTAAGTTTTCTACTATTTTTTCTGCATTTAGAAATAGCTTTCTTTTTTCTTCTAAAATATTTTCCTCATTTTCTTTTAATTTTGCTTCTTCAATTTCCTCTGTTTGATATTTCAATAAATCTAATTTTCTTTGCCTTTCTTTATCATCTCCATAATTTTGTTTTAGTGTTTCTTTGATTTCCAGATATCGCGTATATAATTGTTTATACTTGTTTTTATCTTCTTCTATTACTTCTTTCCCAATAAATCCATCTAAATACTTCAAATGTAATTTGCTATCTAATAAATTTTGATTATCATTTTGCCCATGAATTTCAATAAATTGTTTCATGAAATCTTTTAATTCATTGACGGTTACCATTCTGCCATTGATTTTGCACATATTTTTTCCGTTTACGTGAATTTCTCTAGAAATGATAATATTTCCATCAATGGCATTTTCATTTTCTGGGCAATACAGACAAAGTTCAACAAAAGAATTTGTCTCTCCTTTTCTTATCATTTCTTTTGAAAATCTTCCTCCAGATATAATCTGAAGTGAATCAATGATTAATGTTTTCCCTGCTCCTGTTTCTCCAGTTAATACATTTAATCCTTTATTAAAGTCTATACTCAAATCTTCTATAATTCCTATATTTTTTATATGTAAAGATGATATCATAATTTACTCCTCTTTTTTCTTTTTATTAACCAAACTAAAAAAATGTTCGCTTTTATTGTATCTTCAATTTTAAAAATTGTCAATACTTTTTGCGAACATTTTTTCTTTTTTCTTTTTTGTGTTTTGCCTATTTACTTATGCTGTTTTAACATCCATATAATTTTACTATATTCTAAGATATATTCATCTATTAGGCTAGATGTTGCATATATATGATGTTCATCTGCCAATTTCTTTATTGTCATTGCTTTTTGTAATAACGTTTCAAAATCTTTTAATACTTTATCTAATACAATTTCCCCTTCAATCTTTGCATTTTGTGCTTCTTGTATACACGTTTTTTCTAGATAATCTTTCATTGTTCCTAGTGGTTGTTTATCAAGTGTTAAAATATGTTCTGCAATTTCATCAATTTCTTCATTAACTTTATCATAATATTCTTCTAATTTTTCATGTAATACAAAAAAGTGTTTTCCCTTTACATTCCAATGATAATTTTGTAATTTTCTATAAAACACATTTAAATCTGCTAAAAATTCATTTAGCTTATTAACTAATTCCTCCATTTTTTTCACTCCTTTTTTTATATTCTATATAGATTTTTTCCTTTTTTTAATGTTTTTATACAAGTAAATATTAAATTCATATTTTTTATATATTTGAGCATACTAATTTTAGAAAAGAAATCTACAAAAGTAAGTTTTTCTGTATTTTTTGTAAATATATTAAAATTTTAGGAGGTAAAAAATGAATAGACCAGAATACATTTTAAATGAGATCAATAAAGGAATTAAAATGGGTATGGATTCCATTTCTTCTATCGCGGAAAAAGTAACAGATGACAAACTAAAAGATGATTTACAATGTGAATATAATCAATATAATGAAATTCTAAATGATGTCAATACAGAACTTAGTAAATATGAAGAATTCCCTAAAGAATTAAATCCTGCTCAAAAAATGATGGGTTGGTTTGACATCCAGATGAGTACTTTAACAGATAATTCTGATTCCAAAATTGCAGAAATGTTAATTAAAGGAACCAATATGGGGATTATTGAAGGTGTTAAATTGTTAAATAATAACCCAGAAACTACAGACAGCATCAAAAATATTTTAACAAACTTTATTCAATTTCAAGAAAATAATGTAGAACGATTAAAAAAATATTTATAATTTTTTTGATTCTTAACATCATTTATCCCTAAAAGATATGCATTTTCATCTTTTAGGGATTTGATTTTTATGATATATTTTTTTACTTATGTTTCATTAATATCTAATAAAGAATATATATCTGTTGCTTGATTTAGTTCTTTTATATTCATAATAACACCTTGTCCGACTACAATCCCTCCCAAGCTTTGTATTACATCCTTTATCCCTTTCATTGTATTTCCTGTTGCATATATATCGTCTATTATATATAATCGCTTTCCTGTATATGTTTCGTTTACCAATTTAGGTAATTCTAATATATCTTTTCCATACTCTTTTTCATATTCAAATTGCTTTTCTACTGTTTTTGGAGGTAGTTTTCCTTGTTTTCTGACTGGTATAAATCCAATACCTAATTTATTTGCTACTGCCGATCCTACAATGAACCCTCTTGCTTCTGGGCTTATAATGTATTCGACATGTTTTCCTTTTATTTCTTCTACAAATTTATTGACAATTTCCTTAAATGTTTCTTTTTGAATCATTAGAGGCATAATATCAATAAATTCTACTCCTTTTGTTGGAAAATCTTTTTGTGTTCTTATTTCTAATTCATTTTTTAACTCATTTCTTAATATTTTCATAATCATTCACCTTTTTATTTTAATATCTCAGCTATTGGTGCTTGTTTTATATTTGGATATAGCTCTGTTTGATTATTTTCCAATGCTTTTCTTATATTATTTATACTTTGCTCAAATTTATTTAATGCTTTTACTTGCAATTCTTGGCGTTTTGGTACATTATCATGATATAAAAGATTATAAATGTCTCCTTTTATGGCTTCTGTCTCTTTACGATAATAATCTATTTGTCTTTTCTTTGATGGTCTTTTTCCTTCTAATATTGCTGGATAATCACTATACACCTTTTTATTTGCTTGTTGTATTAATTGGTCTTCCTTAGGTAATCCCTCAAAATTTCTTCTAATTGCATGTATGATTTGAAGCATCTCTGGTGAAAATTTTCCGCTGCAATTGCTGTACTGAACACTCATATATATTTGCTAACATAATTTTCACACTGTTTGTAGGATTTTTTGCCAAACTTTGTTTTCTTATTAATTCCATTCTCGCTGCTAAATTTGCCATTTTTTCTTCTCTTAAACTTGTCCCGTATAAAAATCTTTGCAATTTGGAATCTTTTTCTTGGGAAACTTGTTGCTTTTCTTTGCGTAAAGATTCAATTGTTGTTTGAGCAATCATTTCTTGTACTTTTGTATTTAGATTTGCTTTTATTTCTTGAAATGATTCTTCTTTATGTTCTTGTATATAACCAGAAAAATTTTGCATTATTTGTTTAATTGTAATTAATTGTTGCTTTTCATTTAATAATTCTTGGTATCTTTTTTCTAATTTTTCATTATCTATATCTTCTGAATTTTGTTGTTCTTCTTGCTCTCTATTTTCTTTCTGTATTTCTTCCTTATCTTTTTCTTGTAATGTTCTTTTTATTTTTTCTACATTCTCTAAAGTTGAAAAATGTAAATTCATAGAATACCCTATTTTTAAATCTTCTGCTATATTTTGATAGTCGTTAATAGTTGCTTCCATTTTTGTAATAGATTCTTGTAAGGTCATAATTATATTTAATCTTCCAAATTTCACTTCTTCTTCTAATTTACTTATCTCTGCTACTAATTTTTTCTTCTTTTCTTCTTGTTTTGCTTTTTCTTGTGTTTTTGTTTCTTCTTTTTCATTTTCTTTTTGTTTTTCTATTTCTAGCTCTCTTTGCTTACACATCCCTTGTAACATTCTGGTAAATTGTTTTCTATATTCATTTACATTTCTTCTTAAGTCTACAAATATACTCGTTTTTTCGTTTAATTGTTTGTGATATGATTGCTTTTCTTTTGCATCAAGCCCTTTCTCTCTTATTTTCATATTTAGATATTCTATATTTTCTTCTAGATTTCTACATTGTGTTATTTTTTCTACATAATTCTCATATCCTTCTATTAACTGTGCTTTCAATGTTTCTAATTCTTGCTCTGGAATTTGTTCCAATTCTCCTTTTTCTAATGTAATTGTATAGTACGCTCTTCCCTGCCAATCATTTATATATTCTAATGTCTTTACTTTTGAAAATGGTAAAATTAATACTTCTTCTTCATTTCTTTTATCCTCTTCTTTATATGGCTCTATATATAAAGAGGGGATTCCTTGTTCTTTTCTTATAATTAAAATAGCAGGTTTTCCTTCATATTGTATAAAGTTTTTGGCAATATCTTCTTCTAAAGATGTAGAAATACAATTGCTTACTGTTTTATTGTTTTTCATAAGACTCAACTCTGCCTCACTGGTTCCTCTAAATAGCCTACTTCTCCCCTCTCTATTTCCTGCTTTATATATTGCAGAATATAAATCTACAAATTTTTGTATGATCATTTCCAATTCTTGTGTAGACATTTCCATGTCCCAACTTTTCTGCATTAATGTATTTATTTTGCTATATTTTAAATCTGTTATTGCATTTATTTTTGCATGCATAATTCCTGTATAATCTTGTATTGCTTTTATTTCTTTTTCTGTTAATGATAACTTATATGATGTATTCATATATTACTCCTTTATTATCTCAAAAAATCGTTTTTTCTTTTGTTCATCATTAGATGAATCTATAAATTGTATCGTATTTTTTATACTTTCATGGTTTATTAAGTCTTTTTCTTTCAAAACATTTTCTAAATGTTTTGCTAAATATGGTGCTCCATCAAAAAATCTAACTTCTCCTAATATTTGCTTAATTTCTTGTTTTATCAAAGGGTAATGTGTACATCCTAAAACAACATTTTTCACTTTCCCTTTATATGGTTCTAAATATCTTTTTAAATATTTTTCTATTTTTTCTTTTTTTCCTTCTTCTATCATTTCTGCTAGTCCAACACAAGGAAGTAAAGTGGTTTTGTGATTATCATATGTATGGTATAAGGAATTGAACTTCTCACTTTCAATCGTTGCTTTTGTTGCCATTACTAATGTTTCTTCATGATATGCATAATCATGTACCATTTTATATGCTGGCTCTATTGCTAATATGGGTATCGATGTATATTTTTCTCTTAACCATTTAGCGGATTTTGCACTTGCGGTATTACAAGCAATGACAATTACTTTGCATTTTTCTCTAATAAAAAATTTTACAATATTTTCACAAAAAGTATTGATTTCCTGTTCACTCTTATCTCCATAAGGATTGTTTTTAGAATCACTATAATACATATATTTTTCGTTTGGTAATCTGTTTAACAATTGCTTTAGTACAGTAACGCCTCCTATTCCAGAGTCAAATATACCAATTGCTTCATTTTGTTTCATCTCTTTTTACCTCTATTCTTACTTACATTTTCTGGATAACATTTTTATATTCTATTTTTTTAGATTACTTTACATACTTCTTTTTATAAATATATTTCAGAAAAATATGATACCATACTAAACTATTTATATCAAATGATTTCTATCTGATATAATTGGTTTTTATTGGTTGCTCTTTTTTAGGTATCTCAATTCCAACTTTTTTCCCTTGTTCGATACATTTTAATAGCCATGCCATATTATTTCCTAATGTTCTCATTGTTTGCATACCTTCTTCATCTTGTACAACTTCTTCTGGTGTATTTCCATGTACCATATTCCAATATTGTGATGATACAATTGGCATATTATTAATTGTAAAATATTTATTTAATTGATCAAAAGTGGATGTAGCACCTCCTCTTCGACAACTTACGACACATGCTCCTAATTTATTCTGAAATACTGGTTTTCCTGCATAAAATGCTCTATCCATAAATGACGTAATTGCTCCTGTTGCTGAAGCAAAATGTACTGGTGTTCCAAATATAAATCCATCTGCTTCTTTTGCTTTTTCGATAAATTCATTAACTTTATCATTGACAAAACATTTTCCTGTATTTTTGCAATTTCCACATCCAATACATCCTGCAACTGGTTTTATCCCTAGCCAAAATATTTCCGTTTCAATTCCATTTATATCTAATTGTTTTTTTACCTCTTTCAATGCTGTATATGTACATCCTTCTTTATGTGGTCCTCCATTTATTAATAATACTTTCATGTTTCTCTCTTCCTTTCTTTTTATGATATCAACAATCTATTTAAATTTCTCTTATTACTATATTTTTTTATTCTCTTTTTATGACTTCATACAGGAAAATTTTTTTGTATAAACTTGTTGCATTATTTTAATATGGTTTTCACTTTTCCTTTTCCATTTTGTGAAGTAATTTCTAATATTGCTCCATTTACCATTGCCAGTTGTGGCGAAACATGTCCCACATCTGCATCACAAATAATCGGAATTTGTAAATCTCCTAAGACATCTTTTACGGTTTGATTAAAGTCTGTATCATAATCATTTCTAATAAATAATGGTCTCCCAAATATAATCCCATTACAATTTTTAAAATATCCTGCTTCTTTCATTTGCCATAATGTTAAATATACTGTTGGTGTGCTCATCTCAAAAACCTCTAAAAACCATATGATTCCATCTTCTTTATAGGTTTCAATATATTGTTTTACCTTATCATATTTGGTTCCAATAAATGCTTTTATACAATCTAAGCAACCACCAATTGCTCTTCCTTTGAATTCTATTTTTTCTTCTCCTTTTAAGTTAATCCACTTTGTCTTTTCTGTTAAATGATAACTTTTTTGTAATTCTTCTGTTTTGTCTTGAAGTTCGTCTATACTTTCTTGATTTTCAATAGGCTTCTCTGGTTGTTCTATTCTAAAATCAATTATTTCTTCATGTTTTTCAAATGAAGTTTGCTCTATTTCTTCTCCACTTGCAATTTTTAAAGCATCTGTTAAGTTTCTAAATAGTGGTTTCATGGCATAACTTTTTACATTTTCACAATAAATGGATGGCCTTTCTAACATCATATTCCATAAATAGTTAATGCCTGTGATATCAGAATAACCTTGCATCCATTTTGGTTTTAGTGTTTTTATTTTTTCAAAGTCTAAATATGGAAGCATTTCTATTAAGAAATCTCCACCTTGCGCAAATATGATGAGTTTGATTTCATCATTTTCTAATAATTCCATAAATTCTTTTGCTCTTTGTTTTCCTAATGCACTTCTTCCTTTTTCTTCTTTTCTGACACTTTCTGTTTCTATTACTTTATATCCCATTTCTTGTAATTGTTTTTCTGCTATTTCTAATTTTTTTATGGCTCGTTCTTCTGCTATCCCACCAGATGGTGCACAGATTCCTATGGTATCCCCCTTTTTTAAGTTTTCTGGATAATTCATAAAACACTCTCCTATCTCTATAAATGAATAGATTATCTTTCAATATCTTTAATTGTTTTCACTATTACTATATACCATTTTTTAGGATTTTACAATAGATGATACCATTAATGTATTTCTTATTTTTGCGTTTTATGTGAATTTGTGGTATAATTATAATGACTATAAAATTATAAGGAGGTACAGTAAAATGTACGATATTGAAAGTCTAAAGAAAAAAATTAGGGAAGAAGGCTTAGAAAGATTCGATCTAAGAAAGTTTTTATCTTATAACCTTTCTCCTAATCTAGAGGCATATTTGGTCGAAAAGGGCGTTATACATAACGGCCAAATATGCCTTAGTGCATTAAATTTTCTTTAGACCCTTACCGGTTATGTCTTTAACCGGTGTAGTCACAGCCCCAGACTCGCGCGTAGTCTGGGGCTTAATCTTTTATTATTTTTTACATTTCAAATTTTCACTATAAAAATATTTCTACATATGACCTGTATTTTTATTATATATTCTTAATATTTCTTTTCTTAAATACCATAAAAGTTGGTATCATCATAATTATGAAATATGCTATACAGATGATAATTGACATTGTCATATTCATTCCTTCCATATATGGTAAGGCTCCATTTGCGTACATACTCAAATCCCAATTCATCGTAACAAAATATTTCATGAATTGTAAATTATATGCCATTGCTAGTTGATTAATAATATTTGCTGCCATATATCCTAATAAAGAAATGGTAATGGCAAGTGTACTATTTGAAAATATCGTGCTAATTGCAAATGCTAATGTTGATAATAAAATAATCATTGGCAATTGTGTTAAAGTCTGCATTCCTAAATTTGCAAATATATTCATTTCTTCCATTGCATTTGTATCAAAGTTATAGGCAACTACAGGCTCGGATAAACTATCAAATCCAAAAATAATGCCACCTATTAAGATTTGCATAATCATTGTTGTAACAATGACAAACAAAATCATAAGGAATGTTGTAACTGCTTTTGCTAATAGGATTTTATTTCTTGTATATGGTTTCACTAATAGCAACTTTATAGTACCTTTATTAAATTCTTCACTAACAATTGTTCCTGCTATCATAACCACAACAACAATTAAAAAGATTCCAAATTGTGAATAAAAGTTTTGTAAAATTCCTTTTAAAGTATCCGTTTCATGAATATTTCTTCCTGTTTCTAATATATATCGACTTTCTGCTTGGTCTTCTAAATAACTATTATACTCTAATGTTTCTTTATAACTTAATTCTTCTGTATTACTGAAGTTAGCTAAATTGCTATTTGCTGTTTGCAAATTTGAAATTGCTCTATTTAAGAAATCATTTCCATAAGGAATCTCTTTATTTAATCGGATTTCTGCAATTTCTTTTTCTATCTCAACACGATTTAATTCTGTTTCTATACTTTCTAATACTGCTTTATCTTCTGTTTGTCCCTTTTGACTGTTTAATTTTTCTATTTGCTCTTCTGCTTTTGCTAAATCTTCTCTTGCAAAATATTTCCAATCTCCTTGGTCTAATTTTGCAAGTAAATCATCGATTTGTTGGTTAATTCTTTCTACTTGTTCTTCATTCTTTTCTGCTCCATATTGATACGTATTTCTCTCTGTTATATATGGAGCAATTCTTTCGTTAATAATGGCTAATTTCCATTCCGCATCTTTATTTTCTTCCATCATTTCACTTAATTGTATTTCTGACAATAAATTAATATATACAGTAACATCACTTGTTTTTTCTGGATTTAAGGTTTCTAATTCACTTTTTAATGATTGTATATAGTTTTCATTATATAAATAATAATTATATTCACTCCCATTATTAGCATATTTAAACATACAATTCATAAAGATTAGTAATAAAAATATAACCAACATGGTAATATAAATGGTTTTCTTTTTAAATATTTTGATCAATTCATTTTTTATTAAATTACTCAATCACATTACCCCCTGTCTTTTCAAAGAATGCATCTTCTAGTGTTTTTTCCTCTTGTTTTACTTCATAAATCTTAACTTGATTTTCTACCAATTGTTGAATAATTTCTGGTACTTCTTCTTTGGAAGCTTTTATTTTAAATATATGGTTATCTAATACGATAATGTCTTTTACGATTTTTTGAACAAGATTGACATCATCTACTTCAAATACTTTTAAGTCTTGGCTACTTTCTTTCTTAATTTCAGAAATTTCACTTGTTTCTATTACTTCTCCATTTTTTATAATACATACTTTTGTACAGAAGTTATCCAATTCTGCTAAATTATGACTAGAAATTAAAATAGCCATCTTTTCCTTCTGGGCTAAATCTACTAGCAACTCTCTCATTTCTTTAATACCTTCTGGGTCTAATCCGTTAGTTGGCTCATCTAATATTAATAAATTTGGTTTATGCAATATTGCTTGTGCAATTCCTAATCTTTGTCTCATTCCTAAAGAATATTTGGATACTTTATCATGAATTCTATTTTCTAGTTTTACTAATTTTACAACTTCTTCTATTCTCTCTCTGGTAATTCCTTTATACAAATTTGCTACCAGTTGTAAATTTTGATAACCAGATAAATACATATACATGTCTGGATTTTCTACAATGGCACCTACTTTTTTTATAGCATGTGTGAATTCTTTTTCGATATCATAGCCATTGATATTTACCTTTCCACTAGTAATTCCTTGTAAACCTAAAATCAACTTTATCGTTGTCGTTTTTCCGTGCACCATTTGGTCCTATAAATCCTAATATATCTCCTTGCTTTACTTCTAGAGAAACATTTTTCAGAATGTTTCTTTTTCCAAATGTTTTACACAAGTTCTCACATTTTAATATGGTTTCCATATCTTTATCATTCCTCCCCTTCATAATTTTTAACTTGTTACTGTTTGCATTTTAACATATATTTATTGATTTACCATTGATTTTTTCTTAATTTTTTATGAATTCTTTTTATTGATTCTTAATTTTTTATATAGTATGGTCTATTACATAATAAAATTGTGCATAAAATAATTCTAATGCACAATTTCATATATATAACTGGTTACTTCCTTTTTTCCTACATAAATAGTTCTTTTACACTAAACCAACTTTTTCTTTCTTTAAATTCCATATCCCACATAACTTCTAAATAAGCTTTACAGATATAATATAAATTTTCACATTTTAATAAATATTGTATATCTTCGTCTTCTTGATAAGTTTCTTTTAATTTATTTACAATTTGAATTGGTATGCCAAATGCAACAGCATATACCAAATATTCATCCCATAATTTGATATAATTGATCTGCTCATCTTTTATCAAACTAAATTCTTCTATCTTATATTTTATTTCCTGTAAAGCATAATAATCATTTAATGCTCTTTTACTATGTTTGGTCATTAAGTTATCCGTTTTTACAATTAATATCGCTATCCCTATCATAAAGATATCTAAGCAAATATATTTATTCGGTGCTATTGCATAAACGATTCCTATAAATATAGCCATAAATATTAAAATTAATAAGCTTACAAAAACAATTCTTTTTCCACTATATTTTTCTGCTTGACTTTTGATAAATTTTTTTAATAATACAATAGCAAATAGAAAAAGATGAATCATAAATGCTACTACTGGTAAGATAAAAATAATTCCTACTGCTACTATTCCCATAAGAAATATAGTAGATTCATATATATGAATATTTAACCCATTGTTAGTTATATGTACAACTGCCATCATGCAAACTATAATTAATAATATAATATTTGCTTTTCTGATAAAACCTGGTACAGATTTTATATTTGCTCCTATTGAATTTAATTTCTTTTGAGTGATATGATTTAATTTCTTTAATTGTTTTATAAAATCTTTTCGTTTTGATATTTCTTTTAATTTGTCAATTAAATCAATTTCTTTTTGTTCATAAAATCCAAATAACCAATTTAATACATATTTTTCTATCTCATCTAAGTCCTGAATATTTGCCTCTCTATTTCTAGAAATCATATAGGTGTAGTCTTCTTTCCCTTTCATTGTTGGTCTCATTTCCATATGTAATACTTCCTTTTGAATAAGATTTAAGACCACTGCGGTTACATCTCTTGCCAATACTTGTCTATTGTCTACTAGGCATCCTGCTACCATTGGATTATATTTTCTTAATGTTTCTAAGTCATCTATATTTTCATAAGTATAATCATATGACTCTTCTTTTTCAAATAAAAATAATAACACAATCCAATAAACAATGAGAAATATACAAATGCCACCTGCTATCATATTATTTATGTCTTTTTGCCTTTGTGTTACAAAATCATTTTCACCATTAAAATATACTTGGTCTTGATACCAGATTTCAAGTCCAAATATATCTATACTCTTTTTTTCATATTGTTTTTGCACTGCTTCTACACTTGGTACTCCTATCAAAAAACAGATACATATCATTATAACAAGATGACTTTTCTTAAAAAATTTTTTCATACTTCCCCTTTTTTCTATTAAATATTATTTTTATTACTTAAGATCTATATTTTAGCTCTTTATATATAAATTCTTCCATATATTCTTTATTTTCATTTACATTTTTTCTAATTTTTGTTCCACTAATCGCATATTTTTCCCTAAGTCTATCTACTTGTACTTCTTCGATATTGAAATCTCTTGCCACATATTTTCCATAAGATTCACTATTGTAAAAATGGGTTACTGGTATATCCTTTATAATTCCTTTTAAATAGTCTATTTGAATTTTTATACTTTCCTCATCTAACCCATATTGTGATGGTGGATTTTTGGCTAATAAAATATTCACTTGTGGATATAATTCTTTTATCCATTTTGCCCTTTGCTCCACAGGATTCTTTATAACATCTGTTTCATAAACAATTACATAAAACTTGTCCATTTCCTTGATACCTTTTTCTATTAAGTATTGATGACCTCTATGTAATGGAGCAAATTTTCCAATCGTAAATCCTATCTTCATTTCTTACTTCCTTCTTTTTTTAGCTTATTATATCATAATTCATTTCTTATAACAATTTTATTTTGATAATATTCTTCTCTTCATTTCTATTAAGTATCACATTGGCAATACTTTTTTCATATAATGATACGAGGTGGTTTTATGAACCCATGTGCTTTTGTTAATTTTATTTCTCTTCTTGCTTGTGAAATTGCCAAAGATAAATCACAAGAGGAACTTGCTATTTTAGCTGCCTTTTTTACACAACTTGGTGATACTTTAGCAACTCTTTCTGCTTTTAATAGTAATCAATAAATATTCCTCTATTTTATCCTTTCTTTAATGCCATTCCTCTAATATTTTTTGTCTGTCTCTTTTTTACTTTTCTTTTAATAACTTTTTAAAGGCAGTTGGTAATGGATATTCTTTTTCCAGTTGTTTTTCTGTTACCCATATCCATTTTTTATTCTTGTTTTTTACTTCTATTTCATAAATAACCATATTCCATTCTATATGTGTAAATATATGTTTTGCATTCTTTTTCACCTGTAAATCTTTAAATTGTATTTTCCATTCTTCTAAAATTTTGGGGATGTCCTCTTCTGTTATTTCTCCGAACCACATTAGGAAATTCATACAGATTTGCTAATATTCCTTCTTTGTCACGTTTTTTAATGGCCATTTCATTTTTATTTTTTAAGATAAAAACTGTCCTTTTCTCTATTTTCCTTTTTTGTTTTTTTATTCTAACAGGTATTTCTTTTGTCAAATTTTCTTTATATGCTATACAATATTCTCGAATAGGACATTTTTCACATAATGGAGTGCTATTGGGAATGCAAATTTTTTCTCCTAATTCCATTAATCCTTCATTAAAATCTCCCGCCTCTTCTGGCATAATTTCTAATAGCTTCTTTGTCATTTCTCTTTTCGTTTCCGCTAATAATACATCTTTTTTACTTGCTAGTACACGAGAGATGACTCTTAGTACATTACCATCTACTGCTGGTACCTTTTCTTGATAACTAATAGATGCAATGGCTCCTGCTGTATATTCTCCTATTCCAGATAATTTTAATAATTCCGCATAATTGGTTGGCAATTTTCCACCATATTCTTTTTCAATTTGTATGGCTGCTTTTTTCAAATTCTTTGCTCTACTATAATATCCTAAGCCTTCCCATAATTTTAATAACTTTTCTTCTGGAACAATTGCTAGTTTTTGAATTGTTGGTAATTCCTTCATAAATCTTGTATAGTATTTTTTGACTGCTTCAATTCTTGTTTGTTGTAACATAATTTCTGAAATCCATATATGATAAGGTTCTTTATCTTGTTTCCAAGGTAATGTTTTTTCTTGTTCTTGATACCATTTTACAATTGGTTGTACAATTTGTTTTAATTCTTGCTTCATTCTTCCCCCTAATTTCATTACTATAAATTTTTATGCTTCTTATATTCATGTAATAATTGCGAAACAATTTTACACATTTGGCAAATCCAGTTTTCTTATTTCCATACTCGATTACAATTTTTTTCTTCTTTTTCCTTGAATGCCTTAAACATATCTACATGATGCATATTGGCTATACTAAGTAAATAAATAAAACAATCTGCTAACTCTTCTTCAACATTTGCATCATATTTTTTATTTATATCCAAAGATCCATTCGTATTTTTCCTAATTGCTTTTGCCAATTCTCCTATTTCTTCTACCAATAGCATCATTTCTCTTTCAATTGTAACTCCGTCAAATTTTCTAGCTTTCTTCATATCGCTAATATATTGTTGCATCTCTGCAAGTGTACTATTTTCATTTAATAATTCCAATTTTTCTTTTAATTGCATCTTTGTATGCTCCTCTCTATTTTACTACAATTTTATTATCTATCTTGTCTACTTTTCCATCTTTTAAATAAATAATTTTATCAGAGTTCTCCAATGTGGATTTTCTATGTGCTATGATAATCACTGTACTGGTTTTAGCAATATTGTTAATGATATTTTGAATAACTTTTTCTGTTTTTAAATCTATATTTGCCGTTGGTTCATCAAATATATATATATTTGTTTTATGTATAATTGCTCTAATAAAAGCAATGATTTGTAATTCTCCACTTGATAATCTAGATTGAAAAATTTGTGTGTCAAGTCCTTTTTCTGTTTTTTCAATAAAGTCACCTGCACCTATTTGTTTTATAATTGTGATAATTTGTTCATCTGTTATCTTATTATCATCTAGTATAATATTATTTCTGATGGTATCTTTAAATATATATGGTGTTTGTGATATATAGGAAATATTTCTTCTAATACATTCCATACTAAGATTTGAAATAGGGTACCCATCTATCAGAATGTTTCCTTTATTAAAGTCATACAATCTCATCAAAATACTTGTTAATGTGGTTTTCCCTACGCCTGTTCTTCCTACAATTGTCACTTTTTGTCCTCTTTTTATATGAAATGATACATCTGTTAATACTTCTTTATCACCATAATTCATACATACTTGTTCTAATTCTATATCTCCTTGTAATTCTCCTATATCTTTTCCTTTTTTTATTTCTTCTTTTTCTTTGATTGTCAGAATTTTTTTAATACGTTGGTATGAACTAATACAAATTTGCATTTCTTGTATTTGATTAAACATATCTTCTAATGGTTTTCTACATTCTCTTATGTAAGAAACAGCTAAATATATACTACCAATGCTTATACTTTGCTTCATGATTAAAGCATAATATAGAACAATAAATATTCCTATTGCTTCTATTAATCTAGTAAGAGGTACTCCAAAACTTTGAACTAAAATATATTTCTTTCTATATTTTAATTCTTCATCTAATAATTGATTGATTCCTTTCGCATTATGTTTCTGCAGCCCAAACAAATAGGTTAGTTTGTTTTTTCTATATAATTCTGAATATTCTTTATTTTCTATGTCTCTTTT
Organism: uncultured Clostridium sp.; assembly: GCA_946500615.1. GTDB lineage: Bacteria > Bacillota > Clostridia > TANB77 > CAG-508 > CAG-269. The sequence continues at coordinate 2,304 of CAMMWP010000003.1, read as the reverse complement.
ATCTAATATTTGGTCATTTATATGTTTTATTTTATTAATAAAGTAAGATGAATTTATTGCAATTATCAATAATGTAATACTTCCTATCATTCCTAGCTGTATATCTGTAATAAGCATCATAATAATCATAAACACTATGTACAGAATACTATTAATAACAACTGGTATAGCTTCTGTAAAAAGTGTTGTCATATTATTAACATCAGCTGTTAATCTGGTATATATATCACTAGAATTGTATTTATCAAAAACTTTCATAGGCATTGTTAAAACTTTTTCGAGCAAATTTTGCCTAAGTTCTTTTAAAATTTTTACTACTATTTTATTTACTTTTATATTTTGTAAATTCATACATACAGCTCTTAAAATATGTATGATTATATATAAGGCTACTAAAATAATGACTTGTTGTAAGATGTCCTGACTATGGAAATTTAAGTCTATCATTTGTTTTAATATATATGGATGTAATACATTTAATACATTACATACTAACACAATGCTGGTAATGATTAGAAAAGTAACTTTATATTTTCTTAAAATGTGTTTCATACCTCTTCACCTTCTTTCTCACAAGAAGCTAATTCTTGGTATAATACATTTCTTTGCATAAGTTCTTCATGTGTTCCCACATCTTGCACTTGTCCGTTTTTCCATGACATATATTTTATCTAAATTTTTTATTTGCTCTACACTATTAGATACAAAAATCATTGTTGTATGTTTTCCTATTTGTAATAAATTTTCCATTACTTGTTTTTTCGTTTTTTCATCTAAAGCAGATAGTGTATCGTCAAAAATATTGACTTGTCGTAAATTGTATAAGTTTCTAGCAATATTAATACGCTGTTTTTGTCCTCCTGATAAACGTTTTCCATCTTCTTTTAAATGGGTCTTTACACCTAGATTCATTTCTTTTAAGTCTTTTGCTAAATCTGCTCCGTTTTATTGCTTTTTCCATTTTTTCTTGTGTTATTTCTTGATTCATAGCTACATTTTCCTCTATATCTGTATTTAAGACAATATTTTTCTGCATTGCATATCCAATAAATGAAAAAATATTTTCTGGTTTTATCTCATTTTTTTCAATATCATTTATTTTATACATTCCATCTGGTATTTCATAAAAACCTGCTAGGATGTGCATCAATGTTGTTTTTCCACTTCCAAGCTGACCAATAATTCCTATTTTTTCACCTTTCTTTATTGTCATATTTATATCTTTTAACACATTTACTTTTCCGTCATATGAAAATGTTAAATTGTTTAATTCTATTTTTTCAATTTGTTTTATTTCTTTTCCATTTTTAGAATACTTCTCTAGATTAAAGAAATAATGATATCTATTTCTTGCTTGTTTATAATATCCAACTGAAACTATAAATTTAGGTAAAGCTGTTACAACTGCACCTAATACATATTCTAAACATCCAATAAATGCTATGATTTCTCCTACTGTCATCATTCCTTTATACATAAATACTAAGCCTATAATAAGTGCACTAATATGTACACATGCATATAATGTGTTTACTCCATTCGTTATCTTGTTTTTGATAACGCCTATATCATAATCCGTTTGTTTTACTTCATCATTTATTGTTTCAAATTTTTCCTTTTGACTATTTTGTCTGTTGTATAGTTTTATTAATTGAAATCCACTTGTATTTTGCTCTATAATTTTAGATAATTCTCTTTGGGCTTGTCTTGAATTTTCTAAATTTCGATACAATGTATTGTATTGTTTTATGATATATATAATGGCAATGATAAACAATGGTACCAATGAAATTGCGATTATTGGATTTATTGATTCTGATAAAATGATAATCATTAAAATAGGTGCAATTACCACATCATTAAAATAAAAATACAAATTCCCAAAAGATTTTATTGGAAAAAACAATACTTCATAAGATAAATAACTTAAAAAATCTCCTTTTTCCTCCTTTTCATAATATTCTGGCTTTACATATTGTAAATGCTCAATTGTTTTTTTCCTTAATCTGGTATCAGCCGCTCTTGCATTTGAAAAATAAAATGTCCTATACAGCATTCTAGGAATTAATGAGCCAATACCTAATATCATTAGTAGAATAACTTGCTTGAATATTTCTTCTTTACTTGCTTCCATCAATAATAAGTCTAATATATTTCCTATAATCAATGCACTAATTAAATTAAGCATACTACAAATTGTATGGAAAAATTCGCCTATTAGATATAGAGGCGTTCTTTTTCTTATTTCTTTTTTCAAGATCTCATGATATATTATCTTATTTTCTATCTTTTTCATTTTTTCTC
>CAMMWP010000002.1 GCA_946500615.1 uncultured Clostridium sp. | reverse complement strand
ATAGAATTCACCAATTTGAAAAGCAAGAAATGATTGTTGTTTGTGAACCAGAAGACAGTTGGAATTGGTATGACAAAATGTGGTCATACACAGTAGAATTCTTTAGAAGTATGCATATTCCTGTAAGAACATTAGAATGTTGTAGTGGAGATTTGGCAGATTTAAAAGCAAAATCTTGTGATGTAGAAGCTTGGTCTCCTAGACAACAAAAATATTTTGAAGTAGGAAGTTGCTCAAATTTAACAGATGCACAAGCTAGACGTTTAGGTATTCGTATTAAAGGCGAAAAAGGAAACTATTTTGCACATACTTTAAACAATACGGTTGTTGCTCCACCTCGTATGTTGATTTCTATTATGGAAAATAATTACCAACCAGATGGTAGTGTTATCATTCCAGAAGTTTTAAGACCATATATGGGTGGATTAGAAAAAATCGAACCTAAGAAAGCTAAGTAAAAAAGAAATGACAAGCACTTTTTATATAATGAACTTAAGGGACAGTCTTTAAAGTTCATTATATAAAAAAACAAATATAACATAATATGATAAAAATATATAAAATAATGAACTTTAAGAGCTGTCTCTAAAGTTGAAAAGGAGAAGATGATGATGAATAAAACTGTAACAATAATTGTTGGTACTAAATGGGGCGATGAAGGAAAAGGAAAAATTGCCGCAATCGAAGCCCAGAACGCAAAACTAGTTATTAGAGCAACTGGTGGAAGTAATGCAGGACATACGGTTATTTACAAAGGTCAAAAGTTACCATTACACTTAATTCCGGGAGGAATTGCTTATCCTCAAACAACATGTATTATCGGACCGGGAGTTGTACTTGACTTAGAAGTATTATTTGAAGAAATTGCATTCTTAAAAAAATGTGGTATTCCAGATATTGAATCAAGATTAAAAATTAGTGGACGTACACATGTCACACTTCCTTATCATAAATCTTTAGATGGTTTATATGAATCTTTAAAAAATAAACCAGTTGGAACAACGAAAAGAGGTATTGGACCAACTTATGCGGATAAAAGTAATCGTATTGGTATTAGAATGTATGATTTACTTCTTCCAGAAGAAGAATTGGTACATAAAATTGAAGAAGCAACAAAAGTTCATAATCAAGTTTTCAAAGCAAATCATATGGAAGAATGTATTGTTGATTGTCAAGCTTTAGGAAAACAATATCATCAATATGGAGAAATCTTAAAAACGTATATTACCGATATTGAACCTTTCATTTTTAATAGTATACAACATAATGAAAAAATTGTTGTAGAAGGTGCTCAAGCTTTCCGTTTAGATTTAGACCATGGAGATTACCCAATGGTTACTAGCTCACATCCTGTTGTTTCTGGAACACTTTGTGGAGCTGCTCTACCTGCTCAATCTTTAAATGTTGTTATCGGAGTTGATAAAGCTTATAACAGTAGAGTAGGTAATGGTCCATTCCCTACTGAATTACCTGCTTCAATTGATGAAAATGGAAATGTTATCAAAGATGCCACTCCTTTAGAAGGAGACATTGTTCGTGATTTAGGACATGAATATGGTACAACTACAGGTCGCCCTCGTAGATGTGGATGGATGGATTGTCCTATCCTTTGTTCTGCTAAATATACTTCAGGTATTGATTATTTATGTTTAAATCACTTAGATACTTTAGGTGAAATTGGTAATAAATTAGGATATGTTAAAGTTTGTACAAGTTATCTATATAAAGGTGAAAAAATTCATCATTATCCTGATGATATCATGGTAACAGGTGAGATTCCAGAACCAATTTATGAAACTTTAGAAGGTGGTTGGACAATTGATTCTTCTTGCAAAAATTATGAAGACCTTCCAGAACTTGCAAAGAAATTTGTTGAAATTGTAGAAAAAGCTTCTGGTATTCCTGTTAAATACATAGGAACAGGACCTGCTAGTGATGATTTAATTGTTAGAACAGATATTTAGTATATGAATTAGCCCTAAATAAATTTTGTATAAATAATCAGAAAATTTATATAGGGCTATCATAATCTCATTAAAATAAAAAGAAAGGAACATATACTATATCTAACATATGGTATATAGAAGAAATACAATGATGAATGTAAAAAATCCCCAATTTGAAATATCTGCTGTTGGACCAAAACAATATCCAACAAGTGGATTACCAGAAATTGTTTTAGTTGGTAAATCTAATGTTGGAAAATCTAGTTTTATCAACACGATGATTAATAGAAAAAAACTTGCCAGAACGAGTAGTGAACCTCGGAAAAACACGTCAAATTAATTTTTACAATATAGATAATACTTTCTATTTTGTAGATTTACCGGGATACGGATATAGTAAAATGTCGAAAAAGGAACAAGAACAAGTTGGTAAATTTATTGAGCAATATCTATTTCATAGAAAAGAAATTGTTTTAATTGTCTTTTTAATTGATATTCGCCATAGCCCAACAAATAATGATAAACTTATGTACAACTATATTATATCTTCTGGACTACCTTGTTTAATTCTTGCAAATAAAGCTGATAAAATTGCAATCACAAAAGTAGATGATACTGTAAAATCCTTACAAAAAGAGTTAAACCCTATTGGAGATATTCCTACTTTTCCTTTTTCTTCTGAAAGAAAGATTTATACAGAAAATGTTTGGAATTATATAGAAGATATACTAAAACAATAGGAAAGAGGTACTTTCTTTTGAAAATAAAACTTATTATTTATTTTCACTTTAAATTGCAAAATTCAAAGTTTCATATTGTTTCCTATTCAAAAAAAGTATGTGTCAAATTTTATTTAACACATACTTTTTTAGCTTAGAGAACCTTGATCCTCTTAGTTATTCTTTAGCAACAACATTTACATTTTTTTTCTTTTTTTCTATTACATAACATTAAAATAACGGTAAGTAATAGAAGTAATCCTAGAATAATTGCTAAAACAATAATTGCTGGTAAAGATAGTAATACAATTAATGCTAAAGCAGCACCAATTAACAATCCTATCACAAACGTAAAGGCAGTTAATAATATAATCGCTACAATTCCTAGACAATTTTTCTTCTTATTGCATTTTTCCTCTTTGTTCTCATAGCAACAGTATATTTTTTCTTGTGGCTCCATAAAAAGTCACCTCCAATATAATACCTAAACAGATACTACATTATATAGTATGTCAAATATTGTCGAATAGTGACTTCTGTATATTTCATTTTTGATGATTCATTTCTTATTTTTTCTTGAATGCTATCATTTATATGATTTTCCTTATTCATTTCAACTATTTATGTTTCGCTTTCTTTTCTTTTTTCTAATTTAGTTATCACTTTTAAAGCTTTTTCTCGCGGAATCATAATAACATGCCCACATCCTTGACATTTTAATTTAAAATCCACACCTATTCTTGTAACTTCCCACAACTTGCTTCCACAAGGGTGTACTTTTTTGGTTCTTACAATATCTCCTATTTGATATTCCATTTTTTCCTCATTTCTAAAAAGAAATTAAGGCATCCTTAATTTCTTTTTGCTTTTTCAAATCTTTTTTCTATACTTTCTTTTCCTAACACTTGCATAATTTCATACATATCTGGTGTATTGGTTCTTCCTGTTAGTGCCACTCTTAAAACTGTACTAACATCTCCCACATGTGCCTTATAGGCATCTGGATTTGCTTTATATTCTTTTACCTCTTTTGCATATCCTAGTTCTCCTGCAAGTTCCTTTATCTTGTCAAACCATTGTTGTTTATCATCATTTTCATCATAATAGTTTTTCATATACAAGTCTAATATTTTATCCACTTCTTCTTTTTCATTAATCACTTGATATGGATAGTCTTGTTCTTTTGCTAAAAATTTATCATCATACATATATTCTATGTTTTCTTTTACATCTGACCATTTGGCAATATCTTTTCTAGGCTTTTTATTTCCTCTTTCAATGCCAAATATTTTTAAAGCATATTCTTTATCTTGTAACATATTTTCTAATTCTTTATCATATGTCTTTGCCCAGTTTAAGGCATTATCGTATACTTCTTCTGCTGTAAATTTAGAAATCACGGTTTTTCCCACATCTAATAATTTTATCATATCAAATAAAGCTCCACTTACACTCATTTTGTTTAATTGTAATTCAAATTCATCCATAGATTTATCTTTATTAGCTCTTCTCCAATTTTCAAAATTAGAGTTGGCAATATTTAATAAATATTCATTGACAGCTTCTTTTGGAATTCCCATTTCATCATAATAAGATACGGCTGCTTCTGGATCTTTTCTTTTACTTAATTTTCTTTTATTTCCGTTATCATTTTTCATGATTGGTGCAATATGGGCATATTTTGGTGCTTTGAATCCTAGTTCATGGAATAATTGTAGATGTAATGGGATAGAAGATAACCACTCATCCCCTCTAATGACATGTGTTGTTCTCATTAAGTGATCATCTATTGCATGTGCAAAGTGATAAGTTGGCAATCCATCTGCTTTGATAATAACAATATCTTGGTCATTTTCCGGAAAATCCACATTTCCTTTTATTACATCATGATGTTTTATTTTTCTATCTTCACGTCCCGGCGATTTAAAACGAATAATATAGTTTTCTCCATTTTGAATCTTTTTGATTGCCTCTTCTACAGTTATATTTCTGCATTTTGCCCATACACCATAATATCCTGGTCTAATTTTTGCATTTTCTTGTTTTGTTCTCATTTCTTCTAAATCTTCTGATGTACAAAAACATGGATAGGCTTTTCCTTGTTCGATTAGATATTTTGCGTAGCTTTGATAGATTTCTTTTCTCATAGATTGTCTATATGGTCCATATTCTCCTTTTCCTTCTGTTTCTGAAATCATCCCTTCATCTGGTTCTATTCCAAATCTATCTAAAGATTGCACAATATCTGTAATTCCATTTTCCACTTCTCTTTTTTGGTCTGTATCTTCGATTCTTAATAAGAATACACCTTCTGTTTGATTGGCTAACTTTCTAGCAATTAAAGATTGATATAGACCACCTATATGTACAAATCCTGTTGGACTTGGTGCAAATCTTGTGACAATGGCTCCTTCTTTTAAATTTCTTTCTGGATATTTTTCCTCATAATATGCAACATCCTTTGCATTTGGAAATATTAAATCTGCTAAATCTTTATAATCCATTTTTCTCTTTCCTCTCCTTTTATTTCTTTTTATGATTGCTTTTTATATAAATAACATTTTCTATTTTATTAAACCATTTTCTATTTTCTGCATATGTGCTTTATTTCTTTTATGTTTCATTTATTTTTTTAGAAATCCTTTATGTCAAACATTATACTATAATTTTCCATATTTCACAAGTGTTTTTCTCTACTTTGTAAATGAGAACGTACTTTTCCAAATGTTGTCATTGTTTTAAAAACTTTATAACTTTTAAAATTTTTTATAGTATCTGGCATATGAGAAATATATATCCCCAATATGATACATAGTCCACTAATCAACCATTCCATTCCATGCATTCCTTGTGGGAATAATACAAATACAGAGCCTATCGTAAAACCGATGATGCTATAAAAGGTTTGTGCATAATACTTATCTAATAATTTTTTTGTGATTTTCATAACGATCATGCTTCCCAACGCTAATCCGATGCCAATAGGCATTAATACAGGAAAATATAGGTTAGCAACTGATTGCAAATACAAAGAGTATACCCCTAATAACATCAAAATAATAGTACTACTTACCCCGGGTACAATAATTCCTAAAGACATAACAATTCCACAAAAAATTAAATATACTCCATTGATATTTTCTAAATTTGTTTGCACTGCCATCTTATTTTCTAATATAACGGTTGTAATCCCCAATATTAATGTTATCAACAAATATATCACATTTTGTGGGCGAAATGTCTGTTTTGTATTTACTTCTTTTATTAATGAGGGAATTGTTCCTATAATTAACCCAATAAATATTGATTTTGTTTGTATGGGAAATTCATATAATACATAATTTAATATATTACTAAATAATAGGACTCCTATTCCCACTCCCAAAGTTATGGGAAATAAGAATTTTATATTTTTTCTTACATCTTTAAAAAAATTTAAGACAGAATCTAACAATTTCTCATAAATACCAAATATAACACATAATACACCACTACTAACCCCGGGTACAATTGCGCCTGCTCCAATAAAAATTCCTTTTACTATATTAAGAAATTCATTCATAATTACACTCCTCAATTATCTATCTAGGAACTCACATTCTCCCTTCTTATTTTATGAATTTCTTTTTGTTTCATTCATTAAAAAACATTTTTTATGGTCATGCACTTTTTATTTTCTTCCACATATAATTTGTTATGCAAGATTTTTCATGTAGATTGATACCATTAAAATTCTGCATAATTTTTTCGTATTTATATAGTTGGAGGTGCTTATATGTTTTCTGCACTTTGTATGTCTGGTATTTTAGGATTTATTGAATTTTTGAAATCTTCTGTATTTTTAGTTGGATATATTTCTAATAGCAATGTATTTCCAGAGCCTTTGACATCAGAAGAAGAAAAAATGTATTTGACACAAATGAAAAATGGGGATGAAGAAGCACGAAATATTTTGATTGAAAGAAATTTAAGACTCGTTGCCCATATTACAAAAAAATATTCTACCACTAATGTTGAGCAAGATGATTTAATTTCAATTGGAACAATTGGTTTAATTAAAGGCATTAATAGTTTTAATATTGATAAAGGCTCCAAATTGTCTACATATGTTTCTAGATGTATTGATAACGAAATTTTAATGCATCTAAGAGCTACAAAAAAATTAGGTGCAGAAGTTTATCTGAATGAACCTATCGGAAAAGATAAAGATGATAATGTAATTACTTTGCAAGAAATTTTGGAAAATGATGACAGAAATATTGAAGATACAGTAGATATTAAAATGAAAATTAGATTATTATATGAAAAAATGAAATCTATTTTAAAAGATAGAGAAAAAACAATTTTAGAGCTTCGTTTCGGTCTTGGAGGTCATAAACCTAAAACACAACATGAAATTGCAGAAATGATGGGAATTTCTCGTTCTTATGTTTCTAGAATTGAAACAAAAGCAATTGGAAAGCTATCGAAAGAATTTAAGAACCAATAAAATATTTGTATATATTTAATTGAACAAATAATGGTATCTTAGATTAGAAATTCTCCATATATAAATATTTCACGATGCTATTGATTTTTATAGCATCGTGTTTTATTTTAATCATGTTTCTATTATTCCATACTTAATATTTATAAATATCTTTTTAGACTACTTCATAGTCTAAAAATTCTATTTGATTACTTACAAAATTTATATCTTTATTGATTGTTTTTCTCAAATCTGTAGATAAATATTTTTTATTATCATCTGCAAAAATGGTAACTATATTCCCTTCTAATGTATTTTGTAGGAATACTGCTCCGATAAAGTTGGCTCCTGATGAAATTCCAACACCTAATCCTAATTGTTTAGCTAATTTTCTTGCCATATTAATTGCATCTTCATCATTTATCAATATGATATCCTTTTCAATGATATTTTTGTTTCGTTCAAATATGTCTGGTACAAAATCATCTCCAATTCCTTCTATTTTATGCTGTTCTAATATTTTACCGTTCTGATAATATTGGCATTTTTTCTGGTTCTAATGCATATATTTTTATTTTATCATTTGCTTCTTTTAATCGTTTTCCGATTCCTATTAATGTTCCACCTGTTCCTACTCCAGATATAAATCCTTCAACATCTTTTCCTTTTAATTGCTCCAAAATCTCTTTTCCAGTTGTTTCATAATGTGCTAGAATGTTATTTTCATTTTCAAATTGATTTGCTAAAAATCCATTCTGTGCTTCAGCTAATTTTCTTGCTTCTTCTACGCACTCTAAAAAGCCACCTTCTTCTTTTGAGATTAATTTTATATTAGCACCATATATTTTCATTAATTCTATTCTTTCTTTACTAGCCCATTTGGGCATAAAAATATGAACAGGATGATGATAATATGCTCCTAAAGCTGATAAAGAAATTCCTGTATTCCCACTAGTTGCTTCTATTATTGGCGTATTTTCTTCTAAAATGCCTTTTTCTTTTGCCTTCTTTATTATATAATAGGCAACTCTATCTTTGATACTACCTGTCAAATTAAACATTTCTAGTTTTACATATATATTCTTTTCTTTTTCTCTATATTTATATCTAATTTTTATCATAGGTGTATTTCCAATCAATATGTGATTTTTCATAGTTATCTCTCCTTTTCTTCATTACTAGTATCAGTTGCTTTTGTGTATTATATTCAGAAAATTTATTTACGGTTATTAAATCAACAAGAATCTCGCAAAATTGTTTATATTTCTTGACATCTAACCAATTATTAGCTTGGTGGTTATGCTGTCGTCTCATCTCGGGGAAGGTAAATTATGCTATGCAAGTGTGGAATTTTTATATATTAGAGACGACAGCTGAGAGTCATACTTAGAACAAAGTATGACTCTCTCTTTTTTTATTAGGAAAGTCATACTGACTTTCTAATATATAAAAACATATTAATAGGAAACCCCCTTCAACTTTTAAGTTTCTCAATGCTAGATAAAAATAATCAAATTTATTTTTCTCTTCGTATTATCCAATCTTTTTCACATTTTATTGGTAATTTCATTAATACTTTTTGTCCTTTTACCCCCGGACTTACTGCTTCTATTTCATCTTTCGTATCATAATCCCATAATTTATCAATTATAAATTGTACAGGTTCTAATTGATATGGTATCAATATTTCCATTTTGTCCCCTACTTGTAGCTTATTTTTTATCTCAATGATAGATTTTTCTTCATCATATTCTACTACTTTTCCACCAAATTCATATGCTTCATTATATTGTCTTCCCCCATATTCTTGTATATCTTTGTTATTTCTATCATTAAAATAAAATGTTGTTAATCCTCTTGTCTTTACTTTTTCTAATTCTTTTAGATATTTTGTATCATCATAATGTTCTGGGTCTTTTTCATAGTCATCAATCGCATTTCTATAAGCACCTATTACACTTGCTAAATAATATTCTGTTTTTAATCTTCCTTCTATTTTTAGGCTATCTACACCCATATCGATAATTTCTGGTATTTCTTTTATTAAGCACAAGTCTTTTGAAGAAAAGATACTGGTACCATATTGACTTGTCTCAATTGGCATCAATTCTCCCGGGTTATTTCTTTCCTCAGCATATAAATTATATGACCATCTACAACTTTGTGCACAATCTCCTAAATTCGCACTTCTGCATGCCATAAAGTCGCTTAAAAAACATCTTCCCGAAAACGCAAAACAAATGGCCCCATGAATAAATATTTCAATTTCCATTCCTTCTGGTTTGTTCTTCATAATATAGTTTAATTGCTCTTTATTCATTTCCCTTGCCATAATCATTCTCTTTGCTCCATTATGATACCAAAAATTAGCAGAATGCAAACTGACAATATTCGCTTGTGTGCTGACATTAATATTCACACTTGGTGCATATTGCTTTAATATATCCATGACGCCACCATCTGCTACAATAACTCCATCTGGCTTTAATGTTTCTAGCTTTTTTGCCATTTCTATGATTTCTTCGTATTTTTCATCCCATGCAAAAATATTTAATGTTACATATATTTTTTTTCCAATACTATGTGCATATTGAATGGTTTTTTCTAAGTCATCATCTTTCATATCTGCTCTTGTTCTTAAAGACAATGATGATGTCCCGCAATATACAGCATCTGCTCCATACAAGAATGCAATTTTGGCTTTTTCATATGAACCTGCTGGTGCTAATAATTCTACTTTTTTCACTTTTTTTCCTCTTTTCCTGTTCTTTCTTTGTCAGTAGCCTTCTATATGACAAAATTCATTTTTTTGTATAAATTTTATCACAAAATCACCCTATTTACAATAAATTTTGCTATTTATTCCTTTTTTTGCGAATTTATGGTATAATAATTAAGAGGTGATTTTATGGCTTTTAATCCTAAAAGTAAAGAAGAATTTTTAAATTCTCTAAAAGATATACAAATTAATCCACCACCAGAGGCAACCATCATTAATAATTTCACGCCTAAAGGTTTATCGGATTTATACGAATTGTTTTTAAGTTTAAAAGGTATTTCGCTTGATAATCAATACTTTTCTATTCTTTTAAACAAAATATCTTCTCATTACTCTGAAGATATTATTGATTTCGTACATAATCCAATTGGAGACAATGAGATTAACCAATTGTTGGAAATAATAAAACAAGAATATCTTGAAATTGTTCATTATAATAATCCTAATAAAGTATCTAAAGAAGAACAAGAGGCTCTTAAAATTATTGTAAATAAAAATTTTCCTTCTGTGTTTTTGGACTTTATAAAAAAACCAGTTAGTTCTGCAACTTTTAAAAAACAACATGATCTTATTAGAAAAACTGTTATACAGCTCAGTGATGCCTACTATGAACAAGCCAGTTCACATGGTCAAGATAACTCTAGTTATTTATCCAGTGCTATCTATTTAGTTTATAAGAAACTGTTACCTGAACTTTCCATAACAGAGCCTTCACGCGAAAAAGGTCTTAAAAGTTTTGATGATAATATTAATAAAGAATTGAATAAAGGGGTACAAAACACAATTCCTCGTAATATAGAAACTGGTATTACACTTTCTGATTTAAAAAATAATATTGTTTCTAATTCACATAATCCTAATAATTTTGCTGATAAAACCAATAGCGATTTTTCTGGTATTACGATTGTGTTAAACCATATTGATGATGTTATGTTTTTTGATGAAGCCGATCCAGAAAATGCAGAAATAATAAAATTGAAAAAGCAAAAAGATGATAATTTAAGATTTTTACAGAGTCTTAGAAAATATCTAAATGAAAATGATATGGATCTATCACAAGAGGAATATTTTCAAATTTATATTGAATTACTTCACCGTTTACAAGATAGTACTTACCCAGAATGTACTCATGAAATAAGAGAAGGAAATTATTCTTCTAGATTAGACTTTGCAGTTTCTAATTACAAAAAACTTGCTCTTGCAGATTCGTTTGAACCTAAAGCACTTGTTAGTGAAACAGATACACTATACACGCTTGCAGATTGTCTAAGCAGAAGATTATATGATAAATTAGAAAATGAAGTTTTACTAGTTACTTTTCCTCATGTATTAGCAGATCCATTACTAAAAGACGATTTTAAAATAACTGGAAAATTTGTTAAATTTATCAAAAAAGAAAATGGATTTTGTGCAATCTATTACGAATTAACTGATGCATTGGGTAGAAAAATAGAAGTACAGCTTCAGTCTAATATGCGATATAAGGAAAGCAAAAATGGTCTTTCAACACATAGTGATATGCCTAATAAAAAAGCAGATATTAGACATTTTTTTGAATTAACTGATCATAGAGATAATCCCGAACTTCTTAACAGTTATCTTTCCTTACTAGACAGAACTTCTAAAAAACAAGAAGAAGCTTTAAAAGTACGATTAGAAAACTTACAACAAAAATTATCTTTTTCTACAACTTCTCCCGAAGAAAAACGAAAATTACAAAATTCTATACGTAGAATTTCGAAGAAAGTCGAAAGTATTGAAACAGCTAAAGCCAATATAAAGATTAAAGATGAATTTGTAGAAGAATTTGATATGATTGATATAGAAAACACCATGAAAGAAGATAACTATGAGTTGAAGAATATAGGTGATAAAACTATCAAAGTTTATGATACGAAAACAACAAAACGTATTGAAAAAATGAAAATTGAAGATTATTTACCTATATATGCAGAATATCATTCTCCTGCTAGTATGAAAATTATTAGTTCTGCACATGCTACAGCACCTGAAGCTTATGTTAATAAAAAAGATCTTATTGAAAGTTTCACGGAAATTCTACGAAGAGGAGATGAAATTACATATCTTTCTGAATTTTTATTAGATAAATTAGAACAGATTTTGGAAACAAAAAATGAAAATCAAATCTCTCTTGAAGAATTAAAAAGATATGCCCACGATACTAAAAACGGATTCTATGCACCTATGAATCCTTCCTCTAATCCAAGAAGTTCTGAAGATACTGAACTAGACCTATAAAGAACAAATCGGAACGCTAATAAATTTACAGTATGTTATTACAATCGAAAATTTTAATTTAGTACCAAAATTAAATTATTAAAGCGTTCCGTAAATTTGTTCTGTGCCAATTTTACGTAAGTAAAATTGTGTGCATCTGGTACGCGAAGCGTTTTTTATACAATAGGAAAGGGTTACTTTCCTATTGTATAAAAAAATGTTTATAGTACTTCCTATGCTACAAAAAAGCAAGCTAATTTCTAAAGATTAGCTTGCTTTTTTTGATGCTATGTGATTTACTCAAATACATTTAATAAATTTTGTATTTTATATAATTCTACTAACAGCTAATCCATCTCCCACTTCTAAAATCTCGGTTTCAAGATTTGGATTTTCGCTCACTTCTTTAATATATTCCCTTAAATTCCTTACCGCTGTCCTTTGTTTATGTTTATTATAATCACTCATGACATAACCTTTGTATAAAATATTATCTGCAAAAATAATTCCTTCTCTGCTAATCATTCTTAAGGCTTCTTTCAAAAAAAATGGATATTTTCCTTTTGCTGCATCAATAAAAACTGCATCATATTGTTCATTTAATGTCGGTAAAATTTCGACTGCATCCCCTTCATAAATATGTATTTTATTTTCTACTTCTGCCAATTTTATATTTTTCTTTGCTTCTTCTACTCTATCTTTTTCTCTTTCAATTGTGTCTATTACACCATTTTCTGCTAAAAATTCTGTAAAGCATATGGCAGAATATCCAACTGCTGTTCCTATTTCTAGTATTCTTTTGGGCTTAGTTTTACTTAGATATTTTTCCATTATTTCTAATGTGTCATCCATAATAATTGGAATATGGTTTTTTAATGCTTTTTGTTTTATTTTTTGAAGTTCTAGTGTATTCATGTATTTATATCATCCTTTCTAGTATCAAAATCACAATTATTTTTAGTTGATTATGTTTTATCTCTTTTAACGTTCTGTTTCTTCCTCTTTTTTTCTTAATTCTCTATTCATTTTTCTTAAGGTTGTGATTGCTACATCATATTCTACAATTTCATATACTTCCTCTGGTGTATATCCTCCTTTTAGTAAAGCTTGTGCATCTTTTTGTATTTGTTCCTGTTGTCTTTCTAGGTCTTCATTTTCTTTTACATATTTTGCTTTAACAAAAGTTATTGTTTTAATAGCTATTCCTGTTTCTTTCATCTGATTAAATATTTGTTTTACAGAATTTCCTTCTTCTAATAATTTCTTTATTTGTGCTTTTTGAATCTTTTTTTGATAATTTTGTTGTCTTTGTTCCTTTTTCTTATAAATTCCTTTTATTCTCTTAACGGTTTTGGTTTCTTTATGTCCATCTGTTAATGTTTTTTGCATTTGAGCAAATTGGCTTTTTTCATCTGGAGATAAGTCTAATATCTTACTATATTTTATTAATTCGTTATATGCTTTTTCTCTATCATATAAAATTTCATTTAATTTTACGATTAAAAATATTGATTTTGCTCTATCTACAAATGTTTCTAATTTTCTTACTATAACCGGTAGTTCTTCTTTACTAATTTCCCCTTTATTTAATCTTGCAATAATTTCTTTACTATATTCTCTTTGTCTTATTTGTGCTTCTTGTTTTTCTTTTCTCTCTTGTTCTTCTTTTTCATCTAAATATGATTCAATTTTTTTATCATTTTCCATGTCTCGTCTTGTTTTAGCTATCTCATCTAGAATCTGTGCATATCCTTCCGCTGTTATAGATGGTTCTATATCCACATATCTCTCTAGTATATTTATTTTTTGCATTTTATTTCCTGTCATCATGGATTCCATATTTGTCAACTCAATTAAACTTTTTTCAAAATTGGGATATTTTCTCGCTTCTTCTATTTTTCCTGTTATATCTCTTTTGGTTAAATTTCCATACAAAAATTCCTTTTGCAATTCTTTTATAAATTCTTTTCTTGCTTCTTCTGTATAGCTCTCTTTTTTTGCTTCTTCTAACTGCTTTTCTAAACGTTTTCGATCAATTATCTTTTTTACTGTTTCTAATCTTTTTTGTACCTTTATATTTGTTCCCGGTTCTGAATTTGTAAGAATTTTTTCTAATGTTTCTTTTTCTTCTTCTATGTCAGCATGATTTCTTTGAATTTTTGCCAAGTACCATAGTCCTATTTCATTTTTGTCATCCATGTTTAGTAAGTCTTCAATTTCTTGCTTTGCTAGTCTTTCCTCCCCTATAATATACAAAGATTTTACTAATTTTTCTCTTGCTACAATTTCTTCTGGAAAGTTTATTATTATAGATTCTGCTATTTTCCTTACTTGTGTATAGGTTTGTAAATATACTTCTTCTAAAATTCTTTCTTTATTTGATATCATTCCTTTTGTTTCTAATGCTTCTTGTTTTCTCTCTGTTTCAGTTAATACGTTTCTTTCTAAAAAAGCTATTTTTTTATACGCTTTTTGTTTTTCTATCATTTCTTGAGAAATTGGCTTATTTTGACGTTTATGTTCTAAAATTTCTAGTCTAGCTTTTAATGCTTGATTATTCGGTTCTTTTTGCAATATTTTTCTTATATATTCAATCGACTCGACATAATTTCCTGATTTTTCCTCTACTAATGCTAGTCCATTTAACACATCTTTTGCCTTTGTCTGTCTTAATAACTGTTTTCCTATTTTTCTCGCATTTTCTATTTCTTTTAAATTTATATATGTATACATTAAATTTACTTGTAATCCAATATCATTAGGTGCTATTTTTAGGGCTTCTTCTAAATTTTCTTTTAATTGTGTATTAATTTCTCTTCTTCTATCCCCATTCTTTTCCCTTCTTTGTTCTCTATTTAATCTAAATATAATAGAGCGGTATACCTTTATTTCTTTTTTATTATCTACATCCATTTGTTTCATTTTTATTCATCCTTACCCAAAATTTTATTCTAGTATATACTATTCTCTTTTTTTTCGCAAGTCATATATTTTTTTAACCTGTATAATAAAAAGAGCCAAGCTTTATAAAAACTGGCTCTTTCTACTTCAACTTTAGTCGTTAGCTATCACACACATTGCATGATACTTACATTTGGTACAATCTCCTTCACACATTGGACACATCATCCTTAATGTGCAATTTAAACAGTCCATTTTTTCACAATAAATGTATGGACAATTACTCATTTCGCATTTTTCGCATCCATTGTTATTTGGGTCTAACAGGCACCTCCGCTGAATTTTGGAGGTAATTTCTGCATTTTTCATAGCATATCCTCCTTGAAACATTTTCTCTTATTATATATGTATTTTCTAATTATGTCAATCTATTTTTATATTTTATATATGAAGATTTTGTCATTTAATTTTTGATAAATTGGTCTCATCTTTGGTTCATTCGTTATTTGTGTCACTTTATCAACATCTATCCATTTTATACCACTATTTTCATCTTCTTTAATTTTGAGTGGTTCATTTTCATCTGCTTCTAATATATAACAACAATCTAAATGCAAATGAGATGGAACAAAATTTCCTGCTTTTATATGAGAATCCACTGTCAAAATTTCTAAACTATATATTTCATCACTTAATATTTTTAAATTTTTTAATCCTGTTTCTTCTCTTGCTTCTTTTAAGGCAACCTGTAATAAGTTATTCTGTCCGTCAGCATGCCCACCTATCCAAGCCCAAGACTGATAAATATTATGATAAATCATTAAGACTTTTGTTCTTTCTTTATTGACTATCCAGTTTGAAGCTGTAAAATGACACATCTTATTTTCTCTTGTTAACACATCTGGAAATGTATGAATATATTCTAACATCATTTCTTTATCAGCTTGTTCTTGTTCATTACATGGTACAAATTTTTTAATTTGTTCTTCTAAACTCACTTATTCTTCTCCTTGTTTAGCAGTTTATTGTCTATCTTTCATTTGAATTTGCTTGTTCATGTTTAATACTTGATATAACTAAATTTATTCTTGGATTTTTAGACATTTTCTCACTTCTATTTATTTCTATTCGCTCTTTCTCTTTCTTTTGTATCCAATATTTTCTTTCTTAATCTGATTGATTTTGGAGTTACTTCTACCAATTCATCATCTTGAATAAATTCAATCGCTTTTTCTAAAGACATTTGAATTGGTGGAACTAAACGCAATGCATCATCAGAACCAGAAGCTCTGGTATTTGTTAAATGTTTTTCTTTACATACATTGATTGCTAAATCTTCTCCTCTTGAATTTAAGCCAACAATCATGCCTTCATACACTTCTACACCCGGTCCAATAAATAAATCTCCTTTATCTTGTGCATTATATAGCCCATATGTTACAGATTTTCCATTTTCAAAAGCAACAATCGTTCCTCTAACACGAGCTTGAATGTCTCCTTTGTATTCTTGGTATGAATCAAATATATGATTCATGGTTCCCTCTCCTTTGGTATCTGTTAAAAATTCTGTTCTATATCCAATTAATCCTCTTGCTGGAATTTTAAATTCAATTTTTGTATGTCCATCTTCAGCTGGCTCCATGTTTACCATTTCTGCTTTTCTTCTTCCTAATTTCTCAATAACATTTCCCACACAGTCATCTGGAACATTGACAACTAAATCTTCAATTGGTTCACATTTTACCCCATCCATTTCTTTAATGATAACTTTTGGACGAGATACTAATAATTCAAAACCTTCTCTTCTCATTGTTTCAATTAATACAGATAAGTGTAATTCTCCTCTTCCAGATACCTCAAAAGAATCTGGTGAATCTGTTTCCTTTACTCTTAAAGATACATTTCTTTCTAATTCTTTAAACAATCTATCACGAATATGACGAGAAGTAATAAATTGTCCTTCTTTTCCTGCAAATGGTCCGTTATTAACACTAAATGTCATGGATACGGTTGGTTCATCAATATCTACAAATGGGATTTTTTCTGGATGATTAAAATCACAAATGGTATCTCCTATATTGATATCTGGTAAACCTGCAAGTTCAATAATATCTCCTGCTTTTCCTTCTTCTACTTCTACTTTGTTTAGTCCAACATGTGTGTATACTTTTGCTATTCTACCTTGTGAAACTTTGTCTTCTTTTCCGCAAATAGCTACTGGCATTCCTACTTTTATGCTTCCTCTTTCTACTCTTCCTACTGCAATTCTTCCCACATAATCATCATAATCAATGTTAGATACTAACATTTGTGCTGGTCCTTCTTCATCACAGTTTGGTGCTTTTATGGTATTCACAATGGTTTCAAATAAGCAATGTAAATCTGTTGTTTCTTCATTTAAATCCATTTTAGCAATTCCATTTTTTGCTGATGCATATACAACTGGGAAATCTAATTGTTCATCATTAGCATCTAATTCAATAAATAACTCAATGACTTGGTCAACTACTTTTTCTGGTGTTGCTCCTGGCCTATCAATTTTATTGATGACAACAATTGGTTTTAATCCTAAAGCTAAGGACTTTTTCAATACTTCTCTTGTTTGTGGCATTGCTCCTTCAAAAGCATCTACTAATAAAAGTACTCCATCCACTGTTTTTAGTACTCTTTCTACTTCTCCTCCAAAATCTGCATGTCCCGGTGTATCTACAATATTAATTTTGATGTCACGATACATAACAGATGTATTTTTAGAAAGAATGGTTATTCCTCTTTCTTTTTCTAAATCGTTAGAGTCCATAATTCTTTCTGCTACTTGTTCATTTTCTCTAAATACATGACTTTGTCTTAGCAAAGCATCTACCAATGTTGTTTTTCCATGATCTACGTGTGCAATTATTGCGATATTTCTGATGTTTTTATTGTTCATTTTACTACTCCCTTTCATTTTTTTGTCCAATTTGTTGTCCATTTGGGTGTCCATTTGGGGACGTTTCTTCTTGAGACATTTTTATGTAAAGTTATATAAACTTTATATATATTATATTTTTTCTTTTTGTATTTTTAATATAGTAAACATTAGTGATAACTTTACATAAAAATGTCTCAAGAAGAAACGTCCCCAAATGGACACAAAAATGTCTCAAGAGGAAACGTCCCCAAATGGACACCCAAATGGACAACAAATTATCATAACTTAAGACGTTTTCCAAAATCTTTTTCTTGAAAAACGCCTACATCTCTAAAATAAGCTTACAAAATTATATATCAAATAGTCTATTTTGTCAACTCTATGATATGATCCATAATTTCGTTCGTTACTTTCTCTAGTACTTCTTTATCTTTACTTCCTTTATATGCACTATAATCCAATGGTTTACCATATGTAATCGTAATTTTATGTTGGTCTTTTGTTCCTCCTTTTATCCCACAAGGGACAACTTTTGCACCACTTCTTATAGCAAAAAATGCAACACCATCTTTTACTTTTTCACCTTTTTCCAATCCATTTCTTGTTCCTTCTGGGAATAATGCAATACATTTTCCTTCTTTCAAATCTTTTAATGATTTCTTTATTGCTGTAACATCTTTTTCATCTCTTTTTACTGGTATAGCTTCAAAAGCCCAGCCTAAAAATGCTAAAAATTTATTCTCATATAATTCTTCTTTTGCTAAAAATTTCATATCTCTCTTAGCTGTTGCCACCATAAGTGGTGGATCCATATAACTTCTATGATTCCCACAAAAGATAACTGCTCCTTCTTTTGGAACATTTTGTAACCCTTTAATATCTGCTTGATAAGCAATTTTAAACCATATATATAAAGCGCCTCTTACAATCCATTTGATAATTTCTTTTAATACTTTTTTCATCTTTTCATTTCATTCCTTTCGCTAGATATTTATTTTCATTCTACTTTTTTGTCCATTTTATTGTTGATGATTTCTACCATTTTTTCCACTACTTGTTCAATTGTTAAATTGGTCGAATCCATATAGATTGCATCTTCTGCTCTTTTTAATGGTGCGATTTTTCTAGTTGAATCTCTTTTATCTCTGTCTTTTATTCCTTGTAATACTTCTTCATAAGATGATTGTATTCCTTTTTCTTGATTTTGCAATACTCTTCTTCTTGCTCTTTCTTCTGGTGTCGCATCTAAATAAATTTTTACATCTGCATTGGGAAATACAACTGTTCCAATATCTCTTCCTTCCATAATGACATTTTTTCCTTCTGCAATCTTTCTTTGCACTTCCAATAGTTTATTTCTTACAATTGGCAAAACAGATACTGGTGAAACCAAATTGTTTACATCATTTTCTCTAATTCTATGGGTTACTTCTTCTCCATTTAAAAATATGTTTCCATTCGGATACATTTCAATATGGATATGATCTAATATTTTTTGTATTTTCTCTTCTTCTTCCATCTTGATATTTTCTTGAAGCATATTTAATGCAACACATCGAAATGTGGCTCCTGTATCAATGTTGATGAGTCCTAACTTTTGTCCTACTAATTTGGTTATGGTTCCTTTTCCTGCTCCGGCAGGTCCATCAATGGCAACTACAAAAGACATATTTTCTCCTCTTTTCTTCCCTTTTTGGATGATACGGATGTATCAAATCTTTTCATGATTACTAATGATTCTTTGATGCATTCTTAGCTTGCATAGAATGTCTTGCCATTTCTGCTCTTTGTGTTTCTACAACATTAGTAAATGCTCCTTAACTTGTATGGAACGATTTGGCACGTCCTATCGTTCTTCTGGTACATAAATATTTTTTGCTACAACTTCTAATTCTACTACATTCATTGCTGTTAGCTTTTCTATTTCTTTTCTTGCACTTTCTTTAAAGTCTCTTATCCCATTTATCACATTATATCCGTACATAACAGTAACTTCTACATATATTTTTGCCCCTTCTCCATAGTTTTCTACTCTTGTTCTTGATATTTTGTAAATTGCTGGTGTTTTTACTGCCATATATTCTAATATTTGCCTAAATACTAAATCTGATATCGTAAATTTTCCAAGATAACTAAAGGTAGGTCTTATGATAGATTTTTCTGATATATATGGTTTTTGTCCTTTTCCCTTTGATTTAAATATTTGCAATGGATCTAATAAATATCCAGAAAAGTCTTTTTTTATCTGAAATGTTGGTACTGGTATAACGTGCTTTCCTTCTGTTACTCTGATTCTTCTTGCGGTTTCCATTTCTTGTTTTGTTGCTACATCTGTTATATAAATATATTCACTAATTTCTGGTAAGCCTAAATTGTTAGCTATTTTTTGTACCATTCCATCAGAAGTTCCTAATATCAGAATGCTTTGCGGTTTTTCTTTTTTTAACATTTTTATAATGGTATCTCTTTCGTCTTTTTCATAAAACAAAGCATGTTTTACAGTTCCTACTTTTGTTGGTGCTTTTTTGGCTGATTCTCCTGCTAGTACTTCATTTTCTTTAATTAATAGTCCATCATCTATGATATAACTGATATTTTTTTCACTTGCTACCATTTGTGCACGATAGCTTTTTCCTGTTCCCGATGGTCCTACAAATGCATATACTTTGATTCTATTTTTAAATATTTCATCTAATATCATATTGATTTGTTGTTTTATCTATAAAACAACTTTCTCCTTCCTTTTTTATTTATATGTCAACATCTCATATTTATCCTATTTTTTAGTTAGTATAACTTGTATTACTTAAATTTGGATAACTAAATGTTTTTCCCCCTTCTGTAAATTGTCCACTTGGGGTATGATCTTGGTCTATGATTTCTCTTCCTACTAAAAAATATTTATATTTTGATGCTTCACTTGCTGTTCCCCCACCTATGATAACAGGGTCATCCCAAGTAGCATCTACTGCATACCAATTCCCATTTAATTGTACGTAATTCCATGCATGGTTTTCTGTTTCGCCTTGTGCATTTGTTCCTGTTCCAATAATCATGACACAAGATATCTTTAATTCATCCAATAAATATTTAAATGCTCTTGCATATCCTTCACAAACACATTCTTTATTGACTAATGCTCCATAAATATTATAAATATTTTCTTTAGCCAAACTGCTTTCATAATGAATGCTATCCACTAAATAATCATGTATCATTTTGATATTTTCATATGTGTTGTCTGTTTTATGTTGCAATATTTCATTTTTTACCTGTTCTATCTGTGCTATTGCTTGATTAACTGCTTCTTTCGAAGCAAATTCTTCTGTTAAATAATTGGCCTCTTTTCCCGAATTGATATATACATTATAAGTTGTATCTCCACCTTTTGTTGTGGTTTCTATATTTAAGTACATTTTTTTAGGACTTAAATAAAATACCTCTGCATTATCATATGTATATGCTTCTATGGCAGATTGATAATAATCTCCTAGTTTTTCTTGTCCATTTTCTTTTGATAGCAATTCAGAAAAATTTGTTCCTAATTCTATTTGATATGTTCCTGTTTTCATTTGTTCTTTGTTGCTTTCAAATGCTCTATAGATAATTCTTGATTCTTCTTCTAATTGATTATAAAAATATTGATCTACTTTTGTACTAGAATAATCATTTGTCGTTGTGTTGTTTGTTTTTTCTATTTTATTAATTGGATTTTCTACAATTTCTGGTGTTTCGATATCGTCTTCTACTGTTTTTTCTTCTTGATGATACATATTTTCAGATGTTTGTGAAAATGCCAATTCTTTATTGTTTCCTGTGAATTCTTGAATTGCAATAATTGAAAATACAACTAATGCTGAAAAAATGCCTATGATGATTAAAAATATGATAATTGAAGTGATTTTGTCTTTTAATTCTTCTTTCATATACATTTTCCTTTCGTTATGCTCTGTTTTTATTATATCATTTTTATACTCTAAAAACTAGTATAATTTTAAAAAATTTACCAATACTATAAAAGGTGAATATATATGAATTTTAAAAATTTATTGTCCTCTATGTTTACTTATATTCCAGATAATAAGCAAACATATGAATTTAATTTAGCAGAAGACATCCATACCAAAAATTATCCCGATAGTAATTTAGGAAATGAAGAAAACTCACAAACCAAAATATTTCCAAGTCTTTCTGTTAATATAGATTATTTAAAAAGTAAATTTAATTTGTTAATCAATTCAGACATTATTTTCCGTGATTTTGTCTTAAATGCTAGAGGAAAACAATATCAAGCACTTCTCATTTTTATTGATGGCATGATTAACACTGAAATCATGAATGAATTTATTCTAGAACCATTAATGATGAGAAACAAAAATAATTTATTTGATGGGTCTCAAAATAAAGTAATTTCTGAAGCGGTTGCTAATAATATTACTGTTAGAAAAGTACGAAAATTTAATTTGCCAAATTATATTTCTAGCTGTCTTGTGCCTCAAAATGCTATTAAACAAGTTTCTAATTTTGAAGAAATTATTTCTGGAATTAATTCTGGAAATTGTGCTTTATTTATAGACACATTAGACTTAGCATTTGATATAGAGGTAAAAGGATTTAATCAAAGAGGAATTGAAAAACCTAGTAATGAAATTGTAATAAAAGGTCCTCACGAATCTTTTGTTGAAAATATAAGGACAAATACCTCTCTTATTAGACGATTTGTAAATAATGAAAATTTGATTATTGAAAATTTAAATGTTGGAAACATTACAAAAACGAAATGTGGTGTCTGTTATATCTCTGGTCTTGCAAATGAAGATTTAATTGCAGAAGTAAAATTTAGAATGCATAATTTAGATGTAGATTCTCTACTATCTGCCGGTCAATTAGAACAATTAATCACAGATTCTAGTAATATCCATTCTCCTCAGCTGATTTCTACAGAAAGACCAGATAAAACAGCAAGTTATCTTTTAGACGGTAGAGTGATTATTTTAGTGAATGGCTCTCCTTATGCGATTATTACTCCCGGCATTTTATCTGACTTTTTAAGTTCCCCTGATGATAAAAATCAAAAAGCACTATTTTCTAATTTTACCAAATTCATTAGACTGATCGCTGCTTTTATTACTTTACTACTTCCGGGTTTATACGTTGCTGTTACAAGTTTTCATCAAGAAATTTTGCCAACAGAGCTTCTATTTTCTATTTTAGCTTCACGTGCTAATGTTCCTTTTCCTATTATTTTTGAATTACTTGTCCTAGAAATTTCTTTTGAACTTATTCGTGAAGCGGGGTTAAGAGTTCCTTCACCTATTGGCCCTACTATCGGTATTGTTGGTGCTTTGGTTATGGGACAAGCTGCTGTAAGTGCTGGTATTGTAAGTCCTATTTTAATTATTATTGTTGCTATTACAGGTACTGCCTCTTTTGCCATACCCGATTATTCTTTTGGTTTCCACTTAAGAGTATTCCGATTTTTATTTATATTTCTAGGGTATTTATGTGGATTTTTAGGAATTGCACTTGGACTTTTTGCTTATATGGTCATGATGTGTGACTCAAAATCTTTTGGTGTTCCTTATACAATTGGAATTTCTCCTCTTGAACATGTAAAAGGGTCTTCTTATTTCTTACCACCTGTTTGGAAAAGAGAATTCCGTTCTGGCTTTTTAAATTCAAAAAAAGAGATGAAACAAGGGCATATATCTATGAAATGGAAAAATACCTAATCCATTTTCTAGTTTGCGTCTATTCAAATACTGATTTTAAAATTATATTTTGTGAAAGGAGATTTTATGGAAAACTCTAAAATATCAACCGCAGAAGCCATTAGTATTGTACTTGGTATATTTGTTGCCTATACACTTGTTGCTCTTCCTAGAAGCTTATTAGAATCCACTAAAACTGCTACATTAATCAATATTATATATGTTGGAATCATTGCTTTATTTTTCACTTTTTTAATATATAAATTGATTGTAAAATTTCCTGGGGATGATATTGTAGACATTGCTGAATATTTAGGTGGAAAAACTTTAAAGACCTTTATTGGTATCATTTTTATTTTTTACTTTCTGTTTAGCAGTAGTATTCTTCTTAGAAATTTTTGCGAATGTCTAAAAATTGTATATTATCCTATGACAAATTTAATTTTTATTATTCTTACTTTTATTATTGTTATTTGCATAGTGCTTCATTATCGTTTTTCTTCTATTGCAAAAGTAAATTTATTAATTATTCCTTTTGTCATTATTAGTATTGTTTTTTTGTTTGTAGCAAATATAGAAAACTTTTCTTTAAATAACATATTTCCTATATTTGGAAATGGTTTGTTTAATACCTTTGTAACTGGTCTAGGAAATTTAGGTGCTTTTGGTGGAATTACTTTATTGTACTTTATTCCACCACTTTTACAAGAACCACAAAAAATGAAAAAAGTATATCTAACTTCTATTATTTTAGGAACGATTTATTTTTTACTATGTGTTTCTATTATCCTATTTATGTTCATCTCTTTGATGTATACCAATCAAATCATGCCTCTATATTCAGCTGCTAGATATATTGAATTTGGGAACTTTTTTCAAAGATTGGAATCTGTTTTTCTTCTTATATGGATATTACAGATGGTGTGCTATTTAAGTATCGTTTCTAAATTGTCTATTTCTATATTTAAGAAAATTACTAATATTACAGATGAAAAGCCATTAATTCTTGTTTTTGGTTTGCTCATTTTTGCCATTAGTTTATTTCCTAAAAATTATGCAATTTCTAAGTTTATAGAAAATTACATTTATAATTATATGGTTGTTGGCATTTCTATTATTTTGGGATTATCTATTTTAGTTTTGGCCTATTTTAAAAAAAGAAAAAAGAAGGAGTTGAATATAAATCATGAAAAAAATCTCTAAAAAAATCTTTATTGTTATTTTAATTCTATTGCTTCTTCTTGCTTTTTCTAAATCTTATTCTACTTTAAACCTTGATAATTTAAGTGTGGTTGTGGCTATGGGAATCGATACTTCAAATAAAAATCGTTTGCAAATTAGTTTTCAATTTACAAATGCTTCTTCTGTTTCAGAATCTGGTACTTCTGAACAATCTCCTTCTATTATTTATACAGTAGATGCTTCTTCTATCAGTTCTGGTATTAATTTGATGAATACGTATATAGGAAAAGAGGTAAATTTGTCACATTGTAAGGTTATTACTTTTTCAGAAGAAATTGCCAATAAAGGAATTTCTGATGAGATTTACACATTAATTAATGACACACAAGTTCGTCCTTCTACCAATATCGTTATTTCCAAAACTTCTGCTAGATATTATTTAGAACACTCTAAACCTTTATTTGAAAATTTGATTACAAAGTATTATGAAATCTTTTCTGGTTCTAGCTCTTATACTGGTTTTACTTCTAATGCAACAATTGGAGATTTTTTTAATAGTTTAATTTGTCAATCTTGTGAACCTTACGCTATTTTAGGTGGTGTAACGAATAGTTCTACAGAATATACAGGTTCTACCAATGCTGAAAATGATTCTAGTACTAAATCTAATTCTTCTTCTTTAACTGGTCAATCAACTGCTGAGAATACGGGACTTGCTGTTTTTAAAGATGATCTTCTAGTCGGTGAATTAAATTCTATCGAAACCCTTTGTTTTTCAATTTTACGAAATCAAGTAAATGGTTTCTTAATTTCTGTTCCTAATCCAAATAAAGCAAATTCTTATATAGATTTGTATATAACACCATTAAGCTCTCCTCAGATAGATGTTGAAATTTTGAATGGAACACCTTATATCAGTATAGATTGTCGATTTACTGGAAGAATTTATTCTATGGAAGAAGCATCAGATTATTTAGATCCTACTATGTTAAACCAAATTTCTGATTCTTGTAGTAGTTATTTAAAGGCTACTATTACCGAGTATCTTTATAAGACATCTAAAAATTTGAAGGCTGATATTAATGGATTTGGTAAGATTGCAAAGAAGAACTTTTTGACACTTGATGATTTTTACAATTATAATTGGAAAGAAAAATATAAAGATAGTTTCTTTACTGTGAATATTGATTCTTCAATTCGTTCTTCTTCATTATTAACAGAAAGCTAATATTTGGGAGGTATTTATGATTAGTTATTTAGAGTTTGTTCTTTTTCTGTTTTTTTGCTTATATGTTTTAAAAGAATCCATTAGTTATGGGATCTATGAATATAAAAATAAAAATAAATTTGGTGGCGTCTTTGTGATTGTTTTTTCTTTATTTTCTATTATACTAAGCATTGTATCTATATGCATAACTTAATGTCTATGGAAACAGAGATATTTTGCACAATTTTTAAAAAAAATGTTTCTGTTCAGTGTTTAGTTCTCTGGAGGTATATATATTATATTTTTCGCTATCCCAACACTTTACATACTCTAATGAAATCAGCTCCCACGGAACTGTCACTGATTTAATAAGAGTATGTAGCGTGTCGGTCCCCCCGAAATCCGCTTAAAATATAATATATATACCTCCAGAGAACTAAACACTGAACAGAAACAAAAAATCACTCAACCTGCTACAGGAAATATCTACTGTAGACTTATAAAATTGTGTCAATCCTCTCCGTGCCCATTGACACAAAATCAATTGTTCTCATTAATTTGCTTGCATCTTTTACTTTAATTTTGATTTTGTCTCCTATTTTATAAGTTTTTTTGGTATGTTCACCAATTAACCTTTTTCTTTCTTCGTCATAAATAAAATATTCATCTCCTAAATCTTCAAATCGAATCAGCCCTTCTACTGTATTTTCCAATTCTACAAAAATACCAAAAGATGTTACTGAAGAAATCATTCCTTCATATTCTTCTCCAATCTTTCCTTCCATATATTCTGCCTTTTTGATATCTTCACTTTCCCTTTCCACTTTTGTCGCAATATTTTCTCTTTCTGAAGATTGTTTTGCTCTTTCATCTGCTTGTTTTTTATATTCCTCTATAAATTTTTCTCCTACATCATAATTATCCTTTAAATATTCTGAAATAATTCTGTGAATAAATAAATCTGGATACCTTCTAATTGGAGATGTAAAGTGACAATAATATTTGCTAGCAATTCCAAAATGTCCTTGATTTTCTGCTTCATATCTTGCTACTTTTAGGGTTCTTAAAACCAAATTAGAAATTACTTTTTCTTCATCTTTCCCTTTTACTTCTTCTAGAATTTTCGCAAATTCTTTCGGATATATATTGTCTTTATTTGCTTTAATCTTTAACCCAAAATTAAATAAAAATTTATTCAGTTCTTGAACCTTTTCATAATCTGGCTTTTCATGTACACGATATATAAATGGTGCATCTAGCCAGAAAAATTTTTCTGCAATCGTTTCATTGGCTGTAAGCATAAATTGTTCTATGATTTCATTAGCAAAATTGGTTTCATATTTTCTGATATTGGTAACCCTTCCGTCTATATCTAATTCAATTTTACTTTCTGGAATATCTAGATTTAAATATCCTTGTTCTAATCGTTTGTGTTTTAAAATTAATGCCAATTCTTCCATTAATTTAAATTCAGAAATATATGGTTTATATCGATTAATCATTTCTTCCTCTATACTATCAATCGTTTTTATTCCCTCTAAATCTGTACTGTTTGATATTTCTTGTCTATTTGTATTTACATAGTCCAATATCTTCTGCACATTTGTATAAGTCATTCTTTCTGTCACATTAATAACTGCTTTATACACATCTGATGAAATAACCTCTCCTTTTGAATTGATTTCCATACTACAAGACAATGTAAATCTGTCTTCTCCTGCATTTAAACTACAAATCCCATTGGATAATTCTCTTGGTAACATTGGAATCACTCTACCTAGCATGTAGATGCTTGTTCCTCTTAGTAAAGCTTCTTGGTCTAATAAACTATTTGGTTTTACATAGTGACTAACATCTGCAATATGGACATCTAATCGATAATTTCCATTTGCTAATTTTGTTACCTTTACTGCATCATCTAAATCTTTTGCATCTTCTCCATCAATGGTAAAAATGATATCTTTTCTTAGATCTCTTCTGTTTATAATATCTGTTTCATCAATTTGATTTCCACATTTTTTCGCTTCTTCCACAACTGGCTCTGGAAATGTTGATGGTAAATGATGCTCTTTTATTAAAGATAACATATCAACACCTGCTTCATTGACATTTCCTAATACCTCTATCACTTTTCCCTCTGCTTTTTTTCCTTTTTCGGGATATTTGATAATTTTTACTAATACTTTATGGTTGTTTCTAGCTTTTCCAAAATTCTTTTTAGAAATGAAAATATCTGTTCCAAAGTTCTTATCATCTGGTACAACAAATCCAAAATTTTTATTAATTTCAAATCTTCCTACAATGGTATCTTTTTCATGCTTTAATATTTTTACAACTTTACCTTCTGCTTTTTTTACCTTATTTTTTCCTTCAATAATTTCTATTAACACTCTGTCGCCATTTAAAGCATTTTTTGAATTTTCTTTTGCAATATAGATTTCATCTTCTTGATCTTCTATTTTTACAAATCCAAATCCTTTCTGGTTTTTTCTATAAATCCCATCATAATAAACTTCATCCACTGCTCTATATTGATTTTTTCTGTTCTTTTGGATTTTTAATTCCATTTCTAACTTTCCTAATATTCTTAAAAGTTCATTATATTCACTTTTTGGTACATGCATCATCATAGCAATTTCTTTTGCTTTCATTGGTGCATAATCTTTATCTTTTATTAAATTTAAAACTTTCAGTTCCTGTTCTTCCATTCGAATTCCTTTCTTTTTGAGACAGATACCAAAAAAAGGGAAAAATGAGTGCGTGCCCAAAATCCCTTTTTAGTTTATGCCATATATAAAATTCCTAATACAATTGTTAGTATTGCAAACACAATTGACAATATCACTGTCCATCTTTTTTGTTTTCCTTCTTTTGTTCTACTTTTATTTTTTTCAAAGAAATTATTTGTTGATGAACCTGTAATTGTTGAAGATAGTCCTGCATCTTCTTTTGATTGTATTAATGCTAATATAATAACAGCTAATGCTACAATAAAATAGATTACAACTAATATCCATTTTGCGATTTCCATATTGATTTCATTCCTTTCTCTTGTCTGACTGAAATTACTGTTAATTTTCCAAGCTAACATAAATACTCATTCATTCAGTCTTTTATCAGTTTTATATCTCAAAATATATGTTGCTATTTTAACATATATTTTTTTAAAATGCAAATATTTCGCATAAATTATTTTTCATTAATGATTTGTTCTATTGATTGCTCTCTCATTTCTTTTATCACTTTACAACTATTATTTAATTTTTCTTGGTCTTTTTCACTCAATTCTAGATTTACCAATTCTCTTACACCTGTTTTGTTTATAATTGCTGGAACACCAATATAAATGTCATCTTGTCCATATGCATGATCTAAATATGTTGATACAGTTAATATTGCATTTTCGTCATCTAAAATTGCTCTTACTAATCTATTTAACGCCATTCCTATTCCATAATATGTTGCTCTTTTCTTTTCGATAATTTCATAAGCAACATTCACAACATCTTCATGTATCTTATTTAGTTTTTCCATTGGATGGTTATTATCTTTCATGACATCTATAATCTTTTTACATCCCACATAGCAATGTTCCCAAGGAACAAATGAAGAGTCTCCATGTTCTCCCATAATGTATGCATGTATGTTTTTACTTGAGATTTTTAGATACTGACCAACCATATATCTCAATCTTGCGGTATCTAAAACAGTTCCTGAACCAATGACTTGATTTTTTGGCAAACCAGATACTTTAAATACTACATATGTCATTAAATCTACTGGGTTACTTGCTACAACAATGATTCCATTGAATCCACTTGCCATAATACTTTTGGTTATATCTTTCATGATTTTTGCATTTATTTGTGCTAATTCTAATCTTGTTTGTCCCGGTTTTTGTGCAATGCCAGCAGTGATGACCACTATTTGTGCATCTTTACATTCATCATAATCTCCTGCTTTAATAATCATTTTTTGTGGTGCATATGGTAATCCATGAGATAAATCCATTTCTTCTCCTATTGTTTTATTTTTATCAATATCTATTAATATAAGTTCTTGTATTCCTCCTCTGTTTAACATTGAGTATGCCATACTCATTCCTACAAATCCTGTTCCTACTAGAACTACTTTTCCTTTTTTCATATTTTTCCTTCCTTTCTTAAAATTCCTACAATAGTATACTACTTTTTTCTCTAAATTTAAAGATTTTTTATATAATTTATTTTACTTTTTTTCTTTGTTATGATATAATTTAGCAAATAATCAAAGTAAGGAGTGCTATTTATGAGTTCAAATTCAAATAATACTACTACTTTGGCTGAAAATAAAGTGTTAATTCTTTATATCTTAAATCTAATTGATGGAGATATTGTACAAGATGGTTTGTTTAAAATTATTTCTTCTATTAATAATATAAATTACTTTTATTTTAAACAAATCTTGACAGATTTAATAGATTCAAAGCTAGTAGGTGTATATACAAAAGAAGATGAACAAGTATTAAGAATTACTAGTGAAGGAAAAAATGCATATACATTGACCAAAGATGTTATGCCCGGATTGTTAAAATTAAAAGCAGATAATATTTTTAAAAAAGAGTTTTCTAATATTGAAGAAGCTTCTTCTGTTATTGCTGAATTTACCCCTAAGGATGAAAACAATTATACAGTAACTTTGAAAATTGTAGAAAATAACGAGACAATTTTTGAGGTAAAAACATATGCTGGCTCAAGAGATAGGGCTAAAAAGATTGTTGAAAATTGGAAAAACCATGCCAATACAATTTATCCAAATATTCTGAGTATTTTATTTGAAGATAAATAGATCTATAATATCATTGTATAATTTTCTATAGTAACCATGCTCCGTCTATGCCGGAAGCTTACATACAGACAAAAATAGGTAGGTTTCATACTACCTATTTTTATTTGATATCCTTTTATTTTTTAATATACTTATCTAGCTCTTTTATTTTATTTGTAAACATTATTTCTTACATATGCATATCTACCAGTTTTAACAACATAGACATAATCTACCTCACTTGATACATTTTTTATTATTTTTACTTGTGTTTGAGGTAAATAAGTGTATCTTGTTCCTTTTAAATTACTATTAGCATATAGATACGTTTTACTTGCTAGTCTCTTATATTGCCCTGTTGTGTTAGAACTTATAGAAGTTGTATAGTTATTTGTATTTATATATGCTATTCTTCCAGTTACATTTACCCTTACTCTGTCTACATCAGAAGATACATTAGACAATATTGTTACTGTTGTATTGGCTTTATATGTGTATCTAGTCCCTGTCAAATTAGTATTAGAATATAAATAACATGCTTTTATTTTTCTTGTTTGACCTACTGTATTAGATGTGCTAGTACCTACATAACTAGAATCTAAATAAGAAGAATTTACCCAACCACTTATTGGTTTTGCAATTCTAGACCATGAACCATTTGTTTCTAACACTGTTACTTGTGTTCCTTTTTCTAAACTTCCTATCACACTGTAGTTTGTTCCTGCTCCACTTCTTACATTTAAATTTTTGCTACTTGTATTAACATATCTAGTGTAAGTCGAAGTTGTTACATTGCCTGTATTTTCTTGTACGTTTCCGTCATGTTTGTAAGCGAAAAATCCTTTATAATTTGCATAATTTCTAAAGTTTTCTATACTACAATAAACAGTATTTCCACTAACTGTTACTTTTCCTCTACGAGTAGAAGTATCAAATTTTCCAGAATACAAGTATGGGTCATAAATTTTTAAAGTATTACCTTCTATTCCGACTATAACTATAAAATGTCCTCCAGTAGTAAATAAACCATTTCCTACAGAAACTATGACATAATTATTATTTCTCACTAGATCTACAGCTGTATCTAAACTAGAACATTCTTGATATCCTATGTCGAATACATCTGCCACCCACCTAAATGCTGACCAATACGTTCCGTTGTTTGCAGAACGATAGCCATATTGAACAAATAAATCTCCCATTTCTGGAGGTGTTATTGTCCCTTTTATGGCAGTTACTATCATTGCTGTAGCGGTTGGGCCACAACCACTTGTTCCTATTGTTTGGTTCAAATCTCCAATAGAACTATATCTGTGATTTCTCCATCTACTGTCTGTCTGATTGTAATACGTTAATCCTACATAGTTTCCTAAAGAAACTTTCGGATATTCTGTTGTTCCATTATATGCTATTTCGCCTTGCAATTTAAACTCTTCATTTTCAACATCTTGCTCTGCTGATACTTCTTGCTCGTCTTCTTCTGTCTGTTCAACAATTTCCTTAGAAGGTAATTCCTCAATATCTTCTTTCGACATTTCATACATTTGTATTGTCTTTTCTTCTGTTAATCCCTCTATTGTTTCTTTTTGCTTTAAAACCCCAAAATAAATGCCCAATCCACACATGACAATTGCTAATATTGGCAATATTATATACTTTAATTTTCGCACTTTTTATCCTCCTATATTAAAATTTTTTTGTATAGCTTCTTTGATTTTATTGTATCCTACTGAATTAACCAAACTAGAAGCTACGCCCATCAAAATAGCATAGATTACATTATTAAATGTGAAATCTATGCCTCCTAATTGATACTATATTCATGTTCCTGCTAAGCCAACAATTATGGCTGCAATAAAACTTATTATATTTCCAACTGTATTGAATATCTTTTTATCACCTCTGTTATCAAACTTGATAGCGTAGATAGACCAAGTAGCAATGCTAAAAACATTTCTATTGTCATTTTTCACACTTCTTTATATTATATGATTTTATCCAGATATTTGACATTTTCTACTTTAGTCTGACTTTTACTAAAATAAATGTTACTACTACTGTTATCATGACTGCAATTGTTAGATCGAAACGATGTTCTTGTATAGGAAAACTCGATTTTTCCTATTCAATGCTAAAAACAAGGTATTTCAAACTCTTTGAAATACCTTGTTTTTAGCATTGTGTAATATTTTGGTAGCGAAGATGTGATTCGAACACATGACCCTTCGGGTATGAACCGAATGCTCTAGCCAACTGAGCTACTTCGCCATATTTCCAAGCAAGTATTATTATACTGGTAGTTTTTCCTTTTGTCAAGTAAAACATACAAGAATTTTAAAATTCTTGTATGTTTTATATTAATCTCTTTCATATCCTTTAGAATTTTGCACTCTCGTATCAGAATTTTCCCTATTTGATTTCGTAACTTCTGTTCTAACTTCAGAATATGTCTTTCTTTTATTTTTTCTTTTGCTTTTACTCTCTTTTTCTGCTGTCTCCATAACATTTGAATAATCAAATCGTTTTTCTAATTCTTCTACACTTTTTGATTCTGCTGCTTCTACTTCAGAAACTCCGATTGCTACTTCGCTATTATTTTTTCCTCCAATTGGTTCTAGACCCATAAGGTTAATAATACCATCATCCCAAATCATCTTACAGAACTTAGAAAAATTTCTTATTATATCTCTTACATTTATATTTTCTTTTTCAACATTTACACTTTTCATATTTATACTTAGAATCTCTAAGTTTCTCACCTCTTTATTTAAAATAACTTTACACTATATAGTATAACATAAAAAACCTTGATAATCAAGGCTTTTTATGCAATTCTCTCATTTCATATCTATTTTAAGGTTACCATCTAGACCTTTCAAGCTGAGAGCAGTCATATAGTATATTTTATTCTTTTATTAAAACAGCTTTAATTCTTCTAATTCCTGATGAACTAGATTCTTCTTTTTTTATTTTAAATCTTCCCATATCTCCTGTATGAGTAACATGAGGTCCTCCACAAATCTCTTTACTAAAATCTCCAATCGTATATACTTTTACTTTATCTCCATACTTATCTGTAAATAATCCAATCGCTCCAGATTTTTTCGCATCCTCATAATTCATTTCCTCACAAGTAACTGGTAAATCTCTTTGAATTTGTTCATTTACTAACTCTTCTACTTTTTGAATTTCTTCTTTTGTCATCTTTTGTGGATGTGTAAAATCAAAACGTAATCTTTCTTCTGTAATGTTAGAACCACTTTGTTTTACATGGTCTCCTAACACGGTTCTTAATGCTTGATGTAGTAAATGTGTTGCTGTATGATAGCAAATTGTTTTTTCATTTTGATCAGCTAATCCACCTTTGAATTTTTGTGTACTTCCTTGTCTTGATTTTTCTTGATGTGCTTTAAATAATTCTTCAAAACCTTTTAAATCCACTGTCATGTCATTTTCTTTTGCTAGTTCCTTTGTTACTTCTGGTGGAAATCCATATGTATCATATAATCTAAATACAATATTAGCATCTATTTCATTTTTTCCATTTTCTTTTGCTTTTTGCATTTCTTTTTGGAATTCTCTTTCTCCATGTGTTAATGTTTTGACAAATTTATCTTTTTCTTCATTGATAACATTTTTAATAGTTTCTCTATTTTGTTCTAATTCTGGATACATTTCTTTTAAATTGTCTACATTTATATCAATTAAATTAGATAATTCTGATAAATCAATCTGTAATTTATTCATGTGTCTAATCATTCTACGAATTAATCTTCTTAGTACATACCCTCTATCAATATTACTTGGTCTTCC
The DNA here is from genome assembly GCA_946500615.1 of uncultured Clostridium sp. Classification (GTDB taxonomy): domain Bacteria; phylum Bacillota; class Clostridia; order TANB77; family CAG-508; genus CAG-269. The sequence continues at coordinate 158,825 of CAMMWP010000002.1, read as the reverse complement.
GCCATCTGCAATGATCATCATACTTGAACGTAAATGTTCTGCAATAATTCTCCTACTTTCTATATTATCTACTTTTTGAAGTTCTTGTACTTTTTCCATGACTGGCAAGAATAATTCTGTATCAAATGGTGTTTCTTTTCCTTGTAATAACATCGTCATTCTTTCTAACCCTAAACCAGTATCTACATTTTGTTGTTTTAATTTAGAATATCCATTTTTGTCTTTGTAATATTCCATAAATACATTATTCCAAATTTCTACATATTTACCGCAATCACAGCTAGGTTGACAATCTGGCCCACATGCAGGTTTCCCTGTATCATAAAACATCTCTGTATCTGGTCCACATGGGCCTTCTTCTCCTGCAATCCACCAGTTGTCATCTTTTCCATAGAAATAAATATGGCCATCTAATATCCCTGCATCTTTCCATACTTTTGCTGAAACTTCATCTTTTGGACAATCTTCGTCTCCTGCAAAACAAGTTACAGATAATTTTTCCACTGGTATTTGTAGTTCCTTTGTTAAAAATTCAAAACTCATTTTAATAGATTCTTCTTTAAAATAGTCTCCCAATGACCAATTTCCAAGCATTTCAAAATAAGTCAAATGTCGATTATCTCCAACTTCATCAATGTCATTTGTCCTTACACATTTTTGATAATCGGTTAATCTTGTTCCCTCTGGATGTTTTTCTCCTAACAAATATGGCACTAATGGTTGCATCCCTGCTGTTGTAAATAATACAGATGGATCATTTTCTGGTATTAATGAAGCTGATGGTATAACGACATGTCCATGTTTTTTAAAAAATTCTAAATATCTATTTCTAATCTCTATTGCTTTCATTCAAATTCTTCCCTTCTTTATATATACGATATTAGCATTATACTGTAAATATTGAAAAAAATCAATGGGGACATGCCAAAATGGACATTTTTTGTTCAAAAGGGACAGACCTTAATAACAATTTCATAATATTATTGTAAGGTCTGTCTCTTTTGGCTATTTAGGGACCGATTGGACACGTCCCTAATGCTCACAATTCTACTAAAATCAAATCTTCTCCTATGCATTTTACATTTTTCCATGGAATAGATATTTCATTATTGGTTTTAAAAATATTCATTAACTTATTTCCAGAACCCGGTACAATGATATGTGTGATATTGCCTGTTTCCAAATCTGCACATACATCTTGTACATATCCAAGTCTTTTTCCATCATTAATATTAATAACTTCTTTATGTTTAAAATCCAATCCTTTTTCTTGCATTTCAAATTCCTCCTATTTGTTAGAATTTATTATTTATAGTATATTCACAAAATCACAAAAATTGTCATCAGATATAGTGTTCCTATAACATCAAAAAGGAACATCCCTATATTGGATGTGTCCCTTTTGTCCACTTTTTGACCGATTTGGCACGTCCCTAACGGTACAATCTTTTGATATGTTGTATTGCTGTTTTTTCTAGCCTAGACACTTGTGCTTGTGATATACCAATTTCTTCTGCTACTTCCATTTGTGTTCTCCCATCAAAAAATCGTTTATTGATAATCATTCTTTCTTTTTCATTTAGTTTTTCCATAGCTCCTTTTATCGTTATCTTTTCTGCCCATAGTTCATCTGTATTTTTGCTGTCTTTTACTTGGTCCATAATATAGATACTATCTGCTCCATCATTATATATTGGCTCTTGTAGAGATACAGGATCTTGTATAGCATCTAAACTAAAAGCAATATCTTCTTTTTCTACCTCTAGCTCTTTTGCTATTTCTTCTATATTAGGCTCTTTTCCATGTTCCTTTGTATATCGTTCTTTAAATTGTATCACTTTGTAAGCTAAGTCTCTGACTGACCTACTAACTCTAATACTATTATTGTCTCTTAGATATCTTTTGACTTCTCCTATTATCATTGGTACTGCATAGGTACTAAATTGTACATTTTGACTTAAATCAAAATTGTCAATTGCTTTTATTAGTCCTACACATCCTACTTGAAATAAATCGTCTGCATTTTCTCCTCTTCCGTAAAAGCGTTGTATAACACTTAATACTAATCTCAAATTCCCATTGATAAATGTATTTCTTGCTTCTTCGTCTCCTGCTTTTATTTTTACAAAAAGTGTTTCTTTTTCTTCTTTACTTAATAATGGCAAATTAGATGTATTGACTCCACAGATTTCAACTTTATTTAGCAAAAAGAAAACCTCCTTTGGACAAATCTAGCTTCATTAGACCTTTTTCTATTTTTTAATATTTACTATATTAATTTAAGGTCTATCAAGAAGCGTATAAGATTTGTCGTGCGAAAAATTGTAAAGCAATTTTTCCGTACAATTTTGTTTTTTTACATTATAGGAAATACTGTTTCCTATAATGTAAAAAATACTTATTATCAGTATTTCCCAAAAAGAGATTTCTATTCGTTTTATAGAATTTCATAATTTAAGTGATTTGCTTCGTATACATAAAATCTATTATATTTGTTATCCAATCTTACTTACAATATCTTTTTTCATTTTATTAATAATTTTCTTTTCTAATCTTGAAATATAACTTTGAGAAATGCCTAATTCATCTGCCACTTCTTTTTGTGTTTTTTCCTTTCCAGTTTGAAATCCAAAACGCATTTCCATAATATTTTTTTCTCTGTCATTTAATTTTAATACAGCAGCTCGAAGCAAGGTTTTATCCACTTCATCTTCCAAATTTCTTGAAGTAACATCTGGTTCTGTTCCCAATATATCTGAAAGTAATAATTCATTTCCATCTCCATCTTTATTTAATGGTTCATCTATTGAAATTTCTCCTTTAATTTTATTACTTTTTCGCAAGTGCATTAAAATTTCATTTTCTATACATCTAGAAGCATATGTCGCCAATTTTATTTTCTTCTCATTATTAAATGTGTTGACTCCTTTCATTAGTCCTATTGTTCCTATTGATATCAAGTCTTCAATTCCTATTCCTGTATTTTCAAATTTTTTGGCTATATATACCACTAATCTTAAATTTCTTTCTACTAAAATTTGTCTTGCTTCTAAATTATTTTCTTCTGATAACTTTTTTATATAATACTCTTCTTCCTCTGGCGGTAGTGGTGGTGGAAGTGTTTGACTACCTGCAATATAAAATATTGGCAAATATTCTATTTCGTCATTATCATTCAAATATTTTGCACAAATTGTATGTATACTATTTTTTACAAAATCAATAATTTTCATTTTACCCACGCATAATCCAATTCTTATATCATGTTAGAGCTGATTGGATTATTTCTCCTTGTTTTATATATTTAGATTTTTTCAATAAGGTTTTACCTATAAACCCCTAACAATGCTCTATATTCCCCTCTTTTGGTTAATGATTTATTATATATACCTATAATCACATTATTGATATCTTTTTCCTCATCTTCATTTTTTATGGTTACTTTTTCTGCTTTTATACCTAATAACATGCCGTTTTGTTTACCTAATGATGAAAATGGAATGACTTTTAGTCTTGAAACATATTCATCTCTAATTTTATCAGGTATTTCACTAAAATCACCTCCTAAAATATTTTCTAGATGGTTTAATATTTCTTTTGGTATACAGTCATACAAAAGTGTATGTTCTACAACAATAACAGGTGTATTGGTAATTGGTTCTTTTAAAAAATTTCCTGTGTCAATCATCGCTTTTGCTTCTATTTCTTTATCATTTAGTTTTACAAGTATATTACAGTACATGTCTTTAGCAGATATTTTATTTTTCACAATTTTAAATGCAATTGTTATAATCATAAATGCAACAATAGCAGATATAAATATAATTTTTAATGAATTACTGTTTAATATCAGCCCATTATTTCTTAACAATTCTTGTGGCTTTACTATGTAGATTAATGCAAAAGCAGCTCCACCAAATACAAAAGAAGTTAAATAAAATATCAGTGTATATTTGAATAATTGCTTTATATTTTTCGGATTTAGTGCTATATATATCATGATAAACGATAATAGCAATTTCAGAAAAAAATTAGAATATATTTGTAATCTTGAAATATAGGCCAATATTGTATAGATTGCACCGATTAGGCTTGCTAATAAACATCGCATATGTTTGGTTTTTAATTTTAGAACGACTGTGGTTGCAAATAATATAATATAATTCATTAATAAATTTTCAATGAATACAACATCTATATATATTGTCATCAGATAATCACCTGCTTATCTATTCTACTATTTATATTTTGAAAAAGCTGTCCTTTCTTATTGTAAAAAAAAAGAAATAATCGATAAAATTCGATTACTTCTTTTTGTTATAGAGTTTTTTCTATTTGATTTGATTTTATTCATTCATATATATTTATGAAGTTACATATTTTTATTTTTATTCTTTCTTAAGAAAGATGGAATATCTAAATCATTTTGTGAATTATTCACTTCTGAACTTGCTGGAATAGAATTTATTTTCTTTTCCCAAGTTTTTGAAACAATATTGTCTACTCCGATACTTGATATAGGCTCATTTTTTTCAAATCCTGTTGCAATAACTGTAATTTGAATTTCGTCTTCCATGCTAGGATCTGTTACTGTACCAAAGATAATATTTGCTTCTGGATCAACACTGCGTTGAACTAATTCTGCTGCTGTGTTTACTTCATGTAATCCTAAGTCTTCTCCACCAGTAATGTTAATAATGACACCTTTTGCTCCTTCAATTGATGTTTCTAGTAATGGACTTTGGATTGCTTCTTTGGCTGCATCTTCTGCTCTATTTTCTCCTCCAGCTCTACCAACACCCATATGTGCCATACCTTGATTTAGCATGATGGTTTTTACATCGGCAAAGTCTAGGTTTACAAGTCCCGGTATTGCTATTAAGTCTGATATACCTTGTACACCTTGTCTTAACACATCATCTGCCATTTTGAAAGCTTCTATAATAGATGTTTTTCTATCAATGATTTGTAGTAATTTATCATTTGGTATGACTACCAATGTATCTACTTTTCCTTTTAAGCTTTCTATTCCTCTTTCTGCTTGTGAAAGTCTTTTCTTTCCTTCAAATGTAAATGGTTTTGTAACAACACCAATGGTTAAAATTCCCATTTCTTTTGCAGCTTGTGCAACAACAGGTGCTGCTCCTGTACCTGTTCCTCCACCCATTCCAGCTGTAACAAATACCATGTCTGCACCTCTTAAAACTTCTGCTAACTCGCCTTTACTTTCTTCTGCTGATTGTGCACCAATATCTGGATTGGCACCTGCTCCTAATCCTCTTGTGATTTTTTCTCCTATTTGAATTTTTGTATTTGCTTTTGAAGTTTGAAGAGCTTGTCTATCTGTATTAACAGCAATAAAATCTACACCTTTAATTCCTGCATCTATCATTCTATTGACAGCATTATTTCCTGCTCCTCCAACACCTATTACCTTTATTGTTGCTGTTCCATCCATCATTGTAATATTATTATCCTCATTGTAATCCATCATTTAGTTTTTCCTCCCTTATCTTTTATATATTTTAAAATTAATATCTTATGTATAGAAAAATTCTTTAATTTTTTCTAAGATTGTTTTAAATACATTTTCATTATTTTGTGTATCTATGCTACTTGAAACAGTTTTTGCAAATGGTCTTGCTGCTATATATCTAACTAGTGCATAACTTGTCCTATATGCTGGTTTAACAGTACTAATGGCTCTTCCTGTTGAAATTTTTACAGGAATATTCAAATTGATTTTTCCTGCTACATCACTTTTATTAATATTTATAATACCTTGTCCTGTTAAAATAACATTGTTTATTTTATGTTTTAATCCGTTATTTGTTATATCTTTGTTAATAATTGAAAACATTTCTTCTATTCTTGCTTCAATAATTTCAATTAGTTCAGAACTTTTTATAATTCTATTTTTGTTCTCATCTTTTGATGTATTTAAGATAATATCATTATCATTATCAATAAATGATTTTAATGCTAATCCATATTGTCTTTTTAGTTTATCTGCTTCCTCTTCTGATATATTTAGTACTAAAGCGATATCGTTTGTAATATTATCTCCACCTAGAGGAATTGAATTTGTATATATAAAACTACTACTTTCGAAAACACCTATATCAATGCTTCCTGCTCCTATATCTAAAAGCATAATATTGTCATGTAATTCATTACTATCTAATATTAAATTTCTTTCAGCCAATGTGGTTGGCACAATTCCGTCAATTTCTAAACCTGCCTTTTTAAATATATTATGTAATTGTCTAACATACTCTTTATCTGCTAATATAATTTGTGCACTGATTGAAAAATTTGAGCTTAAGTTTCCTACTGGGTCTGTGACAACTGTTCCATTATCTAAAGTAATTTTATCTGGAACAATATCTATCAATGTTTTTCCGTCAGGTATTTCTATGTCTTTTACTTGCATAATGGCATTTTGTACATCTCTAACAGCTATTCCGGAATACTTATCTTTTACATCTTTTGTTATCATGTTTTGTACAATCGTTACATATTGTCCCGGAATGGTCACATATGCTGAATTAATTTTTAAATTTGTTTCTTCTTCAGCATCTTTTATTGTTTTGGCTATACTTAAACTTATTTCATCTTCATTTATAATTTTGCATTTTTTTAGTCCACTACATTTATATGAGGTATTGCTGATAATTTCGATTTGACCAAAGTTATTTACTTCTCCTACAACAGTGCAAACTTTACTTGTACCTATGTCAATACCCACTATGATATCACCTATCGCCAAGTTAATTCCTCCATTTATTAGTATATTTTTTCTATGTGTATATATATTACATTTTAAAAAAAAAGTCAATAGCAATTGTAATATTTTTGTAATATTTTTGCAATAATGTTGTAATACTAAAAAACTTTTTTTTTGATTTATTTTTTATATTTTTCTTTTATACGCTCTGTCCATTTTTCCACATAATATCGTCTGATAATTCCCAAATTCATAAACATTCTCCATACAAAAACAACAATCGCTGCTAAGTAAATGTCTACATTCAATTTTTGCCCTAAAATGGTTAGCAAAATTGCTAAAATGGCATTTCCGAAAAAACCTGATATAAATATTTTTAAATCAAAATTCTTTTTTATGACAGATGCAATTCCTCCAAAAACTGAATCTAAAGCTGCTATGATAGCAATTGCTAAATAACTAGAATATGTATATGAAATGATTGGTGCATTCAATCCCAAGATTGCTCCTAATATACATCCAATTAGTATTGCTATAAATATCATGTTATTTTCCCCCTATTCTATATATTTGGTTTCAATTTCTCCATTATATTTTCCAATCGTTATGTCCTTATCTTTTTCAATCGTTATTATATGCCCTAATGTCTGTAATTCTTCTACTTTACCACCATTTCCTGTCACGGCGCTTTCCATATGCGATTGGTTTCCTATTACTTTTATGACATATGGTTCTAATATTCTTTTTCCATTAATTTTTATAAATGAACCGTCTAAAATATCTACAATATCTGTTGTATTAACGATTCTCTCATCATTAATGGCTATTGCTTCTGCTCCTGCAAATTTTAACGCATTTACAATAATTAATAAATCATCAGCACTAATGGCAGTGATTCCTTCTCCACTTTTTAAGGTTATCACAATCCCTTCTCCATGAACGTCTGTTAATCCTAATAATGTATTTGTTTGTTCTAATTCTTCTTTAAGTAATTGACTTGCTTCGTGATTTGATGCTTCATCACCTTTGTATTCTTCTATCTTTTTTGTTGTTTCTTCATATTGATCATTGATTTGTTCATATCTTGTTTTCCAATTCGCTAGCTCTGTTTTTAATTCTGCTTCTTGCATGTTTTCAATCTCTGTTATATCTGTTTCATTGACAACTTTAAATTGCATCATCATGACTGTAACTAATGCAAAACATGCAATGCCCATTGTAATTGTCATTGCTATTTTACCTTTTTTCATAGCAATCCTCCTATTCTCCTACATTTTGCAAATATTCAAATTTAATAACACCCGAATATTTTGGTATGGTTACATGGTTCGTTTTTTCTAATTTTACACCAACACCATCTTCTTTCATATATTCTAGGTATCCTCCTACTCTTTCTAGTCCTGCTAAATATTCTGGTAAACCAATTGCTTTTATAACAAATGGTGCTCCTATTCTTTCTCCATTAATGTCTATTGTATTTCCTCTACATGATATGGCTGTTGTTAAAACCCATCTTTGTTCATTAATAGAGATGGCTTCTGCCCCTGCATTAATCAATTCATTTACCACACTTAAGACATCTAAATCATGGACAATTAATTGGCTTGGGTTTAATGTAGATGTCGCTATTCCTTTTCCATCTGTTAGTGTAATCACCACTCCCGGTCCTGTTACTTCTGTCATTCCAGTTATTTTGTTTCCTTTGGTTATTTCTTGTTGTGCATTTTCTAATTCTGAATTATTTTGCGTTGCTTCTTCTCTTTCTGTTTCTAGTTGTTTTTCAGCTTCTTCTAATTCTTTAAAACGATTATCATATTTTTCTTTATATTTTAATATTTCATCTCTTAGATCATTTGCCTCTTGATTTTGGCTTATTGTAGAATTGGTACTTTTTATGGTCTTTATCTGTATACATATTCCTAATGTTAGTGCAAAACACATGATTCCTAAAATGATACTTATCACTTTTTTATTGGTCATTTTCTCACCTCTTTATGTTAATTTTTCTCTGAAATATACTTTAAAATTACTATTTAAATCTCCATTTGCAAAGATGTCTCCTTCTCTTTCTTTCTCTTGCTCTATAATGGTTACTATATATAACATTTTATTACTTAAATTCGATGCATCTCCTAAGTGTATAATCTTTTTCTCTTCTTGCATATATATACTATAATCATTTTTATTACTTATGTCAATATTAGTAAGTTTGTTATATAAACCTGCATCTTCAATTGCACTTGTTATTTTTAATATGGTTTCTAATTCTTTCAAATCTTCTTCATTTATTCTCTTTCCAGCAACAATGTCTTCTTCTTTTGTTTGCATTCCATAAATTACTGGTAAGTTTAATTCATTTTGACTGATCTCTAATATATATCCTTGTGTACTTATATAACCAAATTCTCCTAAAACTGGTATACTATATTTTGGCTCTCTTTCAGTTACTTCTATTTGTATTTTATTGGGAATGACTCTTTTTATTTTCACATCTTCTATATAGGCATTTTGTTTTATCTTATTGATAGTTTTTGTTGCTATGAAACGAAAGATATTTTCATTTTTGCTGATTTCTGATAAGCTAATTACCGTCTCTGCTGGTACTCTTTTATTGTTTAATACTTCTATCGTTTGTATATTAAATATTGGTGAACATGTTGCAAATACAATTGCTCCTATTATAATACCTAATAATATGATCATTTTGGTAATTCTTTTTATTCTTTTTATTGTTTTATTTCTTTTTCTTTGCTGTTTTTCAAATTCCTTTTTTTTATGTTCTTGTTGTTTTATTTTGTTTTTATTGGTCATTCCGATAACGGTTTCTGTATCAAAGTCAAATTGATCCTCTACATCTTCTTTTTTTCTTTGTTCTATTCTCTTTTCTCTTTCTTTTATTTTCTTTCTTTTCATCATTTCGTCTATTGTTTCTTTTGGTTCTTGTCCATTATCAAAATAATATAAATTTACTTCTTGTTCTTTTGGAGCCTTTTGTTTCAATTTGTTTCCTCCTCTTCTTTAGAAAATTAACTGTTAAATAAATATTTTCACTTTGCATTACAAAGCAAAAAGTTACATGGTGTTTCCTATGTAAAGTTAAGGGCATGATTGTCTATTTTTTTCAATTCATTTCATGCCCTAGTTTATTTTTTCTTTTTATTTTCTATGAATTGTAGTCTATATGTCTTATGATATTTCCACCAATATTTTGTATTTTATTTTCAAAATTGTCATATCCTCTTAAAATATATTCGATATTTTCCACTTTTGTTTCTCCTTTTGTGGATAATGCTGCCATAACCAGAGCAGCTCCCCCTCTTAAGTCTGTTGCTTTTACATTTGCACGATATAGTCTCCTAACCCCTTTGATAATTGCCGTTCTTCCTTCTATTGTTATTTTGGCTCCCATTCGAATTAATTCTTGTGTATATTTATATCTATTCTCAAATATATTTTCTACAATGACTGAGGTTCCTTTTGCAATGGTTAATGCTGTCGCAAATATAGATTGCATGTCTGTTGGGAATCCCGGATATGGCATTGTTTTAATATCTGTTGCTTTTAATCGTTTTGGTGCATTGATTTCTAATGTATTTGCTTGAATGCCTATTTTACAACCACATTCTTCTAACTTGTTGACAATTGGTACAATGTGTGTTTGGTTAATATTTTCTAAAATTAAATTTCCATTTGTCATAGCCGCCATACATAAAAATGTTCCTGTTTCAATTCTGTCTGGCATAATGTTATAACTGACATCTTTTAATTTTTTTACCCCTATGACTTCTATTTTATTCGATCCCGCTCCTTTTATTTTTGCTCCCATCTTGTTTAAGAAGTTCTGTAAGTCTATTATTTCTGGCTCTCTTGCAGCATTGGTTATTGTTGTTGTTCCTTCTCCTAAACAGCTGGCTAGTATGGCGTTTTCAGTTGCTCCTACACTTGGAAATTCAAAGTCAATTTTTTCTCCATTTATTTTATCACAACTGCATGCTATTTTTCCATAGTTTTTATCAATATTTATTCCTAATTTTTCAAATGCTTTTAAATGTAAATCGATTGGTCTTGTTCCAATATCACATCCACCCGGATAAGATAATGTACATTTTCTATATTTTCCTAATAGACTTCCCGCAAAAATCACAGAAGAACGCATTTGTCTCATTAAATCTTCTGGAATTTCATATTTGTTTATATCTTTTGTGTTAATAATGACTTTGTTCTTCTTTTTGGTTACTTTTCCTCCTATTTTCTTTAAAATTTCAAACATCATTTGTGTATCATGAATATTGGGTACATTATATAAAGTCGTTTCTCCACCATTTAATATGGTTGCTGCAATTATTGGTAAACTAGAATTTTTAGATCCAGATATCTTTACATTTCCTTCTAGCCTATTTCCTCCTTGTATTATGTAGCTAGACATGTTTTCTCCTCCTTTTATGTTTTTGTTATATTTTATGTTTTCTTTACATAAAATGTGTGCCTATAAAAAATAAAAGTTCTAAAATTTCAATATTCTACTAAAATTTTAGAACTTTATTAAACAATATGACCAAAATCATCACATTTTAGTATTGGAAACTTATAATCCCCTAAATTGTTCATAACAACATCTTGAAATTTTACTTTTTCTGTATCTCCATGATAATGCCCTATGTTTAATTTACTTGCTAACATATACTTCCCCTTTCAAAATATATTTTTCAATCGCATTAGCCACTCCATCTTGATTATTAGAAGTTGTTACATCATTTGCAAAACTTTTCACATCATCTGTTGCATTCTCCATTGCTATCCCTAGACCTGCAAAATGTAACATCTCCACATCATTTTCTCCATCCCCAATTGTCATTACCTCTTCTTGTTTTATATCATACTGTTGCATAACAAATTTTATCGCTTCTGATTTCTTAATCCCTTTTTTCACAATTTCTAAATATTCAGGAACGCTGCTAGTCATCTCATATTTTTCTAACAATTTTTGGGGAATTTGTTTTCTTTTTTCTATAATAACTTCTGGTTTATCGATAAAGCATATTTTATAAATATAGTGTTGTTCTTTCGTAAAATCTAGTTTTTTAAAATTCACCACCTCTAAATGCATGCCTTTTAAATTTTTTTTATTTTTTTGAACAACTTCTGGCACTTTTTCTACATATTGTATATCTCTAGCATATATCATAATTGGTAACTCTAATGTCTTTCCTAATTCAATTAATTCTTCTACTTCTTTTCCATCTAAATTTTTTGAATATATCACTTCTTTTGTCATATTCTCTACAATTATTGCACCATTAAAACATATTGTACATTGATTTTCTTGTCGTAAATCTAATGCATCTATAAATTTTTCTAATCGATAAAATGATCTTCCACTTGAAATCATAATTTTAACACCTTTTTTTGATGCTTCTTTAATCACTTCTATCGTTTTTTTCGTTAATTCTTTCTCATCTGTTACCAATGTTCCATCTAAATCTATGGCTACTAGTTTATACATTTTTGTTCTCCTTCTTTTATTTTATTTAAAAAATATAGACATTCTTGCAAACAATCATAATGCTCTTCTAAAAAGATACCATTTTCTCTTAAAGATATTATTTTTTCTAAACTCATCCATTCTACTTTTTCCACTTCTCTTGGTTCTAAAGTTAAGTTTTCTGGTTCCACTTCTTTTTTAGTATAATATACATCTACAAAACAATCATATGCTCTTTTAGAAAATACCAATTCTACTTCCCTTTCCTGTAGGGTTAGTCCTAATTCTTCTTGTGTTTCTCTTAATATTGCCAACACATTTTCCTCTTTCGAAATAACATGTCCACCTGTTAAAGCCCATTTTCCATTTTTCTTTTTTGCTCTTTTTTGTATTAAAAATTCGTTCTTATGATTTTGAATACAAATAATGACTACTTGTATATATTTTCCTTCTTGTATGTTACTTCCTGCTGTTGATATTTCTCCAATAAACTTTCTGTTTTTATCTACTAAGTCTCTTTTCTCCATGTTTCCTCCAATTTTGTATTTTTCTTAATTTTATCAAAACTACCTATAATATATTTCAACTGTCTTGATTTTTCTGTATCTTATCATCTATTAATATTTTATTTGTTATCTCTGCAAAATTCTCTAGAGTCAATTTTTCTGCTCTTACATTTTCATCTAAATGTAATTCTTTTAAAATTTGAATTCCCTCTTCTTTGCTCATAAATACTTTTGTATTTGTTAATGCATTTAGTAAAGTTTTTCTTCTTTGCATAAATGCACTTTTTATAATTTTAAACATAACACCTCTACTTTTTACTTCTACTGGTGGATCTTTTCTTAATGTCAATTTAATCACTTTTGATGTCACTTCTGGCTCTGGTATAAAAGAATTGTTTGGAACTTCTAAAACACCTTCTGCTGTTGCATAATAGAATACTGTATATGTAATGGCACCCGTTTCTTTCTTGCCGGGTATTGCAATCAATCTGTCTGCTACCTCTTTTTGAATCATAACTGTGATGCTCTCTAAATCTAATCGTTCTTCCAATAATTTCATGATAATAGGGGTTGTAATATAATATGGTAAATTGGCCACCACTTTCACAGATTGAAATCCATTTTTTTCTTTTTCTTCTTTAATTATTTTATTTAAATGAATTTTTAAGACATCTTCATGAATAACTTCAAAATTTTTATATAATGAAAATCTATCTGTTAATATTTTTATCATCTTTTTGTCCAATTCTATACAAATTACTTTTCCTGCTCTTTCTAATAATTCTTTCGTAAGTGTTCCTAATCCGGGTCCTATTTCAATAACCAAATCTGTTTTATGTATTTGACTACTTTCTATAATTTTGTCAATTACCTCTTGGCTTATTAAAAAGTTTTGCCCCAGTGATTTATTGGCCTTAATTTTGTATTTTTTCATAATACATTGGGTATCTTCTAAAATATGATTCATGTTTTTATTCCTTTCATTTTTTATGGTTATATTATATTGTATATTATGATTTTTTTCAATATCGTTTTTGTTATCTTTTATTGTGAAATTTTTGTGTCTCTGTTGCTTTTTGTGGATATTTAATATACAATATAATTGCAAATTTTTAACAAAAGAGGCGAATTTATGAGTACAAATAAAAAAGATAAAAAAAATAATCAAATGCATAAACAATCTATCCATACCTCTAGTAAAAAACATGAAAAAATAAAGAAAGAACCAGATTCTAATATCATTCATCTAAATCGTAAATTTGATTCTAAAAATTTAATTTATACACCAAAATTACGTAATACTTTTATTGTTATTATCATTATCTTTATTTTACTTTTAGGAAGAATTGGTTATCTACAATTTGTTGATGGTGCCTATCTAACTGAACTTGCGTACCAACAACAATCCATTAACCAAATTCTTAGTCCTAAAAGAGGAAATATCTATGCTTCTACTGGGGAAGCCTTAGCCATTAGTGCACAAGTAGATACCATTACCATTAACCCTACAAAAATAAAGGTAAATGATTCAGATGAAAAAACAAAGGAATTAAAAGAAACTGTTGCCAAAGGTCTTTCCGATATTTTTGCATTAGACTATAATGAAACACTTGAAAAAGTAAACAGTACTGCACAAGTAGAAACCATTATTAAAAAAGTGGAACAGGAAAAAGTAGATGAACTAAAAGCTTGGATGAAAGAAAATAAAATTTCCATTGGAATCAATATTGATGAAGATAATAAACGATATTACCCTTATGGAGAACTTGCTTCTAGTGTCATTGGATTTTGTGGAAGCGATAATCAAGGATTAAGTGGAATTGAATCTAAATGGGATTCTGTTTTGACCGGTACTCCACGGAAAAATTGTAAGTGCACAAGATAGTAGCCAAAAAGAGATTCCTAATGCTGAAGAGACCTATATATCTGCTGAAAATGGAAGTAATATTACACTTACTATCGATTTTAATATTCAATCTACTATTGAAAAATACTTAGAGCAAGCTGTTCAAAAATATGACTGTGAAGATGGCGGAAATGTCATTGTCATGAATCCTCAAACTGGTGATATTTTAGGAATGGCATGTTACCCAGATTATGATTTAAATTCTCCTTATACACCAAATTCTACTTTAGCACAAACTTATGATTCCTTGTCAGATGATGAAAAAAGTGAAGCTTTATATAGAATGTGGGCTAACAAGTCTGTCTCAGACAGTTATGAACCGGGATCTACTTTTAAAATTATCACTGCAAGTGCTGCATTAGAAGAAGGGATTACCACACCAGATGTTGAAAATGACTTTACTTGTATCGGTTATGAAGTTGTAGAAGATAGAAAGATTGATTGTTGGAGAAAGTATAATCCTCATGGTTCTCAATCTCTAAGAAAGGCTCTTCAAAATTCTTGTAATCCTGCATTCATCCAATTAGGTCAAAGAATTGGTGCCTCTACTTTATATAAATATTATCAAGCTTTTGGATTATTTGAAACAACAAATTCTGGACTTTATGGAGAACAAAATAGTATTTTTCATAATTTAGAGGAAGTTGGTCCTGTTGAGCTTGCTACATATGCCTTTGGGCAAAGATTTCAAATAACACCACTTCAAATGATTACCGCTATTTCTTGTGTTGCTAATGATGGTGTTCTCATGAAACCAAATATTATTAAATCAATTACCAATACAGATACTGGTGCAGTTACAGAAACACAGCCTACAAAAGTTAGGCAAGTCTTATCAAAATCCACAACAGAACAAATAAAGTCAATGATGGAATCTGTTGTATTAGAAGGTACAGGAAAAAACGTTCAAGTTACGGGATATTCTATTGGAGGAAAATCTGGAACTTCTGAACCTACTGAATCTAATAAAGATGATGGTTATGTTTCATCTTTTGTTGCTATTTCTCCAATTGAAGACACGCAAGTTGTTATATTGCTTACCTTATATGACCCTCAAAATAAAGATTATGGATATCAAGGTGGTCAAGTTGCTGCTCCTACTGTTTCACAAATGTTATCTGAAATATTACCATATTTAGGGGTTACTTCAGACGCAACAGAAAATGACACTACGTCTGATAATTTAATCACTGTTCCAGAGGTTAGAAATAAAACGATAACAGAGGCTAAAAAAATTCTTTCTAATGCTGGATTTGTCTGTAAAGTTACTTCTTCTGGAGATGAAAATTCTACCTTAGTTGCAGATCAAACACCAAAACCGGGTGTTCAATTAACCAAAAATTCTATTATGATGTTATATGGAGAAGGGGATACGGTTGGTACTTCTGTTAGTGTTCCCGATTTATCTGGAATGACAGTGGCACAAGCAACAAACGCTTTAAGGTCTAAAAATCTTAATATTAGTTTTTCTGGATCTGGTGTTGTAACCACACAGGATTATTCTGTAAATGAGTTAGTTCCAGAAGGTACGGTAATTACTGTTAATTTAAAACCAACGTTAACAGACGCACATTAATTTTGTTTAAAAGAAGAATGCTTGCAAAAACAGTGCATTCTTCTTTTCACTTTCTCCATTTCTTTTATTCCATTACTTCTTCTCTCCAATATTTTTTTAATACATTCTCTAATTTTTGTATTTTTTTGCTTCTTTTAATTGCCTCTTCTATATTGTCGCCTTTTAAATAGCTTATCCAAGCTTCTTTTAGCTTCATCTCCTTCCCTATTTTTATTGAGAACTTAGGCAATTCTATTATATGCATTTCTAGGTAATCTTCTATTGTATTTTGTATTTCTTCATGTTTTAATACCATTCTACTATGATATTTCATTTCTTTTGTAAATATAAAATCTAAAATGTTAATGGTTATCGTTTTTGCTATTTCTCGGTTATCATCATATTCTAGTTGGTTACTATAAATTTGTGCATAATACAAAAACATTTTTGTTAGGATATGTTCTCCATCTATCATTTGTATTCCTATATTAAATTCTTCATTTTCGTTTGTCTTTATTCTTAAATCTGCAATACCAAAATTTTCTTCTGCTGGTAAGTTATTTTTCTTTTTTTCTAGATATGGATTAATTTTAGCTTCTTTTATATTGATATCTAATATCACTTCTATAAATTCTTTTAAAATATCCAGATTATCTTCTGAATTTAGAACTCTTCTTAAAACAAAATTACTTTTTGCAACAAATTTTCTATTCATAATACAATTTTTAGTGCACTAAATTTAACCTCCTTTAGATATTTTTCAATGAATTGTGGATTTTATCTGGGAATAAATGAAAACAGATTTGACATTTTGATTAAAATCAAATAGAAATTTCTATTGAATAAAAATTATATAATTTATGTTAAGTATACTGTCAAAAAAAGAACTTGTCAACAAGTTCTTTTCATATTTTCTTCTTTTTCATCGCATAATTCGACATTTAACCCTTTGGAAAATCATTTCACAATTAAATTTTTTTAATTCTTGGCTAACTTTTCATACCATACGCAATGTTCCTACTTCTAACTTCCCTTTGTTATATTTGTGTAATTTTTCAACTACTTTTAGTATACTCTCCTCTGGCGTTGAGGCTCCAGCCATAATGCCAATTTTGTCCTGTTCTTCTATGTTGTCTATGTCTAATTCTTTTTCATTTTCTATAAACATTACCTTGCCACAATTTTGTCTTGCAATATCATATAATTTTTTTGTATTAGAACTATTTTTTCCTCCTATAATTATCATGTAATCTACTTTTTTAGAAATTTCTTCTGTTTCTTTTTGTCTAATTTCTGTTGCTTGACAAATAGTATTTTTTACAATTAAATCCATATTTATCGGTAATTCATTTTTTATAATTTCTTCTATAATATAGAATTTTTCTAGACTATATGTGGTTTGAGAAATGACTAACAACTTTTTTTTTGCTGACTTTTGTAATGCTTCTAATGCTTTAACCGTATCATCTTCTTTTTCTATTATATATGTATCCTTTCCGCAATAACTTAATGTACCAATAATTTCTGGATGTTTCTTATCCCCTAATAAGAAAGTATAATATCCTTTTTTTGCATATTCTTCTGCTATTTCATGAATTTTTAATACTTTCGGACATGTGTAATCTATTAAATGAATATAATTTTGTTCTGCTTTTTCATAAATTTGTTTTGTAATTCCATGTGCTCGAATAATTGTACTTCCTTTTGCTTGTTTTATATCATCAATAAATTGCATCCCCATATCTTCCAATTGTTTTACCACTTCTTGATTATGTACAATTTCGCCTAATCCATATACAACTTTATTTGTTTTTAATTCTTTTTTGGCCCCTTCTACTGCTCTTTTTACACCATAACAAAAACCAGCTGTTTTTCCTATTATCAATTCCATATACTTATTTTCCTCACTATCTTTTTTGACTAAAATTTACCTAAATGATTCTTCTTGATTAGAGCATTGCTAAGATTTCTTGTTTTAAGACTTCTACTATATTTTCTTGTGGTACTTTTTTTATAATTTTTCCTTTTTTAAATAACAATCCTTCTTTTATTCCACCTGCAATTCCAATGTCTGCCTCTCTTGCTTCTCCCGGTCCATTTACTGCACATCCCATAACGGCAACTGTTATATCTGATTCTATCGTAGATAAAAATTCTTCTACTTGTTTTGCCATTGGGATTAAATCTATTTGTGTCCTTCCACAAGTAGGACATGCAACTAATGTAGGCACTTTATGAAATAAATTACAATCTTTTAATATTTCTTTTGCTACTTTAATTTCTTTTACTGGATCATCTGAAAGAGACACTCTCATGGTATCTCCTATCCCTTTTCTAAGCATATATCCTAATCCAATGCTAGATTTTACAGTTCCACTAAATTCTGTTCCGCTTTCTGTAATGCCTAAATGTAATGGACAATCAAAAGTTTTTGATGCTTCTTCATAACTTTCTATACATAAGTCTAAGTTTGATGCTTTTAACGAAATTAAATAGTCTTTAAAGTCTAATTTTTCTAATATTTCTATATGTCTTTTTGCACTCTCGACCATTGCCTTTGCTGTTGGCTTTCCATATTGTTCTAGTAAATCTTTTTCTAAAGAACCTGCATTGACCCCTATCCTAATAGGAATATGGTTTTCTTTACATTTATCGACAACTGCTTTTACTTTTTCTTCGTTTCCAATATTTCCCGGATTAATTCTTACTTTATCTACCCCTGCTTGTATAGCTTCTAAGGCAATTTGATAATCGAAATGTATATCCACTACTATAGGAATATGGATTTGTTTTTTTATTTCTTTTATTGCTCTGGCATCTTCTTTATCTAATGCTGCTACTCTTATGATTTCACATCCTGCTTTTTCTAATGCTAATATTTGTTGTACTGTGGATGTTATGTCTTTTGTTTTTGTATTACACATTGACTGTATGACTACTTTATTTTGACCACCGATTTGTACATTTCCTACCATGATTTTTCTTGTTTTTGTTCTATCCATTTTTCTATTCCTTTCAGATAAAAGGAAAACATGGATATTTCCTGTTTTCCTTAACAATTTTATTTACGTAAAATTGGCGTCGAACAATGACGCGGGCTTTAAAATATTATAAATAAAGAACATGTTTAAGAAAGCCCGCCATTGTTTTATTTCGATGCTATATAATACCCTACTCCTCTTTTTGTTATTAAAATTTTGGGTGAAGATGTATCTTTTTCAATTTTTTCTCTAATTCTTCTTACCGTTACATCTACGGTTCTAATATCTCCATAATATTCATATCCCCAAACTTTTTCTAATAATGTTTCTCTTGTTACAACTTGTCCCGGTTGTGATGCTAAAAATTTAATAACTTCAAATTCTCTTACAGTTAAATCTATAATCTCTCCTCTAATTTTTACTTCAAATTTATCTAAATCTAATTCCAAATCATTAACAGTTATTTTATTCTCTTTTTTCTTAGTATAATCATTTTCTACTCTAGGCATAGAAATATTTTCTACTTTTCTTAAATTGGCTTTGACTCTTGCTATCAATTCTCTTACACTAAATGGTTTTGTTATATAGTCATCTGCTCCCAATTCTAGTCCTAATATTTTATCAATTTCACCATCTTTTGCTGTTAACATTAAAATTGGTACATTATATGAATTTTTTATCCTTTTACATACAGATAACCCATCCATTTTTGGAAGCATAATATCTAATAGAATTAAATCGGGATATTGTTCCAATGCTATATTTAAAGCTGTAATTCCATCACTTGCTTCTATAGTGTTATATCCTTCTTTTTCTAAGTTATAAACCAATATTTCTCTGATTGGTTGTTCATCGTCAACGATTAAAATTGTTTTTTGCTCTTGATTTATTTCTTCTTCCACAAAAATTCCGCCTTTCTTCCTTAGCTTTATTTTTATACTATATTTATATCATAATTATCTTTATTATACAAGTAATTTGTAAAAAATCTTTATTAGATATGTACCAAGTGTTACCATTCAGCTTTTCTCATCTGAGGGGATCTATATGGTATATTTTTAAGAGTTTGAATGCGACCGGAATTGTTTTAGAAATTCTTATATATAAGTCGTAAAGGGTCCTGTTTTCGGGTATCGTTACGATTTAGATATTAGAATTTCTTAAACGGCAATTGGAGGGTAGCCGAGAACCTTAAAAATATACCATATAGATCCCCTCAGATTTCATTTTTAATGAAAGAGGCTCATATTTTTTTGTGCAAGTTCTACGAAAAATTTAGCTTATACAAAATCGTGAATGGCTTTATATTATATATGTCTAGTCCCCCAGCAGGTCTGTTCCTTTTAACCAATTTTTGTCCATTTTGGCCTGTCCCGTATTGACATTAGATCCATTTAGGCATATACTAAAGTCGTAAAATTTTAATAAAAAGGAGGCAATTTGAGAATGGATAACATGATAGAAATTAGATGGCATGGTAGAGGTGGTCAAGGTGCCAAAACAGCATCTTTATTATTAGCTGACGCGGCTTTTAATACTGGCAAATATATTCAAGGATTTCCTGAATATGGACCTGAAAGAATGGGTGCCCCTATCACTGCTTATAACAGAATCAGTGAAACACCTATCACAATTCACAGTAATATTTATGAACCTGATTATGTAGTTGTTGTAGATGATACACTTTTAGAATCAGTTGATGTTACTTCTGGTTTAAAAGAAACTGGAGCAATTGTTATTAATACAACAAAATCTGCTGATTATTTAAAAAAAGCATTAAAAGGATATTCTGGAGAAATTTACACAATTGACGCTAGAAAAATTTCAGAAGAAGCTTTGGGAAAATATTTTCCAAATACCCCTATGCTAGCTGCAATTGTAAAAGTAAGTAAAATTATGACTGATGATGAATTATTAGAAGATATGAAAGGTTCTTTTAAACATAAATTTGCAAAAAAACCCGAAGTTATAGATGGAAATATGAAAGCATTAGAATTAGCTTTAAAAGAAGTTGAAAAAATTCAATAAGGAGGATTTAATAATGACAGATATCAATGCCAATACACCTATGGAGAAATTAACTCCGGGTGGTGATATTTATACAGCTGGAAATGCAAAAGAATTTAAGACAGGCGACTGGAGAAGTTCTTATCCTGTATTTTTGTCTGACAAATGTAAACAATGTGGATTATGCTTCCCTGTTTGTCCAGAAAATGCTATTCCAGTAGGAAAAGAAGATTTAAAAAGAAAAGATTTCAATTATGATTACTGTAAAGGTTGTGGTGTTTGTGCCAAAGTATGCCCTTTCGGTGCTATTGAAATGAGAGAGGAGGGAGCTCAATAATATGAGTATTAGAGAAAGATTAAGTGGTAATGAAGCAGCAGCAACTGCTATGAAACAAATCAATCCAGATGTTGTCGCAGCCTTCCCAATTACACCTTCAACAGAAATCCCACAATACTTTTCAACTTTTGTTGATAATGGGCTTGTTGATACAGAATTTGTTGCTGTTGAAAGTGAACATAGTGCTATGAGTGCTTGTATTGGTGCAGAAGCTGCTGGAGCAAGAGCAATGACAGCTACCTCTGCAAATGGTTTATCTTTAATGTGGGAAATGATTTATATTGCTTCTAGCCTACGCTTACCAATTGTTATGTCTTTGGTAAACAGAGCTGTATCAGGACCTTTAAACATTCATAATGACCATTCAGATGCTATGGGTGTTAGAGATGCTGGTTGGATTATGTTATTTTCAGAAAACAACCAAGAAGCTTATGATAACCTTTTAATGGCACATAAAATTGCAGAAAACAAAAATGTTATGCTTCCATTAATGGTATGTCAAGATGGATTTATTACTTCTCATTCTATTGAAAATATAGAATTACTTGAAGATGATAAAGTAAAAGAATTTGTTGGAACATATAAACCAGAACATTATTTACTAAATAAAAATGAACCAATTGCTGTTGGTCCATTGGATTTACAAAGTTATCTATTTGAGCATAAAGCACAGCAAGCAGAGGCTATAAAACATGCAAAACAAGTTATTCTAGATGTTGCAAAAGATTTTGAAAAAATGACTGGTAGAAAATATAGTCTTTTTGAAGAATATAAACTAGATGACGCGGAAATTGCTATTGTTTGTATGAACTCAACTGCTGGTACAACAAAATTTGTTGTTGATAAATTAAGGGATCAAGGTATAAAAGCAGGTTTATTAAAACTTCGTGTATTTAGACCATTCCCAGTAGATGAAATCGCAAATGCTTTATCTCATTTAAAAGCGATTGCCATATTAGATAAAGCTGATTCTTTAAATGCTGCTGGTGGTGCTTTATTTGAAGATGTCACATCTGCTATGTATGTAAACAATATTCATGTACCTGCCGTGAACTATGTGTATGGTATTGGTGGTAGAGATACAAAGTCAGATGACATTGAAAGTGTTTACACAGATTTATCAGAAATTGTAAAAACAGAAAAAATAGATGATCCTTACCGTTATTTAGGACTAAGAAAGGAAGGTGACAAATAATGCCTTATAATTTAAAAGAAATCGTTGCGAATAAACCTTCAAGATTTACTTCAGGTCATAGAATGTGTGCTGGTTGTGGTGCTCCTCCTGTTGCAAGACACATTATGAGAGCTTTAAAACCAGAAGACCATGCTGTTGTTGCTACTGCAACTGGTTGTATGGAAGTTTCTACTTTTATATATCCCTATACTGCTTGGACAGATTCTTTTATTCATACTGCATTTGAATGTGCTGGTGCTACTCTTGCAGGAGCAGAGGCTGCTTATGTTTCTATGAAAAAACAAGGAAAATTACCAGCTGATGGAGATACAAAATTCATTGCTTTTGGTGGAGATGGTGGAACTTACGATATAGGTTTACAATCTTTATCAGGTGCTATGGAAAGAGGACATGATATGGTTTATGTATGTTATGATAATGGTGCATACATGAATACAGGTATTCAACGTTCTTCTGCGACACCTAAATATGCAGATACAACTACCTCACCTGCTGGAAGTGTTATTCCCGGAAAAACACAATGTCGAAAAGATTTAAGTAAAATCATGGTAGGTCATCACATTCCTTATGTTGGCCAAACCATTGCTTACATGAATTTTAAAGATTTATATGAAAAAGCTGAAAAAGCCATATATACAGAAGGACCAGCATTTCTAAACGTATTATCGCCATGTCCTAGAGGCTGGGGATATCCAACAGAAGACTTGATGAAAATTAATAAACTTGCTGTTGAAACATGCTATTGGCCTTTATATGAAGTAGTTAATGGTGTATATCATATTTCATATAAACCTGCTAAAAAATTACCAATCGAAGAGTTCTTAAAACCACAAAAAAGATTTAGACATATGTTCAAACCGGGTAATGAATGGATGATAGAAGATTTCCAAAGAATTGTTGATGAAAGATGGCAAGAATTATTAGATTTGGAAGAAATTACAAATAAAAATAAATAGAATGTACGTAGTAAAATTTGTGTACAACTTTATTTTTTATGACATAGAAAAAAGGAATCTTGGAGGCGGACTTCAAAATTCCTTTTTTTCTCTTATTTTCTATCAGAATGAAACATTTTCTTTTTGTTTTTTCGTTTTCTGCCAGAATGAATTTTTTTGTTTTTAATTTCTATTAGAATGAAACTTTCTTTTTTTGGTTCTTTGTTTTCTTTCAGAATGAAATTTTCTTTTTTAGCTTTCTACGGCAATTGAATTTTTCTAATCATTACTTTCTATTACTATTAAAATTCCATTTTTTATATCAATATGTGCTATATCCTCTACAATTTCATTACTAATCCCTAAACTTATTCCAATTGATAAGTTATCATTATCCAATGTATATTTAAATCCTGTTAAAGTAATTCCTTCCACTGTACTTGTCAAAGGAATTAAAGATACATATTTTCCATAAGCCTCATTCCTTTTTATTGAAACAGATGTATCTATCAAATAAATTCGATTATATTTATCTACAATTTGGCAAGGAATCTTGGCTTCTAAGGCATCTTTTAATATGTGGATGTTAGCAATTGCATGGTCCATTCTTTTTCCCAATGCCCCTACAATTGTAATTCTAGAGCTTTTCAATTTTATTGCTAGTTTTAAAGCTATATCTGTGTCTGTATTATCTTTTTCGGCATTAAATTGATGAAAAACGACTTGTGGTAACTTTTTATAAGATGCTAAAATTTGAGGTAAAATTGAATCAAAATCTCCCACTATATGATTTGGTATGATTTTTAATTGATGTAATGCCTCTAATCCTTTATCTACAGCAATAATGTTTGGTTTTTCATTTTTCTTTACAATTTTTTGTAATATTTCTATATCGATTTCTCCTCCTGCAACTATTAACGTTTCCATATTTCATTTCTCCTTATCTAGAACAATAGCGGGCTTTTTCTCTATCTATAACATTTTAAAGCCCGCGTTATTGTTCGGCGCCAATTTTACATACGTAAAATTGTGTGCAATGTGTTTTAATATATTAGAAAGTCAGCATGACTTTCCTAATATTAAAAAGGGAAGATTGAGTGTATCCTCAAAAATCCCCTTTTTTTCTTATTCTTCTTCTGGTGCCTCTACAGGACAAACACCTGCACATGTACCACAACTAATACAAGCTGATTGGTCAATTACAAATTTATCATCACCTTGTGAAATGCATCCAACTGGACATTCAGCAGCACAAGCTCCACATGATATACATTTATCTGTTATTTTATATGCCATTATATTCACCTCCTTTAATTCTTTGTTTCTATAGTTTTTATGTTCTTCTTTTTACTTTATTTATTTTTTACCAGTTTGCTCTGTATTGTTTTGTCATTTTTCATTTGTTTTTTATTAGTTTGTTCTGTGTTGTTTTATTCCCTTTTCATTTATCCTTTATTGTTCTTCCCTTTGCTATACTTCTCTCATACCTTCTTCTGCTTTTTCTAATTTTTCTAATTCCTCTAGTTCCTTTTGATGTTCTATTTCCTCTTGATCCATTCTTTCTTTTTCTTCATCTTTTATCACTTTCACATCTTTTGCATCATATCTTCTATAGATATAATCATCACCATCTTTAATTTTAACTCTTATTCTTTCTTTTAATGTCTCTATAGAGTCTATCTCTCCTTCGCCCTCTTCTGTTTTCACAATAGCACCAATATGTGGTAATTTTTTTAATTTTTCTTCATAAACGTCATTTTCATATTTTAAACAACACATTAATCTGCCACAATTTCCAGATATTTTTGAAGGATTTAAAGAAATATTTTGTTCTTTTGCCATTTTTATAGATACTGCCTCAAAATCATTTAGAAATGTACAGCAACACAATTCCCTTCCACATACGCCGTTTCCACCGATTTTTTTCACTTCATCTCTTACACCAATTTGCCTTAATTCTATTCTTGTCTTATATATTGCTGCCAAATCTTTAACTAATTCTCTAAAATCAATTCTTCCATCAGCTGTGAAGTAGAATAAAATTTTGCTGTTGTCAAATTTTACTTCTACATCTGTCAATGTCATTTCCAATCCATGTTCTTTTATTTTTTTCTTACATACTTCAAATGCTTTTTTTTCTATTTTTTTGCATTCCTCATAGTGTTTATAATCTTTTCCATTTGCTATTCTTATTACCATTTTTAATGGTTCTACAATTTTATCCTCTGGGACTGTTCTGTTAGGAATCATAACTTCGCCAAACTCTTCTCCCTGTGCTGTTTCTACAATTACTTTATCTCCCTTTTTTAATTTCCATCTTTTAGGATTGAAAAAATATATTTTTCCTAATTTCTTAAATCTTACGCCTACTATATCCTTCAATTTACTTCCTCCCACATATTTAATATCATATTATCTATACTCATATCATAATTGGCATTTTGATATAATCTTTTTTTTGTATCTTCTACAATTTCTATACAATTTGCATATTTCATTTCTTTTTGAGCTAATTTTAGTAATATAATCTCTATATACTCTAATATATTTGCAATTTCATCTTTTTCTTTATAAATCTCTTCACTTAATAATATGATATCTATTATATCTTTTTTATCTAAATTTTTGATAATTTCTTCTATTTTCTCATATTGTTCTTTTTTGTCTTTCAACTGTATTGCTTTTCCTATACTTCCTTGAAAAGCCTCCAACATATTCAGACTCAAATCATACATTCCATAATTTTGTTCCATATATTGTTTTATTTTTTCTTTTTCAATTGCCTTGAAATTCAAAATCATACATCTCGATTTTATCGTATTTAGAAATGCATTTTCATTATTTCCAATTAAGATGATTGTTGCATATTCTGGTGGTTCTTCTAATGTTTTTAATAAACAGTTTTGTGCTTCTTGTGTCATTTTATTAGCATCGTTTATCATATATACTTTTTTATTGGAAATGATTGGTTTTTCTTGAATTTTTCTTTGCAAATATCGTATTTGATCAATCTTTATACTGTTTCCGTCTGGTTCTATATATAGAAAGTCTGGATGGTTGTTAGAATGAAATTCGATACAGGATTTACATTGGTGACATCCTTTTTCTTTTTTATCTGTGCACAATATCATTTGTGCAAAAGTTTTTGCAATTAATTGTTTTCCAATTCCTTCTATTCCTATAAATAAATAACTATGTGATACTTTATTATCTTGTAATGATTTCAATAGTTCTTCTTTTATTGGTTTGTTTCCGATAATTTCATCAAACATCTGATATTTGCTCCTTGTATTTGCTCCTTATTTTCTAATCTACTTTTCCCCATTTATCTAATGGCCATATTCTTATTGCCACTGTACTTTCTATTTTTTCTAGTGGAATACATCCAAAAACTCTACAATCTGTGCTGTGTGTACGATTATCTCCCATAGCAAAAACAGTATTATCTGGAACAATAAAATCTGAAAATCCTACTCCTGTCACATCTGTAACAACTCCCTCTTGTAAGTATGGCTCTTCCATTTTTTCTCCATTGATAAATACATTTCCTTCTTTTATTTCTACATGTTCTCCGGGTAATGCAATCACTCTCTTTATATAACTTTCCTTTCCGATTTCTAACACATATTTTGTAAATTTTCCAAATATATTTGTTGGTTCATTATCATATACAGCTACTGGGTTATTTTTATCTATTTCTGAATTTGTAAATGACTTTTTGGATGGTGCTTCAAAAGTGATAATTTCTCCTCTTTTTGGTAATGTTTTTGTTGTTCTTGACCATCGATTAAGCCATAACCTTTGATCTTGTTCTAATGTTGGCTTCATAGATACTTGTTGTACTATTGTTGGTGTGCCAATAAAATATCTAAATATTAATGCTAATACAACTGCAATAATAATACAATATAACCATTCTAAAATTTCCTTTATCTTTGGATTCAATTTTCTCTCTCCTTTTTATCTAAATCTAATTTATTATACCTTAATTTTTTTTAATTTTCAATCTAAACCTCAATTTTTTTGTAATGTCTATCCTTTTGAGTTAATGTTCAAACCTTCCCATTTTGGATTAGGTATATGTTAAATTTTTAAGGTTCGAATGCGACCGGAATCGTTTTAGAAATTCTTATATATAAGTCATAAAGGGTCCTGTTTCCGGGTATCGTTATGATTTAGATATTAGAATTTCTTAAACGAGAATTGGAGGGTAGCCGAGAACCTTAAAAATTTAACATATACCTAATCCAAAATGGGGAGGTCTGAACATTAACCTTTTGTAGGAATTCTAATAACTACTTCCGTTCCTTGTCCTACTGTACTTTTTATATCGATACTTCCACCATTTTTATCTAAAATTTCTTTTGCAATAGAAAGGCCTAAACCTGTACCTCCCATTTCTCTTGTACGTGCTTTATCTACTCGATAAAATCTTTCAAATATTCTAGATAAATCTTCTTCTGGTATCCCTATTCCATTATCAAAAATTTTTATATAAGCATCATTATAGACAAATCCTACATAAATCTTTATCTCTCCACCTTCTGGTGTATACTTAATACTATTTGTTAATATATTTAAAATAACTCTTTCGATATCATCTTTGTCAGCAAAAACTGGCGGAACATCTGCTGTTACAAAAGAATTTACTGTATGATTTTTCTTTTTGATTTCTATTGCTAATTTATCTTGACATTTTTTAACCAATTCTCCTAAATCAAAAGATACCTTTCTTACTTTATTTTTATTATTATCATATCTTGATAATGTTAATAAATCTGTAACAAGTCGTGCCATTCTTCTCGCCTCTGATGCAATCACATTTAAAAACTTGTCCTGTGTCTCTTTATCATATTCTCCTTCTAATAAAGTATCCGCATATCCCATAATGGAAGTAATTGGTGTCTTCAATTCATGTGATACATCTGCCACAAATTCTTTTTGCATATTATCTAATTTTACATGTTCTGTTATATCTTGGATAACCGCTATAACACCATTTGGTCTATCTGATTCATTCTTAAATGGTGCAAAAAACACGTTCATATATTTATCTTCTACTTGTATCCTTTGTTCTGTTGAAGTCCAATTTTCTAGATAAATAATTTTTTCCATATTAATTCCTAATTTAAATTTGGCAAAAATATCATCGAATGTAATATCTTCTGGTCCAATACTTAAAAACTTTTTAGCTGCTGGGTTAATTAAGATAATTTCCCCCTCCATATTAAAGGCGATAATTCCATCTGTCATATGTAAAAGAATGGTTTCTATTTGGTTTTTTTGGGTTGAAACTTCACTTAATTTTTCCTTTAGCTCTGTTGTCATAACACCTAAAACATTTTCAATATTAGCTGCTTCATTTTTCTTGCTTTTGGCTTTTTTATGTTCTTCTTTATGTGGTATTTTTTTCTTTTCTTCTTCTGTTATTTTTTCTGCACTTTTTATTAATTTATTGATTGGATAAATAACAAATCTAGATAACACAATCGCTATTAATATACCACCTACAACAAATACCACACCTGCAATTATCAGTGATGTGATATTGGTTTGTCTCATTTGTTCAATATAATTTTCTAATTCAGTTAAATTTCCAATTTCATTTGTGTTTATCCCGATTTCTAAAGCATTAATTGAGCGAATATATATGGCTCCTAAACTTGTAATTGTGATAATTCCTATTAGAAAAAATACGATAATAATTTTAAATTGTATACTTTTAATCATTATTTTCCCTTTCATTCTGACATCTTTTGACGAATCGTTTTTATAATTTGTTCATATATTTTATTTTCAACATGATTTGTAGAAATTTTTAATGCATTTTTACCCATCTCTTGACAAGTCTCTTTATCTAATGCAATTTCCTTGATATTTTTATCCAATTTTTCTCCATTTAGTTCGTTATCTAAAATAATATTGGCTGCTTTTACTTTTTCTAGCACTTTTGCATTATATAATTGATGATCATGACTTACATTTGGTAATGGAATCAAAATAGATGGTTTTCCTAAATTTGATATCTCTGTAATTGTCATTGCCCCACTTCTTGCCACTATAACATCTACGATATTCATGATTTCTTCCATATTATAGATATATGGAAGAATTTTCATGTTTTTAATATGATTAATATTTTTTTGTTCATTTTCTAATTGTTCTTTTATTATATCATATTGTTTCGGTCCTGTTGCCCAAATCACTTGATATTGTTCATTGCTTCCATTTTTTATAATCTCCATAATGGCATGATTAATCCTTCTAGCTCCTTGACTTCCTCCAAATACTAATATGATAGGCATTGTTTCACTTAGCCCTATTTTTCTTATCATTTCTGTTTTTTGTTGTTTACTGTAATCTTGTTTCTTTATTTTAACAGGTGTTCCTGTATAAACGACATTTTTTGCATGCTTGATTCTTTCCATAGCTACTTCAAAAGAAACCAAAATGGTATCTGTTTTCCTAGCCAATAGTTTTACTGCTTTTCCGGGAAATGCATTACTTTCATGTAATAAAGTTGGTATTTTCAAATGATGTGCTGCTGAGATAGTTGCACCACAAATATATCCTCCTGTTCCTATCACAATATCTGGTTTTAATTCTTTTAATATGTTTTTAGCTTCTCCAAATCCCTTTATTGTCTTAATCATCTTTTTTATATTTTCTATAGAAAGCTGTTTACTTAATCCATAAGCATCAATTGTTTTTAATTCATATCCTGCTCTTGGCACTAAATCATTTTCCAAACCTCTTGTTGTACCAATAAAAACTATTTTTGCATCCTTTTGCTCTTCTTGTATTTTTTTTGCAATTGCCAAACCGGGATTAATATGCCCCGCTGTTCCTGCCGCTGCAATAACTACTTTCATTTTCTTTTTCTCATTCCTTCCTAAAAAGGGATTTTAGGGATAGACGCATTTTTCCCTTTTTTATTAAATTTTAAATTTTTGTATGTATTCTATAAAAAGGGAACATGCGTCTATCCCCAAAATCCCTTTTTATTCTTTTTTTGCCCCTGCTTTTGAAATATTTAAAAGTATTCCCATCTCACAGAGTAATATAAACAATGCAGATCCACCATAACTAAAGAATGGTAATGGCATTCCTGTTGCTGGCATTGATGATGTAACAACTGCTATGTTAATAATAACCTGTATTGCAATTTGTGCTGTAATTCCTATAGCAAGCAAACTTCCAAACATATCTGGCGATTTCATTGCTATTAATATTCCTCTCCATATGAATATAGCAAATAATATAATGACAATCGCACATCCAATAAACCCTAGTTCTTCCCCTAATATAGAAAATATGAAATCATTATGTGGTTCTGGGATATACAAATATTTTTGTTTGCTTTCACCTAATCCAGCTCCAAACAGTCCTCCTGAGCCTATAGCATATAAACTTTGTATAACTTGCCATCCATTTCCTGTTGCATCTTTCCATGGATCTAGAAAGGTCACAACTCTTTGTGCTCTATATGGCTCTAACAAAATCAACCCAATGATTCCCGGTATTCCCACAACTGCTCCTGTTACAAGAAAATGCCAAAATTTACATCCTGCAATTATCATCATAATTGCTACAATTCCAATAATGATAATGGAAGCACTAAAATGTGGTTCTATTATTAGCAATCCAATAATTGGAACTAATAATAATAAATGTTTTATAAATCCTTTTCCATATTTACTCAATTCATCTCTGTTTTTGACTAATATAGCTGCATAAAATAAAATCATTAACATTTTTGTCATTTCAGATGGTTGAACAGACAATGTCTCTGTTACATAAATCCATCGCTTTGCTCCATTGACAGTTCTACCAATAAATAACACTGCTAGCAATGATAAAAATGCAATTACATAAGCTAATTTAGCATATTTTTGATAAAATCGATAATCTATATTTGAGATGACCCACATCATAAATAAACCAGCTACTGCAAAAATGGCTTGTTTATAAAAATATGAATAGCTATTTCCTCTTTCAGAAAGTGCCGATGGTGAACTTGCTGAAAGTAACATAATCAACCCAATTGATAATAATAACAATATGGTTATCAATAATGTAAAATCAATTGGGTTTTTTAGAAAGCTTGAAAAACTCTTGCCTTTCTTCTTTACCATTCTTTCTATCATTCCTTTCCCAAGAAAAAAGCAATACAATAAAAATTCTTTAATTTCGCACATTATATAGCATGCTTTCTCATTGTATAGAAAAAATCCACTTCTATCTTATTCCCCTATAGATTTTTTCGTATTTTTCTTATATTATCTTTAGTCCAATGACACATAAAACTAATGTGACAACACTAAACACGATTACTACTTTATTCTCTTTCCAACCCGATAATTCAAAATGATGATGCAATGGTGCCATCTTGAAAAATCGATTTCCTGTTTTTTTAAAATACACTACTTGAATCATAACAGAAATTGTCTCTAGTACTGGTACTAATGCGATCACAAGTAACAATAATGGCATTTTTAAATATAATGCTAATCCAGAAATAACACCACCTAGCATTAAAGAACCTGTATCTCCCATAAAAACTTTTGCTGGATGAATGTTAAACATTAAAAATCCTAAAACACATCCGATAACAATGCTTGCAAATAAAGATACTTCATAAACTTGCAAAATGATTCCTATCACAGCAAGGCAAGTGATAATAATAACACATACACTAGAAGAAAGTCCATCTATTCCATCTGTTAAATTTACGGCATTTGTTGCTCCTAATATAACTAAGATAGCAAAAGGGATATACAAATAAATTGGTATATCAATATACATTTTTGCAATTGGAATATAGGTTTGTGTTCTCAGTTTCAATCCATATACCAAATAGGCTACATAGGCTACTGAAATAACCAATAGCCCTATCATCTTATAACTTGGCTTTAAGCCTTTTGTATTTTTCAATACAAGTTTTTTAAAATCATCTATAAATCCTATTAATCCAAATCCTATTGTTAATAATAAAATTGGTAATATTTTGTTTGCTATTTCTCTACTATCATTTATTGACATCCATATATACATTCCTGTTACTACTATAATCATGGCAATAATGATAATCATTCCACCCATTGTAGGGGTTCCTTGCTTTTTTAAATGAGATTGTGGTCCATCATCTCTTTCTATTTGTCCTACCTTTAATTTCTTTAATATTGGAATAATCATACATCCTAAAATAAGAGATATTACAAATGAAATCATTAATGTCTTTACTTCAAGTATCAATTTAATCCAACCTTTCTTTCGTTTTATTTTTTCTTTGTTTTTGTTACCTTATTTAATTCTTCTATAATCTCTCTAACAATAATTCTTTCATCAAATGGATATTTTTTTCCGTTAATTTCTTGATATGGTTCATGTCCCTTTCCTGCCAAAATAATAATATCTCTTTTGGTTGCCATTTTTATCGCTTCTTTTATCGCTTCTACTCTATCGATAATCACTTCATATTTTCCATTTGTTTTTTTAATGCCTTCTTCAATTTGCTCTACAATTTTTTGTGGATCTTCTGTTCTTGGATTGTCTGAAGTAATAAATGTGAAGTCAGCAATTCTTCCTGATATTTCTCCCATGATTGGTCTTTTGCCTGCATCTCTGTCTCCACCACATCCAAATACAGATATCACTTTTCCTCTTGTGTAACTTTTTGTTGCTTGAAGTATATTTTCTAAACTTTCTGGTGAATGTGCATAATCTATCATAATTGGTAGTTCTCTTTTATTATCTACTAATTCTGATCTTCCCGGTACTCTTACCTCTGTTAGTGCTTCTTTTACCTTTTCTGGTTCCACACCAAATTTTTGTGCAACACAAATTGCTGCTAATGAATTATATACACTAAATCTTCCCGGTATTCCTGTTTTTACTCTCTCATTTTTATCTTTTATCTTTACTTTAAAATCTACATAAGAATTTGTAATCGTAATATCTTTCGCTAATAAATTTGCATAATTATCAATTCCATATGTTGTTATATTACTTTCTGGAAATAGTCTTGGTATTTTTGCTCCATGTAAATCATCTGCATTGGTAATTCCTGTTTTACACATTTTAAATAATTTTAATTTTGACTTGAAATAGTCCTCCATGTCTGGATGTTCTTTTGGACTAATATGGTCTTCTGAAAAATTCGTAAATACAACAATGTCAAATTCACATTTTTCAACTCTATTTAATTTTAAACTTTGTGAAGAAACTTCCATTACTACAACTTCGACACCTTGTTTTACCATTTCTGCAAAAGTTTGTTGCAATTCTAAACTTTCTGGTGTTGTTCTATCACTATCTTTGATTTTTTTGCCATTTATATATGTTGCTATTGTTCCTATTAACCCTACGTTTTTTCCTGCTTTTTCTAATATTTCTTTTATCATAAATGTTGTTGTTGTCTTTCCTTTTGTTCCTGTAACACCAATTAATTTAAATTTTCTTGATGGATGATCATAAAAATTATCTGATACAATTGCCAATCCTTCTCTTGTATCTTTTGCCATGACAACTGTTATATTGTCTGGTATTTTCATACTTCTTAAATTGCAACCTTCTTGTATCATAATAGCTACTGCACCATTTTCTATTGCATTTTCCACATATTGATGACCATCTGTTGAAAACCCTTGTATTGCTACAAATAAATATCCTTTTTTTACATTTTTTGAATTGTTTTCAATTCCAGATATTTGAATATCTAAATCTCCTTTTACTTTTAAGTTTTCTAAACCTACTAATATTTGTTTTAATTCCATTTTTTCTCATTCCTTCCTAAGGCAATTTGGTTGGAAAATAATTAAATTTGAGCAAGGAAAACAAGTTTGAAATTTATGATTCCTACTTTCTATGCATTGATTAAATTTCAAATAAAGTCCTCCCCTGTGCGATGCCAAATTGTAATTGTTTTACAACCTTTTCAATCCTTTCGATTATTAATACTTAATTATATGCAAATCATTCTATTTAATCCTTCATATTATATAACGAAAATTTTTTTTTGTATAGAGTTTTTAAACTTTTTACTCTAAAAAGTAGTCATTTAGGGTTACCATTCTATTACGGTTTTATTTCCTAATATTCTACAACGACTTTACTTTGTTCGTTTACAGTTATTCCCGAACTTGGAATTTGATTTTTTACATATGTATTTTCTTTGTCTATTTCTTCATTTTCTATAAACATTTTCAATTGATTTTCTTTAAGGATTTCTTCAGCTTCTTTTAGTGTTTTTCCCATAATGTCTGGCACTTGAACTTGACTGATTGTTTCTTCTTCGTTTTCTTCTAATATTTGCTTATTTACTTCTAAATATGGTAATATTTCACTAAAAATCTGACCACCTACTGGTGCTGCCACACCACCTCCTTGGTGTCCCCCTTCACCTGTCGGATTATATAAAGTAACTAATACCACTACTTGTGGATTATCAATTGGAGCTACTCCACAAAAAGAAGTAACATATTTATTTGTATTAACACCATCCTCAGAAGTTCCTGTTTTTCCACCAATTCTGTATCCTGCCACTTTTGCATTTTTACCAGTACCTTCTGATACAACACTTTCCATCATACTTAACACTTTTTCAGACGTTTCCTTTGATATAACGGTATCTCTTTTTTCCACTGGGATATCCGTAACTTCTTTTGTCTCACTATTAATGATTTGTTTTACGATTCTTGGTTTTATACTCGTTCCGCCATTTGCGATACTAGATACAGCTGTTGCCAATTGTATAGGTGTAATTTCAAATCGTTGCCCGAAACTAATGGTTGCCAATTCTACTGGACCTGCCTTTTCTTTTGCTAAAAATATACTTCCTGCTTCTCCCGGTAAATCAATGCCTGTTCTTTCTAATAATTTAAATTTTTCTAAATATTCATAATATTTCGTAACACCCATTTTTTGCCCTAATCCAATAAATACTGGGTTACAAGAATTCATTAATGCTAATCGCAAACTTTCAGAACCATGTGGTCGATAATATCTCCAACATTTTATTCTAACCCCTGCAACTTCAATTCCCCCTGTACAGCAAAATTCTCCTTCATTATCTGTATCTGTGATTCCTTCCTCTAATGCCGCAGAAGCTGTAATCAACTTAAAAACAGAACCCGGTTCATATGTATCTGCAATGGCTTTGTTTCTCCAAACAGATTGTAACTGTGTTGTTTTTTCCTGTTGTTCCATAGAGCTCCAATTTGCTCGCAATTCTTCTGTGAATGGTTCATATGGTTCATTTAAATTATATTTTGGATAATTAGCCATTGCTAAAATGTCGCCATTTTGTGGATTCATAACAATAATACTACCACCATCTGTACATACATTGTCAATACATGCTTCTTCTAAATATTTTTCTACAATGGATTGAATGGTTAAATCAATAGTTAATACCAAATCATTCCCATCTACTGCTGATATATAGTTTTCCCCTTCTTCTCCAATTTCTCCCCCTTTTGCATCTGTATGTTTTTGTATCGCTCCTTGTTTTCCTTTTAATTCTTCATCATATTTAGCCTCTATTCCATCTAATCCTTGATTATCACTTCCACAAAATCCAATTACTTGTGATGCAAAATCATTATATGGATAATACCTTTTTGTGTCTTCATCTATATTAATTCCACTTGTTATATTATTTTCTTCCATCCATTTTCTAAGTTTATCTGTTTCTTCTTTATCTACTTTTTTTACAATTGTTTCTATTGAACTTCTCTTTTTTACCTTTTTTAATACAGTTTCATAATCCAATTCAAATATATTTGTTAAAGCCATTGCTACTTTTTCTTTATTTTCATCCGAAATATTACTTGGATTTACAGTAACTGTTTCCACAGTGCTACTAACAGCTAATATGTTATTTCCAGTTGCATCATAAATCGTTCCTCTTTTTGGATTAATTTTTCGGTCTAATGTTTGCTGTTCATATGCTAACTTAGATAATTCCTTTCCCTGTACCAATTGTATATATCCAATTCTAACTATGAGACAAATCATAATTAGGAAAGATATGAATAATGTATTTCTCATCTTCTTTTTACTGGTTAGTTTTATTTCATTCATAAAAACACCTCTAATAATATGTATTAGAGGTGTTTATTTTTATGCCTTTTTGAACACTTAGGACGTGCTTAAAATTTTTTTATTGTATAAAAAAAATTGAATTTTTTCTTGGTATTTCAACATTTTTAACGATTTTCCTGTATACAACAAGAATAAGCTTCTTATATTCATACAATCATTGGAAACAGTTTTACACATATAATGCTATTATCTATCAAAAATTTTATCAACAAATTTTTCAAACCAATTTTTATCTTCATTGACTTGCACTTTTTCTGTTGCTGTTTCTATATAATCTTTTTTTGGTAAATTAACATATACTGTTTGTTTATTGGTTAGTTTTTGCATCCCTAGTTTTTCTTTTGCTTGTTTTTCTATATTACTTAAATTCAAGCTATTTTCTATTGTTACTTGTAGTTGTTCGTTTTCTTTTTGTAAAGAGGATACTTCTGCTTTTAGTGTTTGCATTTCATTAAATTTTTCATTGATTTTGGTATTTCTATAACTTATGGTAAATAATACTGCAAAAATAGCTAATACTAATAAAGTTGCTTTTCTATGTTTCATTTTTTGTTGCTTTGATATTTTTACTTCTTGTTTTGGTAAATCTTTTACAATTTTTATATTTTGTCTACTTTTTTCTTTCTTATCATTGGTTTCTATTTTTCTAGGACTTGTCCCATATTGGTATCGATTTGCCATAAGTTATTTCACCTCCTCTTTACTTTATCCGATTTTTTCAAAAATTCTTAATTTTGCACTTTTACTTCTAGAGTTTTCTTCTTGCTCTTGCTTTGTTGCAATAATTGGTTTTTTATTGATTATTTTTCCTAAAGATTTTGCTCCACACACACAGTATGGTAAGTCACTTGGACATATACATTTTCCTTTTGCTTCTATATAAGCATTTTTAACGGCTCTATCTTCCAATGAGTGAAAAGTAATGACACATAGTCTTCCCTGTGGTTTTAAACAATCTATACAATCTTGAATTGTTTTATATAATGGTCTTATCTCATTGTTTACTTCTATTCTAATGGCTTGAAATGTCCTTTTAGCTGGATGTCCATCATTTTGTTTCGATTTTGGTATTGAATTTTCTATGATTTCTACTAATTCTTTTGTGGTACAAATTGTTTTTTGCTTTCTATAATCACAAATATTTCTTGCAATCTGTTTTGAAAATCGCTCTTCTCCATATTCATAGAGGATACTGGATAATTCCTTTTCTGTATAATAATTAACAACCTTTTTAGCTGTTAGTTCTTGTGTTTTATCCATTCTCATATCCAGTTCATTTTCGCCTAAGTAACTAAATCCTCGATTTCTTTCATCTAATTGATAGGAAGAAACACCTAAATCTAATAAAATCCCGTCTACTTTATCTATTTTTAATTTTTGTAATATCTCTTTTATATTATCATGATTATCATGTACATATGTTACATTGTGAAAGTCTGCTAGCCTTTCTTTGGACGCTTTTAAAGCTTCTTCATCTCTATCAATTCCAATTAATTCCCCATTATTTGATAATCTTTTTACAATTTCAACACTATGTCCTGCTCCTCCCATTGTACCATCTATATAAATTCCATCTGGTTTTATATTTAATCCTTCAATACATTCTTGAAGCAAAACTGGTTTATGTTCAAAATTCAATTTTACACCTCTTATTATTTAATGATACTTAAACAACTGGTAAAAACAATAGCGGGCTTTTTTCTGTTTATAACATTTTAAAGCCCGCGTCATTGTTGGCACCAAATTTTACGTAAGTCGAAATTTGTGTGCAATATGTTTTTTATATATTAAAATTTCAGCATGATTTTCTAATATATAAAAACTACCAGTTGTCTTTATCCTTATATATTGTTTTTTCTTTTGGGTTTTAATTGTTTTTATTCTTTTGTTAAGAACTTTTGTATCTTATGGTTTTATAATTCGTATATTCAAATCTTTTGTACTTTAAAAAATTTATCTTTTGTATTTTTTAAAGCTTTTGTATTTTTATCTTTTGTTCACTTTTCTTTTATCTTTTGTATTTTTTACTTTCGTATTTTTGTACTTTTTCTTTTGTATGCTTTTCTTTTGTATCTATATAAACTTTTTCAAGTTATATACCAAGGTTTGCCATGTTTTCGGCAATTTCATCTGCTGATATATCTTCATCGCATTTTTCCCAAATGCTCTTATCCCATATTTCTAGTCTTGTACCTACCCCAATGATGACAACTTCTTTTTCTAAATTAGCTGCTGTTCTTAAGTTATTTGGTATTAAAAATCTTCCTTGTTTGTCTAATTCACATTCAGTAGCTCCAGATAAGAAAAATCTTACAAAGTTTCTGGCATTTCTATCAGAAAGAGGTAATGCTTTTAGTTTTGTTTCAAAATTTAACCATTCTTCTTGTGAAAAAGCAAATAAACATCCATCCAACCCTTTTGTTACGATGAACTTCTCACCCATATCTTGTCTTAATTTTACTGGCATAATTAATCTGCCTTTAACGTCTAGAGAATGCTCATATTCACCAATTAGCAATGGTCTTCCACCTCTTTTCCTTTTTCCACCACTTTGTACCACTTCTCTCCACTTCATTTAGATTTTAATATAACTTTATTTATTTTGCAATACTTTTTTGAAATTTTTTTATATTTTTTACATTTTATCTATTTTTTTCTTTTTCTTTTTATGAACATTTCGTATGTTGCATCTACTTTTATCTAATTATCAGTTCATTCTATTTTATGTGGCTAATTGATATACTTCTAATAAATTAATATGGAGGAAAGTTTATGGATAATAATGAGAAATATTTAAGAAAAAATATTGGTAGAAAAATTAAATTAGCTAGATCTAGAACAAATTATACTCAAGAAAAATTAGCAGAAAAACTTTCTTTATCAACAAGGTATATCAGTCAATTAGAAAGAGGTATTGCTTTTGGAAGTGCAACAACAATTATTAATTTGTGTAAAGCACTTAATATTAGTTCTAACTTCCTTTTTGATGATTTAATAGAGTCTGACTCTTCTTCATTTAATGATTTAGTTGATGATAAATTTTTAGAAGCTTATCTAAAACTAAATAACTATAATAAGGAAATTGTTTACTTATTAACTACACAATTGGTAAAAATGCAAGAAGATAAAAATAATTATAAAGATTTATTGAAATAAAAAGCTTAACCTGTATTTTTATCTATTAAAAAGTTAAGATTGATAGAAATTGCTATGCAATTTTTCTGTGTAACATTGTTTTTTGAGGTATAGGAATATAAAACCACGTATTTGTACGTGGTTTTTATCTTAATTAATTGTTGTGCTTGTAGGTCCTGTTCCTACTACCTCTTCTTGAAGTGCACGCCAAGTATTGCATCCGACAATTCCATCTACTGCTAATCCTCTAGTTCTTTGATATTCTCTTACTGCATTTTGTGTAGCTGCTCCAAATATACCATCTAATCCATTTGTACGATATCCTAAAGTATTTAAGTCATCTTGTGCAATTAATACATAATTACTTAGGCTCCCTCTTTTTAATTGTGGAAAACCTCCTGTACTGCAAGCAGGTGTTCCAAATCGTTTGTCAAAGTGTACCCATGTAGGCGTTAATGAAATTGGCTCTACAAATGTCCATACCCCTGAATTGTTTGCACTATTCCATAGGACTCTTCTTCTTTCTGCTGTTAATGTTTGCCCAACGTCAAATGCTACACCTGCATAATGTTGTGACTGTGTCTACACAGTTGATTATTTAATATTTAATTTTTTTTACTACAGATGGTTCTAATAGTTCTTTCATATGTTCTTTACACAATTCTTCTCTAA
This sequence comes from uncultured Clostridium sp., assembly GCA_946500615.1. Lineage (GTDB taxonomy): Bacteria > Bacillota > Clostridia > TANB77 > CAG-508 > CAG-269. Next base: position 118,283 of record CAMMWP010000002.1, on the reverse strand, counting down.
TTATGGCTTCTCCGCCAAACAAATAAAACAAACCTATCTCTGAAATTTTATTAATAATAACTACATTCCTTTTTAGTTGTTCACATATCTTTATAACATTTTCTGGTATTACTTTTCTAGCAGTTCTAATCTCTTGCATTTCATCAATATTATCGCCTATCATTCCAGTACATTCTGTCTGCAATGAAGATATATAATTCCCCTCTTCTTCCACTTCCATTTTTATCCAGTAATAATCTTCTCCTTCCTTTATTGGATTTTTCATCATTTTCCTATATCTTTGGTATAATTCCATGACATCTTCTGCTTGATATAAAATATCCATTTCGTTAGATAATCCTAAAATATAATCTGTAGAAACTCCAAACTCTATTGCTATTTTCTTTAGATTATAAACATCGGGTAAAGATTTTTCATTTTCATATCTTTGAATTGTCTTAGGATTACACATCACTCTTTCTGCAAATTGCTCTGATGTTAAATTGTTTATTTTCCTTATTTTCTTAATTCTTTGACCAATTGATTTCATCTTTTTTACCTCCTAAGCTCAATATATCATATTTGTACTTAATTTTAAACAGACAATTATGTCCTAAACAATTTATTTATATCAACCCTCAAGTCAATTTTTACAGATCTATCATGATAAATATAAATTTTATCGATTAGCATATTTAATATTGCTTTCTCTGGTACTTCCGCTTCTATAATTTGATTAAAATAGTCTATTGTTTTTTTCAATTTTTCTTGTTTTATTTCCAAATCTTCATTTCGCAACTCTTGTAATTTCTTTTTTACTTTTTCTATTTCTTTATATTTTTCTTCTTCTAGGCTTTTATATGTATTTTCTATAAATTCTTTTTTGTCTTTTGAAGATTCTGATATTTCTTTTATTCTCTGTGATATTAAAACTTTATATTCCACTTCCAAATTTTTTAAATTATTTTTTTGTTCTTCAAGATTTTTCTTTTTATTTGATTTATACTCTTCTAGTTTTATGCTATTTATCTCGTCTAGATAGCTATCTCTTAACAATGTCAAGAATTTTTTAAAATTAGCAAGTAAAATATCTTCTCTAACATTATGACACACACATCTTGACTTACCATATTTCCTATAAGCAACACACTCATATAATTTTTTAGGAATATAATCTTCCTTTTGACTTCTAACTCTTGCGATTCCTGTAACACTGCCTCCACACTCTCCACATCTTAAAAATCCACCAAAAATATAGTCTCTTTTTTTCTTTGTATAAATACTAGAATTTTTTACTCTTTTTTTCATTAACTCTTGTACTCTTTTAAATTGTTCTTTTGATATAATCGCCTCATGATGATTTTCAAATATATATTGATTTTCTCTTTTCACTTTTTTGCCTTGTTTATGAATATCTTTTCTTTCTGTTTTATGTGTTATGAGTGTTCCTATATAGATCTCATCTTTTAAAATTCTTTTTACCATATAAATATCCCACAATTTTTTGACTGGCTTTTTATAACTTTTCCCTTTCTCTTTTAAATTTCTTTCTATTACCTGTGATGGTGTTAAAAAGTCATATTCAAAATTTAGTTTATGGCAAATCTTTCTCATCCCTAGACCTTGCTCATATAAGCCAAATATAGTTGTTATCGTTTCTCTTACACTCTCATCAACTATTAGCTCTCCTTTTTTCGCTGTTTTTAAGTATCCATACTTTGTACCTTGAAGTAATATTCCTTTTTCTAATTGCTTTTTCATACCTATTTTTACTTTTTTTGATACTTCTTTTACATATCTTTCATTAAACCAAGTAGAAAGACCTAGTAAATCGTCATCTCCTTCTAATAAATTAAATTCTCCAAAAGTATCTTTTGTTAGTATTAAATTTACATTTTTCTCTTTTAACTCATCAATAAATGTAAGTGTTCTGCTACCTTTACGACCAATTCTTGATAAATCTTTTGCTAGAATAATATCTACTTTTCCGTCATCTATATCTTGTAACATTTTACTAAATTCTGGTCTTTCATCATTTGAAATATATCCGAGATACATTATCATCAATATAGTATTTAGATATATTCCAACCTTGAGAATCCGCATATTCTTTTGCAAGCTCCATTTGGCTATTTATACTACTATATCTACTTTTATTATCATCTTTACTTAACCTACAGTAACATACAACTTTCAATATATTTATCCTTTCCGAAGATAAATATTTGTGCCTTTAGATTATCTATATTTTATCTTCTTTTCAAAACAATAACGGGCTTTCTTAAACATTTTTTCTGTCTATAACATTTTAAAGCCCGTGTCATTGTTCGTGTGCCAAATTTATGAAATAAATTTGTGTACAATCTGTATATATACAATCTTTTTATTTCTTGCTTTTGCTTTTTTCGTAATTTAACATTTCTTTTATTGTTTTTATAGTTTCATTTTCCCCACTAATAAAAATTGATATATTGGAAAACTGTTCTTTTAATTTATTAATCTCTTCTATAATTTTTAAGTCGTTTTGTTCTAATTTATTAATATATATTTGAATTATCTCATTATTTTCAAAATTAAATTTTTGAATTTTCATACACACCACAAACCTTTTTTACTTAGTAATTTATATGTCTTACTTGACTTGCAAATTACAAAAAAAAACAATAGCAGGCTTTCTTAAACATTTTTTCTGTCTATAACATTTTAAATCCCGCATTATTGTTCGTGTGCCAATTTTACGTAAGTAAAATCGTGTGCAATTTACCTTGTTAATTTTTATTATTTTCCATTAATCTATCAAAATCAGATTTATATAATTTATCTTGTATGACTCTATATTTTTCAAATTCAGAAATAGCTTTCTCTTTTGCTATTTCATGAGATATTTTGCCAGCATCTTTTAATATATCTCTATCATCTGATAATAAATATTTGTCTATTCTGTTTGCCCAATCTTCCATCGTCATTGGAATATTTCTTTTTGCTCTTGCTTCTGCTAAATCTAAGAAAGCTGAAACAATAAGTTCTAATTGTTCTAATTCTTCTTTCTTTAAATAATTTTTAGCAATAACTACATCTGTTTCTAATATTTTACCATTTGGAGAATTCTTCCAAGTACTTAAATTCATATGTTCTTTTGTATAATCTGCTCTGTTATAAATTATCTCAGCTGCTGTTTGATGGGTTACTGCATAGTGCATCTTATTTTGGACTTTTTTGAAAAATTTAATTGTTGTAGGAGATTTACTATCATAATCGATTGATGTTGCATATATATCTGTTATTTTTTGATAAAATCTTCTTTCTGATAATCTTATTTCTCTAATTTCTGCAAGTAATGACTCGAAATAGTCTTCATCAAAAAATGTCCCATTTTCCATTCTTTTTTTATCTATGATATATCCTTTTTTGGAAAATTCTTTCAAAATATTCGTTGCCCATCTTCTAAATTGTATTGCTCTATCTGTATTTACTCTATATCCAACAGAAATTACTGCATCTAAATTATAATAATTTGTTTTATATTTTTTTCCATCTGAAGCAGTTGTCAAATAATTTTTGACAACTGAATTTTGTTCTAATTCTAGTTCTTTAAAGATATTACTCAAATGATAACTTATGTCTTGTTTTGATGTATTATACAATTCTCCTAACGCCTTTTGAGTTAGCCACAAATCTCCATCTTCAAATCTTACTTCAATTCCTTTTTCTTTTTTTTGTTGCTCAAATATTAAAAATTCTGCTGAACTACTTCTTATATATAAATCTTTCCTACTCATTTTTAACTCACCTCTATTATTTGTATCATATTATCAAACCTTTGTTCTTTTGTCAATTGATTTACAGCTATTTATCACAAAATTTTTCTATGTTCAACTGTGTGTATCAAGTCATGACTCTGATTTCCATGACCACCTTCCCATGGTCTTTTAAAAGCAAATCCAACTGGTATTGGTGCTCCAAATATATACCTTTGACTATTCCAACTTTGCATACATCTCTTAGTCGTCCACAAAATATTACTTTTACTTGAACCCCTAAATTCCCTTACTCGCAATGTTCCATTTGTATTGTATGGCATTGGGTCAGCTTCATTTCTATAGTAAGTTTCCATCCTATCTGTATCATTATTAAAAACCAAAATTTTTGCCATAAAAAATAATCCTCCCTATATAGCTTTTATTACTATATATATGAGAGAATTATTTTTTTGTTACGCCATGAATATTTCTACATATAAACTTCTATATAATATACCTTATTTCCGCCATCTAACTTTATTTTATTTTCTACCACTTCTCCATTTAACATAACCTTTTCCACCCCTGTATTTTTCTGATGTTCATTTATCACTTTTATATGATAAATACTATCTTTCCATTTATAGCGAATAGAATATTCTTTCCAATCTTTAGGAATACATGGTTGTATCGTTAAAATTTCATTTTTTATTTGTAGACCCAATATATATTCTATTCCCACATCATAATACCAACTACTTGAACCAGTATACCATGTCCATCCACCTCTCCCTGCTAAATTTCCTGCTCCATAAATATCTGCTGCAATAACATATGGTTCCACCTTATATTTATTGCAAGCTTCCTCTGTTCTTGAATGTTCAATTGGATTTATCATTCTATATAATTCTAATGCTTTATCACCAAATCCCAATAAGGCCTCTGCCATAATTGTCCAACAACTAGCATGTGTATATTGCCCTCCATTTTCTCTAACACCCGGTAGATATGCTTTTATATATCCCGGTTCTAACTTTCCTCTTTCAAAAGGTGGATCTAGCAACTTAATGATACCATTTTCTTTATCTATTAAATGATTTTCTAGACTTTCCATTGAAATATATTTTTTATCATTATCTCCTGCGTTTGATATAACGCTCCAACTTTGTGCAATACTGTCAATTCTACATTCTTCATTTTCCATACTTCCCAACACATTACCATCATCCATAAATGCTCTTTTATACCATCTACCATCCCAAGCATTTGTATTTAATGCTCTTTTTAATCGTTTTTTTATCTCATCAAATTGTTGTAACAAATATTCTTCTAAACTTGCAAATTCCTGTTGGTCCTGTATGATATCCTTTTCAATTATTTTATTAAATAATTCTTTGTCTATATGTTCCTTTTCGATTTCTTGATTATTTTCTATACGTTTTTTACAAATATGCATAAACTCATCGATAATCTTATACAAGAAAAATCCTAGCCATACACTTTCTCCTTTTCCTTTGTTTCCTACTGTACTAAATCCATCATTCCAGTCCCCACTACCAATTTTCGGTAAATGATTTTCTCCAAAGTGAAAACTTTTCTCTATGGCTCTGATACAGTGTAAATAGATATTTTCCTGTTGATTACTCTCTAAATATTTATCATATCTCTCATCAACACCTTCTTCTAAAATATTTCCTTCTAAATAGGGTGTTTCTATATCCAAAATTGAATCATCTCCTGTAAAGCGAATATATTCTAACACGAAATAAGGCAACCATAATAAATCATCAGAAAATCTTGTTCGAATTCCTCTATTGGTTTCTTTATGCCACCAATGTTCTACATCTCCTTCTTGAAATTGATGTTTACTATGTTCTAAGATTTGATGTTTTAAAAATTCTGGATGAATATATTTTAATGCTAGTGTATCTTGTAATTGATCTCTAAAACCATATGCTCCTCCTGATTGATAATATCCACTTCTTCCCCATAATCTACTTTCTAATGTTTGATAAATACACCATCCGTTTAACAAAATATTCGTAGATTCTAGTGGTGTATATACTTGTAATCTTCCTAATAATTCTTTCCAATATTGCTTCACACTGGTTAGTGCTTGTTTACAATTTTGTATTTTGCTATATTTATATGCTATATTTTTGCAATCAATTTTATTTTCTTCTGCCCCTAAAATGAATACAACTTCTTTATTAGAAAAGCTTTCTATTTCTACTTCGATTTCAAAAGCGATACAAGCATTTCTTCCAATTGCATTACTATTATTTAATCGAATTTTTTGTATGCCTTCTGGATTAGATAATCCACTTTTTCCTAAAAAGAACTTTTTATCTCCTGTATAACTTTTTATTTTTTCGCTTGAAGACACATATATCTGTGTATTTTCTATTTCATTTATATATCGATTATTTGCCATAATGATATTACTATTTCTGTCAAATTGTATCTGGATATTTTTACTTGTTTTGAATTCATCTTCCCCAATGACAGGTTTTATATAATAATATACTGTTAGCTTTTTTCTATTAGGGGTCTTGTTACTCAATGTTAGAATTCCAATTTTACAGCTATCTTCTCTTGGAACAAATATTTCTAATTCTTGCTCTATTCCTAAACAACTATGCATATATTTTGCATATCCAAATCCATAAACAATATTGTAATTTCTATCATCTGGCATTGGGTTTAACCCTAGTGACCATACTTTTTTGGTTCCCATATCTTTTATATATATGGCTTCTGATGGAATGTCATAACTTGGATTATTATGCCAACTTGTGATTCGATTTAATCTACTGTTCTTATACCAACTATATCCTCCCATGTTTTCTGTTACAATTGTACCAAATTTTTCATTGGCTAATATATGTGACCAAACAGTTGGTAATCTTTTCTCTTTGTTTACTTTTATCAAATATTCTTTTCCATCTTCTGAAAATCCACCATACTCATTGAAATATTTCAAGCTTTCTTTGTTTTTCAAGATATCCCTATCTTCCATATTTTCTTCTATATACATAGGATTATTTTCTTCCTCTGTAATTTCTTTATAATTTTCTAAATATTCTTCTTCGATTTCTTTTATATTATTTTCTAAATTTCCTTTTGTACAATCTATTGTTATGCTAGATATAAAATTTAAAAATTCTAAATCTTTTTTCTCTACTTCTTCTTCATTGATTACAAATATACCACCTTTTATATTTTTTAAATAGGCCATATGATGATTTAATATTGTTGTCTCTATTTCTTCTCTTATATAATTTTCATAACTATATTTTTCTTCATCCATAATGACAATTTCTGTTTCTACATTTTTGGTTCTAAAATATTCATAAGCTTTTAAGATTTCCTGCAAACATTCTGCATCATTTGCATTTTTCATTTTGACTAATATAATTGGCAAGTCTCCTGAAATTCCATATTTCCATAAGTCACTTTGCTCATAATTTTGATTACCTTTTATCTTTTCTTTTTCAATACTTTTTATGGAATCGTCAAAAAGGATATAAGACAATATTTTTTGGTAGATTTCTATATCTTTTCCTTTGATGTTTAGATATCTACTTTCTGCTTCTACTCTTGCTTTTGCTAAGTCAAATTCATTTTTTACATTTTCAAATAATTGATATTTTTGTAGGTTTTCAATTGCTTTTTCTTTTTCCTCTTCTACAGATATGATAAAATCAATGACTACCTTTTCTTGGCTTTTTATTTTTATTGTTCTTTTCATTGCTACCACTGGCTCTGTAACATATCCTATCTTTTTAGAAAATGGTATTGAGTCTTTTACCATTTTCGGAACTTGTAAATTTCCTCTTCCTACAAATTTTTCTTCTTCTATTTCATATTCTAATTCTCCAATGCTATTTTCTTTCCTAGCATGTAATGTTGTCGCTACATAAACTTCTCTATCTTTCTCTTCTCTTTTTTTCCTTTTTACAATTAAACATTCATTTTTTTCGTCATATTCATAAATCAAAAATAAATTATTAAATGCTGGATGTGCATAATATTGTTCTTTTTCTACTAACATTGGCTCGAAAAATCCTGTTAATTCTATAAATTCTTCTTCACTTCCTAAGTTTTCTATCGTAATTCTTCTAATTTCTACTGGCTCATTTGCAACAACTGTCATATCAATTTTGGCTTTTATATTGCCACTCATTATTTCTTGTTCATTCTTGTCTGGCATAAAACGAATTTGATATTGATTTTCATTTCTCATATTTTGTGAATAACTTGAACTTATCCATTGTTTATTTTTTATACTTTTCATATAAAACAAAATTCCTTGTGCATAATCATCTGTATTTTTAAAATAGTTAATATATACATTTTTATATTTACTAAATCCTTCTCCTTTTTGATTACATGCTACCATATAGGTTTCATTAGAGATGACATTTCCTCTAATTAATCTTTCATCTATTTTTGTATATTTTCTTTCGATATAGTTCTCATAATCTTTATATTTTAGTTTTTCTACTTTTTCTTTATCTTCTTTTGTAATAATTGCTTTTTCAGGCATGGTTTCTTGTAATAATATAGTAATCGCTTGTATTTCTGGATTTTGTGTAAATCTTTTTTGTAATATATTTTCATGGAATACATTATTAATAGATAACAATATTAACCCTTGATGATGTGCCATATATGTTTTTACAACTTCTGCTTTTTTCCCTTTTCTTACTCTTTCTGGCGTAAAATCCAATGACTCATAAAATCCATATTTTTGATACATTCCATATTCTTCTAATTTTCTTAAATTTTCTATGACTTCTTTAGGTCTATCTTGTATTGCTAAGATACTACCATATGAAGATACAACCATTTCATCTGCCAATCCTCTTTTTAATCCCAGCCATGGAATTCCGAAAGCTTTATATTGATAATTAGAATGTAAATCTTTTAAGTTAAATGCTGCTTCTGATATTCCCCAAGGTATATTTAATTGTTTGGCATATTTCATTTGGCTCATGATCATAAAATTACAAGATTCATCTAATAAACTTCCTTTATATTTAGGAATATTGATATTGGGCATTAAATATTCAAAAGCTGTTCCCGACCATGAGATTAATCCTTTATATTTATCCAAAATAGTTAATGTTCTACTTAAATGGTTCCAATGTTTGACTGGTATGTCTTTTTTTGCAATGGCAACAATACTTGCTTGTCTAGCTTCTGATGCTAATAGGTCATAGTAAGAATCTGTTAACTTATCTTCTTCTAAATTATAGCCTATGGAAAATATCTGATGTTCTTTACTATACAAATGAGAAAAGTCTGTGTTTTCTATCATTCTATCAACTATTTGTAGCATTTCTTCAATTTTGTTTTGCATCAAACTGTTTTCTATTGTATTAACATTTATTGCATTTTTTTCTTTTTCGTTTTTCAGAAAAGATTTTATTACATATAAATATCCTATAAAGTTCCCACTATCAACAGTTGAAATATATCTTGGTTTTAATGGCTCTTTTGTTTTTGTATTGTACCAATTGTATAAATGTCCATTCCACTTTTGTAAACTGTCTACAGATGTCATGACTTTATATAATAAATCAATGGTTTCTTCTATTTCCATGTATTTTAAATCATAACTAGAAATAATTGCTAACATAGATAAGCCTATATTGGTTGAAGAAGTACGATTTACTATTTTTTCTTTTCTATCTTCTTGATAATTATCTGGCATTAAATAATGATTTTCTTTATTGATATAGTTTTTAAAAAATGCCCACGTTTTTTCTCCAATTTCTAGCAAATATTCTTTATCTTTTTTATCTAGTGTTTCTACAGATGTAACTTCTTTTTTCTCTTTACTGATATCATACATGATAAATGGTGCTATCATCCATAAAACGCCTAATAAACTTCCTAACATACTTCTACTATTAAATGCGATGATACTTGTTATGATTCCAAATGCGATATTGATCCACATCTGTTTTATATAGGAACGCCTATCATTTTTTGCTTGCTTTTCTGCTTCTTCTGAAGTCATCCATTCTAGTAGTTTTCTGTGTGTTATGCATTTTCTATACAAGGTCTTTATAATAGCAACCGCAGATATATAGGCTTTATAGGGCACTACACTAATTGTTAATAAAATTCTTAGCCCCATTCCTTTATATCCCGAAATTCTTGGAGAGAATTTTTTCTGTTGATGTTCCCCCTCTTTTTTTGATAACATATTATTAAAAATTTCTAATATGTTAGCTATAACAATGGCTAAAAAACTGATAGTGATAAATGGAGAAATAGGAAACATATATTTTTTCCCTAAAAATAGTAAAAAAATACATGTTATGATAACTGTAATTTCTATTAGACTTCTTCTCAAGTTATCCCATATCTTATATTTTGAAAGACAATTTAACGGGTTTTGTATTCTTTTTTCTTTGTGATTTACATATTTCCCTAGCCAACTGATAATTTGCCAGTCTCCTCTTATCCATCTAGATAATCGGTTCATAAAACTATTATATTTCGTTGGATATCCATCCATCAGCATAATGTCTGTTGCTAGTCCACATCTTAAATAACATCCTTCTAACAAGTCATGACTTAATACAGTATTCTCTGGTATAGCATTTTTTAAAACTTTTGAAAATACAGCAAGGTCATAGATGCCTTTTCCAGTAAAAATTCCTTCTCCGAAATTATCTTGATATACATCAGATATGGCATTTGTATAAGAATCGATTCCTCCTGCTCCTGCAAATATTTGTGTGAATAATGTTTTATATGCTACATGTAAATGAATACCAATTCTTGGTTGGATAATGCCATATCCTTCTACAACTATATTTTTTTCTTCGTCTATTACTGGTTGATTTAAAATATGGGCCATTGCACCTATTAATTCAAAGGCAGAATGCAATATTAAATCTGTATCTGCATCTAATGTAATGACATATTTAAGCTTTGGTAAGCAATCTTTGTATGGTTCCATTGTGTTTACACGAAATACATTTTCTTCATTCCCTAAGATATATTCGTTAAATTGTGTAATCATTCCCCTTTTTCTTTCCCAACCTAAATAACAGTTTTCTTTTTCATTCCATTGTCTTTTTCGATATAGGAAATGAAAGATTGGAAAGTGATTTTCTGTAGGGTATTTTTCATTTAATGCTTCTGTCAGTTTTATTCCTGTTTCTATTACTTGATTATCTGTTTTTTCTTCTTTCATACTGCTTTCTGAACAATCTCCTAATAGTGTAAAATATATATTGGATGATTGATTGGCTATATAATATATTTCTAATTGATGCATTAGTTCTTCTACTTTTTTCTTGTCTTTTAATATGGTTGGTATAATGACCATACAACTATTTTCTTCATCAATTCCTTTTGAAAAATCGATTTTAGGAATGGGCTTTGGCTTTACAAATCGATTAAGCGTATATTGCATGATTTGTGTCACAATCTCTGAACATGGTATGAAGAAAAGGAATATATTTATCATATAGATTCCTATATTTTGAATATGCATATTTAAGATACTACTAATGATAAGAGATAATATAAAAGTTAATAGGATATTTATATAAATATATATTTTTTGTTTTGTTGTATTTTTTAATGTTTTCCTTGATTTATATTGCAATTCTTGATATGTTTGTTCAATCCCCTTATCTATAATATAATATCCAATATGTGATTTCTTCCCTTTGTCTTTATTTTCTTTTGCTAATTCTAGAATTTTTTTAGCAATATATATTTCTGAGATTTTTGTTTTTTTAGATATTTCTTTTATTTTATTTCTATAATAATCTTTTGTGTTTGTGTCCATTCTACTATACACATTTGAGGGATCTTGTTTTAAAATTTCTTCGACTCCATTAATTTTTTCAAAAATTTCTAAAAAGTTAATTCTTTGTATTTTTTTTATGCTTGTAATACTATTTCCTATAGATACTTTTTTTACTGCTATATCAAAATGTTCTTTTTTTATGACTTCTTGCACAGTTGTTCCTGTCATTTCTACAATTTCATCTAATACTTTTAAGTAACTATAGCCTTTTTTTCCATATCGTTTTAAAATATAAGACATATATTCAATAAATGGATATTTTGTATCATTAAGAATGTCTTTTTTTACGTTTTTTATGGTATATTGATTGCTTTCTTTTTTATTTTTAGGATCTTCTATCCATTTTTCGACCATTGCTTCTGCTTTTATTTTTTGAATTTGACTACTATATATTTTTTCACAGATTTCTCTAATGTTTTCTATTATGGCTATTTGAAGAAATAAACCTATATTCCATATTTCTTCCATACTTAGTGTCTTTTTTTCTTGGTAACTTGCAAGATAATCTTCTAATTCTTCTTTTTCAATTTTATTATCTGTATACGCTACAATTTCTGTTGCTAAAACATATACTCTGGCAAATCCTTTATATCTTCCATTGGCAATTCCTAAAAAGTTCATATATTTTTTTAATGTTAGTTCTTTTTGTATTTGTTTCACGGTTTCTTCTATGATGTAAAAGTTATCTAATAACCATTCCCCTGCTGGATGTGTACTAATTCCTAATTTTACATGTTCATTTAATATGGTATATACAATTTTTATGACCCCATAATTTTCTAATAATTGTGGAACGGGATATGTTTCTTTAGATGATTTATTGATTAAATTATGATTTGATGCAATTTTTTGTAAGTGTTTTTGTAATTGTTTTTTATCTAACAAGGTTCCATCAATTTTCAATATTTTATTTGTTTTCAAAAAAATTCCACTCCTTGCTAATATGTTTTACACATATTGTTTGCAAAGAGTGGTTTTTTTATACCATTCTATCATTGTTTTTATTCTTGATTTAATGTTCTATTTCATCATTTGTTTCTATTTTTTCTAGCCTCTCTTCAAAATAGTTTGCAAAATTATGATAGATATCTTGTATTTCTGCTTCTTCTGGTATCCCTACATAAGTTTGATTATTTTTTTGATATACCGTACCATCTGTTCGATTTCTTACTTGCTCTGCATTAATTTCATTATATTTTCCATCTATTATGCCAATTCCTGCTATTGTAGTATAATGTTGTACATCTACTAAGATGTAAATATGTCCAATGTCTTTTCCTTTTACCCATTCTTGTTCTGATGTTAAATCTGCCATTTTCTTTGATGGATTTTCTGTATAAGAAAATTCTCCAATATCTTCTCTGGTTTTTATAATATGTCCATCTCCTACATATCCTTGTAGGATAATTCCTAAATTTTCTTTATTTATTTGGTCTTGAACGCATAAATTCTTATTATAATCTTCTAAAATTTCATCAATTATATGCATATCTTTTTTGTCTTGTTGCGGTGTTTCATTCTCTGCATACTGACTCATATCTTGTAGTTCTTTCATATATGCTTCTTTTTTGCTTGCTATTGTATTATTCTCGTTTTCTATTTCCATATTAGTTTCTTTGTTCTGCCCTTTTTCTTGATTTCCATCTGTTAATAAAGCCTGTCCTCCTACTGCAAGTCCTATAGAACCTAATACAGCTATTAAGGTATTTCTGATTCGTCTTCTAATCCCGTTTTGCTTCTACTTTTTTTGTTACTTTTTCTATTCCTTTTTCATTAAGTATTCTTCCATTGTCTTCTTCTATTCTTTGTATTTCTTTATCAATTTCTTGTTGTTTTTTTTCTTCTCTTCTAGCTTTTATATTTTCCCATAATCCCATATATTATTTCCTCCTTCGTTTCCTCTTCTTTATTATATCATAAAAGTACAAATTGTAAACTTTTTTATTATTTTTTTAGAATCTATTTGTCAAGAAGTAGTTACCATTCAAACTTTCCAAGTTGAGAGTAGGCATATGACAAATTTTTAAGGTTCGGATGATAACAAAAAAATGTCTATTTTATTTTTATCACTTTCGACAAAATTCTTCATATAATATATAAAGCAACTTAAGTTGTTTTAGAAAGGGTGATTTTAAAATGGAAAATAATAAAAAACCATGTCAAATATTAGATATAGATGGTGTTATATCAGGAGGGAAACAATTTGATTTAGACATTACGTTACCAGATGTTAATAGAAAAAAATACTATTTATTATAATATTTAAAACAGTCTACCATACCTTTTCTATAAGCATAATAAAATAAATTACCAAATATTTTTACTACAATCCTTTCTCTCCAATTTAATTCTTTTTTTACTTCATTTAATACTACATCTTTCATATCCATATCTCCTCTTACTTTTAACTTTAATGTATACATATAATGAACCTTGTCCACTATGGTGGAAATTATACGAAAGTGCCATTTTCTTTTATGAAAAATAAAATAGCACTAAAATTGTGCTATGGTATTACTTTATATAATTCTTCTATTTTTATATTTAATGCTTGCGCTATTCTTACAGCCATCGACAATGACGGTTCTTTTTCTCCTTTTTCGATATAATTAAGATGTGATTTTGAAATTCCTGTCATTTTTGCTAATTGTTCTAAACTATATCCGTTTTTCTTTTCTAATTTGTCTTAGTAAAATCTCTATTCTCATACATTTCCACCTTTGACTTTAGTATGTCCAGATTTCTATATAACATACATTTTGTTCACTATGGTGGAAAAATACAATTTTCTTATACGAAAATTTTTATCAACTCTAATTAACAATATAATATATTGTTTTGAATTTATCATATTCATTTCTGCATAAAAAAACATCTCGTTCTATTAAATAAAACAAATAATGATAAAAGATATAAATTTATTGCTATAAATTATTTAGTTAAAGATGACGAATTAATAACATATTAAAATAAAAGAAGGGTTTTATCCCTTCTTTTATTTATTTTAACTCATGCATTAAGGAAATGTCTATATCTTAATGCAAATATATTTTAACATTATATTTAAATTTTGTAAACACTTTTTTATTTAAGACTAGAAATTAATCTAATCTAGCTCTTGAATTTTATAAACCACCATTATATTTAACGAATCCAGTTTTTCTATTTGCTACTGTATTTCCACTGTATATGTTGTAACAAACTAAATATTTTCCGTCTACAACTCCATAGCAATCTGCTTCTCCTCTTGGATATATAGTTCCTATTTTTTTAGTCATATCTGTATCTGCATAAACGTCTTCGTTTGTACTTCCATTTTTCCATGTTTTTGGCATATCAAATTCCCCCTCATTATTGTTATTAGAAACATTACTTGTTTCTTCTGTACCAATTTTAGATTGGTCTTTTGGTCTTAATACTCCTAAAAATCCGTTATAGTTGTGTTGTACTTTATGTACTGTCTTTCCATTCCAATTCAAATCGTAAGAATAGAAATTAGATGTATCCCCTTCTCCTGTTGCTATGGAAATATGTCCATATGTATTTCCAAGTCCTGCGCCCCATACTGCAATATCTCCTTTTTGTGGCACAAATTCTGTAGTATTTGCTATTCTATCAAAACTATTTTTTAATGGTAAATTATTAAAATTCTCATAATAATCCTTAGCATTTCCCCAAGCACCTGGATTTAATCCAAATACTTTATTTAAGTACATCTTGATTAAATCTACACATTGTACTCCAGAAACCCCATCATAATCAAAACTTTTTCCATTGTATTCACTGATAAATTCACTGTAATTCACTGTTTATTCCTCCTTATTTTTTAAAAAATCCCCTAATTTTCCTAGGTCAACTCCAGCTTTTTTCAAATTTTCTAAAATTGACATTACTTCCATAATGCATATGTAAATTGTAATTACTTGTGCTACTGCATTTATTCCAAATGCATATTCTACTACATAACCAACAAGGATTGCTACAATAAGTAAACACTTATGCAACAACCCTTCTCTCATTACTTTACTATCCACATTTTTGTTTATTACGGCTTGAATGTAACCTGTTAAAATATCTAAGCCACTAAAAATCAGTGGTGTTAGAACTTGCCATATAATATTACTAAAGCTTAAAGATTGTATTAATTCTTCCATTATTCTTGTACCTCACTTTCTTCTGTTTTTTCTACAACTTCTTGCCAACCTGCTGGATAAGTGTCTGGATTCCAAACACATCCGTCCATTTTACATACATATTTCTTACCATTATATGTAATCTTATCTCCTGTATTGTAGGCATCATGTGCTCCTGTTGGTTGTACATATTCTGGATATTCTTCAACAGGTTCTGTTGGCTCTTCTGTTCCTTCTTCATTTTTTAATTCATTGATTTCTGATTTTATACTGTCTAGTTCTGTATAGATATTATTTATTTGTTCTTGTACAGTAGCATAGCTATTTTCTGCATTTGCATTTTTTCTTGCGAAGCTGTCTAATTCTGTCTTTTGTTCTTCTGTTATTGCACTTTCTATGTACATTTTGTTTATTTTATATAAGATATCTTTTAATTCGTAATCTTTGCTATTAATTACACTTTTAATAATTTCATACATCTTAGTTACCTCCTGCTATATTTAATATTTGTGCATTTACATTCGCTAATTGATTATCTACATACGTCTTTACATCTAACGCATATTTTAATTTTAATAACGCTATATCTTCTGCTGTTATTATGTTGTTTACTCCTTCGAATAGGTCTAAGTTGCTTAGTTCTTCTAATACTGCAGATTGTTCTGAAGTGCAAGCAAGTTTGCTTGGGATTGCTGATTTATAGAAAGCATATACTGGATTTCCTGCGTTATATTTGTCTGCTAGCATTTGCTTAAATTCTTCTACTGTATTTTTTTCGTTACATCTTAGATTTAAATTTTTAGAGCCACTAATTCTACAAGAATAATTTTTATCTAACAATCCATTGTAATACATAAAGCAATTACTATAAACAGGTGCTGTTGTATCTCCTAAAGCATCTGGAATGTTTGTGTAAAAATTATTTCCTTGACTTAAACTTTCTAAGTTCCAAGCCTCCGTTCCATTAAATATTTTTTTAGAATAACTATGTACTTCTTTCCAACCATCTGCTTCTTTTACAAAATAATCTCCTTCTAGCATTTCTTGTTGTATGTTTAATATATAATCTGTTTGTTGATGTTCAACATAATCTACTTTACTTTCTGATAATTTTCTTAATAACAACATAGGTTCTGTAATGGATATACTACTTTCAATATATTTATTTGTATTATTAGCAAAAATATTTAATACTGCATATGTTAGTCCATTTACATCTTCTGGAATATTAAATTCATATCTAGAACCATCTTTTGTTACAAGTGCAGGATAATCAGATGCGCCATTTTTTGTATATTGCACTTGTACAATTACATTTGCAGTAGAAGTATACTTAGATATATCTAGTTTTTTAAATTGAAAAATTATTGTTTTTCCAGGATTTCTTTTAAATAGTTTTAATAAGTCAATGTATATTTTATTAAATCCATTTGTATTAATTGAATTAACAGTTAAAATATCATTTTCAAATGTATATGTTGCATTTTCTAATTTACAATTATTTAAATCTAAAAAGTTTTCATTAATTTTACTTATTTCTGTACTACCTTGTCCGTATGGAGAATAACTTGTTGCTTCTGCGCCTTCTTCTATTTTTATATCATAATATTTTGTAGTTACTAATTGTTCAATATAATTCATATTTGCATAAAGTTCTATTGTATATTCATCGCATTGAGAATAATCTATATTGAAACTTCCACTAGTTGTATTTTGATTTAAAACTTGCGTAGCTGTCATATTACTTCCATTTTTTTTGCCTCTTATTATAATTCTATAATTTGTACTATTAGTATCTACTTTAGATTGTAAAATATAATTTCCATTTTTTAAATTTAATTTAAAAGCTTGAAATGAATACGAATACGGTGTTCCACTAGTTGTATTTTTATTTTTTAAAGTTATTTGATTTGGACTATCAATGCTATATGTATCTATACCATTATTGTTTGATATTTCTAAATCTTCTAAATTTAATTCGTTTTTATTACTTCCTAAACAAACAACAGGACTTGGATAATCTGGAGAAGGCATTACTCCGTATTGTTCGTATGGTTTTTCTTTTGTTCCTGCGACTAGCATTGGTTTAAATGTTAAATTATTTACTGTTGCTCCAGAATATATAATAATTCTAACTCTTGCAATTTTTTTGTCTTCTTGTGAATTTATTGTTACATTTGTTCCTTCTCCCCAATCTGTAGCCAATAATTCATATTTTTGATTGTATATATCTAGTTTATATGTAGAACTACTACCACCTGATGGACAGCCAGACAATCTACAATTCGTAATATTATCAGGAATTATTAACGGTTCTGTTGCATTATTATCGTTATATTCTCCAGTTATTAGATTAGCAATTATACTAGCTGTAGCTGTACCATTTACAGTTACAGACTTATCTTCATTTATTTTAAATGTTACTCCGTTTATTGTTGTATCTGTTAATTTATTTTGAAGTAAATTATATCCTTCTCTCGTTTCCTGCTCATGATTTCCTAACACTTCTAACTGCCCTATTGTAGAAGCATCTTCTACATGTATGCTTTTTGATTCTTCTGTTTCTGCGTTTAGTGCAACATTTTTTAGTTTAGATATTAATTCGTCTTGTTTAGTATCATTTGTTTGTAGATTTTCTATGTCTGAATTTTGTGTTTGTTGTTCTTTTTTTATGTCTGATATATCTTTTTTTACATCTTTGTCATCAAATTTATTTTCTTGAATATTTTTATCTATGCTTTCAGCCATTGCTTTTAAATCTGCTAATACATCAGCTGCTTTCTTTCCATCATTAGGATAATATATTCCGTTTTCTGTTGTAGCCATATTATTCTCCTTTCAGATCGTTATATGTATATTCTTTAATTTGATTATATGTTTTAGTTTTTACTTCATCGTAAGTTAAATATCTTGTTGCTTTTACTTTCAATAAAAAACTAGAACCGAATATAAATTTTACTTGGTTCTAGCACTTTTTCCACTATTTTGTTAGGCATTACACACTATTCCTCCATTCGCTGTTTACTTTTATGTATAATTTAGAAAGTTTCCATTGTCCGTTATCTTTTTTATATAAACTTGATTTTCTCCAAATCCCATTAATTTTAATATAAATAGCACTATTTAAAATAATTGTACTTGTTTTAGTGTCTGTATACTTATTATTTGTTGTTAATACATATGTAATCTGTGTTTCTTCTCCACTTAGCAATTTTACCATGTTAGACAATTCTTCTTGCGTAAAAGTTAAAGTATAATTTTCTTGTAAATTTTCTCTTGTACATATCTGTGTATTACCTATTTTAACTATTAATTTTGTAGATACACTTTGCAGATTAGCTAATGTTATCTGTATTGGTTCTCCAAAATTTGCAGAAGAAACGCTTGAAATTCTTGCGTAATCTTTCGTTTTGAAATTTAACTTATCACTGTATGTCCATAATCCGCTTACATGTGCAATTCTTGTTTGTACATTGTAATTTGTATTAGCTGTTAGTCCTGTCAGCTGATATACAACTGTATTATTAGGTTGGTTCCATACTCCACTAACAATAGTCAATGGTTTCCAACTTCCTCCATTTAACGAACTTTCTACAGCATTAAGACTTTTGTTTGAATTGTACGCAATACGCACACTTTCCAAATCAACACTTTCAATTCTATGTCCATTAAATCCTGCATATCGAGGTATCGTATCAAGATTCACATCTCCACTTGCACTTCCTGAGTTTGGTCCCCATCCGCTTCCGTACGGCAATGTACCATTTGCACTAATATTTATCGTTTTGGTTCCGTCGTCATTATGAGTTATTGTTGTTTCTCCATATAACAATTCAACGTTTACACCTGGACTTAAATTAATATTTACAGTACTTGAAAAATGTACTCCATTTATATATAAATTTTGTGGACAGTTGTTTTGATATGCTGAATGATTGCTACAAGAAACGTGTACCCATGCTCTAACCCTACTTGTATTTGCATCTACGTTAATATTGTCTTCAATCCAATCTATATAATAACTATAACTATCTCCATGCGATCCTACACTTCCATATATTGTTCCACTAGCCATTTCTTATCTCCTTATTCTAAATATTGTATATATAAATCCCCATTACTTCCTTGAGAGTTTGAAGGTTCTTCTGTTCCACTTAAAATACTACTTTTTAAAACAAATGCAGATCCATCTTCTACACCTGCTAATTCTTCTTCTAATTCTTCTAATACACTTTCAAATTCTGTTTTTATAGTATTATAAACACTCTCAAAATCCAAAAATGTTCTCATATCTTGAAATTCAGAAATTCCACTTGAACTAGTTTTAAATCTAGCTAATTCATATTGATATATTCCTGCATTATTTTTAACAATATCGTTCTGTGTTAAATTTGGATAACTGCTACTACTTTTAACAATCTTATATGTCGCTTGCAACAGTTGTTGTTCTGTATTTTGTTTATCTAGATCTATTTCTATTACTAATTTACAATAAGATGTGTCTGTGCCTGTAGAAATTGAAGTAGATGTATCTTCTTCTAAAAACCTTCCTTGTATGCATACTGCACCACTTTGAACAGTTATGTTAGTACCGCTGTAAGTAACTTGCATTCCATTTTTATAGTTGTTACTTACTCCGTTTTGTCCATTTAAAAATGTATTAATAAAAAGAGCAAATATCTGATTTCCAAATACTTGCTCTTTAAAAACATGTCCTTTTAACATTATTTACTTCTCCTTTCTTTCAACAATTTATCTATAAACTTGATTCTAATATTTCCGCAAGTATATTCCACAAATCTATTTTGCGTTATTTTGATGGAAGAAATATAAGTATCATGAATTAAAGATTCTTTTGTCTTTATTGTAATTGGTGTTCCTACTTTCATTATTCTATCTAAGTAATTAAACGTAATATTATGATTATATGTGTTTGATTTCATTATATCTAATGCTTTTTGTTCAGCATCTTCAAAGTTTGATGTAAAAGTTCTTTCAGTTCGTCCTTCTGCTCTATTTTGATTAGTAGAATCTGTTGTAGTTGTTCTGTCATTTAACAAGTATAAATAATATGTAGCTGTATTAGTTAGAACTTCTACTTTGCTCACTACATCTGTTTCAAAAACTTCGCTGTAATTAGAAATTGGTTGAGCATTAACATCTATTAATTCTTTGTTTAAAGATTTATTCTCTATTTCTATTACAAGTTTTTTGTTCTCTATATAAAAAGTAAACATTATACCATACAATTGCGTACAATTAGTTATCCATGTATGTAAATTATATAGATTATCCGTGACATTCCTTACACTTGTTTTGATTTTTGTATGTGTTTTTACTCGTATTTCTAAGTATTCTCTATTGACAAATGTATCTTTGTTTTCTATAAAATTTTCTTTTATGGTTTCTGCTATAAAATCTTCTATTCCTTCTAACCACATTTTTTGTTCTACTAATTCTTCAATAATAAATTCTTGTTTCTTTGAATCATCTCCTGTAATATTTTCATAAATTTTTATATTTGATCCATTTTCTGTACTTCCTCCTTCAATTGTTACATAAAATGCTCCTCCATTTGATTTAACTTTAAAATATCCATTTTCTAAATAAATCAAACTCCATTTTTGAGCAGTATTTTGTTTGTAATCATATTGCTGAATATTTGTATTATTTGAAAAAGTTTCATTTAAAACATCCATCGCCTTGTCTGAATTAACACAAATAAAAGCATAAATATTGTCTTCTAGCTTCTCAGCTCTCCATTTTTGAGCATCTGTATCATTTAATTCCCAAAGTTGAACATTCGCATTGTTTTCTTTGCTTCCGCCGGATACATCAATCACTTTGCTGTAATTTAATACACTTCTAAATCTATAGTATCCTCCATTCTTTAATTCTTCTGTTTCAATGTTTCTATTTAAAACTACATCTTCATCAAAAATATTTGTTATATATTTTAGTGTATATTCGTATAATAATTTTCCATCTTCATTTTGGATCTTATCAATAATTCCCCAATAAACAACTTCATTATTCTTTTTAATCATCACTATATCTTTTGATTTTGCATCTGTTTTCTTTAAAACTTTTATAATAGAATTAGCATTTGTTTCTTCGTCAATATTAATTTCATAATCAGATATTTCTACTATATCTTTTACTTTAAAATCTCTATAGTCAAATATCCACATAGTAACTATATTTGTTTCTATCTTTATTTTTTCTTTAGCTAAAATTTGAATTACTTGCGTATCTTCATAGCTTTGTCCAAATAAATCTGTATATGTTATATCTGCTTCATAAATTCCACCTATTTCAGGTGCTTCTAGGTTAACTTCATAATATCCTGTTTGTTCATTATATTTCGCTATATAGTTTTTTTCATTAAAATTAATTGTCATTTCATTCATTTCGAGTACCTCCTAAATAGCTTTATAGTAAGCAAATATCGTTACTTTAGCATTTAATATATCGTCATCTGCAACTAATTTTAATTCACATGATTTATTTTTAGGAAGTCTTACAATTTCATTATTTTCTGGGTTTAATACATCTAAATTGAACAAACTTTCTAGGGTTCCATCTGTCTTCTGTCTATTCAAATAAAATTCCCCTTCTCGAGTTCCATATAGCAATTTTTCATATTCTTCTATTTTGACAGTAAACGGTAATTCTTGATGAAGTTCTCCTTCTACATATAGCTCAATTTTTGGATTTGTGACCGGTCCATCTATTTCTACTAAAATTGGTGACTCTACATGTCCGTTGTTTATGAACTGTAAACTTCTTGTAGTAAAATCAGCAAATTTACTGTCCCATTTAAAATCCCAACTAATAACTCCTTCTTGCTGACTCATATTGTGTATAAATGTATTTTCTTCATACCACAAAGAAAGACAATCAAAAGTGATTGTTTCTTTTAATATTCCATCTGTTTGTTTTTGTGTTTTAGTTATACTTTGAATTTGGACATCTTTGAAATACTCTTTTTGACCATTTTGAAAAGGGATTTTGTATGAAAATCTTAAGCTTTCAGAGGCTTCAATGAAATCAACTAAATTTTTATAATTATCATAACTTAAGAAATTAGCCGTTCCAGAAATTTGTCCTTGCTCAAATTTTCTTAAATTAGTTACAAATGTATTGCCTAGTTGCTCATATTCTGTTGAATAAGAATATCCTAGTCCGAGATGGATCTGTTAATAGACAATGATTATATATATCCATTAACGAATATTCTTGTCCTTTTTCATTTACTAGTTTAAACTCTCTAACCATTTATTTTCCTCCACTTTTAAGGTATATAAGTACATTAGTCAAAAATTAAAAGCCCTTAAAATTCAATTTAAGAGCCTACTTTAAAAACACTTTAAAAGTTATTTTTTTATAACTTTTAAACTATCTTAAAAAAATAAAACACACTACATTTCTGTAATGTGTTTTATTTTAATTTAGCTCAATATATTTTCCATAAACAAGCGGCAAATTTATTGATGCTCCTAATGTGCTTGTATATGTATAATCTCCTTGTGATGTTCCATATATAGTTATAACATCGCCTTCTAATATTTTATCCTCTCCTGATTCTGGATAATATACTACATATATTGTATCTGTATAATATGTTGTATATGTTCCTTCTTTTGTGATATTAACCCTCAAATCAACACCAGATGTTCCATAAAGTGCCTGTACTACTTCTCCTGTAACTTTTACATTTGTTCCTTTGAAATTTTCTGGATTTCTTGCCATTTGCTCAAAAGTATATGTTTGACAACTTGCTTTAAATTCTGATTCTTCTTGTTGCTTTCTAGCTATTTCTTCCTCTTGCTTTCTCTTTTCTTCTGCTTCTTGTTCTGCTATTCGTTTTTCTTCTGCTACATTTGTTACAACAATATTATTGTTTTCTTTTTTTACTTCAGCTATTTCATAATTGTCATTATTTTTTGCATTTTCTTCATTTGAAAATACCCATATTTTATAAGTTTCATAATCTGTATTATCTTTTTCTTTCTCTTGATAAATACTTTCTAATTGCTCGTCTGTTATAAATTCACTAGCTATTATTTTATCTATTTTTTCTTTAGAATCATTTTTTAAGATGCTACTATAAAATGTATAATCTTGACTTGTTGATTCTATTTCATTTGTCGCTGTTTGTTGAGTTGAATTTTGAGTTTGTGAACTTCCTAATGCTAATATAACAATTACAATAATTAGCCAAAACCACCATTTCTTATAAATTGGTTTCTTTTCCATTCCTTCATTTGACATATTTGTTCCTCCTTTTATTCATATATAAAAAGAGTATAACACAAAACATTGTATTAATTTGTCGAAACTTGTCGAAATATTTAATATTGTAATCCAAATTTTCTGTTTATATAGTTAAAAGCATTATCTAGTTCAGCATCAGTCATTTTTTGAGGATAAAAATTAACTGTAATAGAATTGTTTCCTCCTCCAGCTTGTCTTAATGCTTCAGCCATATATTTAGTTAAAGTTCTATCCAATGGTATAACTGCTTCAGAAGATTTTCCTTCTCCAATTAAAGCTAATGTTGCATCATCTACAATTCCACCTTTTGCTAATTTTGGAATTTGAGGAATATTAATCCCTTTTCCTCCAATACCTGGTACCCAATCTGGCACTTTAACATTATTTAATCCCCTGATTAGTCCATTTATAGTATCTATTATAAAGTTAATTGGTGCTTTTATTATATTTCCAAGGCTAGAAACAATATTAGAAAATATATCTTTTACTCCATTCCATGCTTTTTCCCAATTTCCACTAAATACACCTGTAATAAAATCTATTATTCCTTTTAAGATTCCTGTTACAGATTCTATTATCGCTCCTATTGTATTTCCAAATCCTTGAACTATCCCAGAAATAATACCAAATACCGTACTAAAAGCTGGCTGTAAATTTTGAACTAAGAAATTTATTATTGGAGATATGACATTGTTCCAAATCATAGATACTAAATCTATTAATCCATTTACAAATCCCATTACATTTTCAAATATTTTTGAACCTGTATTATTCCAAAAATCCATTAGCCATGTAAACATTTCAGTAAAGAATGGTTCTATAAAACTCCATAATTGTTGTAAAATTGATATTACTGTGTTGATTACGCTCATAACTAGATTTTCTATATTTTGAATAACAGGCATTACAGTGTTTTGAAATAAAGCTACTAGATTATTCCATGTTTCTTGTGCTTTTAATCTGAATTGCTCATTAGTATTATATAAATATGTAAATACTCCAACTAAAGCTGTAATTACTCCTATAACTATTCCAACAGGTCCTGTTAAAGCCGTTAGTACTTTAGAAAAACCAGTTAATCCTGCACTTGTACTTGCTATCCATGCAGTAAAACTACTTAATACTCCACTTATTGCACTTATAGATGTTATTATTCGACCTAAAATAAGTAAAACAGGTCCTACTATTGCCGCTATTCCAGCTATAGCTAGAATTGTTTTCTGCGTACTTTCTGGCAACTCCATAAATTTATTAATTAATTCTTGAATCTTATTAGCTGCTTCCGTTATATAAGGTGCTAACATTTGTTGAACCTTAATTGCTAAGCTTTCTAGCGCTCCTGTCATTTCCTCGATAGATCCAGCTGTGTTGTCTAGCATTGTATCTGCCATATTCTGTGCTGCTCCGTCACAATCTTCAAAAGATTTAGTCATGTCGGCTAAATCTCCTGAACCTCTGTTAATTAGAGACATCATACCAGATAAAGATTCTGTTCCAAACAAAATTGTAAGCGCGTTTTGTTTTTGTTCGTCTGTTAGTCCTTTTGTTGCCTCTTGTAACATAGAAATCATCTCAGTAAGAGATTTCATTTTACCTTCATTATCATAGAAGCTTATTCCTAAATCTTCCATCACTCCAAGCATTTTGTCTGTTGGCTTGGTTAATCTTACTAAAGCTCCTCTTAAGGATGTACCTGCTTGACTTCCTTTTATTCCAGCGTCAGACATAATTCCTATCGCAGCTGCGATCTCTTCTATTTTTAGTCCCATTGTATTTGCGATTGGTGCTATATATTTCATAGCCTCTCCCATATCTTCTGTCTGTGCATTTGTTCTTGCTGCTGCCTCTGCAAACACATCAGCTATATGAGCACTACTGCTGGCTTCTAATCCGAAACCTCTTATTGCACTTGCTGCAATCTCAGAAGATGTTGCTAAATCTGCTCCACTAGATGCTGCTAAATCTAACAAACCTGGCATAGCTTCCATGATTTCTTGAGTTGTGAAGCCAGCACTTGCTAAATTTTCCATTCCTTCTGCAACCTGTGTAGCACTAAAAGATGTTTCAGCTCCTAAATCCATAGCTTGATCTGTTAATTGTTTTAATTCATCTTTTGTAGCTCCTGCAATAGCTTGTACTCTACTCATCTGTTTTTCGAAACTATTTCCAACACTTACTGCAGCAGTAGTTAAGCCAAGAATTGGTAGTGTTATTCCAGTTGTTAATGCTCCTCCTATATTTGTAAATCCTTGTCCTATTTTTGATGTTTTTTTACTCAATGAGTCAAGTGATTTGCTAATAGAAGTCCAATCAGATGCTTCTGCTTTTAATTGTTTTAACTTGTTTTCTGTATTTATTATTTCTCTTTGAAGATTTCTATAGTTTTCTTGAGAAATTTCTCCACCGTTTTTTATCGTATCATCTGCTAGCTTTTGTACTTGCTTTAATTGATTTAATTTGTTGGTGGTTTCTTGAATATTTTGACTTAAAACGGTTTGTTTTTGTGCTAATAATTCAGTATTTTTAGGGTCAAGCTTTAGTAATGTATTTATTCCTCTTAATTCTTTAGATAGACTAGAAGTTGCAGAATTTACTTTACTTAAGGATTTCTGCAATCCAGAGGTATCTCCGCCCGATTTCAACTATAATTCCTTTAATTGAGCCTGACATATTTACCTCCTTCCCGCTAATTTATCCCAATCTGCCTGCGTAGCTTTTCTAGGTTTTTTCTTTGTTTCTACAAAACACAGCATTATTTTTGCTACATCTTTATACTCTAATTCTTTTAAATCATTTATTCTTAAACCTATTTGCAAACAATTCGCAATGAATCTATGTTCATCTAATCCTTCAAGCTCTTCATTAGCTTTTTTTACTCTTTTTTCACTTTCTTCTATTAATTCTTTATCAACAAAATGAATTTACGGCTAATTCCGTTACCTCAGCAATCCAACTAGCACTTAAATCTATTTTTTCAATTCCTTTTAACCAATTCTCAAACGATTCTATTTCTGGATTAGCTGTATAAATTAAGATATAGGTAATTTTCTCTATAACATCTATAAAATCATCTAAGTTATCCATCATCATTTCATTTATGGCTTTTTGTATTTCATCTTCTGTTGCATTTTCTTTTTCTAGTTTTTTTCTTATATCGTTTTGTCTATCTGAAAATTGATTTAAGATTTTAATATCTGAAAAAATTCCAGTACCAAAAACTTTTTTGTACTGGAATCTAGTAAAGGCATTACAATCTATTGGATATTCTTTTTCACAAATTGTTATCTTTTTCATTTTTACCTCCTACACGCTTGCCTGAGCATTTTTTTCATAAACTTTTGTGAAGAATGAGTTGTAAACATCTTCGTTTGTATCATTTGGCTCAATATAAGCCATAACAGCTTTATCGGTACTTCTTGGAGACATTGTTATTGTCATTGTTTCTGTTCCAACTTCAATAGATTCTTCTTTTGTATTGTTTTCTTTACTTGGTCTAGTTGCTGTACAATCAAAGAAAACCCATCTTCTATTTTTAGCATCACCTTGCCCTTGAAACATTAGAGCAAATCTTGCTGTCTTATCGTCAGCATTTTCGAAAATTGCTCCATTTGTATCTTTTTGTCTGCCTAATATTTCTGTTAAAAATTGCTCTGGTGTCATTGCTATTTCTAAATCTCCAGAATATCCTTGATTAGAACTTGCAATAAAATATTTGACATTATCTGCATAAAAAGGTGTTTCTTCCCCTTCTGGGTCAAAATTTAATCCTACTGCACCTGGCATAGGAAATGGTGTCCCATATGTTATTTCACCATCTGTTTCTGTAATTTTTGCTACATAGCATTGTTCTATTCCATAAAGGACTTTATTATTTGTATCTGACATTTTTCATTTCCTCCTTATTTTTAAATTTCAAAAAAATAACTTATCTGCCAAATTTTTTCATCCGACAAATAAGTTGCTTCTGTTTTATTCCAACATACATCGTATAAAATTTTATTTTCGACTTTGTCTATTAAGTCAAAATCTATATAATCCATAGTTAAATCTAATTGGATTCTTCCTTTTCTGCTAAAGACTTTGTTGTCTGCCATAAAATTATCTGTTTCTGTTTCTAATGCTACTAAGTGTGGGGGACTAACTTCTTCTATAAAGTTTCCATAGGCATATTGTATTTTTTCATTTTTACACCTTGTCTTCAATTCTTCTAGCGTCATTTTAATCCTCCAATCTTTTTCTTTAATTCATTCTCAAATTCTTTTGAATATTTTTCTTCAATTGGTCTAATGTGAGGTTGTGCTTTCGTTCTTCCACCATTTCTGGTAGAATGTCCAAATTCCAATAGATGTGTCAATTGATAATCTGTTTTATTATGTATTTTTACAATATATCTGTTCTTGCTTAATTTATCTTTTTTTAATCTCCATCCTTTTGCGTATTCTTTTCTCGCCCCGTTTTGGAGATTCTTGTTTAATCTCTGCTACGGCTTCTTTTCCTACTTTATTCGCAGTTTCTTCTACTATTTCAGATATATCATCGCTATAACTTTCTAAGGCTTTCATTATTTCTTTTGTTAAAAGATTAGCTTTAACTGTTTTTGACATTTTTTATTTTCCTTTCACAAATTAGAACTATTTCATCTGCGTAAGGCTCACTAATTCGCACAATAGTATAAGTTGTTCCCATGTAGATTACTTCTGTTTCATTATTATAATTTAAAGCACTAATTCTAATCCTCAAACTAGGTTTGTAACCTGCTTGACTAGCTTCATAATATTCCTTAGCATAGATATCCTCAGTTTTTATAATTGGAATTTCTCTCTCAACAGTCCCTATTGGTTTTTTAACACCTCTATCATCTTCTTTATAAGTAGTAGATAATAATTTACAACTTACATCACGCATTGTTATCAACCTCTTTTATCTTATAATCAGAAGACAATGACAAATTGTTGCAAAGCTGAATATATCTTTCTTGTGCTAATTCTTTTTCTTTAATATCACACATTCCAAAATTTGCTTTAACGTACATTACAATTCCTGCTTGAATTAAATAATCGTCTATCTTATTTTCGGAATCTATATTTTGTCTTTTCATATCCAAGATTGCAGCGTTAATAAAAAGTTTTATCTCTTCATCTTTAAATGTAGATGTATCAACAATACTTAAGCATTGTTTTGCTAATTTTTCTAAGTTAGTGCTAGTTACAACTTCAGAAATTTCTAAATTTTTAACTTCTTCATATGTCATGTCTTCCTCCTAAAATTAAACAGAAGCTTCTGATATTTCAATTTGAGCAGAAGCTTCTTTTGTTTTTTGTTTACTATCTGTTACTATTACAGTTATATTTTTTGTACTAGCTGTTGCAATTTGTGTATTGGCTTGTACTTCTGTTCCATTTATTTTAAATTCTGCATTATCTCCTGTACTATCCTTTAAACTGTATGTATAAGGTGCTGTTCCTCCTGTTGCACTTAAATCTGCAACTTTTGTATCAGCTTCAACAGGTGTTTCTAATTCTTCAACTGGTGTAATAGTTAATTGTGTAATTTCTGGGTCTACTACGCTACTTTTTTTTTTACTCTTACGAATCCGTTGTATTTAGATACAGTACCACCGATTATACAATCTGCTCTATAAGCAATCATGCCCTTCTTGAATTGGTAATCTGTACTTTCTTGTACTTCTATGTCAGAGAATACTGGCATTTCATAATCAGAAAGTGAACCATAGATCATAGTGTATTTTCCAGCTGTAGTAGCTGTATCAGAAATAGAATTGCAAGCAGAGTTAATAACAAATGGTACAGCAAGTCCACCATCTTTATAAGATATTGTACCTCTTGCTCCATTTTTAGTTATTGCATAAACAAATTTGCCATCTGTAGTTTTTACTTTAGCAAATTCTTTTAAATCTGCTTTAGATAGTATTAATGTTTGTGGTGCTTCTACATCTTCACTTCCTCCATATGCAAATGTAATTTCATTTAATGTATCTGCGTCTATTCCTGTAAGTTCTATATCTGCAGTTCCAGTAGATGTAGGCATTACTTTTGTGTCTGCATTATAAATACCTTTTATTGTATTTGTTGTTCCTGCACCAACAATAGATTGTGCACCAATTTTCTTCTTGATAGAGCTATTTACTCTTTTAGCTATTAATGCTAAATAATTAGCTGCTGGTAAATTTTTAACTTCTTTTGTAACCTCTATGTAAGAAGTTATTTTTGCTCTACCTGTTTCAACATAATCTGTTTCTACATCTATGTCTTTGTATTCTCCGCCTTCTGTTGTGTAGTCACCTTCTCCGTATCCTTTTTCAAAAGCTACAGAATAAGACTCTCCACCATTAAGTGGAATAGTATTTAACATATCTACCATTCCAGATACAGCATTGAAGCTTTCTTGGATTTCATTTTTGTATTTTTTAGGTACTAAAATAGTGCCACCAGATACAGTAACACTTCTTTGTTCTCCATTGTCAAAACCAATTTTTATTGCTTTTCCTTCTTTTAAGTCTTTTGCTCTTTCTTTAATCATTTGCTTTTCGTCCACTTTTCTTTCCTCCTTTTTTGGCTTTTCAATTTCTTTTGCATCTTGTAGATTTAAATTTCTTTTTTCTTGTTCTAAATCTTTAATTGCTCCTCTCAATAGACTTCTTTCGTCTACTTTTTCTTCTTTCTTTTCTTCCTCTGGTTCTAAATCTTCTAGTAATTCAACTTGTTTTCTTAATTCTGCTAATTCGTTTTCATCTTTAGCTTCATTAATTTTTTTTCTTAATTCTTCTTTCTTTTCTTTTAATGTCATCTTTGTTTCCTCCTAATTTTATTTTTTATGGCAGTTCTACCACCGCTTTTTATAAAGACTCTATTTTACTTCTACCAGCAAAAAAAGAAGCAGTTCTACCACCACTTCTTTTATCGAGTTTATAAACTTAATAATAAATTTAATTTTTCTTTTTCTAGTTTTTCATGTTTGTATTGTTCTTTTTCTTTTTCATAATCTTCTTTACTTCTTGCATATATCTCTGTAGTTTCGTAAGCTGGTACATCCACAACAGAAACATCAAATAGTTGAGATATTTCTGTTATTCTTCTTACATCATTTTCATAATCCCATTCTTGTTTTCTAACAGAAAAAGCAAAACTCATTTTATCTAAGAGTCCTGCTTTTATCATCTTATAAATATCTCTATTTTGTGTTGTATCGATTAAATTTGCTTTTATTTTTAATCCTTTATTATCAACAGTTAATTCTAAGCTTTTGTTTCTTGTTCGTGCTAGAATTAAACAATTATCATTGTGATTGTATTTTAACACGCAATCACTCATATTACAGTCATTAAAAGCATCTCTACTTACTACTTCTTTGCACCAACCCAAATCAGTTTCAGTTTCAAATACCGCTGCGTAACCTTCTACTATCATATCTTTATTTTCTTCTGTAATGTCTAATGCTCTTAATTCACTAATTCTCATTTCCTTCATTGCTAGTTCCTTCTTGCCCATTATTTACACCTCCTTGATATTTGTCTGCTAAATTTGCATTTATAACATTTAATGTTTGTAATCTCTTATTTCCTTCTTCTCCTCCAATTGCTGGTAAATCTAATATTTCTCTACCCTCATCTACAGTTAATAACCCTAAACTTCCTGCTTCTTTAATTAAACTTATTTTTGTATCTGTCTTGGCATATTTTATACGATTTACTGAAAATTCTACACAGTGTCCTTCTTTTATAGCCTTATCTCCAAATATTGCATTTGTAAAAGTCTGTCCCATCTGTATTGCACGTGGTTCTAAAACACTTTCATAAAAAGCGTTCCATTCATCTGACGTATATTCACTTTTTATAATTTTTTCTGATACCATAAAATATCCATATATGTTACCATTTACCATTTCTAACTGGTCCTTATTTAACAATACTGGTTCTAAATTTATTTCTTTAAAATCCATTCTTGAATCTAATCCAGCTATTCCTGTTGTGCTTTTTAATAAATCATTTATAAAGTCATCCCTCATATCCTGTATATCTTTATTTTTTAACATTGCATTCGCTGCTTTTATAATCCCTCTTAGAGATGTACTTATTTTTATAGCATTTTTTATTCCATCATCAGCTACAGTCTGAGTTTCTATTGCACTTAATAAAACCTCATTTGTATCTCCATAAAAATCATGGTCTATATAATAATCTCTTAAATGTATTATTCTACTATATTTTATGTAATATATATTTCCATTCAAAAATTGAAACTTTAACCAAATCTCGTTTTCGTATTCGATTAAAGTGCAGAATAAAGGATTTAATGGATATAAACCTCTTAAATATCCTCTATTATCTATATCAATATATATAAATTCATTATTTTGAGATAACCATAAACTTACTGTTTTGTATAAAAACTGATATACTGTCATAAATGGATTTGGTCTACAGCTTATTATATAATTTATATCTCCATTTATTGAGTTTTTTAATTGTCCATCTCTTTGATAATGCCTTGGCATCATTTTTGCACAATGTGTTGCTATTGCATTTATGCATTCTTTTGCTATGATATTATCCTTTACATTGTCAGAGATATCTGTATATGTAGCATTAAATCCACTTAATAACTGTAATGTTTGCTCTATTATTTTTTGCTTTTTATTTCCGAAAAATCATATTAAATAGGCTTCTTTTTTCTTTTTTCATCTTATTCCTCCTGCAATACTAGATAATCTTGCATTTTTTCAAATAAAACACAGTAAGCTATTATCAAACTTACTGTGCCATCAATTCTTGCTCTTTGTTTTTGTCCTTTAACTGGTCTTATATTATCATTTTCATCTCTTTTTACAGATGTATTACATAAACACCATTTTAAAATTGGATTATTATTATAATTCACATTCTTTTCAATCAAATCCGCTTCTAATTGTTTCATCGGATTAGACATTGTTTTAGCTCCTTGTCTTACCTCTATCATATTAAATCCATATTCTTTCATTTCTTCTACCCAATATTGTGTATTCCAAGGGTCATATCCTACCCATAATGTAGAAATATTATAATCTTCATACATTCTCAAAAACCATTGTGTTACATCACTATAATTCACTTTAGCTCCATCACATATTGTAACTAGTCCTCTCTTTTCCCATTTATCATATGGAATTTTATCGTCTTTTATCTTAAATTCTAGTCTTTCAGAAGGTATAAAATACTGCTGTATTACATATTTTTTATTATGTTTAACTATAACTAACGTTGCACATGTTAAATCTGTTGTACTAGATAAATCAGCTCCCCCAATTGCATAAGTATCAAACAATTCCTCTAAATTATAAACCTCTTCATTGTTAGCTATATCAAATGTTAACCACTTATCCTGTTCGTTTTGTCTAACATTAAAGTCTTTACAAAGTAAATTAGATAGCTCTGTTGGATTGTTTTTAGCTCTATTTACTTTGTCTCTTAAATCTCTTATATTTTTAATTGTTCCTAAACCAGGATTTGCTTTATACCATTTTTTCTCATCTTGCCACTCATTTTGATTGTCTAATTCATATATAACCGCAAGAATTGTTTCATCTTCTATTCCGCCTTCTAGGTCTTCATATCCATCTATTACTGAACTAGCATATTCATATTCATTATCAAAGACGCTTTCTCTTATAATTCCCATTGTAGATGTTTCAAGAAAAAGTGGCTCTTCCCTAGCAGACATAGAATCATACATAACATCAAGCAAATTTTTATCTTTCCAAGCATGAATTTCATCCCCTATTACAAAAAATGCATTTAAACCATCTAGCGAATTACTGTCACTGGCTAATGCTTTAAAGAAACTTTCTGTTGAATCATAAAATAATCCATTTACTAAAGTTCTTATCCTTTTTGCTAAAACAGGACTTTTCTTAATCATCCTTTTTGCTTCTTCCCAAACAACCTTAGCTTGATCCTTTTTAGTTGCTACAGAATAGACCTCTGCTCCTCCTTCTCCTGCAGAAGTAAGCATATAATTACCAAGTCCTGCATCTATTGTAGATTTTCCATTTTTTCTTCCAACAAATAAGATTCCTTTTTTATATTTTCTTAAACCTGTATCCTTATCTACAAATCCAAATAGTGCTTGAATAAAAGCTTTTTGCCACAATTCTAAAATAACAGGTTGTCCTGCCCACTTTCCTTTTGAATGTTTACAAAATCTTTCTATAAACTCGATAGGTCTATTACCTTTTTTTATATCAAATATATAAGTATGTGTTTCATCTTCTTCTGTTATTTCATTAAAAAAAGAAACCTGTTTAAGATTATATAAATCTTGAACAAGTTTCTTGTATGTAATCAATACTTTTCGGCAAGCCTTATCTGGATTTTTTAATAAAAATTGATAATATTCTTCTATATATGTAATCATGATAAACCATTGAATTTCTTAAATTCATCATCCTCATCTATTTTTTTTTGTTCTGGCATCATATCATTCAACTGTTTTATTATATTCATATAATTTTTTATCATAGTATTATATGTTTTACTTTCAATTGATTCTTTAAATCCATATTGGTCTCTTCCATTTACATATGTTTCTTTTACTCCGTATTTAACAATATCCTTTTTTAAATCTTCTAAGGTTATAGACATAAAGGCTGCATTTTCAATTAAACTTTTTGCTAGCTTCTTTTTGTTTTCTTCTAAATCCTTAAATAATTTTTTTAACCTATTCACTTCTTTTTTTATTGTTTTGTTTTTTTCTATTAATTCTTGTCCACTTAAACCTAAAATATTTTCATCTTCTTCCACTTTATATCTACACCTCCTCTTGACTACACCCCTCACGCAAAATAACTTGTGCATTTTTCGAATGCCCACTCACCGTTCTCCCTTAGTCCTATTTTTTTCGGCTTATAGGGGGGATTAAATCTCCATTCTCGTTAAAACTATATTCCTCTTCTTTAGCAAAATGTTCTTTATTGTGACATTCCTTACATAAGCTTTCTGTATTATTTATATTAAAGAATACATTATCATCTTGATAGTTTTGGTCTGTTACATATTCCTTGTGATGCACAAAAAAAGCAGGTATATATAACCCGCTTCTTTAAACATCTTTCACATAATCCATTTGTTAATAATAGCTTTTCTTTTCTAAGCTTTTGCCATCTTTTACTTTTATACTTTCTTGCTATTTCTAGATTATCTCTATATGTCATAATTCTCCTTAACAATTCCCTTATCCAAATCTAATTCTATACTCTTTACTTTTCTGCTTTTCTTTACTGCCTTTTCTGCTTTTGGTTTTACTGTTGCTGTTTCTATTTCCTCTTCTATTAAAATTGCATAAGGTTCTCCATTTGCTCTTTTAGTATTTAATATTTCTTCTGCTCTTTTATTATTAAATTCTTTTATTTGTCCCTTTTCGTATTTTTCTTTAGTATATTTGTCTGGTACATTTACTAAAAACTTTAATTTTTTCATTTTACACTAATCCTTTCATCAATGGTTTACTCTGTTTAGCTGTTACAACTTCTGGTTTCTTTTTCTTTTCTGGTCTACTTGCTCTTTCATACGGTTCACAATACAAAGTTCCATCTAATCTTTTTCTTATTTCACAATCTTTTCGTTCTCTGTCTTTACAATTACTGCAGATTTCTTCTACAAATCTTTCAAAATTATTTTTCATACGTTTCTCCTTTGGCTTGGGAACTTAGACTCGAACTAAGAATGACAAGGTCAAAGCCTGTTGTTATACCAATTTAACTATTCCCAAATATACAGAAATTGCACTATAATAAACTAGTATTTACAAGTAATCACAGCAATGTTCACTTGCATTTATAGTACATTTCCAGAAACCTTTTCTACTTCTTGGTAGATAGGTAATTTATTTCACAATTCTTTAACTATATAGAATATAGTTAGTAATTGTTGAAAACTAATCTTCATATTTTATACATTTATTTTCAAATTTTTTATATGCATCAAAATATAGTTCTTTTTTATCTCCATTGTAAGTTAATTCATAATACATACCATCTGGCAATGATGTACTTAATAACGCTTTATGATTTTGCAATGTTTTACTATACCACACCACAAAAACTTCAAATGTTGGTGTTTCATCGCTTTTATCTAAATGTCCCATTGCATAACTTCTTACTTTTTCTTTGCAATCATCAATAAATTCTTTACTTCCCATTTTTCTACTCCTCCTAATTAAATTAAAAAGAGCAGACATTAATATTAACATCTACTCTTCTCTTAAATACCCTTTTCTTTTAATTATACTTTATAGGGTTTGGTTGCAGAAGTAAGATTCGAACTTACGATCTCTAGCTTATGAGACTAGCGAGATTGACCTCTTCTCCATTCCGCAATATAAAATACATTTAGACTTTCACCTTACAAATTATTATCTTCTTAATTATTCAATCACCGAGAGAACAAGTCTGAGTTATAAGTAGCGACCTTATAACTTCTTGCCCCTTTCAAGCTCGTATGGGATTGACTGCCCATAAATTTCACCCATCATTCAGAATGTTTTTGAATTTCCAATCCTAACATTGCTTTTTTATCTCGAATTGAGCTACTTTAACCTAGTTATGTCTTATATCCTCTTTTCAGAGTATTCACGAGAAATAGCCTTATTTAGCATTACCTACATTGCTTCATATTTGCTAGATATGAGTTATAGGCTTATTGACTACTAGTCCGTCTATTACGGCTACGACAACTCTAGTATTTTATTAAGCGATAACATTTGCACATTATCCAGTATTGATTTTTACATCTTCTTTAACTATATTACTATAATTAAAAAGCAACCTTCTAAAAGTATCCTTTTAGCTGACTACTTGTCGGATAATTCCATGACACATGATATTGTGTTTATTCACATGGTTAAAATGTAATTGGCAAGAGACTGTTAAAGTACAATCTCTATGAAACTTTTGTAAAAAAATATTTCAAAAATAAAAGGGGATAAACTTATTTAAAGTTTCTATATTTTGTCTTGCGACAATCTTACTATTGTTATTATACTATATATAAATACTAATTAATACCTTATAATGAGGGGAAAAACAGGGGAATTTATAAATTTATCATTTTTTTGGTTGCTTCTTTTACTATATCTTTAATAGTATCACCATCTCTTGTTTGGTGAAACAATTTAAAGTATAAATTATCACCTATATCTTGATATGTTCTACCTTCTATGTAATAAGCATAAAGTATTTCTTTTTCTCTGTATTTTAAACATTCTAATCTGTCATCTACTGATTCTACTTTATCTCTTAATTCTCTTACTGTTTTTTCTAGCTCTTTAATTTCCTCTTCTAATTCTCTTCTTTTACTATCATTTTCTTCTACTTGTCTTCCCACTTTGTCAGATATTTTATTCTTACTATGTATATCTTGATTTAATCCATATGCTACAGATAAATTAACATCTACCTCTTCTAATGATTTTAGCTTTATCCTTGCTAGTTTTAATTCTTTTAGTCTTATATTTAATTTAGCTTTATTTTCTTTATAACTTTTTAACAATTCTATTAATTCTGGTTTAGTCATTTGTTCCTCCTTACTCTTCAATTAATTCTTGAAAAAACATAACTACTTCCATGTATATTTCTTATGCTTCTCCTTCTGTTATATTAACTAAGCTCTCATATTTCTTTAAGTCTTTCTTTAATATGTTCTTTATTTCTTTTGTCATAAAATCACTTACTTTCTACTGTTTTGTTTGTTATTTCTTTAATTCTTTCTATCAAAATCTCTGTGTCTTCATATAAGACTATGTCATTTTCACTTCTATCTATACAAGCATCTTTTAATATATAATATATGCCGTTTTCAGTATTTACACATATTTCATCAATATAATCATTATAAACACAAGCTTCTCCTTAATTTTCATAAATTACCCAGACTCTTTGTCCGTATATTATATTTTGATTTTATTGTCATATTACTTTTCCTCTCTTTCTTTTGCTTGGATTCTTTCTTTAAATTTATAAAAACTTTCATCTATTTTTATTTTGCTATTCTTTTCTATATGTTCTATTATTCTGTAAAATAAGCATGTATCTTCTTGTATATCATCTAATGAGTTATAAGCTTCTATTGGTGGATCCACTCTTTTTCCTTTTTTATTTATTTTAAATATTAAGATTGGTTGAAATAGGCCGCTTCCTATCATATTTTTGGGATATAACATTTGTATTAAAGTTCTCCATTCTTCATTAGCTACTTGATTCATTTCTTTGCTAACTATATTTTCTATTATTTTATCTGTAAATTTATAGTATCTATAATTTGCACTTTCTATTAACTTTTTATCTTCTTCTTTATAATTCATATCTATTTATCCTCTCTTTCTTTAAAATAATATTTTTCTATTTTATTATCATCAAAAATTATATTATTAACTGGGACTTCTTCTAAATGTCCATCTTCAAATTCTATTAGTCCTAACAAATATTCATTTTTTAATATATCATTTTTCTTAATCCATTGATGAAATAAACATTTCCTTCCCATAACTTTACATGGTCTATATTCATTTGTGCTAACTAATATATCTGAAAATTTTGCCATATTATTCACACTCTCTTTCTTTGTTTAGTTTGTTTGCCTTTTCTTCTAAATACTGTAAATCTTCTATTCCGTAAATTTCTTGTATTTCTTTCTGATATTCCCAACCTTCTTCATCGCTTAAAACAAAATACCATTTCTCTCCATCATCTATTTCTGAATCTAAACTTACATTTACTAGTATATATCTTTTATGAAATATCGAATAATCAATTATAAAGTATTTAAGTGGAAAAGTATTTCTTATTTTTAATTCTTCTAGTTCCTTTTTGCTTTTTCTTAGCATTTTATTTTCTTTCATTTTTCTACCTCTTTTCTTTTAATCTAAAGCAGTTTCTATTGTGTCTCCGATAACTGCATATATAATTCCACATATTGCACCACATAAGAAACTATCCGAAATAGCTCTTCCTATAATAATCACTCCTAAGCCAATTAAAAATTCTATTATAAATACTATTATCCTTTTCATTATTCCTTTTCTCCTTCTATGATATTTAATATTTCTCTTACCTCTCTTTTTTTGCATAATGTAAAATCTACTTGGTCATATTCTTTTAGTTTTATATAATTTTCTTTTAAATTATCTAACTCTTTTATTCTTTCTTTTAATTTGTCTGTTACTTTATCTAATATGCTTTCTTTTTGCTCTAACTCTTTAATTTTATCTATGTTATGATTGTGTTCTGCTTTTAATGCTGTATTTTGAAATTCTAATTCTTGTATGTATTCTTTAATTTTTATATTATTCATTAATAAAACTGTTTCATCATTCCTTAATGTTCTATGTTCTTTGCGTTGTTCTCTGGTTATTATTGTTTCATTTATTTCTAATAAACTTTCTATTTCTTTATTCATTAGCTAGTCCTCCCAATAAAAATATAAAAACATAAATATTATGCTAATAATAATCATTAAAATACATATTATATAAGGAAATCTATTTACTAAAAACATGAATAAACTTGCTATTGAGATTACTAGTATTGTTTTTAATAATGCCTTTAATATTCTACGCATCTTTATTCTCCTTCCTGTGTTTCTACTTCTAATTCATCTTCTGCTTCTTTTTGTGCTGCAAATATCATTGCAAGCCCTTTCAAGGTAGAATTTGCTATTTCAGAATTTTCTGTTTTCTTAAATGTAAATGAAACTATTCCTTCTTCTTTATTTTCTTTAACGTAAACTTCTATAATTTTTCTTTCTTCCTCCATGTTATTCTCCTTCCTCTACCTCATCTTCTTTAAAATGTACTGCTATTGCTTTATTTCTTAGAATTTTTATACAATCTTTTAATTTATTTTTTAAAGATAATTTATTTAAAGGTTTTGCTATATACCATTTTCCTTTAATTTTACATTTATTATTTTCATAAGTTTTTACTTTATCAATTAATATACTCATCTTTATTCTCCTTCCTCTAACAATTCTGGGTTGTCATATATGTTGCCTATTACTTCTATTTCACAATCATTAGCATACCAGTAATATAAGCAATCATAGTAACTACCAAATATAAATTTTTTAGTTCTAAAGGCTCCATCTATATATATAATTTCACAAATATATTCTGTATTATCAAATTTATGTTTAATTTTAATTATATCTTCTTCATAAATTTCTTTTCCGTTTTTATCTTTTAGTCCTGCGTATTGTCCTATTGTTTCTTTTCTGATTGGAGTATATCCTAATTGATTTTTTTCATTTATATGACATTCATCTACTAAATAACCATATACCCATTTATTCACTTTTGAATTTTTTATTTTTCCTCTAAATTTTATATCTCTCATCTTTATTTCTCTACTTTCTCGACTAATCCTGCTTGGATTAAGTCATATAAAACTTCATTTCCTTGATCATCTTTTGGATTAGATATTTTTCTA
This sequence comes from uncultured Clostridium sp., assembly GCA_946500615.1. Classification (GTDB taxonomy): domain Bacteria; phylum Bacillota; class Clostridia; order TANB77; family CAG-508; genus CAG-269. The sequence goes on along the minus strand of CAMMWP010000002.1, from coordinate 77,841 downwards.
TTATCAAAAGCCATTAAAACAGTCGCATTGCAAATATTTTTGAAAAAATATATATTTTTATCCTTTTTAAATCCAAATTTTTCTAATTCCTTTAAATCTACACTATCTTTTATTTTTAACATTCTTATTTCCTTTCTACTGTATAACAGTTTTGCATATATTGTTCTTTAGTTAATATTGTTTCTATGTCATTTTCAAACAATAAAAGTCCATTTAAGTTATGTACCCATTTATGTCCATCTTCTGTATTTCCTATTTCATAAATGTATCCATTATTTACTATATCTCCGAACTTCTATTAGATCTATTATGTTTTTGCTGTGTTTTACTATATTTTCTTTATCTACTATGCCTTTTTCGCATTCTATGTATTGTGACATATGATAATTATTATTTATAACTTTTTCAATCTTTCCTTTTTTAGTTCTTACATAATCTCCTATTTCAAACATTCTTACACCTCATTTTCAAAATATTGTTTTATGCACTCTTTCCAATCATCTTCGTGACATTCTTCATTGTTACATTTACCTTTTATACATATTTCATTTATGAGTTTCTTTTCTGATACACTATTTTTTATAAATTCTGCCATTAAATCTATTATCTTATCTTTCTTTTTATTGTCTTTTTGTTCTTTCTTAAACATTCCTTTATATGAACTAACTGTATTTGTTAATTTATTCATTTCTTTTTGCTTTTCATTTAATATTGTTAATTCTGCTTTTTGATTTTCTCTTTTTTCTTTTTGATGTTCTATTTCTTTTTGTAGTTTAGTTATCTCTTCATTTGCTTTTACCTTTTCTCTTACAACATCTAAATATCCTTTATTTTTATATTCTTCAATAAAATTTAATATTTGTCGTGTTGCAATTTTCAATATATTTACTCTTCCTCTTGATATAATATAATTATCCATAATTGCTTTTTCTAATATTAATGATGAACTTTCAATATCTATTCCACTTAATACATTACTTACTGCTTGTTCTATGTCTTTTTTTTATCTTCTGATAACATAATTTATTCCTCCTTTAAATTATATTGTTCTATGTTTTCTAATGCTTCTTCAATGTTGTAACCTAAACAAGGATCAAAATATTCTTCATCTTCGATTCCACTACAAAATGCCCATCCACCTTCATAGCCACTCATTTCACAACCTTTTTTTATGGTTTCATACCAAACTTCTACATTTGTATGTCCTAAATTTTCTAGATATTTTTTTATCTTTTTTGCTTTAGGTGTATTATTTACTTTCTTATCTGTGTATTTTCCCAATTAAATCACTCCTCTATCTCTTTATCTTTTTGTTTTAGCATAGATAAGACTGTTTCTAACATATAACTTTCTTCTCTTAAATATGTAGCTTCTTCATCAAAATCATTGTCGTCACATATGTCTGCATTTTCGTTGCATATTTTAATTCGTTTTTTTATATATGTTATTACTTCTTGTTCTTTTGTCATTGCTTGTCCTCCTCTAATAATTCTTCTAAAACAGTTGCTTGTAATTCATAACTGTCTTTTAATGTATAAATCCTTATATTATTGTCTGTATTATAGTGTTTTTTTAATTCTTCTATCTTATCTTTTACTTTTTGAACTGGTATACTCTTATTTTGTATATAATCACATTGTTCTACTATTACTTTTCTGTTAGCTGTATTTATTTCTTCTAATTCTTTGATTCTCTTTTGTAATTTCTTCACATTTTGTTTTATTGCTTTTCTACCATATTCGGTCAAAGTATTTACTATCTCAAAATTATCTATTAATTCATTAAATGCTTCTTCACTCATTATATCTTCTTCTATATTACTCATCTTCTAAAACCTCCAAAAATATTCTTTATTACATCTGGCAAATCTGGATTGTATAACATACAACCTCTACAGTCGCTTTCTGTTACTTCTTTCTGTTTTGCTATGCAGTAATATTCTTGTTTATTGTTTGTTATTCTTATTACTTTTGCATGTTTACAATTCATTTTTTACACCTCTTTCTATTATCTTCAAATTCTTATAGTAAAGATTTCTTCTGTCTCCATCTATGTAACTTACTCTTTCATTTCTTTCTACTTTTCTTATAAATAACATTGCTTCTAATCTAGGAACATCTATTGTATATCTCTTTCCGTCTTTGTATATATCAACTTGTATCATCCATCTATGGTATCTCAAGCTTTTTAGCTTTCCATTTTTATCATTTCTAATACGTCCATAATTGCTTATTGAATAGTCGAATTGTGGTATCTTTTTCCATTCTTCTTCAATTATTACTTTGTCTGCCAATCCTTTTACAATCCATTTAACTTCATCAAATATTTTAAATTTTGAGATTTCTTCTTTTAGTGTTGTTATACTACGTTGTCCTGTAAAACTTTTGATAAGTTCTTCAAATACTTCTTGATCTGTTTTTCTTTTTTCTTCTTGTTGTTCTTCCTCTATTACTTCTACTATTTCGTATCTATGATCTATTAATAAACTTCTGTCATGTTTTTTTCTTGATAGATAGCTCCTTAAAGTATCTTTACGATAATTTAAAAATTTTGAAACTTCTGATATTGTTCCTATGTATATACATTGCTCATAATTTTTTAAATCATATACTCCATATTCTTTAATATTAATTCTTCCTTTCTATCAAGTATATTGTTTCTTTTAAACTATCTATCTCTACTTGATATTCTCGTATTTTTTGCTCTTTGTTTTGTATCTCTAAATAATTTATTGCTAGTCCTATGTATAAACCTAATAGAAATATGATTAGTATTATAAATGCTGTTTTTATTTTCTTTTCTGTTTCGTAAATATCTTTATTAAAATATTTAGTCTTTTTCATTTAATTTCTCCTCAATTTCGAATTTATATTTATTTAAAATATTATTTGTTTTTGTATAATCAAATATCTCTTGTCTTTCCTCTGTAATTTTATCTTTATAGAATTTTATTTCTTGATCTATTTCTTTTATAAGTTCTGTACTTTCAAATTTTATTCCTTCAAAAATTTGATTTATGAAATATGGCTCTTCCAAATATTTAAAATTAAATCCTCTGTAATTAAAGTTATCTTGTGGCTTTTCTACATTAACCTCTTCTATTAAATTTTCTTCTAGATAGTCATATATATTGATTTCTTCTGATAGTAAGACTTGTATTAAGTCTTCACTATCAGAATTGTAAAATATTATATATGTTTTTTCTTTATTGCTTACTATACAAAAATATGTAATTTTATTATTTTTTCTTTCTTCTTTGATAATCTCTTCGGAGTCTATTTTTAGTACTTGAAACAATTTTTTGAATCTTTCTTTTTCTTTTATAATCTCTTCATATTCTTTCTTTGTAATATATTCCCTCATTATTTCCCCCACATTTCTTCAAAATTTGATTCATTTTCTAGTTGATCTAAATCAATTTTATTTTCTTGTTCTTGAAGTTGTGCATTACTTGCATTAAATTCTATGTCTATATCTTTTTGTATATCATCTATATTAAATTCTTCAAATTCTCCAAATTGACTTTCATATTCTTTTACAGCTTTACTAAATCTATTTTTAGATTTCATTGTTTCTAAATTATTTTGTAAGTTTCTTATTTCTTTTTCATATCTTTCTTTTGCTTCTTTGAATCTTTGAACTATTAATTCTTGTTTTTGACTTTGCTCTTTTAAAACTATAATTCTTTGTTTTGTTGTATTTAATTCTTCAAATATTTGCTTAGCTCCCTCTTTATCATTTTTTGTTTTACAAATCTCAAAACATTTATTTAACTTCTTTTCATTTTCTTGGTTTTTCTTTAATTCATTTTTATAAGATTCTAATGCTCCTTGTGCATTATAATAGCTGTTATTTAAATTCTTTAAAGCTTCTTTTTGTCTATTTAGTCCCTCTTCTATTTTTTCAATATTGTCTACCTTTACAAATTTATTAAATATCCTATCAAATACTATTTTTAATTTTGTTATTTTTTTCATTTTTCATCATTCTCCTTTTCTCTATTTAATTCTTCTACAAATCCACTTGTTATAATTCCTGTAGGAAGTGCTACAAATGCAATTCCTACTAAACTAGATATTATACTTATCAATCTTCCTATTTCTGTCTTAGGACATATGTCTCCATATCCTACTGTTGTTAATACTGTTGTAGACCAGTATATTGCTTCAAAAAAATTCTTAAAGCTTTGATTTTCAAACTGAAACATTATTAATGCTGAAATGAATATAAATCCTGCTGTAAATCCACATACTACCTCTAATATTTTTTTATTTTTGTTGACTACGTTCTTAATTATTTCAAATTTACTAGAATATCTTAATGTTTTTGCTATTCTTAATATTCTAAATATGCTAAATATTCTTAAAATATATGAACTGTTAAATATTTCACTAAAACATGATAAGATAACTACTAAATCAAATATTGCTGAAATCGTAAATGGATATTTTATAAAGCTATCTATTCCTTTTTTTAACCTAAAATCTGACGTTATCCATCTCAACATATAATCAATCACAAATACTATTGTTGTTAAAATTGTTAGAATATATGTAAAATTATTTTGTTCTTTAAACGTTAACGGAATTATACTAATCCATATGCAAATTAGTATTAATATGTCATACCATTCGTAATATGTTGTATCTTTTTCAACTATCTTAAATAACTTTTTTCTCACCATGTTAACCATATAGCTAATTCTACTACTCCTCCAATTATCGCTAATATAATAACTACAAATAGTAGCCAATTATACCATTTCCAACCATCATAAAATGGTTTATTTGCTTTTTCTTCTGTTCTTGCTTCGTCTAGAATTTGATCTACTTCTTCTTTACTGTATCCTCTTTCTTCTAATGCTTTTGCTACATCTTGTTCTGTTACTTTTTCTTTGTCAGAAAATATTTGATCCAACATATAAAATTGAAATATACTATTTGTTAGAGAAAATCCTGTGTCTGTACTGTATGTTGTATAATATGTTGGATTATTATTAACTATTGTTGATTTTCCAGTTGAATCTGTCTTTGGTTTAACTGTATCGTGACTAACTGTTGTCCTTCCAGAACTACTTTTAGTTGTTGTATAGCTTTTTCCTGATGTGCTACTTTTTGTTGTACTAGATTTTGGAGTACTAGCTTTTACAGAGCTACTTGTACTACTTTTAGTAGAACTTTTTGGTGTACTAGACTTTACACTACTATGCGAACCACTACTTCTTGCACCACGTGAATGAGCTCTTGCATAAATTGTTGGAGTTGTTACTCCTATTATTGTTATTATTATTGCTATCATACTAACTATTTTAATTATTTTATTTTTCATTTTTTCTTCTCCTTTACTTCTAATTTATCTAATTGTTTTGCTTGTAAAAAAGTTACTTGATCACATTCTTTTCTGTTACATGTTAAGAATTTTGCACAATTATTACATTTATTCATTTTCTATCACTCTTTCTTTTTGTATACTGCTACCCTCTTCTTCGTTAAGCTATCTTCTTTTACACCACATTCAACTAATTTTTCATAGTCTTTTACTAGTTCTGTTAATCTTGGTCTTACATGATTCATGTCAAAATACTTTGAATATCCTCTTCTATTCATTTCTTTTTCTATCTCTCTAGCTGTCATTTTTCTTTCTCCAAGTATTTCTAAAATCTGCATATATTTAGTTCTTTTTTGTGGTTTTATATCTTCAAAACTCAATTGTCTTGTTTCTATCATCTTCAACACTTCCTTTAATGTGTTTTTATATCTTGTGTATATACTGCTTGTCCTTTTATAATCATTAGTAATAATCTACATCTTTCTAGATTATTTGCTTTTCTAATATCCTCTTCATTAATTACTTTTTTCATATGTTTCACCTCACTAAATTCACGAATGTACTTAGTTGTTTATTAAATTTAACTTTTACTTTTCCAATGTCTCCTGCTCTCTGTTTTGCTAGTTTTAATGTTGTAATATTATCCTCTTCATTTTCTTTATAAATAAAAATTATATTATCTGCATCCTGTTCTAAACTTCCACTTTCTCTTAAGTCCGCTAATGTTGGCTCTCCTATGTTTGCATTTCTGTTTAATTGGCAAAGTGCAATTATTGGAATATTTATTTCTAAGCTTAATAGTTTTAGTCTTCTACTTATTTCTGCTACCTCTTGTTCTCTTAAATTAAATTTTCCTTGACTTTTTAGTAGTTGAATATAATCTATTATCAATAAATCTAATTTATCTTTATTTTTTAATCTCTTAGCCATAACTTCTATGTCTTGTATTGTTCTAACTCTTGTATTTATTGTCAAATTTAATTCAGATAATTGTACGCTTGCTTTTGCTATCTTTTCCCAATCTCCTTCTTCAAGTGTTCCTAGTCGCATTTTGTAACTATTAACTATGCTCTGTTTTGCTATCATTTTTTGAATTAACTGAGTTTGGGACATTTCTAAACTCACAAATACAACATTTTTTTCTTTTGCTATATTTTGTGCTATCTGTAATGTTAATGTCGTTTTTCCCATTCCTGGTCTTGCTCCAATAATTGTTAATTCTTGATTATGTAATCCACATGTTAATTTATCTAAATCAAAAATTCCTGTATATAGACTATAATCATTTCTATTGTTATAATTCTTTTCTATCTCGCTTGTTGTTTCTGCTATTTGTTCTATAAATGTTTTCTCTTTTGTATTTATCTTTTCGATATTATTTAATTTGTCTATACAATCTTGAATATATATATCTATATTTTCCTCTTCTGTAACATTTGCTAAAATATTTTGTGCTAATTCGAATACTTTTCTTTTTTTAGAAAATTCTTTTAATCTGTTATAGCAACCTTCTGCTGTTATTCCATAGATGTTATTTCCTAAATTTGATATGTACTCTAAAATTTGCTTTTGATTTCCTTTTATTTTATTTTGTACCGCTAAAATTGATATATCTTCCTTTTCTAGTTTTAATTCTTCTATTGCTTTTGCTATTAATTTATTCTTCATGTTTATAAAGTCTGATTCTTCTATGTCTAATTCTTCATTTTTGAAAATTATGTAGTAAAGTACTGTTTTTTCAATTTCTTCATCATACATCCTTTTCTCCTCTCAGTTTTTTAAAGTATTCTTCTTCTGTCATTGTGCATTCTTTGTATTCTATTTCCTCTTCTTTTGTTTCATCTTTCTTGTTGTTTTGATTTTTATTCGACTTAAATTCTTCTTGACTGATTCTAAATTGTTTTGCTGTTTTTATATTGTTATCCACACAATTAACTAGAATTGTGGATATATATTTCCAATTTCTTTTATTTCTCGAAACTGCCTCTTTCATTACTTCGATTATTAGATCTTCTTCTAAGTTATCTACTTTTAAAAATTTATCAATATCTTCTGAAACAAATGGTGTGATTAACGTGATATTGTTTTCATAAAATTCTATAATTTTTTTATATGCTTCTTCTTTTTCTTTTTTATTATTAATACTTGTATTATTCTCTTTGATGTTTTCGTCAATACCCCCTTGATTTTTTTGACAATACCCCTTGACGATTTCGTCAATACCCCCTTGATTTTCGATATTAACTAAAGAAATTATTCTTTTGTCTATTTCTTTAGAGTCTTTTTTATAAAAAAATGTGATGTATATATATCCTTTTTTATTTAACTGACTAATCCATCTTGATATTGTCTCTTTACTAACGCCATATAAATTGGCAAAATATTCATTTCCTGCCCAGCATATTCCTTTCTCATTACATAGTGCCGTTATTTCACTGTATAACAATTTTGCGTTAGCCATTAATTCCTTGTCATATCGTACTTTTGCAGGTATAATTGCGTAATAATTAGGACTTTCCATTGTTTTTCTCCTTTTGTTATTTTTCTATTTCTTCTATTTTATTTATGTTCTTATACATACTTAAAAATTGATTTCTAATGCCTGTTACTTCTACTTTATATTTCTTTCCTATTTCTAATTGATTGTATAAGTCTGTACTATTAAATTTGCTTTTAAAAAATAAATCTGATATTTTATATGTTTCTCCCTCTTCACTAGCTATTAAGTATAAATCTGTCTTTCCACTTCTTTTTATGTACTTGTCTTTAACTGTTATTTCTATTGTTTCTTCATTTTGATATTCTACTGTTATACAATAAAAGATGAATCCTATAAATGTGATTAATATTATTGCCAAAATTATCACAAAAGCTAAGTCACTAAATCCATTTTCACTTTTCATTTTTCTTCCTCCTAAATATAATTTTTTCCATATCTTTGTTGGAACTCTTCTTTTGTTTTTTTGTAATAACTAATCCATGCCTTTTCTGCTGTTCTTTTTAAATATCTATTAAGTTTGTCTCCGTTTTTTCCATGAACTCCATTAGTTCCTCGATGATCCTCTTCTGTTAAAAATATTATTAAACCATCTTTTATGCTTTTTATTCTGTAAGCTTTAGAGAAGAAAACCTCATGCCTTTCACTATATTTTTTAGTTCTTACCGTGCTATATTTCGTACTTTTCGGCATAATACAAAAATCAGACTCTAATTCTTTTTTCTGTTTCTTAATTTCTTTAAGAATTTCTTTTTTACTCTCTTTTGCTATAACTTTATTTTTTGGACATGGATTAAAACTTTTTGACAAATCTTTTACTACCATCTTGCACCTCTTTTAAACTAAATGTCCAAAATTTAACCCACAATTTCTGCAATAATTATCTGTATATTCACATCTTGTTAAACACTCTGGACAAAATGTATTTTTATATTTAGAGATATTGAAACTGTTCCCTGTTTGCATTATTTCTACTTCATCTCCCGGTTTTAAATCCATTTCTTTTCTTATTTCTACTGGAATTACAATTCTTCCTAATTTATCTAATTTTCTATTCATTTTTATTTCCTTTCTTGATTTTCTACCTGATTTTTGTTATAATGTAGTAGAAAATCATATGTTTATATATGTTTATGTAGAGCTAGTTTAATGATTGGTAGTCGCTAACTAGTTCTTTTAATTTACTTAAAATTGCTTTTTCGTTGTTATATTTATTAGAATTTACTAATCTATCTATTCTGCTTATAAACTCTCTCTGCTCTTCATTTTCAAATCTTAAGTCTTTATTTTCTTCATATAATGCTAAATTTTCTTGTTTTTGTATTGCTTCTTTGCTTTTTAAATCTTCTATTAAAATGTCTCTATTTAACACTTTAGTTTCTAAATTTCTTATTTTTCTATCTTTTCTTGTAAACATTCCTTTCCCTCCAATTCTTCTAATTTATTTAACATATATTGTAAATTTTCTGTTGCGAATTTTTCATCTAAATAAGTTTCAATTTTTATATCAGGGTTTGAATTTTCTTTCCATCCATTCAAATATAAATAAATTTGAAAACAATTCACATGTCCCATAAAATCTACAAAAACTGTATGCTCTGTATTCTTGTTTACTTCATATGCTTTTAACATTATTTTTTGTAGTAAGTTTTCCATTTTTTGTTTTCTCCTTTCCTAATTTTTAAATTCTAAATAATTATTGTAAAAATAAAACTATACATTTTCTCCCTCCTAATAAATCGTATTTTGGCAAAATGCCCAAACAAATCCTGCGACTGCTCCGATGTATAAAGTACTATATACTACTGCTCGTCCAATTAGTTCATAAATTTTACTTTTCATTTGTATCACCTTCTTTCATTTATTTTTCTTTAACTTTTGCTTTTATTTCTACGTTGTATTTTTCTCCCATAATGTCTGCTATTGTTTGATATAATATTTGTGCGTGTTCTAATGTAAATTGTGTTTTATCTTTTTCCAAGACCACCACCTCTCCCTATCTTTATTCTTATAGTTTGTACTTGTTGATATTTTCTGTTATAATTACCTCGATTGGAGGTGAATTATATGAGTTGCGATTTTAAAAATTTTGAAAACCATTATTTTGATAATGTACTGCCTAAACTTAAAAATGAATTAGAAAATTCTTTTAGTAAAAATCCTAGTTTAGAAGATATTGTAGGTACAACTGTTGGAAATTCTCTTGGAGCAGATATAACTATACTTTCTCATTATCATAAATGGTTAACTGAAAATTTTGATATTACACCTAAGAATCAATAGGTCTTGCATTTTTTAAAGTATTTATAATTGATGGTACAATCTGTTCCCCAACTTTTGTGCCATCTATTTTTATTTCTGCTTTTTCTATTAAATTAAACTTTTTGAAAAATAATTCTAATTCTTGCACACTACCTTCTATTTTCATCTTCTCACCTCTTTTTGTTTTTTTACGAATAAACCGTTATTTTTCTGGAAAAAAATTTATATTATTGTATGGGGTTTCATAAACCTCTTCTATTTTTTTTAAAGTTGGTATATCTGGATAACTTTTTCCATTTTCGTAATTCCTTAGTGTATCTACACTTACTCCTATTTCTTTTGAAGCTTCTTCCTGTGTCCACCCTTTATTAACTCTTATAGCTTTTAATGTTAATTGCATTTATTTCACCTCTTTTCTTGACGGTTTTTCCGTTTTTCTTGTCTGTATTATATACGACGGTTTCTCCGTTGTCAATAGTTTTTTCGTAATTTTTTTATTTTTTTATTGATTTTTTTACGGTAAAGTCGTATAATATGCTCAGGAGGTACTTATGAGCGATTTAGGAAATAAAGAAATTTTTTCAAGAAATTTAAGAAGATATATGAGACTTAACAATAAAGATAGGAACGATGTTGCTAGAGATTTAGAGATACCTTATTCTACATTAACAGATTGGTATAACGGCAACATATATCCTCGTATAGATAAGATACAAATATTGGCTAACTATTTTGGAATACAAAAATCTGATTTAGTAGAAAGCAATTCAAATTCTAATAAAAGTATACCAATTTTAGGAACAGTAAAAGCTGGATATAATTGGTTAGCAGAAGAAAATGTAATTGGATATATAACTGATAGAGATACTATAAAAGATTATGAAAAAAACATAAATGAGTATTTTGCATTAAAAGTAACTGGAGATAGTATGCTCCCTCTTCTTAGTGATGGAGACTTAGTTATAGTACATGACCAAGATGATGTTGAAAGTGGGCAAACTGCTGTTATTCTTATTAACGGAGAAGAAGCAACAGTAAAAAAAGTAATCAAGACGAATGAAGGAATAGAATTACATGCTATGAATCCATATTATCCTATTAAAAAATTCACTTTTGAGGATATGAAAAGTATTCCTATTAAAATAATTGGTAGAGTTAAAGAAGCAAAAATAAAAGGAGCTTTTGAATAATGGAAAATGTTAAAAATGTTACTGAAGAAGTAGCTTTATATGTTAGAGTTAGTACAGAAGAGCAAGCCATTAATGGAGATAGTTTAAGAACGCAAAGAGAAGAATTAACTAAATATGCTTTAAAGAATGGTTTTCACATTTATGGAATTTATGAAGATGACGGTTTTTCTGCTACTAACTTAAAAAGACCTGCTTTACAAAGACTTTTAAAAGATGTTGAGCAAAACAAGATAAACAGAATACTTATAACTAAACTAGATCGTCTTTCTCGTGGTGTTAGAAACTATTATAAAGTATTAGATGTTTTAGATGAACACGGTGTATTTTGGCAAACTATTTTTGAAAAATATGATAGTTCTACAGCTAGTGGTAGATTGCATATAAACATCATGCTTTCTGTCGCCGAAAACGAGTCTGCTCAAACTTCTGAAAGAATTAGAAGTGTATTTAAAACAAAGGTAGAAAGTAAAGAATTGATTAGCGGAAAAATCCCAGTTGGATTAAAAAAACAAGATAAAAAACTTGTCATCGATGAAGATAAAAAACAAGTAGTTTTAGATGCATTTCAGTTTTATAAAGAAACTACTAGTGCTTATCAAACTTTTCAAAAATTAGATTTAAAATATCCAGAACTACAATTGAATTATATGAGGGTATATAGAATACTTACTAATAAATTATATATAGGAATTAAGAAAACTAGATATGGAGATATTGAAGATTTTTGTCCTGCTATAATTAATAAAATAGATTTTGAAAATACACAAAGATTGTTAAGTAAAAATGCAAGAAAACCATCTGCCGAAAATTCTGGTGGATATATTTTTCAAGGACTTTTAAAATGTGCTGAATGTGGTTATAGGTTAGGCGGAAAATTCTATTCTAAAAATCCCGAAAGTTCTAAATATTATTACATTTGTAAAAGACATCATTTAACAATGAAATGCTCTTGCAATGTGAATTTTAATGAAGTAAAAATAGAAGAAAAACTTTTACAAGAATTTAATATCCAATTAAAAAAATATGTTTCTGATTATGAATACAAAGAAAAACACTTTAAAGAAATTGATATGTCAAAAGAAATAACTTCTGTAGAAAACAAATTGTCTAAATTAAAAGATTTATATGTAAGAGATTTAATAAGGATTGAAGATTATGAAAAAGATTATAAAGAATATGTTGCACAACTAGATGAATTATATAAACAACAGGAAAAAATAGAAACTAATATTCCAGATACAAACCTAGACGCTTTAAAATCGTTTTTAAGCAATGATTTTAATTTAGTATATAATTCGTTATCTCGAATAGAAAAAAGAAGAATTTGGCTATCTGTGATTGATTACGTAGTAATAGATAAGGATTATAATATGAAAATATTTTTTATTTAATCTGTCTTGGTACTTTTTCACTTAGACAGAAGACAATAGAGATGTCATTTATGGTGTTGTTAAAAATTGTTTCAAAGAACCAGTTGCAGATGCTGTTGTTAAATTAGTTGAAATCGTTTACAACTGTGACAAAGAGGAACGTAGACCTATTGGGCATACGTTTACTGATTGTGAAGGAGAATTTGTTTTCGGTCCTTTATGTCCGGGAAAACAATATGCACTTCAAATTTGGGTAAATGATACTAAAAAAGTTAAAGTTTGTGCAAAATGTCATCATGAAGGAAAATGCTTAAAAGGTGAAAAGTGCGAAAAATGTGATTGCTTTATAGAATGTGATAAATGTGACTGTAAAAAAGATGACGATAAAAAACCAGATTATCCAGAAAAACCAGAATGCTAATAAATTTACAGTATGTTATTACAATCGAAAATTTTAATTTAGTACCAAAATTAAATTATTAAAGCGTTGCGTAAATTTGTTCTGTGCCAATTTTACGTATGTAAAATTGTGTACATCCGTTATGCGAAGCGTTTTTTATACAATAGGAAAGGGGAACTTTCCTATTGTAGAACAATAGCGGGCTTTTTTGAACATTTTCTCTGTTTATAACATTTTAAAGCCCGCGTCATTGTTCGGCGCCAAATTTTACGTAAGTAAAATTTGTGTGCAATTGTTAGAGCGAAGCGATGTTCTTGAATAGGAAAAACTCGATTTTTCCTATTCAATAAAAAGAAGATGCCTGTATTGGCATCTTTTTTTAAACAATTCCCATTTTCTTTATCATATTTCTTCCTTTTTTCATCATTTTTCTTTTTGTACTTTTTCCCATTTCTGTATACATCATAGCAGCTCCTGTTACTAATAATCCTCCTATAACAATACCTTTAACAAATTTCATATTCATCATCCTCTCTATTATATTATTTTATAAATCCATTTTCCTTATTATCTCTTAATTTCTTTTTTTTATACCATTTTACAATGGTATATATTTCATGTATCGCAATTATTGCCAAAAAAATCCCAAAACATTTTCTTAATATATTGACATCAATTCGTATAGATATATTTGCTCCAATAATCGCTCCTAATATACCAAATACAGAAATAAAAATAGCACTTTGTAAAGCAATATTTTTATTCTTAGAATTAATGATAATCGCAATTATCGAAGTTGGTATAAAAAAAATGAGGTTAGTGGCTTGAGCAATATGTTGCTCTATACCTAACAAATATACAAGGAGAAAGATTAATATTGTCCCTCCTCCCATTCCTGTTCCACTAATCATTCCAGATATAATCCCAATTAAAATCTCTACCATTTCTTCCTCTTACTTAAAAAACATTTTATAAGATGCATATAGTAAAAAAATTGTAAATGCAATTTTTAAGTACTGAACTGGCATCTTTTTTAATGCCTTTGCACCAATATATCCGCCTATCATCCCACCTATTGCACATAATATGGAAATATTCCAGTCAATATAATTACTTTTATAATAAAAGATACCACTTGTCACTACCATTGGTAATATACAAAATATCGATGTTCCTCTTGCCTTTTTATCTTCCATATTTAACAAATAGATACATGCTGGAACAACAATCATTCCGCCTCCTGTTGAAAAAAGTCCACTGACTATTCCAGCTAATAATCCTATTATGATTTTTTTACTTATATTTTTCATACTATCTATTTTTTACAATTTTTTTCTTTTTATTCATTCTTTTCTAATTCTTCAAATCTTTTTTCAGCTAGTTGTGTTACTCTTTTATCACATTTCAACATTTGTGCTACAATTTCTTTTTTCAATTCTTCTTCTTTGATATTTTCTGTTAAATCTAAAAATTTTTGTACTTCAAATAGGTAAATTTCATCTGCATTTTTCCATTGACTTTCTTTGGTATATTGCTTTTTTTCAATATGATGCATTTGGTCCTCCTATCTTTTTTTCTATCGATTTTTTTCTATTTATTTTTTTCTATAATTTCACATTTTATACTAAAAAAATATAAAGATGACACTTTTTTTATCAAATGTCATCTTTATTATATAAGTTTATCTTAATTTATTATAAATCTATATTTTCATCTTTTATAAAATATTTTGTTCCAATCATTTTATCTGGCAAATATTGTTGTTCTACATAGTGTCCCGGAAAATCATGAGGATATAAATATCCTTGACTATATCCCAAGTCTTTCATATTGTCAATGGGTGCATTTCTTAAATGCATAGGAACTTCTCCAGTTTCTTTATTTTTTACATCTTCTAATGCCTTATTAATTGCCAAATAACTTGCATTTGATTTTTTTGACAATGCTACATATACAGCTGCTTCTGATAATATAATTCTTGCTTCTGGCATCCCCACCATATGAACAGCTTGCATGGCAGCATTCGCCACCACTAGTGCTTGTGGATTTGCTAACCCCACATCTTCTGAAGCACAAATGACGATTCTCCTTGCTAAAAACATTGGGTCTTCTCCTCCAGTTAAAGCTCTTGCTAAATAAAATACCACTGCATCTGGATCAGAACCTCTCATAGATTTAATAAATGCACTAATATTGTCATAATGAGCTTCACCATTTTTATCAAATATGGCTTTTCTATCTTGCACACTATTTTTGATTACTTCATCTGTAATATGAATATATCCATCTGCTTCCATGTTGGTTGTTAATACTGCAACCTCTAACCCATTTAGTGCTGTTCTAACATCTCCATTAGATATCATCGCCAACTTTTTCAAAGTTTCATCTTCTACTTTTATAGAATATTCTCCTAATCCATCTTGCCTTGTTATCGCATTTTTTAAAATTGTAAAAATATTTTCTATTGTTAAAGGCTCTAATTTTATAACCATTGACCTAGAAATCAACGCTTTATTTACCTCAAAGTATGGAT
The DNA here is from genome assembly GCA_946500615.1 of uncultured Clostridium sp. GTDB lineage: Bacteria > Bacillota > Clostridia > TANB77 > CAG-508 > CAG-269. The sequence continues at coordinate 62,261 of CAMMWP010000002.1, read as the reverse complement.
TTTCTGTGGTTGCTCCAATCAAAATGACAGTTCCATTTTCTACATATGGTAATAATGCATCTTGTTGTAATTTGTTAAATCTATGAATCTCATCAATAAATAAAATACTTTTTCCTGTTGGATTTATCATAAAATTTTTGGTTTCTTCTACAACCCTTTTTATATCTGCTACTCCAGAAGTAACTGCATTTATTTTATAAAATTTATATTTCGTTGTTTCACTAATCACTCTTGCTAATGAGGTCTTTCCACATCCAGGTGGTCCAAATAAAATAATACTGGATAATCTGTCCGCCTTTATGGTTCTATATAATATTTTGTCTTTTCCCAAGACATGGTCTTGTCCTACATATTCTTCAAGTGTTCTTGGTCTTACTCTAAAAGCTAATGGCTCATTACTATTCATATTTTCCTCCAGAATAGGAAAGATGATAAACTGATTTTGTAAATACAAGCACATTTTTTGCTTATTATCTTTCTTATTATTTCTATAAAAATCTCGAATTTTTTCTATTAATTGGCTAAAATCATTAGTCCTTTTTTTATTAAATCTTCTGTTGTTAAATTTGTTTTATCTAGTTTCATAAATGCTTTTTCGATTTCCTTTTTGTTATAGCCTAAAACTTGTAATGCTGCTACTGCTTCTTGTATTTTATTATCATCTTCTATCATTTGTTTTACTTTTATATTTGTTTCACTCATCTCTTTATTTGTTTTTGAAGCACTTGATAATTCTTGAATTTGTTGTTCTTTTTTGATTTTATCTTTTAGCTCTAAAATAATCCTTTTGGCAGATTTTGGTCCAATTCCCGGAATGGATGTTAGAACATTGATATCTTCTGAGACGATAGCTAATACAAATTCAGATGGCGTACAAACAGCAAGCATTGCTAATGCTGTTTTTGCGCCTACCCCACTTACAGATAATAATAATTCAAACATTCTTAATTCTTCATTTGTATTAAATCCATATATACTGATATCATCTTCCCTCACTCTATAATATGTATATACTTTTACTTGACTTCCAATTTCGCCCAATTTTTCTATTCCAATGCTTGACATGAATACTTTATATCCTAGTCCGCCTACATCAATTACTACATATTCTGTCATTTTCATTTCTAATGTTCCTTTTATATATGCTAACATATTGTTTTCCTTTCTCGTATACTATATTTCTTTTTATCCAGTTTATATAACTGCAAAAGAGTTCTTTCTCATATACTATATTTCTTTTTGTCCAAATAGAAACGTCCCCAATTGGACACATTTGGATATTATGTATCATAAAAATACGTTGCCTCTAAGTCTGCCTCATGTGTTAATAGTGCAATTGGATATTTTGTATAAGATGCACCTATTGCATTATATAATTCTTTTGGTTCTGTATATCCCATATGCCATCTGATAGCATATTTTTCTTCTGGTGTTAATTTCATATATTCTGTAATCATCATAACTGATTTTTCTCCATGCCCATAAGGAATGGTATCTTCAATTGTATAATATGGTACTTTTTCCCAAACTCCTAAAGCATTTTTGGCATTTCTGTAATCTACTTTATAAAAGTTTGTTTTACAGATGTCATGCAATAATCCTATGATAATGATGGATTCTTCTGGTACTGTTATTCCTTTTATATTATTTGTTACTTTATGTTTTAAAATTTCATATACCTTTAAACTATGTTCTACTAATCCACCTTCATGGTCACCATGAAATCTTGTACTAGCAGGTGCTTTGAAAAAATCTGATTTTTCTAAAAAATTGATGATGTCTTCTATTCCTTCTCTTTTTACTGTTTTTAATAGTCTTAAAAATTCTTCTTTCATTTTCTGCTCCTTTTTCTTTTATTTCTTTCACATTATATAAATTTTATTCTAAAAAGTCAATACTTTTTCGAACTTTTGTTTTGTTTTTGTCCGTAGATTACCTTTCAATCTGAGGGTAGTTAGATATTAGAAGTTCTTTTATTTTCTATTCCAATTTTTTATTCTATCAATTGCTTTTATTGTATTTTCTTTTGTTCCAAAAGCAGTTAATCTAAAGTAACCTTCTCCATGAGGTCCAAATCCACTCCCCGGTGTTCCTACAACATATACCTCTTCTAGTAATGCATCAAAAAATTCCCATGATGTCATTCCTTCTGGTACCTTTAACCAAATATATGGTGAATTAATTGCCCCATATACTGTAAATCCTGCCTCTTCTAATCCTTCTTTTATTATTTTTGCATTTTCTTTATAATATGTTATATTTTCTTCTATCTGCTTTTTTCCTTCTGTTGAATATGTCGCTTCTGCTGCTCTTTGAACGATATAAGATACACCATTAAATTTTGTACAAGTTCTTCTATTCCATAATTTGTTTAATGCAATTGCTTCTCCATTTTTTGTGTAACCTTTTACTGTTTTAGGAACCACAACATAAGCACACCTTGTTCCTGTAAATCCTGCTGTTTTAGAATAACTTTTAAATTCTATTGCTACATCCTTTGCACCTTCTACTTCATAAATACTATGTGGTATACCTTCCTCTTCTATAAATGCTTCATATGCAGCATCATATAAAATAACACTATTATTTTGCTTTGCATAATCTACCCATACTTTTAAGTCTTCTTTTGTTAATACTGTACCTGTTGGATTGTTTGGAAAACATAAGTAAATCATATCTACCTTTTCTTTTGGTAGTGCTGGTTTAAAATCATTTTCTGCTGTTACTGGTAAATATACAATATTCTCATATACTCGTTTTTGTTCATTATAGTCTCCGCTCCTACCAGACATCACATTCGTATCTAAATAAACTGGATATACAGGATCTGTAATTGCTACTTTATTATTTTCGGCAAATATATCTACAATATTTCCACAATCACATTTTGCTCCATCTGATACAAATACTTCATCTGCCTCTATATCTACCCCTCTTGCTTTATAGTCATTTTCCACTATGGCTTTTCTTAAAAATTCATATCCTTGTTCTGGTCCGTACCCTTTAAATCCTTCTTGTGTTCCTATTTCATCAACAGCTTTATGCATAGCCTCTATACATGCTGGCACAATTGGTTTTGTAACATCTCCTATTCCTAATTTAATGACTTCTTTATCTGGATGATTTTTCGCATATTCTGCCACTTTTCTAGCTATTGTGGAAAATAGATAACTATCTTGTAAATTTAAAAAATTTTCATTTATATAACTCATATATATCTTTCCTTTCCTTTTCTTATATTTAGGTTTTAAACAAATCGGAAAACCTTATAATGATACTAATTTGATATTTTCTCTTTGCCTTTCTGTAAATTTGTTTTCGCTTGATTTGAGTTTTCGACTGTAAGGAGAAAATCTCAAAGGGCTATCGATTATAGTTTTTTCTGTTTCTTCGCCAATTTTATGCTAAAATTTTTTTGCCTCTTCTAATAATTCTCCTTCAAAAACAGTAACTGCTGGTCCTGTCATATATACATGATTGTCTTCTTTGTTCCACTCTATTTCTAGGGTTCCTCCTAACAATTCAACACTTACTATATGTTTTGTTAATTCATTTAATACACAGGCTACCACAGAAGCACAAGCCCCTGTTCCACAAGCTAATGTTTCTCCTGCACCTCTCTCCCAAACTCTCATTTTAATGTGGTTTTCATCTATTATTTCAATAAATTCTACATTTGTTTTATTGGGAAAAACCTTATTTACTTCTAACTGTTTTCCGTATTTTTCTACCTCAAAATCCTTTACAGTATCTACCATGGTTATGGCATGTGGGTTTCCCATTGATACACATGTAAATTGAAATTCTTTATCTTCTACATGTATACTTAAATTTTTTACTGGTTTTTCTTCTGAAATAACAGGAATTTTTTTAGGTTCAAGAATCGGTTCTCCCATATCTACCCTTACTGTCTTGACCCTTCCTTCTTCTATATTGAATTTCAATGTTTTTATACCTGCTAGTGTTTCTATCGTAACTTGTTCCTTTTTTGTTAGTCCTTTATCATAAACGAATTTCCCAACACATCGAATTCCATTTCCACACATTTCTGCCTCACTACCATCGGCATTAAACATTCTCATTTTGAAATCAGCAACTTCACTTTTACATATTAGAATTAATCCATCTGATCCTATTCCAAAGTGTCGATTGCTAACAAATTGAGCTAGAGATGATTCTTTTTCTATATGTTGGTGGATGGCATCCATATAGACATAATCATTCCCTAGCCCATGCATTTTTGTAAATTTTATCATTTTCTTCACCTCTTTTAGGTATTACTATATAGAATCATATAATTATATGCTTCTACTTACGGATTTTATCACAGTATTTTATTTTATGCAACTTTTTTAACACGTTTTTTGCACGATTCCTCCTATGTTTGTTACCGTTCAAATCTTCCAAAGTGAGGGGGGATTCATATAGTAGATTTTTTAAGCTTCTCGGCTACCCTCCAATTGCCGTTTAAGAAATTCTGATATATAAATCGTAACAATACCCGGAAACAGGACCCTTTACGACTTATATATAAGAATTTCTAAAACGATTCCGGTCGCATTCGAAGCTTAAAAAATCTACTATATGAATCCCCCCTCACTTTGGAAGATTTGAACGGTAACCTTGTTTTAGTTAATTTCTATTCTGTTTTTTTGCTATTGATAATCTCATCAGCTTGTCCTTGTGAAATATATCCATTTTCAACCATTGTATCTAATACATGTGATTGTCTTTCGTTTGCTAACTTCGGATTGACAGTTGGTGCATATACAGAAGGTGCATTTGGTACACCTGCCAGCATAGACGCTTCATCTAATGTTAAATCTTTTGGTTCTTTCTTGTAATACCCCATACTAGCATCATAAATACCATAATATCCATCGCCAAAGTAAGCACTGTTTACATATAGAGCAAAAATTTCATCTTTAGAAAATTTATTTTCTAAATCAATGGCAGCAAATATTTCTCCCATTTTTCTTGTAATGGTTTCTTCTTGTGTAAATACAATATTTTTTGCTACTTGTTGTGTTATGGTGCTACCACCTTCTTGTAATTTTCCTGTTCGTATATTTGTCCAAATGGCACGAGCGATTCCAATAAAATCAACTGCTCCATGTTCATAATATCTTCTGTCTTCTACAGAAACAACTGCATGTATATAATCTTCAGATAATTCACTAAATGGTACATAATGTTCATCTTTTGTTATTTCATCCGTTCTTGTTATTAATGGTTTTTCATCTAAGGCTTTAGAGTAAGTTGTAAAACCAATTATTCCTAAAACAATAACTGCTATTACTATGAATATAAACATAATCAATAAAAGTTTTCTAAATAATTTCATAGACACCTCTTTATTTCTTTTTTTACATTATATACTAAGAACTGTGTTTTTACAACAAAGGAAATATTAAGATTTTATGAATTACATCTTTTGTTGTTACCTTTTATTTAATTTTTCCTCCGCCTAGAACAATACCATCTTCATCGTAAAATACAACAGATTGTCCTTTAGTAATAGCTCTTTGTGGTTCTTGAAATACTACTTTTATTTTCTCATTTTCTTTTATCACTTTTGCTTTTGCTTCTTTAGCTCTATAGCGAATTTTGGCAAAACATTCTAATCCTTTTTGTAATGCATTCTCAACATCTATAATCCAATTTAAATGAATGGCCTCTAATTCACTGCTATATAACTGTTTTTCTGTTCCAACAATCACTTGATTTTTGTGCATATCTAATGCTACCACATACAATGGCTCTTTGTAAGAAATACCTAATCCTTTTCTTTGTCCAATTGTATAATTTATCAGTCCATTGTGTTTTCCTAGAATTTCACCTGTTGTTAAAACAATATTTCCTTTTTTGGGTTGTTGCTTCATGTGTTCTTTTAAAAATTTTTGATAGTCATCATCTTTGATAAAACAAATTTCTTGACTGTCTTTTTTATCTGCAATTTCTAGTCCATTTTGTTCTGCTAATCGCCTTGTGTCTTGTTTACTTACATTATCTTGCAATGGAAATATAATATACTCTACTTTTTCTCTCGGAATCGTATATAAAAAATAGGTCTGGTCTTTTTTCTCTTCACTCGATTTTCTTAAAACATATTGTTTATATTTTTCTGAATATTCTTTTTTAGCATAATGCCCTGTGGCTATATATTTGCATCCTAATTCTTTCGCTTTGTCATAAAACATACCAAACTTTAAATATTGATTACATTCTACACATGGATTTGGTGTTCTTGCATTCTCATATTCAGAAATAAAGGTATCCATTACATAACATCTGAATTCTTTTTTACAATCAAATACATGATGTTCAATTCCTAATTTTTCACATACTTTTTTAGCATCTTTTATCGCTTCTTCATTTGGTTCATCTAATAAATTCATAGTACAACCAATAACTTCAAATCCTGCTTCTTTTAAAAGAACGGCTGACACAGAACTGTCAACCCCTCCACTCATTCCTAATAACACTTTTTCTTTCATTCAAATTCCTCATCTAATCAATCTGATATTTTTCTTTTACTTCCTCTAAGGCTTTTGATAATTGATCCGGGCAAGATGTTCCTTTTGTACCACAAGGAATGCCTTTCAATCGTCTAATCGCTTCATTGATATTCATACCTTCTACCAATCTAGAAACTCCTAGTGTGTTTCCAGCACATCCTCCTATAATTGTCAATTTTTTAATAATATTTCCATCTAATTCTATTATCATTTCTCTTGAGCAAACACCACTTGGTTTATATCTATATTCCATTCTTTCACATCCCTTTCTCAATGCATACATCTTGTTTGTTTCCCCTTTTAACCACTATTTTTATTCGTTTCGCATTTCTTGTACAATAGGAAAGTTCCCCTTTCCTATTGTATAAGAAACGCTTCGCGCAACAGATGTACACAATTTTACTTCCGTAAAATTGGCACAGAACAAATTTACGGAAAGCCAAAGAGAAATGTTAAAGATTGCACAAATGTTAAGGCTTTCCGATTTGTTCTTCACTCTTAGAACAATTTGCCTCGTCCCTAATGGTCTAATTTTATATGTACATCTTTCAATTGTTGTTCTGTAACAACAGATGGCGCTCTCATTAGTAAATCTCTTGCTCTTTTATTTTTTGGAAATGCAATGACTTCTCTGATATTTTGCGCATCTGCAATTAACATAACCATTCTATCTATTCCGGGTGCTGCACCTGCATGTGGTGGTGTTCCATATTGGAACGCATTATATAATGCACCAAATCGATTTTTTACATCTTCTTCACTATATCCTGCAATTTCAAATGCTTTTACCATGATTTCTGGGTCATGGTTTCTAACAGCTCCTGATGCCATTTCATATCCGTTACATACTAAATCATATTGGTATGCTAAAATTTCTAATGGGTTTTGATGATTTAATGCTTCTAATCCCCCTTGTGGCATTGAAAATGGGTTATGGCTAAAATCGATTGTTCCTTCATCAGATAATTCATACATTGGAAAATCTACAATAAAGCAGAATTTATATACACCTTTTTCAATCAAATCTAATCGTTTTCCTAATTCTATTCTGACTAGTCCTGCTATTTTCTGTGCTTTTTCAAATTCATCTGCAATAAAGAATATACTTGCATTTCTTTCTAGTCCAAAGTCTTTTTCTAATTTTTCCTTGATTTCCTCTGTTATAAATTTTGCAATACCTCCTTGTATATTTCCTTCATTATCTAATTTGGTCCATGCTAATCCTTTTGCTCCTACTTCTTCTGTCATTGCAAATTCTCCCATTTTATCAAAGAATTTTCTTCCTTGTTCTGCTCCATTTGGTACGATAATCGCTTTAATTGTTTTATCTTTAAATGCGTTAAAATCAGAATCTTCAAATAATTTTGTAACATCTTGAATGATTAATGGGTTTCTTAAATCTGGTTTATCGATTCCGTATTTTTCCATAGCTTCTTTATATGGAATTCTAACAAATGGTCCTTTATCTACTTTCCAATCTGTGTACTTTTCAAAGGTATATGGTATGACGTCTTCAATAACCTTAAATACATCTTCTTGTGTTGCAAAACTCATTTCAAAATCTAATTGATAAAATTCTCCCGGTGCTCTATCTGCTCTTGGGTCTTCATCTCTAAAACATGGTGCTATTTGATAATATTTATTAAACCCACTTACCATCAATAATTGTTTAAATTGTTGTGGTGCTTGTGGAAGTGCATAAAATTCTCCCGGATTTAATCTACTTGGTACTAAATAGTCTCTTGCTCCTTCTGGTGAAGAATTTGCTAAGATAGGCGTTTGGATTTCTGTAAATTCTAATTCATCCATTTTATCTCGTATTGTTTTTAATATCTTTGAACGCAACAAAATATGATTGTGCAATTTTTCATTTCTTAAATCCAAAAATCGATATTCTAATCGTAAATCTTCTCTAACTTCTTGTTCTGTATTAATCTCAAAAGGAAGGATATTTTTACATTTTCCTAATACTTCTATGTTTTCAGCTACAACTTCAATATCTCCTGTTTTCATATGTGCATTTTTGCTTGTTCTTTCCACAACTTTTCCTTTTATGTGGATACAGCTTTCTGTATGTAGACCTTTTGAAAATTGTTTTAGTTCTTCATCATTTATAACAACTTGTGTTATTCCAAATTCATCTCTTAAATCTATAAAGGTCATTCCACCTAAATCTCTTATTTTCTGAATCCAGCCTGCAAGTTCTACTTGTTCTTCTACATTTTTTATATTTAATTCTCCACAAGTTTTTGTTCTATACATTTTTATCTCATTCCCTTCTTTTTGGTATCCATTCAGTTAAAATTTTATTTCTTTTCTAACTTTTTCCCTTTTTTATACAATAGGAAAGTAACCCTTTCCTATTGTAGGACAAATCTCGCTTCGCGCTAACGATTGCACACAATTTTACATACGTAAAATTGGCGCTGAACAAATTTACAGAAAGCCAAAGCGAAAAGTTAAAGATTGCACAAATGTTAAGACTTTCCGATTTGTTCTCTTACTTATATTATCATAGTTTTGGCTATTTTTCAATGGTTAGTGTGTCTAAGTTTTGATTTTTTAGGTTCAGTTCCCTTTATTTGATGATTTATTCAAATGATATTCCTTGATTATTTTATTATATATCTATCTCTTGTAATACATTATTTATTCTCATGGTTAATGATATAGCAAAATTCATTACATTATAATAAACCCATATTGTACTTAAATCATTTGATTTTTTTAATATATTGGGTTCGAACATAACACCTGTATCAAACCTAATATAAATGTGATTATCTTTAAAAACAATTTCAAATTCAATTCTATAGGTATTGTAAAATTCCACTAATTCTTCCATAATATCATGTGTTAATATTTCCATCGCTAACATACTTGATGTACTATATACATCAAAATATTTCTCAAATTCCTCACTATCCATTCCTATTTTTTTATAATCATTATCTTTAAACATATACTTATTTTTCTTTATGATAACTTTATCTTGTAAGTATTGATTGATTTCTGTAACAGAAAAAATGCCTTCATATAAAAATTTTGTTTTATCATTATCTCCTAATGCTATATTCGCCATTTTTAAATTTATATTATTTTCATGGCATCCTTCTATATAATCATCTGTGATAAATTTATTAAAATCTCCTTTAAAACCTGCATCTAAATAGTATTTGTGTAAATTGTTTCCTCCAATTGGATCATATTGTAAATTGGGGTTTATGTATTTAAACAAATTTTTGATAATTTTATCTTTAAAATTTTCTTTATATATTTTATTGTATTTAAGATAACTATGTACTCCAACCATGATAATAGGAATACATATAAAACCAATTAATTTATATCCCAATCTTGTATGTATTCGTAAATTGGTTACTAAAAACAAAAATAGTAAACATGAGATAATAAATAATATGGCACAAATAATCATATATTTTATTAGTTTTTTTCTATTGGACTCTAAATCTTTAGCATATTCTGATTCTATATAGTTGTAAATTTCTTGAAATCTCTTACTTACTATCTTTTTCTTTATTTTATTATGTTTATGTTTTATATGTGGTTTTATGGTTCCACTTTCTATTAATAAAGTTCTTAATAATACTAAAAAAACTACTACCAAAAATATAGCAATCATTATAACTATCAAAAAACTATGATTGTTTACAATCAAGTAACTGCCTAAGAACATGCCGTATAAATATTAAAAAAAACATGATAATCCATTTAAATATACTTTTCCCCATTTTTTCCTCCACTTCGCTAATTTAGCTTTAACTATATTTAGTTTACTATGTTATATACTAAAAATCAACCTTATCAAGTCAAAATTACATGTTTTGGCGTTTTTTTAGTTCCCCTTCAAGCTTTCCAAGCTGAGAGCCATCAGTATATTTTTAAGTTTCGAATGCGACCGGAATCGTTTTAGAAATTCTTATATATAAGTCATAAAGGGTCCTGTTTCCGGGTATTGTTACGATTTAGATATTAGAATTTCTTAAACGTCAATTGGAGGGTAGCCGAGAAGCTTAAAATATACTGATGGCTCTCAGCTTGGAAAGCTTGAAGGGGAACTATTTTTTCCTAAATATTGATGATATATCTATTTTTTTATTGCAGTTTTTTTTATTTAATGTTATGATATTTTTAATAAGGTTGAAAAATAATTGCAAATTTGGTGTTGTCAACCAAATTTGTACCTAGTGAAAGGAATGAGATAAAGAATGAAACAACCAGAATTTGATTTTTATGATAAAACTAGTTTAAAATCATACAACCTAGATAAAACTATGAGATATCAGCTAGATATGTTAGATACATTAGACGTTTTTACAAGAAAGCATTGTGAAAATGTAGCAGCTTTAACTTGTAGACTTTGTGAATATTTACATTGTAATAAAGGGTTTACAGAATATTGTACTATTTGTGCTTATTTACATGATATTGGAAAGCTTTTCATCCCTCCAGCTATTTTGCAAAAGCCTTCTAAATTAACGGAAGAAGAATTTGCTGTTATGAAAACACATACAACTTTAGGGTATGAGATGTGTATGAAAGATTTAAAATTAAGACCTTATGCAGCTGGGCCTTTATATCATCATGAAGCACTTAATGGTTCTGGATATCCTCAAGGATTAACTAAAAAAGATATTCCTTATGAAGGGCAAATTATCCGAGTTGCTGATGAATATGATGCGATTGTCAGTAGAAGGCAATATAAATCTCATATCGGAATATCTGATACATTAAAAATTTTGATAGATGAAACGAAACCATCTATTACCCCTAATTATTCGGGAACGTTAAATCATCTTGCAGAAGATGCCAAACTTGGTAAAAGTAATCCTGTTATTGTTCGTACTTTGTTTAAGGTTGTCATTGATGATATCGGGTATGAAATTACTTGTACACAAAGTTATGTCGATGCTTTGTCAGAAGATATTAAACGATTAAAACAAATGAAAAAATATAAAGAAAAAATGGAAAAAGCTAAAAGTGAAAAAGATAAAAATTACTATGCTGAAGGAATTAAAGTTTTAGCGAAATCTGGTGAAACTGCTGAAAATTTAGAAACTATTTATCAAGAATATGTTGAAGCTTATCAAACCAGAAAAGCCATTATTGATAATTTATACCATGAAATTAAGATTATAAAAAAATTAAGAGTATAAGTATTTTTAAAGAGGATTTACTTTTTTGGTAAATCCTCTTTATTCTTCTAGCCCAAAGCTTACTCCTAAGGCATTATTTACTTGATTAATGATTGTTTCATCATCAATATGCCCTATTTTCTCTTTTAATCTACTTTTATCGATTGTTCTTATTTGCTCTGTCAAAACAACTGAATTATTTTTCAATCCACAACTTTCTGAGTCAATTTCTATATGTGTTGGTAATTTATTTTTTCCTGTTTGTGATGTAATAGCAGCAGCTATTACGGTTGGACTATATTTATTTCCTAAATCATTTTGTATAATTAATACTGGTCTAATTCCTCCTTGTTCAGATCCTACTACTGGGCTTAAATCTGCATAAAACATATCTCCTCTTTTTATTACCATTAATTTCACTCCCAATATTGTTATATTATCAAGTATGTGTCTTATTTTAAATATTAGTTTTGTAGAGTTTAATGATTTAACTCTACTTCTTTATATAATATGTAAATTAATGTTTTTTTGTTATTATCTTTTACTTCCATTTTAGTAGGTTTTCCTGTTTCTTTACTAATATACAACATTCTCGTTCTATGATATTTTTCGTCTTTATTTTCAATCGTAAGTATGATTTCATTGTCTTTTTCTTCATATTTTTGTTTATTGATTCCTTTATAATCTTCTATAAAAGCATTTAAATCTAAACAGTTATCTGTCATATATTCATAATGGTTATATATTTTTATCAGATCCATTTTTGTATTTTCCACTTTTAATTCGTTTTCATTTTTTATTATCTTGATTCCTTGAATATTTTCTGGTTCTATTACTTCTTGCTCAGATGTATTAGGTGCTACATAGGTTTGTTCTATTAGATATTTGTTCGTATTTTTATTACTATTTACTTCTACTTCTATGATTGCTTCATATGAACTAATATTTAAAATATGATCAATGATTTCTTGACTATTTCTATTATTCCCCCATTTCATTTTTTTAGTCTTATTTATAAAAAAAAGTCCGAAAAAGATACAGCCGAATATAAAAAAACATATAAAGATAAATTTTAATAATTTTCTATAATCCAAAAAGACCTCCTGCAATATAGAACAAATCGGAAAGCCATTAAATACAACTACACTTTAAATTTTGCTTAGGCTTTCCGTAAATTTGTTCTGCGCTAATTTTACGCATGTAAAATTGTGTGCAATGTGTTTTTATATATTAGAAAGTCAGCATGACTTTCCTAATATATAAAAAACATAAACTATTTGTATATAATTTTACAAATAGTTTCTTGTTTCATTTTATTCACAATGTTTTAAAATATTCTTCTATTTTTTCTAACAATTCATCTTTTGTTTCTATTCTATTAATTGATGCTCTAAATTCACTAGAATTTTTTAAATTTTTTGTATACCAAGCAATGTGTTTTCTTAACTCTTTAACAGCTATTTCTCCCTTTTCTTCTACTGCTAATGCAATATGTTTTTTCATAACTTTCAATCTTTCCTCTTTTGATGGCTCTTCCAATGTCTTTCCTGTTTTCAAATAACTGATAATTTGTTGAAATACCCATGGATTTCCAAAAGTACCTCTTCCTATCATAATGCCATCTACGCCTGTATACTCAAACATTTTACTTGCTGTTTCCCCATCTACAACATCTCCATTTCCTATAACAGGAATTTTTACGCTTTCTTTTACTTTTTTGATGATATCTAAATCGGCTGTCCCTGTATAAAATTCGCTTCTTGTTCTTCCATGTACAGTAATTGCTGATATACCTACTTTTTCTGCTATTTTGGCAATTTCAACTGCTACTATATTTTCTTTGTCCCAACCTTTTCGTATTTTCAATGTAACTGGAACTTTTGCATTTTGAACAACACATTTTAAAATACACTCTGCTTTTTCTAGATCTAATAATAATTTACTGCCATCACCATTTTTTACAACTTTTGGTGCCGGGCATCCCATATTAATATCAATAATATCTGCCATATCGCTTACATACTTTGTTGCATAGACCATAGATTCCTCATCACTTCCAAATATTTGCATACTAATTGGTCTTTTTTCTCCTTCTGTATTTAATAACCTATTTGTCTTTGCATCATTATGAAACATTGCTCTTGCACTTGCCATTTCTGTACATACCATACCTGCCCCATAATCTTTACAAATGATTCGAAAGGGTCTATTGGTTACTCCTGCCATTGGGGCTAATATTAAATTATTTTCTAATTCTACATTTCCTATTTTTAATTTTTGTAAATACCCCATTTTTTCTCCTTCTTATTAATATATAAAATATTTGTACAATTATTGCACAAATATTGTTTTTTGTCTTTTTCCACTAATATTTAATAAAAGACCGATACATATAAAATTTGTAATTAAAGAACTTCCTCCATAACTTATAAATGGCAAAGGTACACCTGTTATTGGTAATAATCCCATAACCATTCCTATATTTTCTATTATGTGAAATAGAAAAACACCTGTTATTCCTATAGCTATTAATGAACCTGCCCTATCTTTTGCTGTTTTAGCAATATAGATACATTTGGTTATTAAGTATACATACAGTAATATAATACCTCCTGCTACAATAAATCCCATTTCTTCTCCAATAACAGAATAAATAAAATCTGTTGTTTTAGGATATAAAAAACCTAATTGTGTTTGGTTTCCTTTTAATAATCCCATCCCTGTCAATCCACCAGCACCAATTGCCAATTTTGATTGAAGAATATTATATCCTGCTCCTCTTGGATCTGATTCTGGATGTAAAAATATATCTATTCTTTGCTTAGCATGTTCTGGCAACACAAAATTATATAATATTGGCACAGCAATTACAATTAATAATATCGTACCTATAATATATTTCTTATCTAATCCTGCTGAAAACAGCATTAATGCTGTAGCTACTATATAGGCTAGTGCTGTTCCATAATCTGGTTGCATAATAATTAATAAAACCGGCAATCCTACTACAGCTAATGGTATAAGTAATCTAGTTATTCTATTGATTTCTTCTTGCCCTTTACGTTGTATTTTTATGATAGTATATGTTAAAAATAAAATAACAAATATTTTCGCAAATTCTCCTGGTTGGAACGAAAATCCAGCTATATTAAACCAACTTGTTGCTCCATTAATTGGTGTTGTAAACATGACGCCAATTAATAGTACAATAAATATTCCATATACTATGGGAGATGCTTTTAGCAACAAATTATAGTCTATAAACATAATGCCTATCATTATCACTAAACTAACAACAAACCATATAATTTGTTTTGTAAATTCTTCATATTCTGTTTCTTGTGTGGCCGAAAATAAAGCAACTATTCCTATAACACATAGAATAATTGCAGTAATTAGAATTCCCCACTCCATATTTTTTAATTCTCTTTTTCTCATTAAATCACTCTTTTTCTATTTTTTTATATAAGAAAATCATTTCTAGCTTGGTCCTATAGATTTTCTACATACAAGCTCCCTATGTTTTATAAGTACTACATAATAGACTTTACTTGACTAATTTACGCTTTTCTTATCTTGATTTAATTCTTCTTTTGTTTCTTTTTCTTCTGCAATTTCTTTTATATCTTTTTCATCATCTTTATTTTCATTTTCACTTTTCTTTATATTTTTCTTCTCTGTATGCTCTTTCTGATTATTTGCTTCTGCTTGTATGGTTTCTTTTTTATCTTCTTGTGGTGTATTTTCTTGTTTTGCTTGTGTTTCTTCTTTACTTTCCTTATTTTTTTCTTCTTTTTTATTTTGTTTTTCTATTTTTCTAGCTTCATTTTTTATGTTTAAAATAGGAATGTTGGCATATAAAGCTGGAGCGCCATTTGTACCATCTTCATTTTCTTTGTTCGTTAATCTTACATCTATTGCTCCTTCATCTACATCTATATATTTTTTTATTACTTCTATGATTTCTTGTTTCATTAGTTCTAAAAAGTCTGCTGAAACATTTGCTCTATCTTGCATTAGTACTAAATGTAATCTTTCTTTCGCAGCTTCTTTAGAATTTGATGCTACTTTTTCTTCTTTTTTTCTCATTTTATTAAAGAATTTCATTATGCTTTCAAACATTATTCAATTACCCTCCAACTTTTGTTCTATCTATTTATGATTTTTTAAATAATCTTTTTATCTTTGCAAAAAATCCCTTTTCTCTTCCCGGTATCGTCACTTCTATTTTTTCTCCTAATACTCTTTTTGCAATTTCTATGTATGCTTTTCCTGATGGTGCCCTTCTATTTTGTATGACTGGCTCTCCTTTATTTGTTTGTGTAATAATATATTCATCATCTGGTACGACACCAATTAGATCAATAGACAATAAATCTACAATATCATCTACATCCATCATTTCTCCTTTTCTTACCATGTTTGGTCTAATTCTATTAATGACTAATTCTGGATTTTTAATGTCAGATGATTCTAATAGACCTATAATTCTATCTGCATCTCTAATAGCAGATATTTCAGCAGTGGTTACAACGATTGCTCTATCAGCCCCAGCTATGGCATTTTTGAAACCTTGTTCTATTCCTGCTGGACAATCTATTAAAATATAATCAAATTCTTCTTTTAATGTGCCTACTAAGTTTCTCATTTGTTCTTCATTTACTGCACTTTTATCTCTTGTTTGGGCTGCTGGTAATAGGTATAATTCTTTAAATCGTTTATCTTTTATCAATGCTTGTCTTAATTTACATTTTTCTTCTACAACATCAACAATGTCATATACAATTCTATTTTCTAATCCCATAACAACGTCTAAATTACGTAATCCTATGTCTGTATCAATTAAAACTACTTTTTTTCCTTCTAATGCTAAGCTTGAGCCTAAATTTGCTGTTGTTGTTGTTTTTCCTACTCCACCTTTTCCTGATGTGATAACAATTACTTCTCCCATAATTTTCCTCCTTAGGATTTTAAAAACACATATTTTTGATGTGTATATCATATAACGAAATCCATTAATTGTCAATCATATTTCATGCTAAAATTACAAAAAGATTGCTAAATTGTTACAATTTCATTACATTTTGTAGCAATTTACAATCCCTTTTTTGTATATAACAAAAAATTCAAGTAGTATTTTCGCTTCTTGAATTTTTACTGTCTATTTTTTACTAATTTGGTGCATATTTTTTGTATTGCTTCCATCAGCATTTTCTACTGCTGTAATTTCAATATCATTTCCTAGAGAAATCACTGGACGTATACGTCTGTTTCCTTCCCCTGTAGTATCACTAGTAGAATCATACAACAATATATCTTCATTAAGTTTATTAGTAGCTATATTGCATAATCCAAAATCCACATTGACTGAATAACAATTGGCAAAACGAGAAGCTAACCAATATTCTGTTTCTGTTTCAAATAACAAGTCTTTTATTGCACTACTATTACCATCATAGTCTTTAAAATAACTTGCTGGTGGATTACTAAAATAATATCTGTTTTGTGTTACTGTTAAGCTATCTGCTTTAGTAGATATTTCTTGTGTCTGACTTGTATATCCATTATCACTTACTTCTATTCCATCTTTTTTGGGTTCTTGTGAATTAATTCCACTTCCATTTTCCCTTGCATATAAGTTTGGATAATTTGTATTATTTTCTGTATATGTTTTGCTCTTTCCATATGTTATTGTTCCATTATTATAAGTATTTCTTGCTCTAATTCCTTCCTCACTCATTTGATTTTCTATATCTTCTAAATTTATACTTCTTGCTTCTATTTCTAAATTGCTATTGCTATACAGTTCTTTACATATGTCATTTAATAAATATACTCCATTGTTATATCCAAGCCCTCCCATGAAATACACTGTTTGATCAAATGAATTGATATCCCCTATTAAATCTACTGTTCCATCTGTATGAATATTCAAAATTCTCCATTTCATTTCACTTTTTTGATTAATCGTTTGATCATTTATATATCCACTTTGTGATGCTAATAGAGTATAGCCTTGATTCTTTTCATCATATGTATAATTTACATAGTCTCCTACTTTTATTGTATTTTCTTTTATCTCTATTAATTGAACTTCCTGTTTATCTCCTTCTGTATAATCTGTATAATATGTTTTCATTTGGTCATTTTCTTTTACATTAATTCCTTGCACATAAAAAATATTGTGACTGACATCATTTATAATATATATATCTGTTAAGTCTGCTAAATCGGTATAATCATTGGCTTTATATTTTTCATAATCCTTTCCATAATTTAATGTTAATCCTTCTAGATTCTCTATTTCTAAGATTAGAAATTTTCCTGTATCATTGGCTCCAATAACCCCTGATGTTTGTAAATTACTAATGTCAAAATATTCTGTTTTTGCTGGTATTTCTCCATACTCTGAATAATATAGTGATACTTTATCTCTTAAATTCGCTATATCATTTTGCATATTGGTTAATCTTTGTATATATATACTATCTTTTGCTGAATATAAAATCATTCCTGTTATTGCCAATATAATAATGACTGCTATTGATAATGAAATCACTGTAATACCCTTCTCCTTTTTTATCATTTGCATTTACCTCCAACTTTCTTTAGTATAGTTTACTATTAATTTATTTTATTTTCAATAGGAATTTTTATATTTTTACATTCATCTTTTTTCATTTCTTTTTCTATTATTTCATATAATGTCATTTTATTTCTATATATTTTTTGCTCTTTCATTTGTAATCCCCATAAAACAATAACTACTAAAAATATAGCAATATTTTTCAAATACAAAATTGCTATGCTACTTATCATTGTTATCACTACTAGTGTTATGTAAGAAATATAATATGTGTATTTTTCTGCACGTTGTTTTCCTTTTACAATATACATCATGCTTTTAATGATTCTGCCACCATCTAATGGATAAATTGGTAATATGTTAAATAAAATTAAAGTAATGTTAGAAAAAATCATTACTATGGTTTCTTCTGGATTTAATCGAAAAATTGGTGGTGCTGATAGTATCAAAATGATAAATGCATTTGTTAAAGGACCTGCTAAAGCCACTATGATTTTTTTTACTTCTAAAATATTTCCTCTTCGTAGTTTAACCATATAATCTTTTCTCTTTATATTCAAATCTATTGCTACCCCAAATGGTTTTATTTCTATTTTTTCGGCATGCATTCCTAATAATATTCCTGCGACTAAATGTCCTAATTCATGAATAATCGCAAATAGCATGATCATTGCATATATTTTTATCTGATTTGTTATCAAAAACAATATCATAAATATAAATATTTTCAAATCGATTCTAAATTTCATGTTGTCTCCTTTATAATTCTAGTATCTTTTGTGGGTCAACTGTTCTTTCTGATATTCTAATTTCAAAATGTAAATGTGGACCTGTCGAATTTCCTGTAGATCCTACTTCTGCTATTTCTTGTCCTTGTGTTACTTGTTCCCCCTCTTTTACATATAAGCTATTACAGTGTGCATAAATAATACTCACTTCTCCAATTTGTATTTTTATATGTTTTCCATAATCTCCTTCTTCTGAAACTAAAACTACCTGCCCATCTGTTGCTGATTTTATTTTTGTCCCCATTGTTGCTGCTATATCTGTTCCTGTATGATTTTTGGGCACTGTACCTGTTGCTGTTTCCCTGTATCCATATACAGAACTAATTGTTCCCTCCACCGGTCTTATAAAGTTAGCTGTATTTTTTACATTTAAAATGTCTTGTTCTTCTTGTGATAAAACCTCATTTTCTTTTTCTTGCTCTGGTTCCTTATTTGTTTCTTCTACTGCACCTCCAATTCCATTATTTGCTTCATTGCTTTGCGTCGTATTTGTTTGATCATTTTGCTCTTCTTCTTTGTTTTCTTCTTCTTTTTCTTTATTGAAGATACTCATTATATAGTTTTTTGTGTCTTCATAAATTTTTTTTAAGTCAATATCATATGATATGATTTCATTTACTTTGTGAATAAAATCTTCTGAAAATATGTATTGGTTATTTTGTATGATATAAATGACTAAATATATACATACACAAACCATTAATTGAATTAACATTTTTTTTAATAATTTTATATCTTTTTTTTCAGATTTTTCTTTTTTGATATCTTCATCTTTAATAACTGTCAGTCCTTCATTTCTTTTTCGCCTTGCATATATTTCTTCTGCTCGTTTGATTCTTTCTTCTACTGTCATTACTCTTTCCATTAAAAAAACACCTCTTCCTTCGTTTCTTGTTAAACTATATGTTTGGAAAAGGTATTTTATGCCTATTTAATGATTAATAATATAAATTGTAAAACGATAATCATACTTGTTATATATGCATATCTTTTTAATTTTTTGTTCACTTTGGAATTTAATATGACTTCTTTTTCAGATTTTTCTACTTTTTCTATATATTCTGATACTAACATTTCTGCTTCTTTTATTGCATATTGGCCTTCTTCACATTCTCTGTCAATTTGTTTTTTTTCTTTATTTTTATTAATTTTCTGAAATTTTTTTATCATTTTATTAGATTTGAATACCACATACGCTTCTTTTACTATATTTGATGGTAAATCTTTTAAAATTATCATATTTTTTAAATCAATATCTTCCATCTGTACCTCCTTAGTTTCTTATGTATTTATCTTCAGTATTTCCATAATTTTTCATTTTATACAAATTCATACTATATGATTATTTTTTTATTTTTACGCTTTGCAGTACCACGCTTGTTGTTTATCCAAAGATATTTTCAACTGCTTCTTGTTCTTCTCTTTCCTATGTTAATTAGTACATTATATTTTTACTTTATTGTCTAGCGAACATGACAGATAACTCTATTTGCATTATTTTTATACTATTATTTATTTTTGTACATAATAATATTAGGTGGTACAGATGGGAAAATTATTATTTGACAAATCCATTTAATCTGTGTATAATAATTATAAGAAATGAAGAAACCACTTTGTGGTTGCCGAGAAGAATAAAATAACCATTCGACCCGTCAAAGCAGAATGGTTATTTTTATTGCCTATGTAGTAAATACAAGATGATGAATACTAAGGCAAAATTTATGATAGTTACACCTACTAATCCAAGGAAAAGTAGTTTGATGATTACTAATAAGCTGTTTCTACCATAGCACCACCACCAGCCAGTCAATCTCACAAGCTAAAAGCTGTGGAATAAATATGTACACATCAAAGAGTAAAAGGTGGCAACACACTCCGCTTATTCTCATTTCCTATGTTTAATACTATATAACATTTGTTTGCAAAAATCAAGCGAACATTGTAAAATTTTACATTTTTATAAACTAAAATTCATATATGATTTATCTATGTTATCCTGATTTATTCCAATGTATCTTAATGTAACTGATGGTGATGAGTGATTAACTATTTCTTCAACATCTTTATATTGTTGATAATGCCAATATCCACATGTTTTACACATATGAAAAAAAATTCCAAAACTTACTGATTAACGTTTTTTAATATTAACCAATAAATTTTAGAAGTTTATTGTCCTATGAATATTTCATTTATAGCCTTAACCTCTGATTTTTCACTTATTTTATGACTATTTTCATATAGTTTATAGCTATAAAATCATATTTTATAAATTTCCGTATTCTTATTATATCAATACCTTCAAACATACTAGATTATTCATTATGCTGATTTTAATTCTAGCCTTAATTTATCAGCTATCATTGCTATAAATTCACTATTAGTTGGCTTACCTTTTGCTGCTGATACGGTGTATCCAAATATACTTTCTACAACATCCGTTTGTCCTCTTCCCCATGCTACTTCTATGGCATGGCGGATTTTTATAAACCAAACTTTTTAGATTTTGTCAAAGGTTACGAGGGCAATAAATTTTCACATTCCAATAAATATTTATTGGTTTTATCCAAAAATGTTTATTGGTATGATTTTAAGAGATTATTCGTGAAATCTCAATAGAAACTAAAAAGAATAAATGAACTTAATCACTTATTCTTACTTTTATTAACACAAATAGGAATAATTTAAAGGTTTTAGACAAGTTTAGGAATTTGGATTATTGTTTTTTTATTACTGTATAATAATTATTTTGATTTATATTTACAATTATTTCATTTTTTGGCTCAGTTTTAATTTTACTAGTATAAAATGATTTTATGAAATAACTAATCAATTCTCCAAGCAACCAATCTTTTATGATTGGAATTGTATCTTCACCAAATAAAAAAATTATTATTAATATTAATATTCTTATTAAGCATATTAAAGGATACTTCCTTAAAATTCCTCCTTTCTATAAATTTTTATTTATTGAAAGGTCTTATTTAACTTGAATCTAAGTTCCTTCGTCATTCCTCCTCTCTTATTTAATTAATACATTTTAATACTTAATTATTATTATACACTTATTTTTATTTTTTTCTGTTGCAAATATCACTTTTTATGCAATTTTATTAAAAAATTATATTTGACAAATCCATTTAATCTGTGTATAATAATTATAGGAAATGGAGAAACCACAAACGTGGTCAACCTCGGAATAATGTTTTAGACACATCAAACTTTGGCGAGTTTACAGATGTGTCTGTTTTTTTGGTTTATTTGCTCTTACAAAGTAGTATTACAAGTGCTATTATCGAAGTAAGAGCTATGATAGTTACGCCAATTAATGAATAATATAATATGTATATTGTTGCAATTAATGTTTGTATTTCTACCATATGCCTCACCTCCTTATTGGAGGCAAACCACATCTGCTTATTCTCATTTCCTATGTTTAATACTATACAACATTTGTTTGCAAAAATCAAGCGAACATTGTAAAATTTTACATTTTTTATAAACTAAAATTCATATATGACTTATCAATGTTATCTTGATTTATTCCAATGTATCTTAATGTAACTGATGGTGATGAGTGGTTAAATATTTCTTGTAATATTGCAACATCTTTATATTGTTGATAATGCCAATACCCAAATGTTTTTCTCATAGTATGTGTTCCTATTTCTTCTAAACTTATTCTTTTTGCCGCTTCACTTATTATCCTATATGCTTGTACTGTTGTTATTGGTTTGTTTTCTCCTTTTCTACTTTTAAATAAATATTCCCCTGCTCTCATATTTTTTGTGTATTTTTCCATTTCTACTAATAAACCGTTACATAGTGGAAATCGTTTTTGTTTTCCTGTTTTCTTTTCAATTACTGTAATATGTTGTTTCATACTATTATCACTATTTCTTACATCTTCTTTTGTTAATTTTACAATGTCTGATATTCTCATACCCGAATTGATACCTGTATAAAATAACATATAATCTCTTGTTCCGTTTTTCTTTAATTCCTCTTTTAAATCTTCTAATTTTTCCCTATCCCTTATTGGCTGAACTGTATTCATAAAACCACCTCTTTTTTATTCATTATAAGACATTTAATGTAAAATCTAAATGAATTGTATTACATTTGTCTGTATATATTTCGAGCAAAAATGTATTTAACGGTTGATATTACTGGCTTTATGTGTGTTTTATCAAATGTAATTAAATTGTCATTGTATTACATTCATAATTTAATAAACAAAATTAAAACAAGGTATATTGCACCCTTGCTTTTTAATATCACAGTTTATTATTTGTTTATGCTGTCAAGTATTAATTTTATACCGTCATAAACACCATATTTATACATTTGTAATTCTATATATTTTTTCATTTGCTTTTTTTAAATTTTCTTTTTGAACTTTATATTTGTCATTTTTAGTAACTGCTACATGAAATTTTTCTGACCTTTTTTCAAATAATGTGTTTATTAAATTTTCATTTGTATTAATTTTTATATCCTTTTCTAGTATTTTTAATATTGCACTATAAAAATCTTGTTCCATAAAATCCACCCCTTTCACTTTATATTCACATTTTATTTTAAGAGATTTTTATTATTTTCTTAATGTAGTTATTTGTAAAATGTAAGAACATTGTTTATTTTTTTTTAATTTTATCTTATAATGTAATTTATCAAATAGAAAAAGGTGGTGCATAAAAAATGAACAAACCAGATTTAGATGATATAGATATTATTAATATTGTGCAATTATCCTCTTGTTCAAAAGTTCCAATGTCAGAGGAACAAATAAAACACTGGAATAAAACAATTATGGCTCGTATGAGTGATAATGCAGAAAACTGGTATATTCGCAATATTATTCCTGTTAGTCGGCAGACCATATATTAAAAAACAGTTTGATATTGCTAAACACAGAAAAAATTCATAAAACATATTTACATTTTTCTTTTTTATGAACTTTTATAAAAAACGTGGTCGTAATTTTAATTTTAAACACTTTTAATATATTACCTATGAAATTACCTTTACTAAAATATAAAATCCCTAAAAACACCTGTATAATACTAATTACCGCTATTTATTTTTATTTTATGATTATTTTTCTATATAAATTTACAAAAATAGAAGATAAATTGATAATATCTTCTACTTTTTATTATTTTATCGTTATATTATCCATATTACTCAACAAAAAGTGTATAACCTTTTACAGTATCAGTTGAAAATTTAAAATCACATAAATAATATGTATTGCCCTCTTGTTTTATACAAAATGTTGCACAATAAGTTCCGTTTGAAATCCAAGTATATTGATAATCAGAAGTATCTGCTGTTCCACCATAAAACACACCACTATTACTTGAAAACCATTGATTATTACTATCTGCACTTTTTACTAATTTTCCAAGTGTATCAATATATTCGCTTTTTAATGTACTAGCACCACCACTACTTGCAGCTGCCTGTGCAATAGAATATCTTAAATTTGTATATGCAACTGGTTCGCTTTTTTCTACACTTAACTCGTAACCCGGTTTACTTGTAATCGCACTAATGATTACTATTCCTATAATTATTACTGCTACGATAATTATTACTTTCATTAAACTTATTCCTGTTTGATTTTTTAATTTCATATTCATATAAATATTCCTCTTTCCTCTCTATAATTTTTAAAATGTTTATGCTGTTATAGCAACTAAGATACATCCACCAACTAAAAGTCCTATACCTAAAATCACTTTCCACCATTTTCCTTTTCCGTCCATTTATTCATCCCCCTTCTTTTGTAAATTATTGAACTATAATTCCCTGTTATATTTATTTATAAGAAATTCAACTTGTTCACTTGTTAATCTATCATTTACTTTTGCTAATCCTAATAGCATTTTTATATTTTCCCATTTCATACTTTTATTTTTTCCATGTGCTGTTAATTCAACATAATTAACTATTTCTTCAAATATGTAATATGGCACATCGAATTCTTTATTTATTTGTTCCATTTTACTGCACCTTTCTGTATAAATAATACTAAAAATGTTGGCGTTTGTCAACAAATGTAAATATGTTTTTTGTTAAAATTTTCTTTAATAGGAATACTATATAAAAGGAGATTTTAGAGTGGATTTATCAGAAGCAGTTAGAATGAGAATTACTAATTTAATAAATGAAAATAATCTCAATGTATCAAAACTTTCTACATTGGCTGGTATTTCTCGCTCAACTTTATCTAAATTTTTATCAGGCAAAAGAAAAATAATTAGACTTGATATGATAGAATATATTTGTGAAGCATTAAATATGAAATTAAAAGATTTTTTCGATGATAAATTATTTGATAATATTGATATAGCCGATTAATTATAATATACGATAGCTCTTTGCTATCTTTTTTATGATTTACGGTAACTATCTTGGGTTACTTTTTTTAGTTGGTTTCCTTTTGGTTACCTCATAAACAAATTGATATAACTGATGTTTCGCATTTTCGGTATCCAACTTTATTATAAATTCACAAAAAATAAACCTAAATTTAAAATATGACTAGGTTACCATGTTTAAATATTCAACTTTAAATTTGTAACCACACCAACATATTGCCATTACTATAATATGTGCTTTTCGGTTACCATTTTTTTATTACATAAAACTTAATTCAAAATCATTTTTATACACAAATTTGAAGTGATTACACTTTCCTATACACTTGTTCTATCGCCAACAACTTGTCAGCGTAGTACGTTACACTATTACACAATTACACCATTATTTTATATATTTTTTATTATTAATTTTTTTCATATTTCATAATATACAAATAAAAATTAAAATATTTTAAAAAAATATATGTGTAATAGTGTAATTGTGTATAGTTCAGTAATATCAGCAGTTTCACGTATGGCATAGTGTATCAGTTAGTGTATCAGTTTATCGCATTTTTTTGTAAACACGGACCGATTGTTTATTAATTTTTGTCGGTGTAGATTTGTATCCGTATTCACGCATTTTGCTGGAAAATTGCGATAATGACATTGAATTACTGTCAATTTCTGATGTGGTGCAAAATGTTTCATACTGATAATATACAGCACTAGTTAATTCCCCATCAATATTTGGATAATTTTTTAAGAATGCCGCTATTGGGTCATTATCTGTTATGTATTCCTCAGTTTTAGCGTCAACATATTGATTTTTAGTCATTTTATACCCATTTGTTTTTATTCGTTGCACACCGTTTAATGCCAAATTCAATATGTAGCTTTTTGCATTATCAGTGCTTAATAATTCGTCTAAATTTTCGTTTTTTTCTGTAATTACAAAATCAAACGGAATTATCATAAGACGTCTGAAAAAACCTTCTGTCTTATCTTTAAAAATTGGCATTTTATTTGCAGATAGTATGAGAGTTGCAACATTTCTAATTTTGACTGGTTGTTGATATATCGGTCGTACTGTTATTGTGTTTCCACTCGCTAAACTTTTAAAACGTTTGCATTTATCAATTTTTATGTCGTCAGTTTCGTCAGCACAATTACATAATTTACTATTTAGTGCCGCAATACTGGTGTCGTCATTAAATGCGTCTAAACTTAAATTTTGTCCTGCCTTTCCTACAAAATTATTTATCATTTCTAGGAATGTGCTTTTGCCATTGTTCCCACCACCTGATAAGAAGAATACATGAGCTGGAAATTTACTGGTCAATAATATGTGACCTAAAATTTCTTCTAATGTCTGACGTAATTCTATACGATTACACGTAATATCATTTAGAAATTTATCAACGTGTTCATCATAAGCATTTTCATTATATTCCACGTCCAAATAAAATGGACTGAATATTTGCATATCATTTGAATTATATTCACCATCAATTAAACTTCCATTTCTTATATACACTGGTAAATTCATAGTTGTAATATCAATTTCCTCCCAAAATTTTAGTAATTGATGTATAAGTTCGTTATCTTGAACTCTTTTAAGTTTTGAATAATGTGTTACTTTTCGTAATAATAAACGATTATCCGTAATATATGTTTTATCATCTTTGAAATATAATTGACCATTATAAATTTTTATATCTAGTTTAGGAATAATCCATTGTGCAAATGCTATCATATCTGTTAAATCTCCTGTATATTCGTTTGGATCATAATAGCTTTTTACACTTTTTATAATACTTTCTAACTCTTTTGTTTCTAGTCTTTCTACAAATAATTTTTCATTTATTATTTGTGCCATATCTTCTAGGTCGATGTCAGGATAAATTCGTTGCACCCAACATAAATGATTAAACATTTTGTCATTTCTTCCGTCACCATCTGCCATTCCACTTAAATTTTCTTTTGATACTTTTAATGGATATAGTATAGGCGGTAATTCTGGTAAGTTATCAAATGACAACGGTTGATTTGTTTCCCTTTCTATTCAATTAAGTTTTACAACAGCATAAGCTTTTGTTCCTGTTTTATAGTCAACTTGAAATCCTCCAACTGTAATCGTATCAGTATAACAACCGATTTTTACATTATCAGGTTTAGCATAATAAAAATGTGTACCTTTTGTTGTTTTTACTGTTAATGTTGGGTATTCCTTTTTAATGTAATCAATAATTTTTTCTTCATTTATATTGTCATTGTCAAAATCGACAAGTACAACTTTTGTGTTTAGCAGTAGTCCTGCATTTTCTAATTCTTCCATAGTTTTATATGTTGTTTGAAATCCATATTTTGGACTTTTGTCATTATTTAACTCAATATATTTCATTTTTTTATTTCTCCTTTTCTATTTTATTTTATATCCTTAACAATAGGCTTATATCAGTTTGATTTTCTGACATAGCCTAATGATATTTACATTTGTGAGTTTTTTTGTTTTTCTTTTGCTACTTTCTCCCAGTATCTTTCTTGGGCTTTTTTTACTTTATCTCTGTTGTTTTTTCTCCAAGTTCTAAAATATTCGTTTTTAGCCTTTCTTATTTCTTCTGCTGTAATATTAATCACCCCCTTAATTATGTTTTTATTGATTTTTTTGATTATTTGGATTATAATATCATAAAATCGTGACAAATAAAATACTTGTCACAAAAGTGTCAAAAGGAGGAAAATTTAAAAAATGTCACAAGAAATTAATTATGTTATAGTAGGTAAGAGAATTCAAAAGGTACGAGAAAAAAATGGTATTACACAAGATGGCTTAGCCAATAACATATTAAATATAAGTAGGTCAGCGGTAGCCATGTATGAAAGTGGAAAACGTCCTATCCCACTAGAAGATTTAGAAAAGATAGCAAAAGAATTTAATGTTTCAGAAAATTATTTATTGGGTAAAACAGATATTGCTAGTACAAATCCAGATTATATTACTATATATAATTTAACAGGTTTAACTGATGAGGCAATAGAAGCATTAAATGAATTAAAATATAGTAATAAAAAAAGCCTATTAAATACCATAAATTTTTTAATAGAACAAGAAAGTAGAAAAAAAAATCGTCCATTTGATGGAAATCCACGAGTTATTATAGAGAAAAAAAATTATACACAAAAAGAGTTAGAAAAAGCAGAAAGCAAAGCATTTGAAAAATATTATAAAGAGGAAGAAAGTTGGTATGAAAAGCAATTCCCAATTTTGAGGATATTGCATGAATATTTTACCTCAAAAGTTAAAGAAAATGATAAAATATATATTACAAAAGAAAAAGTTACTATGGAAAGGACATTGTTGTCTAACAAAATTGTAACAACAAATGCAATAGTTGACAAAGTATATTTTGATGAGATAAATAAAAAAATCAAAAAGGCAAAAGAAGAATACCCAAAAGAATAATCTTTTTATATCCTTTTTAAATTCATAAGTGGGGAATGTTTTTGATACATTTGTCTTAAATCTTCGGTATCTAAATCAAGGTATGCTTGTTCTGTAACTTGAACTGAACTATGTCCTAATATTTTTGATAATGTATAAATATCCCCACCGCTCATTAAAAATCTTTTAGCAAAATTATTCCTTAATTGATGTGGGTGTATTTCTCTTTTTCCAATTCTTTCTCCATATTTTGTGAAATTCTTTTCAAAATTACTACCTTTTAATTTTGTGCCTTTTATTGTGCAAAAACAATATTCACTATCTTTGTATCTATCTCTAAACTGTAACCACCTTTTTAATTCAGTTGCCATTTTTATTGAAAAAAATACATATCTGTCCTTTTTTCCTTTTGTATTCTCTGCTGGTAAAAATATTGTTCTATCTGTGAAATTTATATCTGTTTCATCTCTTATTGAAAGTGTTTCCCCTAATCTCATACCAGTATCAAATATTAATTGTGTTATTACATAATCCCTATATTCGTGAAATTTAGATAAATCAAAGCATTTTAGTAAATTATTAAAGTCTTTATTTTCCATATACCCTACTACTTTTCTTGGTATTTTTATTGTTTTTATATTTTTCATTGGGTTTACTTTTATAAGCCTATTATCATACATATAGTTGAAATATACTCTTAAATTTCTTGTGTAATTATTAACTGTTGCTAAACTGACTTTTTTTCCAAAATCTTGTCTGTTTTGTGGATTATTAAATTTTTTTGAATTGTCATTTGCAACTACTGTGTATTTTCCTCTTTCCTTTATACTGCTTATATATTCTTTTATCGTTTGTTCTTTTATATCTCCTGTGTTTGTGATATTACACTCATCTTTTAAATATCGTATAAATAACCTTAATGTTTGCTCATAACTTCTCATGCTCTTTTTTGATAATCCTTTATAATCACAATAATTCATAAAGTCATCTACCTCATAATCAATTTTCTCCATACAAAAAAACCTCCAATTTTTACTGATTAACATTTTTAAATATTAACCAATAAATCTTGGAAGTTTATTGTCCTATTCAATTTTCATTTATTGCCTTGAGAGCTGATTTTTCACTTAATCTATGACTATTTTCATATAGTTTATAGCCTTGCAAGCAGATTTTCTAATTTTATATATTCTTACTCTTGCAATACTTCTAGCCATATCCTATGCTGATTTTAATTCTAAGCGTAATTTATCAGCTATCATCGCTATAAATTCACTATTGGTAGGCTTTCCTTTAGCAGCTGAAATGGTATATCCAAATATATTCTCAACAATTTCTTGTTGACCACGTCCCCATGCCACTTCTATAGCATGACGAATGGCACGTTCTACGCGACTTGGTGTTGTATTAAATTTGCGTGCAATTTGTGGATATAAGCTTTTGGTAATTTGATTAATCACATCAATATCATTTACAACCATCATAATCGCTTCTCTTAAATATTGATATCCTTTTATATGTGCAGGTACGCCAACTTCATGTATAATATTTGTTACTAATGCTTCTAAGTTTTCTTCTGGCTTAGCATTATCTGAAGAAATCTCAATATATTGTGGTTTTACTTCTCTAGCCAAAAAATTATTATTCGTATTTTGTGCTACTGGTTTGTAAAATTTAAATTCTCTAATTCTTTTGATTAATACTTCAATATCAAATGGTTTTACTACATAATATTGTGCACCTAATTCTATTGCTCTTTGTGTTATCTTATCTTGTCCAACTGCTGATAACATGATGCAAATTGGCTTCTTAGCTATCTTTATTTTATTGATATTTTCTAAAACTCCTAACCCGTCTAAATGTGGCATTATAACATCTAGTAATATTATATCTGGGACTGTATTCGCTATTATATCTATTACTTCTGTTCCATCCTTGGCTTTTGCAATAACCTCCATATCTTCTTGTGCATCTATGTATGATGCTAATGTTTGACTAAATTCTTGATTATCATCTGCAATCAAAACTGTAATTTTTTCTTTCATTTTTTCCCTCCAAAAATAAATTGTAAATATTTTACAGTTCAAATTATAGTATTATAGAAAATAAATTGCAATGATAATTGGTAATTTTTTCCATTTATTTTATAAAACTATGTTTTTTCTATACTTTTCTCTATATATTTTTTAGATAAAACATTTAAATATAATAAATTTATATTTTTTAACTCATAATCTCTTAATAATTTTTCTTTTATTTGTTCTTCCATCTCTATTTTACAAACAATTTCTTCTGTATAAATAGAATCTTTTATAGATATTCCATTATTTTTACAATAATACTTAAATTTTTCAAAATTACTATATTCTATTCCAACTTCACATTCTCTTCCTTCTAAAATTTCTAATTGTTCACTTTCCTCTATTGCTTTTAAAACGCTTTCAGAATAAGCTCTAACAAGTCCTCCTGTTCCCAATAGTATTCCTCCAAAATATCTAGTAACAACCACTAATATATTGACTAAATTGTTTTTTTGTAAAATATTTAACATAGGTCCTCCAGCTGTTCCAGAAGGCTCTCCATCATCACTAAACCTTTCTATTATTTTGTTACTTTCTAAAATTCTATAAGAAATACAATGATGCCTTGCATCAAAATATTTTTTCTTTATTTTTCTAATTTTTTCTTCAGCTTCTTCTTTTGTTGCTACTCTTATGAGACTAGCAATAAATTTTGATTTTTTTATGACAATTTCTGTTTCTAAATTTTCTTTTATTGTTACGTAATGATTCATTCTTATTCCCTTCACGTATAATATATTTATAAATTTATAAGATTTATAACAAAATCTTATGTCCATTTGGGGACGTTTCCTTTTGAGACATTTTTATGTAAATCTGCCTTTTCTTTATTTATAAATAATGAATTGTTATATAGAAAATAAATACTTATCTTGTTTTATTATTAACGCCTTAGATTTACATAAAAATGTCTCAAAAGGAAACGTCCCCAAATGGACACTAATTTAATCCTGCTACATAACCTGTCGAATATGCTATTTGTAAATTAAATCCTCCTGTATAACTATCTACATCAATAATTTCTCCTGCAAAATACATCCCTTTTATCTTTTTTGATTCCATCGTTTTAGGATTTATTTCTTTTGCATTAATCCCTCCACTTGTAATAATGGCTTCTTCTATTGGTCTAAATTGTTTTATTGTAATCTCAAACCTTTTTATTGCTTTTATTAATTCTTCTCTTTCTTTTCTAGTTATCTCATTAACTTTTTTATTAGAATCTATTTTACTTCTTTTTATAATAACTGGTATTAATTTTTGTGGTAACAATTTGTCCAAGCTATTTTTAAATTGCTTATTCTTTACCTCGCTAAAATCTCTTAAAATTCTACCATCTAATTTTTTGTCTTCCAATGCTGGTTTTAAATCTATTTTTATAACAATATTCTTGTCTTGTAACAGCTTATTAATATTTTTATATTTTACCAAATGTGCTGATCCACTTAAAATAATTGGTCCAGAAATACCAAAATGCGTAAATAACATTTCTCCAAAATCCTCATAGATACATTTGTTTTTTTCTTTATCTATAAATTTAATTTGTACATTCTTTAGACTTAATCCTTGTAAATCTTTACACTCATTTTTATCATAGACCTCTAATGGCACTAATGATGGCTTGATTGGAATGATAGTATGTCCTAGCTTTTCTGCTAGTTCATATCCATCTCCAGTAGATCCTGTTAATGGATAACTTTTTCCTCCTGTGGCTAGTATGACCTTATCTGCCTCTAAAATTTTGTTTTCTGCTTTTACACCAATTACTTTTGTCATATCATCTATTGTTTCTACTAATATTTCCGTCACTTTCGTATTATATACAACATCTATATTTAATTCTTGAATTCTTTTTATAAAACAATTTAAGACATCTATAGACTTATCTGTTATTGGAAATATTCTATTTCCTCTTTCTTCTTTGACATCTAGACCTTGCTTTTTTAAAAAACGAATAATGTCTTTGTTCGTATATTGTTGATATGCACTATATAAAAACATTCCATTTCCCGGTGTGTTTTTTATAAATTCTCCAATATCCAAAGAAGATGTTACATTACATCTTCCTTTTCCTGTTATTAATAATTTTTTTCCTAGTTGAGTATTTTTTTCTATTAATACTACATCATTTTTATTCTCTTTAGCAGTAATCGCTGCCATCATACCAGCAGGACCACCGCCAATAATAACTACTTTACTCAAAATAAAATCCTTTCTATGTGTAATTATTTTCTAATTTTGTCCCATTTGCTGTCTAATTGGGTGTCCAATTGGGGACGTTTCTGTTTGAGACATTTTTATGTAAACTTATATTTATCATTTCTATCTATACAACTGTTTCATAATTTAAAATTCTAAATAATGCTGATTTATATGCTATTTTTTAGCATAGACTATTTACATATTTACCTTAGTGTAGAATATTTCTAACAATGCCAATTTCGCACAATAAATTCCATACAAATATCTCCATAAGCAATTATATGTGGTTTATATATATAAATGTTTCAAATAAAATACCGCATTAAACAAACAAATCTTAACTTTACATAAAAATGTCTCAAACAGAAACGTCCCTTATTGGACACCTAATTGGACACTAATTGGACATTTCTTCTATTGCTTTTAATATACCGTATTTTCCGTAGTCATATGTCAATCCACCTTGCATATATGCAATATATGGTTCTCTAATAGGTCCATCACAACTAAGTTCTATTGTTGACCCTTCTGTAAATGTCCCTGCTGCCATGATAACTTCGTCTTCATATCCCCCCATCGGGCTCGGCTCTGGTACAACACATGAATCTATTGGAGATCCTTTTTGTATTCCTTGGCAAAATTTTATTAGTTTATCTGCTGTTCCTAAATGAATGGTTTGTACGATGTCTGCTCTTTCTTCATTACATTTTGGCTCTACAGTATACCCTAATTCTTCTAAAATACTACTAGCAAATACTGCTGTTTTTACACTACTTGCTACTACTTCTGGTGCAAAAAATAGTCCTTTTAATAAATTTGTATTTTGATTTAAGGATGGTCCTATCTCTTTTCCAATTCCCGGTGCTGTTAATCTTTCTGCACATAGTTTTATTAAATGTTCTTTTCCTACTATATATGCACCACTTGTTGCAATTCCTGCTCCTAGATTTTTCATTAATGAACCTACTGCAATATCTGCTCCTATTTCTATTGGCTCTTTGTCTTGAACAAATTCTCCATAACAATTATCTACCATAATTATGACATCTTTATTTACTTCTCTTATGGTTTTAATTGCTTTTTCTATCTTTTCTATTGTTAGGCTTTTTCTTGTTGAGTATCCTCTTGATCTTTGAATTTCTACTAATTTGATATTCTGTTTTGATAATCTCTCTTTTATTGTTTCTATATCAAAATCATTATTTACTAATTCAATTTGTTCATATTGTATTCCAAAAGCTTTTAACGAACTTTCACTAACGTCTTTTCCAATTCCTATAACGGTTTGCAATGTATCATATGGTGCTCCTGTTATACTAATCATTGTATCGTTGGGACGTAATAATGCAGATAAAGTGATTGCTAAAGCATGTGTTCCTGAAATAAATTGTGCTCTTACCAAACTATCTTCTGCCTTGAATATTTTTGCATAGATTTCTTCTATTTTGTTTCTGCCTATTTCGTCTATTCCATATCCTGTTGAACTTGTTAAATGCATTTCTTGTAAATTGCATTCTTGAAAAGCTTCGATGACTTTTATACTGTTTTTGCTACAAATTTCTTCTATTTTGTTGAATTGCGGTTGTACCTTTTTTTCTATTTTTTTAGCTAATTCTATTAATTCTTTATTCATTTTATCCCTCTTTTCTTGACTTCTATATTTTACTATATTTTACATAATTTATCAATAGTTGTTCAATTTTATTTACTTTATGTAAATTTCGTGTTATAATGGATAAGTAACGAACAACACAACTTGACCATAGGTATATATATGGTCTATTTAGAAGGAGGTATCTTTATGACAAATAAGGAACGGTTGGAATTTATTCAGAAGCATCACCCACAGCTTTATGGACTCATCGAGATGAATGTTCCTTTTGCAGTCGAAAATGTAGACTGTATAACACAGGATGACATTTTCGAGTGTAATCGTTATGTGGATCTATATTGTAAGAACATAGATGATCCACAATTGTTCCAAACGTTATTGTTTAAGAACAATTAATACTCCAAAAGAAATGGAATGCTTGATATGCAAATATTAAGCATTCCGTTTTTTTACATAGAATATGATAGAACAATAGCAGGCTTTTTAAACATTTTCTCTGTCTATAACCCATTTTAAAGCACGCGTTATTATTAGGTGCTAATTTTATGTATGTAAAATTGTGTACAATGTGTTTTTATATATTAGAAAGTCAGCATGACTTTCTTTTGAAAATAAAACTCATTTATTTTCATTTTGAGTTGCGAAATTCAAAGTTTCATATTGTTTCCTAATATAATAAAAGCTAAAAAATATTTCTATTTTCTAGCTTCTAATCTTACTATTTTTGTGCATATGGCAACAATGCGATATGTCTAGCTCTTTTAATAGCAATAGTGATATCTCTTTGATGTTTTGCACACATTCCAGTATTTCTTCTTGGTAAAATTTTTCCCTTATCACTAATGAACTTTTTCAATTGTTCTGGATTTTTATAATCTAACACAAAGTTTTTATCACTACATAATAAACATACTTTTTTTCTTTGTTTTCTGAATCTTGGATTATAATCCTCATCATAATTTTTATTATTTCTTTTATTTTGTTTTTTATCTGCCATTTTATATTTTCCCCCCTAACAAATTAGAATGGTAGGTCATCACTTGAAGACATTTCAAAATCTGCGCCCATGTTTCCCGGTGCTGTATTACCAAACGTATTTTCAAAAGATGTATTATTTGTTTCGCCATCTCTCTTACTATCTGCAAAATATGCTTCTTCTGCCACAACCTCTGTAACATAGTGCTTTTGTCCTTGATCATCATCCCAAGTTCTTGTTTGAATTCTTCCGATAACACCTACTTGTTGACCTTTCTTAAAGTATTTGCTACAAAATTCTCCTAATTTACTCCATGCAACAATATTAATAAAATCAGCTTGTCTTTCTTCTCCCTGTCTTACAAATCTTCTATTAACTGCTAGACTAAATGAAGATACTAATGTATTATTTGTTTGTGTATATCTTGTTTCTGGATCTCTTGTTAATCTTCCCATTAAAATAACTTTGTTCATTTTCTATCACCTTTCTTTACTTTTAATAAAGGCCCCTTCTTTATTGAATTTTTATTATAATTAATGTTATAGGAAACACCATACAACTTCTAAGTTTCGTAACTCAAAGTGAAAATAAGTAATACGTTTCATTCTCAAAAAAAACTTTGATTTCCTATAACACAAAAAATCAAATTGTATTTAAAACAACATAGACTTTTTGCATATTGACACAATCATTATGTGCAATTTCGATATCCAATTTTTTTAATTTGGTACATCTTATTTTTCCATTTTTACTGTGATGAATTTTATAATATCATCTGTAATTCTGTAAACTCTTTCAAGTTCAGCAATTAATTCTGGTTTTGCTTCAAAGTTGAATAAAATGTATGTAGCTTCTGTAAATTTTTTGATGTCATATGCTAATTTTCTTTTTCCCATTTCTTCAACTGATTCTACCTTACCATTTTCATTGATTAATCCAGTGAATTTTTCTTCTAAAGCTTTTAAACCAGCTTCATCAATATTTGGATTAACAATGATAATACTTTCGTACTTATTCATTATCTTCACCTCCCTATGGATTTATAACCTGTGTTTTTCACAAGTCGAGATTTGACAAATCTTGCTTTAAAAGAACTTAATTTACTAAACCATTCTCGCTCTTTAAAAGATTGCAGATTTATCTTTGCCTAAATTGCTATGCAATTTTTCTATGCAAGTTATTTTTACATTATAGAAAAGATTACGTTACTTTTTATTTCGCAACTTGAAACAAAAAACAAGTTCTATTTTCCAATAAACATCATTTGCTACAATGAAAAAATAGCTATGCTTTTTTAAGCACAACTATTTTATCATACATTTTTTCATAATGCAAGTGTATTTGGCGTCTTTTTATTATGATACATGCACAATTTTTTTGCCTCTGGCTTCATAAAAGTCAATCGCTCAATTAACCTTTGATAATGTTCTTTAGAATTATCCAATACCTCTTCTAATTTGCTAATCTTCCTCTTTGCTTTTCTATTATAATATTGTATCCCCTCTTGCAGTAGTTCTTTTGAAACAGTATAATGCC
Organism: uncultured Clostridium sp.; assembly: GCA_946500615.1. Classification (GTDB taxonomy): domain Bacteria; phylum Bacillota; class Clostridia; order TANB77; family CAG-508; genus CAG-269. Next base: position 24,993 of record CAMMWP010000002.1, on the reverse strand, counting down.
CAAAATAAATCAAATTAAACAAATCTCTCCAAGCATTTTCATTAAAAATTTCTTTTTCCATATATTGCTTAATAATAGAATATGATGTATTTTGATAATATTGTTTTATGATATCATTTTTTGAAACTATCATTTTCTGTAATTCTTTAGACAATCCTTCTATATCTTTTAATGTTAATATATTTTCTTTCAAATATTCTTGAATCACTCTAATTGCATAATACAAAGTTGTATGATTTTCTTCTAATATTGAAGCTCCTGCATAATCCCTAATGTGAATTGCTTTAGACCTAAGGACTGCCAATGGATTTACTTCACTAATTATTTGTGTTCGATAAAAATACCCTTTATCTAATAAAGAATATGATATAATATTGGTATATATATTAGAAATAATGTCTTCATAAGAATCTGTATATAGATTATTTAAATGATTTAATTGTTCATTTCCCCATGTTGCGATATTTCCATTATAATTAATAAGAAAATCCAATCCCCATTCATTATTTTTATTTCGTACTAAAGATGGATTACTATAAGAATTATATTTCATGTCATTATCAAACAGTGTAATCAATTCTTCTAAATTTGTATCTGAACCTTTTAGATTTACTTTCAAGTTAGAATGAAACATTTGTGCAATTCCTACATTTATTTTATATCCATCAAGAAAATGTATTGCATATCTATATAAGCCAATTTTGAAAATCTCCTCATTGTCAGACACATATTTTTCTCCAATGGTTTTGCTACATCCAACATAATGTTTCATTATTTTATCTATGGAATTATCTCCTGTTAATGTATGTAATTGTAATTCAAAATTTTCTGTATGTGGAAAGTATGTTTTAAATACATCAATAATATGATACATGCAATCGATACCAATTTTTGTTAAATGCCATTTATCTATACTAATTCTAAGAACAACTTTGGTGGCTGTTTCTCTTTGGCATAATGCTTCATACATGGTTTGAATCATCTGTTTACATGTTTCATAATCTTTTCCCCACATGCCACTTGTCACTAGTGTAATTCTATCTGTTTTGGCTCTTTTGATAGTTTCTATGATGTATTCAAATTTTTTAAATGGTTCTCCACCTCCCAAAATAGACAGATATCCATTATTGGAAGAATTAATAAATGTAATAAATTTTTCAAATCCTTCTTTTGAAAATTCATATTGTTCTTTTGGTAAGTCAAATCCTTCGTTATCTGACCTAAAAAAGCAATGTGAACATTGTACATCACAAAATTTTGTAAAAAATACAAATGCCATTGTTTTTCCTTTAAAAGTTTTCATTTTGTCTTTAGGTATTTTAACTTTTGTAATGATTTCTTGAATATATGTATTTGGTTTATCAAAAATATTTTTCTGCAAAAAATCCCCTCCAATAACTAAAATTTAATAATTTCACAAGTTTTAAAATGATAAGTAAATATATTGTTATTTTTAGGAATTCCTTTGAAATAGCAACAAATTGCTGGAATCACACCAGCATGTGTTACTACTAATAGATTCTTTTTTTCGTATATTTCTTTATATTCATCTAAAAAATTGTAAACACGATTTAATAATTGTTTGACACTCTCAGCTTTATCATAATGATTGTCCAGTGAATAATTCCAGAATAAAGAACTATCAAATTTTTCTTTATTTAATCCTTCAAATTCTCCAAAATCTCTTTCAATAATTCTCCAATCTGTTTCTATGGGTGTATCCTCTTTACTAATAATTTCTGCTGTTTTTTTTGCACGAACTAATGGCGATGAAATAATTTTATAAAAGCTTGTTTGATATAATAAAATTTTTGATATATTCGCTTCTTGAATTCCATATTCGTTTAGCGGAATATCCACTCTTCCTTGAATTTTATCTTTTAAATTCCAATTGGTTTCACCATGTCTAATCACATATAACATAGGCTTTATCTTCTCCATTCACATGTTTCTTTTGTACGAAAGATATGATCAATTACCTTTCTATCATTACTTGTATCCCAATCAATAAAAGAAAATCCTTTTTGCGATAGCATATATTCCAGACAAAGTTCTTGGATGCCTATCTGCTTTAAATATGCTTCAAAGGGTTCTATTTTTTCTTTATGCCTTTCTATTTCTTTAACCGTTTGTATAAAACCACTGATCACTTTATCTTTATCTTTTATAGATTGTACCCTAATATCATTAACATGATACTGTCTTCCCCAGCCTTCTCTTGAAGCACGTAAATACGTCATATTTGAATCTTTATTGAACTTCTCAATTTCTCTGTGACTACAGTTCCATACCTGTTCTACCATATGACTATATTGAATAGAATTTAAACACTCTCTGTTATCAAGTGAAATTCTCCCTATGATGACGTCATGTCCATTTTCAAATGGTTTCTTACAATACCAGACTTCTGCAAATCTATCATAAAAATGTATATCTAGATTTTTTTGAAACGCTTCTAAATCTTCTAGTGACGAAATACAAAAATTGGGAAGCTTAAAACAGTCATAAGAAGGAATTGATGAAATAATGTACATGCCACTATCTGGTTTACTACTCAATTCTTTTTTGATATCTTCTATCAATTTATTTACATGAAATGATGGATATCGATGAATTTCTTGTTCTAACTCTTCTTGTTTTTTTAATCCAAATTCTACTAACACTAAGTGTTTCTTCCATTTATTTGGTATGGCTTGTCCCAAATTTCCGCCCCCTTTTCTATTTCACTATAGTTTATTCACTAGATATAAAAAATATAACCAAAATTTGTAAAAAATTTATAAAACAATAATATATAAAAAAAGAGAAAATGAGTCCGTCCTCAAAATCCCTTTTTCTTATCCTTTACTTAATAAATTGTTTTTCCAAAAATACATTATTTTGTTTATTTACATGTATTCTATTCACTTTTTTCTGGCACTCTATAATCGGAATTGGTAACATAGAAATACATATAGTCATCATCCATTGTGATGTCGTTAAATTTACAACATCAAATATATTTGCCAAAGCAGGAATACACACAACAACCGTCTGCACAAAAACACCAACCAAAAAACTTCCTATTAAAAATTTATTTTCTAATATGCCAACTTTAAAAATTGATTTTTCACTTTTTATGTTAAAACTGTGAACAAGTTCTAGTAACCCCATACTAATAAATGCCATTGTTCTTCCTACTTCTACACCATAATATTTATTCCCAATACTAAAAGCAATGAGAGTAAGCATTCCAATCATAATACCTTCTAGTATAATTTTGCCCCATAATCCATCTGCAAATATCCCTTTTTTAGAATTGATTGGTTTTCTTTCCATAATATCTTTTTCTGGTGGTTCTAATCCAATAGCAATTGCAGGCAAAGAATCTGTTACTAGATTAATCCATAATAACTGAATCGCTAATAGTGGCGATTGAAGTCCTAGCACCAATCCCATAAAAATCGTTACAATTTCTCCTATATTTGTTGCAATTAAAAAATGGATAGCCTTTCGAATATTATCATAAATATTTCTACCTTGTTTTACAGCATCTACAATTGTTACAAAATTATCATCTACTAGGATCATGTCTGAGGCATTTTTAGCAACATCTGTTCCACCCTTTCCCATAGCAATACCAATATCTGCACTTTTTAATGCAGGGCTATCATTAACTCCATCTCCTGTCATAGCAACTACCGCTCCATTTTTTTGCCATGCTTTTACAATTCTTACTTTATGTTCAGGCGTTACCCTTGCAAAGACGGTATAGTTTTGAATTTCTTTTTCCAATGTATCTTGATTTAATTTTTCTAATTCTGCACCTGTAATCGCTCTATCTTTATTAGAAAATATGCCTATCTTTTCCGCAATCGCTTTTGCCGTTGCAATATGATCTCCTGTTATCATCACTGTTTTTATGCCAGCTTTTTTACAGGTTTCTACTGCTTCTTTAACCCCTTCTCTTGGTGGGTCTATCATTCCAATTAATCCTACAAAGTTTAGATGATTTTCTATACTAGAACTATCTATCTTATTTGGCAAATATTCTACATCTTTATATGCCACAGCAATCACTCTCAATGCTTTATTCGCCATTTTTTCATTTTCTTTTAAGATTTTTTCTTTATATATTCCTATACATTTATTTAGTAGAACATCTGGTGCTCCTTTAGTGATGACTCTATATTTTCCATTATTCAATTTATGTACAGTTGTCATTAATTTTCTTGCTGAATCAAATGGGATTTCATTTATTCTTGGCATTAACTGATACAAGTCATTTTTATCTAGTTTGTTTTTATAAGCTACTTCTACTAATGCATTTTCTGTAGGCTCTCCAACAACTTCTATTTTCCCATTATTGATTTCTATTCTACTATCTGTACACATGGTTGCTAATTCCATTGCCAAACTTGGATTTTCAGCTTTTATTTCTACGACTTTCATTTTATTTTGGGTTAAAGTACCTGTTTTATCTGAGCAAATAACATTACTACTTCCTAATGTTTCCACTGCTGGTAATTTTCGAATAATACTATTTCGTTTTGCCATTTTGGTCACACCAATTGATAACATAATGGTAACAATAGCTGGCAATCCTTCTGGTATTGCTGCAACAGCTAATCCTACAGAAGTCATAAACATCTCCATAGGTGGTATTTTTTTAATAATTCCTATCATAAAGATGACTAAACAAATAACTAAACAAATGACACCTAAAATTTTTCCTACTTGATTTAATTTCTTTTGTATCGGTGTTTCTGGCGCCTCGTTTTCAATAATCATATTGGCAATTTTGCCCACTTTTGTATTCATACCAATTTCTGTCACTACAACCTTTGCATGTCCATTTACAACCGTGCTTCCCATAAATACCATGTTGATAATATCTCCTAATGGCATTCCTTTTTTACAAATGGCGTTTCCGTCTTTTTCGACGCTTTCCGTTTCTCCTGTTAAACTAGATTCCTCTACTTTTAGATTGAAGTTTTCTATCAATCTACAGTCTGCTGGTACACGATTTCCAGCTTCTAAAATAACCATATCTCCTATTGTTAATTCTTCTGATGGAACCTCTATTTCTTTTCCCTCTCGTATGACTTTTGACATTTGTGGCGTCATTTTTTTTAAGCTTTCTATTGATTTTTCTGCTTTTGCTTCTTGTAATACTCCCATAATCGCATTTAGCACAACAATTGCTATAATAATAATAGAATCAATATAATCATTTTCTCCTTGATACCAAGACACTCCTGCTGATACGATAGATGCCATAATCAGAATAATAATCATAAAGTCATTAAATTGTTTCATAAATTTTAATAGTATTCCTTCTTTTTTTGTATTTTTTAGTACATTTTTTCCGTATTGATTTTGTCTTTTTACAACTTCTTCATCACTTAGTCCTTTACTAAAATTTGTATGAAGTGTTTTTTCTACTTCTTCTTTTCTAAGTGTTTCCCACATAAAATTCATCTCCTTTGTAAAAACATTTTCCATTCTAAGATTTTAGAGGTAAGGTACTATGAATTATTTTTTCATGATTTCCTCGGTTTGTTACATAGATGACAACTTCTATATTTTCAATAAACGAGCCTCTCGCTACTCACGCTTCCTCATTTATTGAAAATGAAGAAGTTATACATCTATTCCACTGCACATTCGTCAATGCATTCAAAAATAATTCATAGTACCTTACCTCTAAAATCTTGGAACGGAAATAGACATTATCTTGTCCTTTGTTTATTGTAATTGTATTCAACTATGAAATTTTTATTACTTTTTATTCTACAAACTGAAATAAAAATCAATATGACTTGTTTTGAGTAATTTAGCATCACTAGACGTTTTTTCTACTTTTTAATATCGTATTTTGTTCAAATTCTAGTAAAAAACATATAAAATTTGTTGCCTATTTGTCTATCATTGGCTATAAAATTCACACTAACATTAACACAGTCTCAGTTGTGTCAAATCTTTATCCTTATTGACAGCCTAACAGAGCTTTTTGACACTTTTTTCTTCAATTTTAATATGATGTTATGAGAGGTGTTTTTATGTTACTTAATTATTTATTTTTGGCAATCTCTAGTAGTGTAGATTCTTTAGGAATTGGTATTACATATGGAATCAAGAATACAAAAATAACTTTATTAGCTAAATGTATCTTATTTTTTGTCAGCTTTACAATTTCTAGTATTTCTGTTTATTTTGGAAATAGTTTAAAGTATTTTTTTCCAGATGTAATAATAGATTATTTGGGATGTTTTATTTTAATATGTATGGGAATTTTTATGTGTATTCAAGCATTAAATACTACAAAGAAACATACAAATATTTGTGAAAAAAATTCTTTATATCATGACATTAAAGATACAGAAAAAATATATTCTTTTTTTATTAAATTTTTAGGCATTACTATAAAAATCATTAAAAATCCTAGTTCTTCTGATTTTGATAAGTCAAATACGATTGATTCTAAAGAAGCTCTGTTTTTGGGAATTGCTCTCTCTTTAGATAGCTTTTGCATTGGAATTGGTTTTAGCATGATTAATACTTTTTCTTTTGTATTTCCTTTACTGATTAGTTTTTTTCAATTGTGCTTTTTAAGTTTAGGAAATTACTGTGGAAAACAGTTATATACTTTTCGTAAACTTCCAGATAATATTTGGTCTGTTGTTTCTGGAATCTTGTTAATTGCTATTGGGCTTTATAAAATTTTCTGATTTTCTGTAATGATTATTCTCATTTTTTTACTTTTTGCATACTTTTTATATAAAGTTAGTTACAGTTCAGACTTTCCAACCTAAGAGTAGCCATATGGTATATTTTAAGATTCGAATGCGACCGGAATTGTTTTAGAAATTCTTATATATAAGTCGTAAAGGGTCCTGTTTCCGGGTATTGTTACGATTTAGATATTAGAATTTCTTAAACGAAAATTGGAGGGTAGCCGAGAATCTTAAAATATACCATATGGCTACTCTTAGGTTGGAAAGTCTGAACTGTAACTAAAGTTATAAATTATGTATACAAAATATTTTATTACTCATTGCATTATGAAATAAAACGTGATATGATAGAAACAAGTAACTTTTAATGGTCACAGCTGTGATCTAGTCTATCGTGTGAGTAATTCCACGACAGTTGCCTTAAAGGCAGAAAGGAGTAAACATGCGACCTCTATCAAATCGTTCCTATAAGGAAAAACGGAGAAAGCTAATGACAGAAATTACCAAAAAAACTGCAGGTGCTCTTAATACTGCAGAAGTCATTCAAGTAGTAGCCCAATTAAATGTGAATCTTCCCTACAGATTGAAATGTGTTCATTTCTACGAGAAAATGCTGGAACTCTTGACTCTTAAACAGGTTTCTCCGGACGATGATTTTTCACGCCCATATTTCACTAACGAGTATGGCAGCATATTATTAGGCACAGCTAGTTTCGGACTACTTGAAAATGATATACTTAAGGCATCTCCTATTTTAAAGAAGGAGCAGAAGCTAGTAGTTTTACTAGATCAGCAACGTTTTTCTTTTAAAGACGGAATTTGTAACAAATTAGACAAAACTTTTAGCATCATCATTTATACTCCTTGACTCACAAAAGAACGCGAAGGTCAATCCTTCGCGTTCTTTAATTTCATCGATAACAATTTAGATATACCATTTTCCTCCATCGTAATACCATAAACAGTATCTGCTGCTTCCATTTCATCCAATACACAAAATGACATTAGATTATTTCCATTCAACAGCTTTATCTCCGATAATACATCCCCATGGACTACCTTTTAAATCTTTATTATGAATTATTATCTTTTTCAAATTTGGTGACTCTAAAAAACAATTATTAGACATATTTGTTACACTTGAGGGAATTTCAATTGTTGTTAAACTGTTACAAAAATTAAATGAAGAACCTATTTTCTCTACTGTATTTGGTATACTTACACTTTCTAATTTTGAAAAAACATGAAAAGCATAATCCGCAATTTCTTTTACACCTGTTGGGATTTCAAATGAAGTTATTGTTCTTTTTACAGGTGTTATAAGAATGGTTCCATCTTTACTATATATAGCTCCATCTTTTACAATATAATTAGGATTATTATTGCTTATCGTAATCGTTTCAATTCCAGCATTATAAAAAGATAATCCACTTATATTTTCCACATTATCCCCCAATGCTAAGTTCTTCAATGTATTCCCGATAAAACACTTGACCTTCAATAGTTTTTAGTGAATTAGGAAGTACTACATTGGTAATTTTTACTCGTGCATCAAAAAATGCATACTCTTGTATTATTTCTACACCATCCTTTATAGTTACACTTTCTGAATCCCCATAATATCTAACAATTTTTTTTCCATCTTTTGTATATATACCATCTTGATATGTTTCATAAGTGGAATTATTCTTATCAATTATTACTGCACTTATGCTATTCGTTATAAAACGTGCATTTATGGTATCTACACTTGCAGGAATTTCAATAGTTTGTATTTGACTATATATTTTTATTTGATCTTGACCTAATGTTGTTACTGTATCTGGTATTACAAGTGTATTGTTTTTTATGGCTTCTTGTAATATTAGCACTATATTTTTTCTATTATTTCCTAATAAAAATCCATCACTATAATAAAAATTCTTATTATTTTCATCGATAATCACATCTTTTAAATTTGGAGATTGCGTAAATGCTGTATCTGATATATAGGTGACTGTTTCAGAAATTTTTATACTTTCTAAATTACTACATTTTTCAAATGCATATCCTTCTATTCTTTGTATTCCTGCCGGAATTTCAATATTTTTAATATTAGTTTGTACGAAACAATGTGCTGAAATTTTATCTAGTCCAGTTGAAATATTAATATTTGACAATTTTCTATCATAATAAAAAGCTTGTGTCCCCATTGTATTTACACTATTTGGCATTTGTACTGTTTGCAAATTTGGACATTGTTGGAAAGCTCTGCTTCCTATATATTCTACACCGTCTTCCATTATTACTGTTTCAAGCGTAGAATTATATGCAAAGGCACTAGTTTCTATCCTTTTGACTGTTCCAGGTATTATGATTGTTTTTAATCCTTCTAGATTTGCAAACGCTCCTTCATCTATTTCAGACACTGTTTCCGGCAATCTTAAAGTTCCAGAACTATCCATTAACAGTAAATTTCCATCTGACGAAATCAATACCCCATCTATAATTTCATATGGATTTACTTCTATTCCTACACTTTGAGCTACCTTTACTTCTGTCTTATCTTGTGAATTTAATAATAGTTCTCCTTTTATTACTTCTAATTTCCCTGCAAAATGACTTCCCTTTAAACTTGATATGACATCATATATATTTCCATTTTCTTCATCTGTTTTAGTATTATATTCTAAACTATTTTCTGCTGAAAATAGACTCTCTTCATCAAAATCTATATTCTCTAATAATTTATTAGCTTTATAAATTTCTAATTCTTCTTTATATTGTGCAAGCTCTGTAGCATATTTTGCTCGAGTTGCATTTGTTAATATTCCATTATCTCCACTTAACATAGAGATTGTTACACCAGCCAATACTAACAGTACAATGATTGTTATAACCAGTGCTATCAATGTTATTCCCTTTTCTTTACTCATATCATTTGTCCTCCTCATATTATCTTTTCCATTTGTACCACTCTTATTCTAACAAATTATATAACATTCATTTATCATTGTCAATGATAAAATATCATTTTGAATATATTGAAAATTGTTAATCAAAATTAGAAAATATAAAAAAGATATTAATGTCAAAAGTCATATAAACTTTTGTAGTAAAATACACATTATTCTCAATATAACAGTAAAATTAGGCTTTTTGCATGATGAAGGACTTACATAATTTATTATTTTTATTTATATCAATATTATTCTATAAAAAGGAGTTCATATGAAAAATCTTGATTCTAGTGAATTATTTAAAATTATTGGAAAAAATGTAAAATATTATAGAAATCTATATAATTTACAAAAAGGGAAAATGACACAAGAACAATTAGCAGAATTGGTAAATGTTTCCACAGCTTTAATAGGTAATTTAGAAAGTGAAAAGATCCCTCAAGGAATTAGTGTTTACACTTTATGGAAAATAAGCCAAATTTTAGATGTACCTATAGAAAATCTTTTTGAAAACCCTAATTATAAAATATGATAATAGGGACGAAAATTTTAAAACATTATTAAAATTTTCGTCCCTATTATCATACGTAAAAATGGGCATGTCTCAAAAATTCCCTTTAGAAAAGATTTTAAGAACTATTCACTAAAACGCTATGCTAATTTCATCGATAACAATTTAGATATACCATTTTCCTCCATCGTAATGCCATAAACAGTATCTGCTGCTTCCATTGTACCTTTTCTATGTGTAATGACTAAGAATTGCGTATTTTCAGAAAACTTCTTTAAATATTCTGCATATCGATAAACATTCACATCATCTAATGCTGCTTCAATTTCATCCAATACACAAAATGGTGCTGGATTAATTTTTAAAATAGCAAACAATAAAGCAATCGCTGTAAATGCCTTTTCTCCACCAGATAATAACATCATATTTTGCAATTTTTTCCCGGGTGGTTGTACAGTTATCTCTATTCCACATTCTAGAATATTTTCTTTATCCTCTAATGTTAAACTTGCATTTCCTCCTCCAAACAATTCTTTAAATACCTCTGCAAAATTTTTATTAATCATCTCAAATTTTTCTTTAAATTGTTCTTTCATAATATTTGTCATATCTGAAATGATTTTCCTTAATTTTGCCATTGTACTCTCCAAATCTACTCTTTGTTCACACATAAAATCATATCTATCTTTTAAATTTTTATATTCTTCTATGGAATCAACATTCACACTTCCTAGTTCTTTAATTTCATTTCGTAAATCTTTTACTTTCTTTTGTGTTAATTGTATATTGTCCGGTCTTTTATAATCTACAACATTGTTTGGTGTTAATTCATATTCTTCCCACATCTTATTAATAATTTCATTGATATCTTCTTCCAATTTTGTTTTTTTCACATCAATTTTTACTATTTGAGATTTTAAATCTTCAATCACTTTAAATTTAGCATTAATTTCTTCTTCTTGTTGTGCTAATTTTTCATTCTTCTCTGCTCTTTTTTGTTTTAATTCTTCTACTTTAGAACCACTATTTTTTACTTCTTCTTTAATTTTTTCTATCTTTTCTTTGATTTCTTCAATTGCTTTTTCTAAATGAAGATTATCTTGTATAATGTGTTCAATTTGCGTCTGTTTATTTTCAATACTCTTATTCGTACTTTCTGTTTCAGAAACAATTCTTTGTTGTATTTCTTCTATTGAGTTTTCGCTTTCATCAAAAGAAGATACTGAAATCTTCAAATTGGTAATATCAAAATTTAAATCATCAACATATATTTGATTATCTTTATTTAGCTCTGCAAATTCTGCAATCATTTGCTTACGTTTCTCATTTTCTTCATTAATTGTAATGATCTTTTCTTGTAAGGCTTTCTTATTTTTTATATTCTCTTCTTTTTGCTCTTCTAATTTTTTATCTTCCTCTTTTAGTTTGCTTAATCTAGCTTCAATTCGATGAATATTTTCTTCTATTGCATTCATTTTTTCTTTTCCTGTTGCATATGTAATTTCTGTTTCTTGCAATTGTTTTTCTAAAGATGAGGCTATTTCTAAAACATTTTCAATCGATTGTTGGTACGTATTTTTTTCTGTTTCTAACTTTTGTATTTGCTCGTCTAATTTTTTTATCTCTTTTTGCAATTTTTCAATTTCTCTTCCTCTACCTAAAATATTGACTGTTTTCTTAGAAACAGAACCTCCTGTTATTGCACCTGACGGATTAATCACATCTCCTTGAATTGTAATAATTCTAAAGCTATATCCATTATCTTTTGCTACTCTAATCGCTGTCTCCATGTCTTGCACAATGACTGTTCTTCCTAGTAGATTTAAGATAATATTTTCATATTTTTTGCTATATTGAATAACGTCTGAAGCAATTCCAATAATTCCTGTATTTTTTCCTTTTATTTTTTCAAGCTTCTTTCCTCTTACTGATGTGATTGGTAGAAATGATGCTCTTCCTATGTTATTTTTTCTTAAATGTTCAATTAATCTTTTTGCATCTTCTTCATTTTCTGTTACAATATTTTGTAAACTACTTCCTAAACACATTTCGATTGCTGTTTGATAACTTTCTGGTACTTCTATAATATTTGCTAAAACACCATGCATACCTTTTCCTAATTCTTTTGTTGTCTCACAATCTTTTAATAATGTTTTTACACTTTTGATATATCCTTCTTTTTCTTTTTCTGTTTCGATTAAAAATTTTAGTTTTGATTCTTTAATTCTCTTCTCTCCTAAAAGCATATTCATTTTGCTATCGAAATCTTTTATTTTTCTATCTGCTTCTTGTTTTTCCATATTTACTTCTTCTAAGTCTGCTAAAGCTTTATTTCGCTTACTTTCTATCTCATAAAATTCTTTTGCAATTTCTTCTTTTTTCATTCTGGTATTATCTAGTTCAGAAATGTTGCCTGTTATTTCATTTTTAATTTGAGTTTGTCTTTTTTGATAATTTTGATAATTGATGTCTTGTTCACTGATATTGGCTTGTAATTCATATTTTCTATCTGTATTTTCTTCTACTGTTTTTTTATGAGCTTCTATTTCTAATTCTTTGCTAGATAACTTTTTTGTAATTTCTGCTAATTCTTTTTCTTTTTGTTCTAGCTCTTTCGCAAATTTTTCTCGGTTTTGTTTTAAATTTTCTTTCTTTTCTTCTTTCTGTTTTTGCTCTTCTTTCAATTCTTCTAATCTTGTTTTTAGTTCTTCAATTTCCTTTTCAAATCGCACTTTATTTTGCTTATTGTTTTCAATTCTTGTATTAGATACATTAATATCAGAATGTAACATTTCAATCTCTTTTTTACTTTCAAACCCTAAATTAGACATTTCTTCTATTGTTTCTGTAATATGTTCGATTTCTGATTTTAATTCTTCTTTTAATGCTTTTATTCTTTCTAATCTACCTTCTTCATCATTACATTGTGTTTTATATATTTCTTCATCTTTTACAATGTCTTCTAAATCTTTTTTATATTTTTCTATATTGTATAAAAATAAACCAATTTCAATATTTTTTAATTCTTCTCTTAAATTTAAGTATTTTTTTGCCTTTTCAGATTGCTCTTTTAATGGTTCTATATTGGTTTCAATTTCTGATAATATATCATTAATTCTAAGAAGATTTAATTTTGTATGTTCTAATTTCTTTTCACTTTCTACTTTTCTTACTCTATATTTTACAATTCCTGCTGCTTCTTCAAAAATATGTCTTCTATCTTCTGATTTATTACTTAAAATTTCATCTATTTTCCCTTGCCCTATGATAGAATAACCATCTTTTCCAATTCCTGTATCCATGAATAGTTCTAATACATCTTTTAGCCTACATGGCACTTTATTGATATAATACCCTGTTTCCCCACTTCTATATAATTTTCTAGTAACTGTTACTTCTGTATATTCAATCGGTAATGTTCCATCTGTATTATCAAACACTAAAGATGCTTCTGCAAACCCCAATGATTTTCTATTTTGTGTACCTGCAAAGATGATGTCCAATGATTTAGAACCTCTTAATGATTTCATACTTTGCTCTCCCAATACCCATCTAATGGCATCTGATATATTACTTTTTCCCGATCCATTTGGACCTATAACACTTGTAATTCCCGGCATAAATTCTAATACGGTTTTGTCTGCAAATGATTTAAATCCTTGTAATTCTAATCTTTTTAAATACATGTGTATCTCCTCTCTTCTTTGTATACTATATACTATTTTTCGTCAAAAAACAAGCCGTTCTGCATTCTTTTATTCAACTGTTTATTAAATCAACGAACTACATGCGAGTTGATTTTATACTATTGATTTTTAATCTTTATTTTATTATAGTATTAATAGAAATTTATCTATGGAGGTTTTTTTATGTCTCAAAACTTTATTATTGGAACATATAGTCAAAATGGAATCTATTCACTACAATTTCATCAAGGTTCTTTCTCCTTATTAAATACATTAGACACTTTCGAAAATTGTTCCTCTCTTTGCTTTTCTAAAGATAAAATTTATGGAATTATAGAATATTCACAAAGAAACATCTATCAAAATGGTGCTTTGATTTGTGTATCTCCTAACTTTTTAGATCATACGGCATATTCTATTTTAGGAAAAGGTCCTTGTTATATTTTATTAGATGATTTACGAAATTTATTATATATTGCCAATTACGGAGATGGCACCATTGATGTTTTTCTGCTTGATGATCATGGTTGTGTTATATCTCTTATATATCACAAAACATATACTTCTCACTCTCGCATTCATCATCTTGCTCTTTCAGAGGATAAATCTACTTTATTTGTTACTGATTTAGGAGATAATACATTATACGCCTATAAAATTATTTTCGAAAAGCAAACTTTATGTTTAGAAGAAATTGGAATTTATACTTTTCCTGCTCATACAGAGCCTAGACATTTAGCTATCTATACCAATAATGTATATGTCATCACGGAAAACTCCTGTGAATTATACCATTTTACTTTTTCTGAGTTGTCTGGATTTCATTTAGTCCATTGCATTCCTATTATCAATGATAAAATGGATGGAGATACTGGGTGTGCTATTAAAATTAGCGAGGATGGTCAATTTATATATATGAGTATTAGAGGAAAAAACAGTATCTATGTATTTACAACATATCCCACTTTAACATTCACACAGACAATTTCTTGTTTTGGAAAAACACCTCGCGATATCCAGTTTGATATGACACAAAATTATCTATTTTGTGCTAACCAAAATTCTGGAACAATTTCTATTTTTAAAAGAAATAAAAATACAGGCTTGCTACAATATGACTCACTGTATCATATGAACAATCCTGCCTATATTCTTCCTTATGAAATTTGACCAGAATCCACTACTATATTCTGCCCTGTAATCGCCTTAGTAATATTCGTCAAAGCATATACGGCATCTGCGATGTCAGTTTGCCTTGTAAATTCATTTAGTGCTAACATCTCTTTATACCTATAATTATAAAAATTGCCATTACTTTGCATTTCTTCCATCGTTGGCACTGTTCCCGGAGAAATGACATTGATTCTAATGTTTTTTCTCCCTAATTCTTTTGTTAAAGATTTCATAAACCCATAAATTCCTGCTTTAGCAGAACTATATACTGGTAAGTTAAACGATTTTAGTGCATTAATAGAAGATATTAATGTGATTGTTTTATTCGTTCCTGTTTCTTTTTCTAATAAATCTAAAAATATTTTTACTGTATAGATGTGACTTGTTAAATTTAGACTGATAGATTTTTCTATCTCTTTAAATGTTACTGACTCTATTCCATCTATTTCTGTTTTCATTGGTCTTCCCACTGCACTAATTAAGTGTGTTATTCTGCCATATTTTCCTTTGATTTTTTTATGAATGTCTTTCAACTCTTCTATATTGGTTGAATCTACTTTATAATATTCATAATTTTCATAATTTCTAAATTCATGACTTGTTGTATTTTCATGAATATCTGTTGCAATCACAATACTGCCTGCTTGCAAATATTTCTTTACAATTTCTTTTGCAATATGACCATCTCCACCAGTTATTAACACAATTTCCTTCTCCACTGATTTATCGTTCCTTTCTTCTCAATCTACTTTCTCAATTTCATTAAGTAATTGTTTTCTAAACTATTTTTCATATTCATATATGACTAATGTTCTTTCTTTTCCTTCTCTTTCAATTATTTCTGGTTTTTCTAATATTTTCTTGATGATTTCTTTATCTTTAAAATATGGCTCACATCCGTCTGAATAAGCACATATATATTTTACATTTGTCAAATCTACTGCATATGTCTCTATATAATGCTCTGCTTCTTTTTCTCCTGTTAATATTCCAAAAGATACCTCTTTTCCATTATATTTCACTTCTGGTTTATTTCTATAATCTCTTCTTACCATCATTCTATCTTTTGCACAATTCCAATCATATGTATGTTGTTTACAATATACATTTTCTAAATAGTCTTCAAATGCTTTATGATTATTGATTGTTTCAAATTGGATATGGGCATTTTCATCTAGTGTGATTATGTGACAATCTCCTATTGAGAAGCAATATAATGTGTTAGAGGAAATATATCCTCCCACTGCTACACAACCATAATAATCATTTGCTAAATAATCAATTTGTCTATTTTCATTTATCTTTAGAATATCTTGATTTACGTTTTTAACAATTTCTAATATTTTATTTTTAGAAATCTTTTGTCTGTCACCTGCTTCTAAATATTGTATGAATTGATTACTACAAATCTTTGCCGATTCAAATGCACCACTTGGATTTGGATATGTTTGTACCCATGCTGTTGCCTCTTTTTCATTTTTTGGATATGGTACTGCTTTTCCTTCTATTGAATCTCTTGTAACGCCATCTGCTATACAAAACATTTCTTCTTTTGCTATATAATAATCTTCCACAACTGGTTTTAAATGGTATTTTTCAAAAATTGTATTATCACATGTTTTAGCAAATTTTAATTTAAACATCTAATTTTCCTTTCTGAATTCATCGTCATATTCAGATAATTCTTTATACATTTTTGCGTCTGGTCTTGACATATTTTCTCTAACTTCTTTTGGTAACTGTGTTCTAATTTCTGCTATAATTTTGCAATAATTGATTGCTTCATCATAATCTTCTTCTAATATTTTATTGATAACCATTCTTAATGAAATTTGTGCGGCTGGTACTTTTAATATGCTACTCAGTTCATAAAACCATCGCATTTCCTTTAAAATATCAATTCTTTGTTCATAGGTAAGTTGACTTGAATCAATAAATTTGTACAACATATATGACATATTTTTAGCATACGTATATCGATAAAAACCTATATAACCATTATTTTTAAAATTTTCATAAATAGCTTTATATGCTTTATTAATTCTTGAAAAATAATCCCTTGAACAATTAAATGATACAGATTTTTTTCTTCTATTTCCTTCATTTCTTTGTCTATAACAATAGACAATTTTATTTGTGTAGTATACTTTATTTGATTTCATGAAACAAGAAGTTGTAAAATACGCATCTTCTGCTGGAACTTCTTCTAAAAACTGCACTTTATTTTCTTCTACAAAAGTCTTTCTAAAAATTTTGTTGCAAGCTGATGAATTTAAAATAAAAAACGATTTTGTATAATCGGTAATACTTAATTTAAAATCTTTATATTTTTCTTGATCAAATATTGGGTTTTCCCAAACTGTTCCATCAAAATCTGCATTTACATAGTTGGCTGTAATAAAATCTGCTTTTTTCTTTTCGATTTCATCAAATAAAATTTCACATGCATTTGATGGATAAAAGTCATCAGAGTCTGCAAACATCAAATATTTTCCTTCTGCTCTTTTCATGCCTTCATTTCTAGATGTTCCAGCTATTCTATGATTTTTATTTAATTTTATACTCATAAAATTGTCATATTTTTGTGTATATTCATCCATGATTTTGGTTGAATTATCTTTTGAAAAATCATCTACCATAATAACTTGTATCGTTCTAAAATCCATTGTCTGATGAACAATGGATTCTAATAAATCTTTTAAATATTTTTCTGAGTTATAGATAGGAATGATAATCGTAATGTTGTACATTTTTTCCTCCTAATCATATGCTTATGTTTGTTACTACATATTTTTATCAATATTTGGCAATAACTGTTTTTTTCTTGAAACTACATTTTTTAATAATGCTCTATTATTTTCTAATGTTACATCAAATGCTTTTTCTACAGCATCTGTTCTATTTCCCAAAGCAATTATTTCTGAATCGCTATGTAAAATATCTGTTATAACAAAAGCAAATAATTGTAGACCTTTCTTTTCTATCTCACGATTCATTGCTTCTTCTAAATCTGCTTGTCTTTGTAATACATCTTCTATACTAACTGTATTTACTTGTGCAATAACAAATTTATTATTATCTTTTTCAAACTCTTTTGCATCTAGATTTACTAACTCTGCTTCTGAAAAATCTCCTAAATCAGTTCCTGCTTTTAACATTTCTAGACCATATTTTTCCATATCTATTTCTGCTATCTCTGCTAATTCTGCTAATGCTTTTTTATCATATTCTGTTGTTGTTGGTGATTTTAATAATAATGTATCTGAAATAATCGCACTTGCCATTAGTATGGCTTCTTCTTTACTAATTTCATGTCCATATGCTTTATATTCTTCAAATAGAATTGTACATGTACATCCATATGGTTTTGCTGTATAATATAAAGGCTCTGTTGTTTCGAAATTTGCTATTCTATGATGATCTGTTACTGATAAAATTTTTGCTTTTTCTATCCCTTCCACACTTTGTTTAAATTCATTATGATCAACTAAGCAAACAGCTTGTCCTTCTCCTACTTCATCTATCATTTCTGGTGCTTCTATATTTAAATAACTTAATACATATTGTGTTTCTTTATTAACTTTTCCCAATCTTCTTGCTGTTGTACAGTTCCAGCCATTTTTCTTATCTAATCTTTCTCTTACTAAACTTGCACATATTGAGTCTGTGTCTGGTTTTTTATGTCCAAATATAAATACTTCTTTTTCCATGTTCATTTCTCCTTTTTTATTTGATAAAAAATCAACTTTTATCCTAACTACATATAAGATTTTCCGTATATAACAAGATGAAGTTTCTTATATTTGTGTAAAATTATTTCATGATTTTACACATGAGGCAAAGTCGTTTTTCACATATTTTACTATCTTAACTATTATATTTTCATTTGCAAAATTTGTCAATAATTAGAAATCTTAACTATTCTTAAGCTTTTCTTATCCTTACTTTGTATTGCTTTCTTCTATTATTTGTCATTTTTTTCTATTTTGGTTACACTTTTTTCTATATTTTTTAAAATATTTTCTAATTCACTTCTATCAAATTGATATTGTTTATTACAAAAATGACAAACCAATTCTGCTTTTCCTTCTTTTTCTAGTATATCTTTTAACTCTTCTTCTCCAATTGTCATTAATGCATCTTCCATATGTTCTTTTGAACAATCACATTTAAATTCTGGAATAATACTATCTTCTATAATTTTAACATTTTCATCTCCTGTTACTTTTTTAGCAATTTCTACTAAAGATAAGTTCTGATCTAACATTTTAGACATAGCACCCGCTTTAAATATAGATTGCTCAACTTTTGATATATCTTCTTCTGTTGCATCTGGCATAGGATTGATTAAATATCCTCCGCTTGCTCTTACACCATTTTTATCTACCAATACCCCTAAAGCCACTGCTGAATTTCTTTGTTCTGAATTAACAAAATAGTTTGCAAAATCTTCTGCTATTTCTCCAGATATCAATGGAGATATTCCAATATATGGATCTTTTAGCCCAATATCTTTTACAACATTAATATATCCTTCATACCCTACAGCTCCACTAACATCCAATTTTCCATCTTCATTTAATGGTAATTCTATAACTGGATTTGTTACATACCCTTTTACGATTGGCTTGTTATTGGCTGTTACAATCATAACACCTATTGGACCATTTCCTTTTAGTTGAACTGTTAATTTATCTTTACTACTTTTCATTTCTGTTGCCATAATTGCTGTTATGGTTAGTAGTCTTCCAAATGCAGCAGTTACTACTGGACTCATATCATGTATCTTTCTTGCTTCTTCTACCATTTTGGTTGTATCTGCACATATAACTGAAATTCTTCCTTCATACGCTAAAAATTTTATCATTTTATCTGACATTTTGCCTAACCTCATTTCTTTTATTGATGTATTTCAAACATATCTTTTCCTTCTCCACAAACCGGACAAACCCAATCATCTGGCAAATCCTCAAACGGTGTTCCCGGTGTGATTCCTGCTTTTTCATTTCCAAACTTAGGATTATAAATATATTTACACTCTATACATTCATATCGTTGATTGTCTGATTTTTCTGTCTTAAAATTCCTATATCCCAAACTAATTGCTACAATTACCATAAGTAAAAATGATAATGCCTTCCATATTCCACTTTCTAGCATAATCACTGCAAATATTCCAAATGTAGCACTAATTCCATACAATATTAAAACTGCTTGTTTTTGACTAAATCCTTTTGATACAATCCTATGATGTAAATGTCCTTTATCTGCTTTAAATATAGCTTTAATAGACTTTCCTTTTATTAATCTCCTAATAATTGCCCAAAATGTATCAAATAATGGTAACCCCAAAACAATTAATGGTAATACAATAACCGCTGCGGTATAAGTTTTTGCTACTCCTAATATAGAAATAATGGATAATGAAAATCCTAAGAAATTTGATCCAGTATCTCCTATAAATGTTTTTGCTGGTGCAAAATTGAATGGTAAAAATCCAACTAATGCTCCTGCTAGTGCAGTTATTAATAAGATAGCCACCATTGGTGAATCATTTAATACAAATATAATTAATAATGAAATGGCTGATATGACAGATATTCCTGAAGACAATCCATCTAGTCCATCAATTAAATTAATTGCATTTGTAACACCTACAATCCATATTACTGTTATGATAATTGAAAACATTTCTTGCATTTCTATTGTATTTAGAAATGGTAATGTAATATCTTCTATTCTTACGCCAAATGCAACAGTAACAATCGCTGCTAATAATTGTCCTATTAACTTTGTTATAGGTTTTATTGTTTTTATATCATCTACTATACAAGTAATTGAAATAATCAATATTCCTAAAAACATTCCTAACAGTTTTTTTCCATATTGTTCTATTCCGAAATAAATTAATAGAATTTTCTATGCTCATTACAATCAACAAGTAGATAACAGAAACCAGAAAACCTAATATGACTGCTGGTCCACCGAATTTGGGCATTGCTTTTTTATGCATTCTTCTTTGGTCTTTTGGAACATCAACTGCACCTACTTTATGTGCTATTTTTATTGTATATGGTGTAGCCATAAATGTTACAATAAATGCCAGTAAAAATGCAATTGCAATATCTCCCCACATAAGCATTTCCTCCGTATCTATTTCATATTTTCGTTTTCTATTTCTTCAATAATTTTTACTCTTTCTAGATGTCTTCCACCTTCAAATTCTGTTGCTAACCACATTCTCAATATACAAATGGCTTCGTTTACAGTTACATAATCAGCACCTAATGCTAAAACATTGCTATCATTATGAAGTCTAGAAAATTTAGCTGTTTCTTCATTATAACATGGTGTACTTCTAATTCCTTTAAATTTATTTGCTACAATACTCATTCCTAATCCAGAACGACAAATCAAAATTCCTTTTTCTGCTTTACCTGTTTGTACAGAAACAGCAACTTCCTTAGCTATATTAGGATAATCTACCCTTTCTTCTGTCATACAACCACAATCTATATATTGTATATCTTTTTCATCTAGATATTTTTTAATTTCTTCTTTTAATTTAAATCCTCCATGGTCACAACCAATTGCTATCATTTTTATTCCTCCTTTAGGGACATGCCAAATCGTTCAAAAAGTAAAACTGTGTACATTAAAAAAATATTAGATTTTCTTAAAATTGAGCGAAAAGGTCAAGTCTATAATTTAGTTTTTATTCCCCTATATAAAAATATACCATAAGTTTTTTTATAATACAATAAGAAATTGTAAAATTTACTTGCATTTCATAAAAAAATGTGTTAGAATATCACATGTTATAATGAATAATTGACTAAGAGGAGGTGCTTATAAAGATGCCAAATATTAAATCAGCTAAAAAGAGAGTTAAAGTAATTGAGAAAAAAACTTTAAGAAATAATATGATAAAATCTGGATATAAATCAGCTGTTAGAAAATTTGAAGAAGCGATTGAAGCTGGAAATTTAGAAGAAGCTAAAGTTCTATTTTCTGAAGCAACTAAAAAAATAGATCAAGCTTGTACAAAAGGTGTTATTGTAAAAAACACAGCAGCTAGAAAAAAATCTAGTTTATCAAAAAAATTAAATGCAGCTATGGCTTAAGACTAAATAAAGATTATGCATAGTTTTTATTAAAAGCAACTTTTTTATAATAAAAAGTTGTTTTTTGTTTATTGGTTTTTCGTTCTGAAATTTTAAAAATTAGTTATCGTTCAGACTTTCTAACCTAAGAGTAACCATATGGTATATTGTAAGATTTGAATGCGGCCAGAATTATTTTAGAAATTCTTATATGAACTGTAACAAAAATTATCGTATTCGAAAATACTGGCGAAAACTTCCATTGTTTTTCTTTCTACTTCATGATACCATAGATATAGTATTTTATGGATAGAGGTGTTACATTTATGATTAAAATCTTGATACAAAATTATAAAAATTTAGATAAAAAAATATTACACATTTTGAGACTTGGTCTTTTCTCTTCTTTTGTCATTTGTTTACTGGCAACAGCAATCCTTCTTACATATATGCTATTTTTTACATACCCTATTATATATTATATTGGCCTTTTAGGTATTGCACTTGGTTTGAATTCTGCTGTTAGTTTTATTATTTCAGCAACAATTATTGATAATGTAAAAAAAGAAAGTTTTTAAAATATCATGTACTTAACCACAAAACCACAAACTAAAATTATAACATGATAAAATACAGTAAAGTTACTAGTTAATAAGAAAAACAATAGCGGGCTTTTTTAAATATTTTTTTATGTATATTTCTTGACAAAATGACACAAACTGTGTAAAATAGTAGTTAATATTTTTTAATATCGTTGCGTTTGTACAATGAAAGCAATTAGAAGTTACTTTTAGAGAATAAGGGTCACCGGCTGAAAGCCCTTTAAGGTCAACCTAAACTTGTGAAACACATTGGAGCAATTTTAAATAAAGTGGAAAATAAGATATATATTTACATGTATTTAGTTTTCAAGCTGGGTGGTACCGCGGATTAATTTCGTCCCTGCAATTTTGCAAAGGGCGTTTTTTTGTACCCAAAAACGATTTGGGAATACAAACTATGCTCTAACAAATTTAGAGGAGGTAAGAAATATGAATGAGTACAGAACACACAACTGTAATGAAATCACATTAGATGATGTAGGAAAACAAGTCAGAATTAGTGGCTGGGTTCAAACTATAAGAGATTTAGGAGGGTTAGTTTTTTTAGACATACGTGATATGTATGGAATTACACAAGTTGTCACTTCGGGAAAAGCCGAAGATGTAGATTTTGCATCACATATTCCCATAGAATCGACTGTTAGTGTATATGGTACAGTAAAAAAACGTGATGAAGAAACGATTAACCCCAAACTAAAAACTGGTTTAGTTGAAATTCGAATTGAAGATATTAAAATTCTAAGCAAAAGAACGCAAAATCTCCCTTTTGAAATCAATGGTAGCCAAGACGTAAGAGAAGATTTACGATTGCAATATCGCTACCTTGATTTACGAAATGATACATTAAAAAATAATTTATTATTAAGAGCAAAAGTCATTCAATTTTTAAGAACACAAATGATTGAACAAGGGTTTTTAGAAGTGCAAACTCCTATCCTTACAAGTTCTTCTCCAGAAGGTGCTAGAGATTATTTAGTTCCTAGTAGATTACATCCCGGAAAATTTTATGCTTTACCACAAGCTCCTCAACAATTCAAACAATTACTAATGGTTTCTGGTATTGATAAATATTTTCAAATTGCTCCTTGTTTTAGAGATGAAGATGCAAGAGCTGACAGAGCACCCGGTGAATTCTATCAACTAGATATGGAAATGAGTTTTGCAACACAGGAAGATGTATTTCAAGCAATAGAACCTGTTATCTACAATACATTTAAACAATTTTCAGATAAAAAAATCCCAGAATATCCTTTCCCAAGAATCCCATATAAAGAAGCAATGTTAAAATATGGAACAGATAAACCAGATTTACGAAATCCTTTGGAAATTGTTGATGTGACAGATATTTTTGAACATGTAGATTTACGTGCTTTTCAAGGAAAAATTATTAGAATTATCTCTACACACGATGTAGCAGACCAGCCAAGAAGCTTTTTCGAAGGTATGACAGATTATGCTATAAAAGACTTAAAGGCAAAAGGGCTAGCATGGCTTAGAATTTTAGATGATGGAAGTTTTCAAGGTCCTATCGCTAAATTCATACCTAATGATGCTAGAATTGAAATGTGCAAAAGAACAAATTCGAAACCAGGCGATTGCTTATTCTTTATTGCTGAAATTTCTGGAATTGTTGAAACTTTATCCGGACAAATTAGGGATGAACTTGGAAAAAGACTTGATTTAATTGATAATAATGTTTTCAAATTTTGTTGGATTATTGACTTTCCAATGTTTGAACTTGATGAGCATGGAAAAATTAGCTTTAGCCATAACCCATTTTCTATGCCGCAAGGCGGATTAGAAGCTTTAGAAAATGAAAATCCTTTGGATATTTTAGCTTATCAATATGATATCGTATGTAATGGAGTTGAACTTTCTTCTGGAGCAGTTAGAAACCATGATATCCATATCATGTTAAAATCGTTTACTATGGCTGGTTATACAGAAGAAGAAGTAAAAAACAAATTTGGTGCTTTATATAAAGCCTTTCAATTCGGCACTCCTCCACATGCTGGTATTGCACCGGGAATTGATAGAATGCTAATGTTATTATCTAATTCTGATACAATTAGGGAAGTAATTGCCTTTCCATTAAGTAGTAAAGCCCAAGATTTAATGATGGGTGCACCAAGTTATGTAAGGCGTGACCAATTACGAGATGTGCATATTACGATAGACAAAAAATAATATTTGTCACAAAATAAGAATAATAGCGGGCTTTCTTAAACATTTTCTCTATCTATAGCATTTTAAAGCCCGCGTT
>CAMMWP010000001.1 GCA_946500615.1 uncultured Clostridium sp. | reverse complement strand
ATTTATTATATCAAAAAGGAGGAATTTTTCTACTCATAGCTAGAAGCTTTTAGAACCCCCTGTAAAACAGGGGGTTTTCATTATCCAAAAATAAAACTTGGTTATTTGATATAAACCAAGTTCTATTTTTATATTTTTTAATTTTACTAGCCACCTAAATTAGATGTAAAATTGAATACAAATGTTGCAATTGTTGAAGCCGCAAATACAAATGCTGCACCAATGATGTATGGTAATAATGTTTTCTTGTATTCTGCTTTTTCTTCAGCACTACCCATCATATATTTTATACCTAAAACAACTAAAACAATAACTGATGCAATAGAACCTATTGTACTCACAATCTGAATAATTTGGTTACCAATATTCTGAATAGAACTAACTGATGCTCCTCCCCCTGTAAATGGTGTTGGTGCTACTCCTGATGATGCTGCATTAACTGTTATTGTTAACGTCATTAATACAATTATTGCAACTAGTAATATTTTTACAGTTCTTTTCATGTTTTTTCCTCCTTTTATTTATATATTCTTTTGCTTTCTAGGTAAATTTATTATAGCATATTTAAATATTTATTGCAACTTGAAAAACAATATTTGCTATATTGGATGCAGCAAATATAAACGCTGATCCTATTAGATAAGGTAGCATTGTTTTTTTGTATTCTGCTTTTTCTTCAATACTACCCATCATATATTTTATACCTAAAACAATAATAACAATTACAGATAATATAGAACCTATTGTACTTACAATCTGAATAATCTTGTTACCTGTTGTCTGAATATATGTTGTTCCTGATGTATTACCTGTAAGACTTCCAATTGTAAGTGCGGCCATACTCATATTTTTTGGTAAACTTATAAATATCACCATACTAAGTAATATTATGTTTATAATCATTTTTACAATTCTTTTTTGTTTCATTTATCTACTCCTTATTGAATTATGTTTACAAGCACTTTCCATATTGCAAAAGCGCCAAATACAACAACACAAGATACTATATACGCTGGTAATGTCTGTTTTATCTCTGCTTTATCTTCTGAAGTTGCATACATATATTTTATTCCTAAAACCATTCCTACAATAACTGCTGTAATCATACTGATTCCTAGCAATGTATTATATAAAAAATTAGAAGTATTTTTTAGCGCTGTATCATCAATTGTCGTACTTACACCACTTTGACCTCCGCCTTTTTCTATAAAATTATCAGCACCTGTAAATATATCATCAATTGATACAGCTTGTGTGTTCATTGGATATATCATTATAAGAAATAGACTTAAAATACATATGCAAATAATATTTTTCTTCATATATTTTTTCCTCCATTTCTTTAAAAAACTGCCATTACATCTACTATTATACTTAAGATATTGGTTATTCCAAATAATAGTATTGCACCAATAAGATATGGTTTTAATGTTTGTTTATATTCTGCTTTTTCTTCAGCACTTCCTACAACATATTTAATACCAATTATGACTAATGCGATAACAGAACTAATTGAACCAATAACTTGTATAACCCCAATCATATTATTTCCTATTTCTTCCAGCTTGCTTGCACCGCTTACGCTACTTGTTGAGGATGGTTTGTAATCTTCTGGATTAAGAATTGATTCTTCCGCTCCTTCACCCATAATTTTAGCTTGTACTACTTGGCTGATAAAAAGAATAGATATTATAAAAATAATACATATAGCAATTAATTTCTTTTTATTTATTTTCATATTCTATCCTCCTATCCTTTATATATGATATTTCTTTTTTAGATTTTCTTTTACTTTCTAATTTAATTATACCTTATTTTTTTATAATTATCAATATATTTTTGTACCCAGTTATTTCTATCTTAATATAAAAAATTATTTTTGTAAATATATTTTTGTCGAATTTAACAAAAAAAAGATATAAAGAATTAATCCTTTATATCCTTTTGGCGGAGATGAGAGGGTTCGAACCTCCGCGCCCCTTTCGGGACCTAACTGTTTAGCAAACAGTCCCCTTCACCACTTGGGTACATCTCCATATATTTTTATAAATAAAAGTTAGATATTATCAATTTATCTAACTCTTAAATTATTGGCGGAGAGGGTGGGATTCGAACCCACGGTACGCTACAAACGCACGCCAATTTTCAAGACTGGTGCCATAAACCAACTCGACCACCTCTCCATGTCTTTGACAAATGTCTGACGACAGTTTTTATCTTAGCATTTTTAAGAACATTTGTCAATAGAAATTTTTACTTTTTTTGTTAATTATTCATATATTTCAAATTCTTCTATCTCGCCCACATATTTTTTAGTATTTTTGATATATTCCTTAACTTTTTCACTTTCTTGATAAGAACTATTTTCTTTATTTTTATAAATTAAAAATTGTGTATTCTTCATGTTTTCTACTTTTTTTATTAGCCCATTTTCTCCTTCACTTCCAAGATTCCCTCTAAACGGCAAATCAAAATCACCATTATTCTTTTTTAAAGGTACCATATATAATGCCGCTCTATCTGAAACTACAATAACATTTTTCTGATTTTGCTCTATATATTTAATAACTTTTTCATTGTGTTCATATTCCTCCCTTTGTAATATCCCACCAAAAAAAGGATCTTCCCACGAATAAGGATATTCATTACTCGTTATATTTTCAAACCAAGTATAAAGATTAAAACAAGAAAATATAATCATTACCAAAATGATAAAAGTATTGATTACTTTTACTATGCATATAATTTTATCTTCAAATTCTTTAAATAATAAATAGATTATATACGTTATATTTATTATCATTAAATATGTACCCATTATGATATGTGTCCAATTAAAAATAGGATAACATACGCAAGATAACATAATTGAAAATATAAATAATATTTTCACAATTTCTTTCTGGTTGTTGTCCAAAATTTGCTTTTTCATAAAAAGTATACTTATGATTATATTGATAAGTGTAATTCCTATCAAATAAACAACACTCGATAACTCATAAATAAAATTTTTATTCGCAAATTCTGTTATTCCTCCCAAAGTGTAATTGAGAAAATTTAATAAATTATTATCTATTATTAAGTATATAATAAATACAAGTCCGCCAGCTAAAACAATACTCATGTATTTTAAAAATTGTTTTATTATTTCTTTTTTATCTTTTTTTAAAAGACATATGTATATTATATTCCCTAATAAGTAGCTTATTCCTATCGTTTGTTTCGTTAATATAATAAGTATTGTTATGATTGCTTGTATTTGTATATTTTTTCTTGTTTTTTCATTTAATAAAAAATAAATTCCAATAATAAAAAACAGCAAAGCCAAAATATTATAATTTGAAGCTACTCTAATCAACATAAAAAATTGTTGTAAGACAATGAATATAACAACTAACATAGAAATATTTTTCGGTATTTTTAACTTTTTTAATATTTTATATGTTATTAAAAATAAAATCGTTATCATCAAGCTATGTCCAATTCTAAAAACAAATAAATTGGCTCCAAATATGTGAAATATAACTTCATTTATCCAAAAAAACAAGGGAGTAATAATTACATTGATTTCATCATATATTTTAAAACCACAATACATTTTGTAAATATTTTGAAAATTCCAAATTTCATCATTAACATCTAAATATATATTCAAACTAATTCCTAATGAAATAAGAAAAAATACCCCAAAAAAGATTGCATTATCTTTTTCCTTTATTTTATTTATAATTTGTTTCATTTTCCTTTAACCTCATATATTGGCTTGCTATCTATTGCTTTTTGAATAGCTTCTTGCTCCTCCTCTGAAATCGTATAAGAAGACTTCCCATTTTGTACAGGTTTTGCATAAATATTAGACATCTCCCTAGAATAAATGCCATTCAAAACAACGCCATTATTTTTTTCATCTAACAAGGCAAGAGCAAAACTCAAATCACTACCCATATCCTTAAACGCATTATATCTAACCATGCCAACTTTTTGTAAACAATTCGCTATATTGGTATTTAATGCATTTATCACACCATTTATTTCTGCATTTTGCTTTTCCACTCTTTCCACGCGATACATGTAATTTTCTAGATCTTCTTCAACCGTCTTTCCATTTCCTAATTTTTCCATAAATGTTTTATATCGCTTATTCAAAGAAGCCATTTTTGCTATTAAAATCATACATGCAATGACTATAATAAACATCATGATAGACAATATGATTAAAAAATTATCTGTCCTTAAAAATTCTATGATACTTTCCATTCCATCACCTTTTCCTATTTTATTAATCCTAAAATTCTCTCTAAATCATCATTTGAAGTGTATTCAATAATAATTTTTCCTCTCCTTTTTCCAGCATCTAATCTTACTTTAGAGCCAAAAAAGCTTTGGAAATTATCTTCTATACTTTTGTATAAAATATGATTTCTATCCAATTCTTCTGATGTTTCTTTTACTCGTGCTTTTTTCTCAACTTGTCTAACAGTTGCTCCTCTTTCTAACATTTGTATCGCTGTTTTATATTGTTTTTCTGGATCAGTAATAGCCAACAAAGCTTTACAATGTCCTTCTGTTAATTTTCCATCTTTTGCCATTTCTAATACTCTAGGTTCTAAATTTAAAATTCTCACAATGTTAGCAATTGTACTTCTCCCTTTGCCCAATTTTTTTGCTACTTCTTCTTGTGACAACCCATAATTATCAATTAATGTTCTAACACCTAATGCTTTTTCATATGGATTTAAGTCTTCTCTTTGCATATTTTCGATTAATGAAATTTCTGAATTGATTCTTTCATTATCTTCTCTAATAATTGCTGGTATTTCTGTTAATCCAGCTATTTTTGATGCTCTCCATCTTCTTTCTCCTGCTACAATTCCATAATATCCTTCTTTTTTTGTCACAACAATTGGTTGGATTAATCCATATTCTTTTATAGATTCTGCTAATTCTTCTAGTGCTTCTTGGTCAAAGTTTTTTCTAGGTTGATCTCTGTTGGGTTCTACCTCTGTTATTTTTAAATTTTTTAATATATCATTTTCTTGTACTTGCTCTTCTTCTGGAGTTGGTCCAAATAAAGCATCTAGTCCTTTTCCTAATCCTGACATTTTTGCCATTTTTATTCCTCCCTTACATCATATGTTTTGCTTTTTTCTCTTCCTCATTGATTTTTAAAAATTCTTTTGCAAATTTCACATAAGCTTTTGCCCCTTTTGATCTTGGGTCATATTCTGTGATTGGCATCCCATAACTTGGTGCTTCACTTACTCTTACGTTTCTTGGTATCACGGTTTTGTATACTTTGTTATTAAAGTATTTTTTCACTTCTTTTACAACTTGATTAGATAAATTGGTTCTAATATCATACATAGTAAGAAGTGCACCTTCTACCATAATTTCTTTGTTTAAATGTTTTTTTACTAAATTGATTGTGTTTAATAGTTGTCCTAGCCCTTCTAATGCGAAATATTCACATTGTACAGGTATTAATACACTATCAGATGCTGTAAATGCATTTAGAGTTATTAATCCTAATGATGGTGGGCAATCTATGAAGATATAATCAAATGATTCTTTGATTGTTTCTAATTTTTCTTTTAGTCTTTGTTCTCTTGACATCATAGATACCAATTCCACCTCTGCCCCTGCTAAATTCATATTTGATGGGCATAATATTAGATTTTTAATCACAGTCTTTTTCATTGCTTCTCGTATTTCTGTGTCATTGACCAATATGTCATATGTAGAAAATTCTACTTCTTTTTCTACACCTAAACCACTTGTTGCATTTCCTTGAGGATCTGCATCTATTAGTAGCACTTTCTTGCCTTTTTTGGCTAATATTGTACTTAAGTTTACTGTCGTAGTTGTCTTTCCTACGCCTCCTTTTTGATTCGCAACAGATATAATTTTTCCCAAATTTTTCGCCTCCATTTTTAGTTAATGTTTACTTTATCGTTTATCAGTATTCTATTACTATCATATATAAATATAAAAAAAAAGTCAATAAAATTTACTAATTTTTTTGACTTTTTTTATGGACTTTTTCTTTGTCTATTGAATTGGCTCTTTCGAAGGAATACCAGCCTTTCTAGGATATTTTGATGGTGTCTGTGTTACCTTTTCTATTAGAATAATTGTTCTATGATTGTCTCCTCCCGGAAGGTTTCGCTCTTCTATTTCTTTTATTTTTCCTCCCAAAACATGAATTGCTTTTTTTCCTTTTTCGATTTCTTCTTTTAAATCAACACCTTTCATACATATACAAATTCCATTATTTTTTGTTAATGGAAGCATATATTCTGATAAAGTTGCCAAATTGGCAACTGCTCTAGATGTTACAATATCATATTTTTCTCTATGCTGTTTATTTTTTCCACAATCTTCACTTCTAGCATGGATAGTTTTTATGTTTTGTAAGTTTAATTCTGTGATAACCATATCTAGAAAATGAATTCGTTTATTCAAAGAGTCTAATAATGTTATATCGACATCTTCTCTCATGATTTTTATAGGAATTCCCGGAAATCCTGCACCTGTCCCTATATCGATTACTGTTGCATTTTGGGGAATATATTTTAATATTGTTAAAGAGTCTATAAAATGCTTTAAAATAATCTCTTCTGGTTTTATAATCGCTGTTAGATTGATTTTTTGATTCCATTCTAATAATCCATTCATATATTGGTAAAATTTATCAATTTGTTCTTCTGTAAACATGATTTCTAAATCTTGTCCATATAATTTTATCAAATTTGAAAATTCTTCTTTATTCATTTATTTCTCCTTATTTTTTAATTGTTGTAATGTAATTAACAAAACAGAAACATCAGCAGGCGAAACACCCGATATTCTAGATGCCTGTCCTATTGAACGCGGTCTAAATTTGTTTAATTTTTGTCTTCCTTCTAAACTAATTCCTTTTATGGATTCATAATCTATCGTCTCTGGTAAGATTTTTTCCTCTAGTTTTTTGAATTTTTCAACTTGTGCTTCTTGTAATTGAATATATCCTTCATATTTTACTTGGATTTCTACTTCTTCTTTTTCTTGTTTTGAAAGTTTTGGCATATCTTTATCAATTGTTTCTAAACTTTCATACGTAATTTCTGGTCTTTTCAATAATTCTGCCATTTTGGTTCCTGTTGATAATTCTGTTGTCCCTTGTTCTATTAAGAACTGATTGACTTCTTTTGTTGGCTTTACTACTGCCTGTTTTAATCTTTTTATCTCTTTTTCTATATTTTCTTTTTTAATTAAAAATCTTTGATATCTCTCATTAGAAATTAATCCTATTTTATGTCCAATTTCTGTTAGTCGTAAATCTGCATTGTCTTGTCTTAATAAAAGTCTATATTCTGCTCTAGATGTCATCATTCGATACGGTTCATTTGTACCTTTTGTTACAATATCATCAATTAATACTCCTATATAGGCTTGTGATCTGTCTAATATAAGTGGTTCTTTTCCTCTGATTTTCTGTACGGCATTTATTCCTGCAATTAACCCTTGTGCTGCTGCTTCCTCATATCCTGAAGTTCCATTGATTTGTCCAGCCATAAACAATCCTTCTATTCCTTTATATTCTAAGGATAATTTCAAGTTTGAAGGATCTATACAGTCATATTCTATGGCATATGCTGGTCTTGTAAATTCTGCATGTTCTAATCCGGGAATTGTTCTATAAAGAGCAATTTGTACATCTTCTGGAAGTGAAGAACTCATTCCTTGTATATACATTTCTTCTGTGTCTAGTCCCACTGGTTCTACAAAGGCTTGGTGTCTAGGTTTATCACTAAATCTAACGACTTTATCTTCTATTGATGGACAATATCTTGGTCCTGTTCCTTCTATCATTCCTGCATATAAAGGAGATCTATGTAAATTTTCTCGGATAATTTTGTGTGTTTCTTCATTTGTATAGGTCAAATAACAGTCTACTTGTTCAAAATCTTTTGGTTCATCTTCAAATGAAAATGCTTCTATCCCTTGATCTCCTTTTTGTATCTCCATTTTACTAAAGTCGATGCTTCTTTTGTTGATTCTTGCAGGGGTTCCTGTTTTAAATCTTACCAATTCGATGCCCAATTTTTTTAGCGTATCTGATAATTGGTTGGCTGCTGCTACGCCATCTGGTCCACTTTCTTTGGCATATTCCCCAATAAAGATTTTTCCTTTTAAATATGTTCCTGTTGCTAATATAACCGCTTTTACTTGGTAGACTGCTCCCACATCTGTCTTGATCGCTTTTACTTTTCCGTTGTCAATGATAATATCTACTATCTCCCCTTGTTTTACTTCTAGATTTTCTTGTTTTTCTAATGTGTGCTTCATCTCTACTTGGTATTTTTTTCTATCAGCTTGTGCTCTAAGAGAGTGTACGGCTGGTCCTTTAGATGTATTTAGCATTTTTATTTGTATCATGGTTTTATCTATGTTTTTTCCCATTTCTCCACCTAGTGCATCAATTTCTCTTACTAAATGTCCTTTGGAACTTCCGCCTATATGTGGATTGCATGGCATATTCGCAATTGCTTCTAAGCTAATAGAAAATATTAGTGTTTTCATTCCTAATCTTGCAGCAGCAAGGGCAGCTTCACATCCTGCATGTCCAGCACCGACTACTGCTATATCATATTCTCCTGCATTGTATTCCATTGTTCTTCCTCTCCTTTTTCATTCCGTGTGAAACAAAAAGTTTTGTTTTGTTTCTTTTCTATTTTATTTTTTACCTTCTAGTAAATACGATTTTATATCATTGCTTAATTTTCAATCATTTTGTATTTTTGTTCGGTGTACATAATGTATATTTTTTATGTACGCATTTTCGCAAGTTCGCTATTTTCAACCGTTCTCAGATTTTTGTTCGCCTCTTGTTTACATTTATGTATGGGTAAATTTTTTAAACTTTTCTATTCTATTTTTACTTTTTTAGTGTCAAAGAAGCCTATAAATTTCTCCACACCATTCATTTTATAAAAAATTTAGTGACTATAGATTTTTTCTATTTTACTTTTTCCACAGTTCGCATTATTTGCTCTTAAAATCTATTTTCACGCTTTTTTGTTGTTTTGGTATAAAGATATATTTATTTTTCATTTTTTTGCCTTATTTTTGATTTTCGTGCAAAGTAAGTCCTATTATTTTCCTAGACAAAACTTAGAAAAAATTTCATTAATAATATCTTCTGTTACAAATTCTCCTGTAATGTTTCCTAAATCCTCTAAAATATCTTTTATATATACGGCTATAATATCAATTGGCATTTTCTCATTGATAATATCTTCTGTCTTTTTTATACTTTCAATTGCTTTATGAATTAAATTTTTATGTCTTACACTTGTAATTACGATATCATTATCAAAATTAATTTGGTTTAAATCAAATAATTTGGTTATCTCTGTATACAAATTATCTATGCCAACATTATTTAAAGCTGATATTTCAATTATACAATCAGTTACTGCCTTTAGTCTTTCGTCGTCTTTATCTATTTTCTGATTTAAGTCGATTTTGTTTAAAATAACAATTGCTTTTTTATTTTTTATAATTTCTAATATTTCTTCATCTTCATTGGATAATGATTTTGATGAATCGAAAATGGCAATAACTAAATCAGCTTCTTTTGCGATTTCCTTTGCTTTATAAATCCCTATCTTTTCTACTTCATCTTCTGCTTTTCGTATTCCGGCTGTATCAATTAGTTTTAAAGGGATTCCATTAATACTTACAAATTCTTCTATGGTATCTCTTGTTGTTCCTTCATATTCTGTGACAATCGCTCTGTCCTCTTTTAGTATTCTATTTAAAAGAGAGGATTTCCCCGCATTTGGCTTTCCTATAATTGCTGTTTTTATTCCTTCTTTTATGATTTTTCCATTATCAAAAGATTTTTCCATTTTATTTAACTTTTTCTCTACGGAATGTAACATCTCTACAATTTGATTATTTGTGACTTCTTCTACATCATATTCTGGATAATCAATAGCCACCTCTATATTGACCATAACATCCATAATCTCTTGTTTTATATCTGCAATTTCTTTTGATAGGCCTCCCTTTAATTGCTTCACACCTGCTTTTACTTCTTTTTCACTTTTTGCATTGATCACATCAATAACAGATTCTGCTTGTGTTAAATCGATTCTTCCATTTAGAAAAGCCCTTTTTGTAAATTCTCCCGGCTCTGCTAGTCTAGCTCCGTTTTTTAAGCATAATTCTAATATACTTTTTACAATAATATTTCCTCCGTGAGAGTTGATTTCACACATATTTTCCGTTGTATAGCTTTTTGGTGCTTTAAAATAGGATACGAGTACTTCATCAATAATTTTTCCGTTTTCTTCAATATTTCCATATTTTATCGTATATCCTTTTACTGTTTCAATTGGCTCCTTTTTTTTAGGAACAAATATCTTATCTAATATTTCAAAACAATCTTTACCACTCATTCGAATAATGCCTATTCCTCCAATTCCGTGGAGCCGTAGAGATTGATGCTATTGTATCCATAAAATTCACTCCTTTTTCTTGTTTTATAGGAAATTACTATACTATTTTTTGCGATGACAAATCTTTACGCTATTATATCACATTATGTCAATTTTTAAAAGATTTTCTTTTGAAAATAAAATATGATATGGCTTGTTTGTCAAAGTTCTGTATTTGCTACAACTATATATATTATATTTTTCGTTATCCCAACACTTTACATACTGTAATAAAATCAGTTCCTATGGGACTGTCATTGATTTGATAACAGTATGTAGTGTGTCAGTCCCCCCGAAACCCACTCTAAATATAATATATATAGTTGTAATAAATGCAGAGCTTTGACAATTGTTTCAATAAAAAAAGACCAAAGATATTTTTACGAACATTTTTGTTGTAAAATCTGATCTTTGACCTCAAATTTTAAATCTCTATTTTGTTTTTCTTAATGAAACAACGATCCTTCTATTTGGCTCTTCCCCAATACTTTCTGTCTCTACTTTGCTATTTTGTTGTAACGCACTATGAATAATTTTTCTTTCATATGCTTGCATTGGCTCTAATTTTACAGGTTTTCTCGTTTTTATCACTGTTTTTGCAACTTTTGTTGCCAACTCTTCTAATGTTTTTTCTCTTTTTTCTTTATATCCTTCAATGTCTAGAATAACTCTAACTTTTTTATCTATCCCTTTACTAGCAATAGCTGATAAGATATTTTGAAAAGCATATAATGTTTCTCCTCTATAGCCAATTAAAAACCCTAGATTTTTATTTAAAATTTCTACATTTAATCCTTGTTTAGTTTTGATAATGTTGTATGTTGTATCTTCTGGTAATTCCTTAAGGATTTCTTCCATAAATTTTTTTACATTTTCTTGTGCTGTAGTTTGTTCTTCTTCGCTTAATTCAATCACTTTTTTTGGTTTTATTTCTTTTTCTTTGTGTTCATTTATGGTTTCTTTTAATTTCATTTCTACTTTAACGACTCTAGGTGCTAAAATGCTAAAAAAGCTTCTTTTTTCTTCATTTTCTAGCACTTTAATTTCTACTTTATCTTTAGAAACTCTTAATTGTTTTAGTCCTTTTTCAATAGCTTCATTTGTGGTTCTTCCCTCTGAAATAATTGTTTTTTCCATCTGTCTATTCCTCCTCAGATTTTATTACTTTATTCAAAATTAATCTTTCAATAATCATCAAGATATTATTGGTTAGCCAATATAATGCTAATCCTAGTGGTGCAATGATTGCAACAGATACAGACATTAAAGGCATAAACCATGACATCATTTTATTCGTTTGCATCAACGCATCTAACTCATCTGATTGTTTTTCTGGTACAAGCTCTTTTCCTGTTGTTCCATCAATTGGTTGTTTTTCCTCTTTCTTCTTTTGCATTGCTGTTGTTAATTTAATCGATACAAATGAAGATAGGATGTATAATACTGGAATAATATATACTGTAAAATCTGTTAAGTTTTGTTGTGGCACTTTACTCAAATCTAAACCTAAAAAATTCATTTGCAGATTTGCTTTATCGATATATTCATCTTCTGGATTTTTTTCTTTTAAGAAATTATATTCTCTTATAATGTCTATTTCTGGATAAACATTACTTACGGATTTCCCACTTTCCTGTAATTGTGTAACATAATTGTTTATGTTTTCTGTTGGTATTTTTTGCATGTATGTTAAGGGAGATCTTACCAAATAAAAAATTGAAAATAATAATACCACTTGAATAATCGCTGTTAAACATCCACTAAATGGACTCATTTTTTCTGTTTTATAAAGCTCCATTACTTCTTGATTCATTTTTTCTGGATTGTTTTTATATTTAAATTGAATAACCTTCATTTTTTCCTGTATTTTAGCTGTTTTCTTCATTGTTTTTTGCTGTTTTACAGAAAACGGAATAAACAAAATTTTAATAATAATTGTAAAAAATATAATTGCCAGACCATAGTTATTTATAAAATGATAAACAAATTCTAATAAATAACCAAAAATATTTGCAAAAAATTGAAACATTACTTGCCCTCCTAGCTTTACTTTAACGGATCATAACCATCTTTTGAAAAAGGATTACATTTTAAAATTCTTTTAATTGCAAGTCCTCCTCCCTTTATGATTCCGTATTTTTCAAGTGCTTGTTTCGCATATTCTGAGCATGTTGGATAAAATTTACATCTTATGTTTTTCGATTCCAACCAGTAAGAAATATGCTTTTGATAAAAATTAATCATATATATACATATTTTTTTCATCTTAATCCTTTATAAAGAGTTTTGCTTCAGCAAAAATTTTTTTCATATCTTTTTCTACATTTTGATAACAAGCTTGCTTTATATCTACTTTTTTTTTCCATAAAAATATAATAGAATGTCCTGTATTTATCTTATTTTCTAGGTTTTTATAGCTTTCTCTCATTAATCTTTTTATGTGATTTCTTTTAACTGCTTTACAAATCTTTGAACTAATGGCAATTCCTAAAAAATTTGTGTTTTGATTGTTTCGTTTTATAAACGCTTCTATTGTCTTTCCGGAAAAATACGTTCCTTTTCGCAAAACAGTAGCAAATTCATAATTTTTTTTTAACATTTTTGTTTTTTTCATTCTTTCAAGCTCCTTCTCTAAAAAGATGAAAAAAGATATTTTTACTTAACTTATGTTAAAAGGCTCGCTTTATTTGGCGGCCTTTTTATCATTTTTGCATATATTAAAATCTCTATTAAGCACTTAGTTTTTTTCTACCTTTTGCTCTTCTTGCTTTTAATATATTTTGTCCTGATCTTGTTTTCATTCTTTTCATAAATCCATGTTCTTTCTTTTCTTGTCTGTTTTTTGGTTGAAATGTTCTCTTCATATTAGCACCTCCTATTGTTTTTTTATATATACATTCCATAAATGGAAAATATTTGCTAAATTTAAATAAGCATATCGATTATACATTAATTTTCCTATACTTGTCAAGCAGTTTTCTGGATTTTTATGATTTTGTGAAGATACAGTTAAGACCATTTGAGCTGAGGATAACCCTATGCTATTTTTTTAAGGTTTTCGGCTACCCTCCAATTGCCGTTTAAGAAATTCTAATATCTAAATCGTAACGATACCCGAAAACAGGACCCTTTACGACTTATATATAAGAATTTCTAAAACGATTCCGGTCGCATTCAAACCCTAAAAAAATAGCATAGGGTTATCCTCAGCTTAAATGGTCTTAACTGTATCTTTTTTTGAATTTTTTGTAGATTTTTGTAATATTTTTGTAAAAAATCTGTAGTTTTCCACAGCTTTTTAAGATGTTTTCCACAATAAAAAAATTTTTTCCACAATTGTATTGACTTATTTCATACTCTTTTGTTATGATAGGAAAGTATAAAAAATAATTAATTTTTGTTGAAAATACTTAAATTTTTGTTCGCATTCATTATTTGTTTTTTTACAAAAATATTACAATATTATCAACATTTGTGGATAACTTTGTGGATAACTTTTTAGAAAGGATGATAACATGGCAATCGAAAAAGAAGAATTAGTTGCAAAAATAAAAGAACTATTAAAACCAGAAGTAACAAAAATATCTTATGACACTTGGATTTTGCCTTTAGATATCAGAAGTATCGATGGCGATAATATTGTTTTTACAACCATTTCTGAATTTCAAAAAGATTTTATAGAAAATAAATATAGAAGCTTAATTTTTAACACATTAAGGTATATTACTAACAAAGATTGGACCTTTTCAGTCATAGATATATCCAAAGAAGAAGAAAATGAAGAAATCGTAATAAAAGATTCTTCAAAAGCATCTTCGGCTGAAATTGATTCAAACAAATCTACTTTAAATCCAAAATATACTTTTGAAACTTTTGTTGTAGGAAATAATAACCGTTTTGCACACGCCGCAGCACTTGCCGTTGGAAATGAGCCGGGAAAAGCATATAATCCATTATTCTTATATGGTGGTGTTGGTTTGGGAAAAACCCACTTAATGCACGCAATTGGAAATCGTATACTAGAAAATGGAATCAAGAAAAATGTGTTATATGTGACTTCAGAAAAATTTACAAATCAACTGATAAATGCAATAAAAGATAACAAAAATGAGGTTTTTCGAAATAAATATCGAAGCATTGATGTCTTATTAATAGACGATATTCAATTTATTGCTGGAAAAGAAAGGGTTCAAGAAGAGTTTTTCCACACATTTAATTCTTTATATGAAGATGGAAAACAAATTATTATTTCTAGTGACAAACCACCTAGGGATATCCAATTTCTTGAAGATCGATTAAAATCTAGATTTGAATGGGGACTATTAGCAGACATTTCTTGTCCAGATTACGAAACACGTTTAGCGATATTAAGAAAAAAAGCACAAGATGAAAATATTTTAATAGATGATTTTATCTTATCAAATATTGCAAATAAAATCGACTCAAACATTAGAGAGCTAGAAGGTGTATTCAATAAAATTGTTGCAAGAGCTTCTTTAATTCATAGTCCAATAACAATTGAATTAGCGGAAAACATTATAAATGAATTCAAATATGAAAGTGAAAAAGTAATTTCATGTGATTTTATCAAAGAAACGGTTGCAAAATATTTTAGTATTAACAAAGATGATTTATCTGGAAATAAACGTTCAAATGATATTGCTTTCCCTCGACAAATTGCTATGTATCTTTGCAGAGAAGTGGCAAATATGTCTTTTCCTCAGATAGGCGTAGACTTTGGGGGAAGAGATCACTCAACCGTGATGCATGCTTGTAAAAAAATAGAAAAAGAAGTCAAAGAAAAAAATAATACCAAATTAATTGTGGATAGTGTGAAAAATATAATTATAAATGGAAAACAATAATAAAATAGCACATTGAAAATGCATTTTTAAAATTTATGTTTGACAGAAAATTTGTTCCTAAAAGTGAAATCTTTCTATTCTTACGGAACAGCTTAAAAGACTATCCACAGTCTCATGTTTAAAATCTGTTTATAAACTGTTTATAACTAAACTTTACACAAAGATGACAAAAGACTGTGGATTATTTTATGAGTTTTCCACTAAATTATAAACAGTAATTTTACTAGGGATTGTAACTATCAACATAGTTTTCCACAGTTTCCACAATACCTAATACTATTACTACTATAAATATTATATATATTAATAAGGAGGAATCGCTATGAAGATTGTTTGTTATAAAGACAAACTTATTAAAGCCCTAAATTCCGTAGTAAAAGGTGTAGCATCTAAAACAACCATGCCTATACTAGAAGGAATCTTAATTCAAACAAATGATAATGAAATAAAATTAACAACCTATGATTTAGAAATAGGAATTGAATATGTAATGGAATGTGATGTATTAGAACAAGGAAGTACAGTTGTTAATGCTATTATGTTTAGTGAAATTATTAGAAAATTACCAGATACAGAAATAAAAATTTCTTTGAATAGTAACAATTTATTGGAGATTGAATGCGAAGGTGCTTTATATAAATTAGCAACCATGAACCCAGAAGAATTTCCAGAATTACCAAAAATAGAAGTGGAAAATTCTATTGAAATTGATCAAAACGTATTAAAAAACATGATTAGAAGAACCATTTTTGCAACAAGCAATGAAGAAAGTAGACCGATTTTTACAGGATGTTTATTTGAAATAGAAAATAACAAATTAAGTTTAGTAGCTGTAGATGGCTTTAGATTAGCTTTAAGAAAAGTATTTTTGACAAAACAAAGTAATGATTTTAGTGCAGTTATTCCGGGAAAAACATTAATAGAATTAAACAAAATTATCACAGATTCATTTGAACCAATAAAAATAGGGGTATCTAAAAATCAAGCATTATTTGAAATGGATAATTGTAAGATTGTTACAAGAATTTTAGATGGAGAGTTTTTAAATTATAAAAATGTCATTCCAAACAATTGGGAAACAAGAATAAAAGTAAATAAAAACAACATACAAGATAGCTTTGAAAGAATTAGCTTAATTTCATCGTCTTCAGTAGAAAAAGAAAAAAAATACCCTGTAAAAGTGCAGGTAGACATTGGTAAAGTTACCATTTTATGTACAAATCAAACAGGAGATGCAAAAGAAGAACTATATGTATCAACAGAAGGGAAAAATTTAGAAGCTGGATTTAATCCTAAATATTTCTTAGACAGTTTAAAAGCAATTGATGATGAAGAAGTATATATTGAATTTGGAAGTAGTATATCTCCATGTCTAGTAAAATCAGTGGAAAATAATGATTATGTGTATATGATTTTACCAATTAGATTAAAAGAGGATTAAAGGTGGAAACAATTCTACCTTTAATATTTTTGTAAAAGAAGAAAACAGTTTATCATTATCCACATTTTATGAAGAAATTGTGGATAACACAAAAGAAAAAAGATTAAACTTTTAGTATAGAAAACCTTTTAAAAAAAATCAACTATAGAAAAAAATAGAATAAATTCATAAAAAAAAGAAAAAAAAAGATTAAAAAAGATAGTTGCATAAAAATGAAAAAAACAAAATAAAGAAAATGCTTTTTTTGAAAAAAATAGAATAAATTAGAAAAAAATAGAATAAATTAGAAAAAAAGAGTTTTAAAAAATAATAAAAATATTAATTTTTTATAAAAAATTAAATAAAAAATAAAATGAAATAAAGACATATTTTTGAAAAAATAAATTCAAATAATAAATAAAAAAATAAATAATATAAAATTAAAAAATTAATAAAAAAATAATAAATAAAATAATTTATAAAGAAATAATAAAATAACATAATAAAATAGTAACACAAAATAATCAAATAAAAAATATTTATGGTATTTTTTTATGAATTAATATAAAATGTAAAAAATAGAAAAATAGAAATTAAAAAAAATAATAAAATACTTTAATAATTTTCACTTTTTTTTGAGAAAATTAAATATGGCATGGTATTTTCTATATAATAAATAAAAAAATTAAATTAAAAATATAAAAAAATAAAGCATTAAAATCAAAAATAAGGCGATTTAATTTTTTATTCATATTATTTATGATTAAAAAAATAAAATAAAAAGAAAATAAATAAAAAAATGTAGAAAAAACAAAGCATTAAAATCAAAAATAAGAGGATTTAATTTTTTATTCATATTATTTTATGATTAAAAAAAAAAATAAAAAGAAAATAAATAAAAAATGTAGAAAAAAACAAAGCGTTAAAATCAAAAATAAGACAATTTTATTTTTAATGAATATAATTTGTTATTAAAAAATAAATAGAAAAAAGAAAAAAATATAAAAAAATAACTTTTTAATGATTATATATAAATATAGAATTTTAATAAAAAAGTTATACACAAATGGAGAAAAATATGTGGATAAGTAAAATCATTTTAAATCATTTTAGAAATTATGAAAAAGAAATCATAGAGTTGGATAAAAATATAAATATTTTTTATGGAGAGAATGCGCAAGGAAAAACCAATATTATTGAAAGTATTTTTTTATGTAGTATGGGAAAATCTTTTCGAGCGAAAAAAGATATAGAGATGATACAACTAGAAAAAGATTCTGCTAATATTGAAATCTTTTTTGAAAAATCTGATCGATGTGGAAAAATAAAAATTGATTTATCAAATAAAAAAAATATTTTTTTTAATGGAATTAAATTAAAAAAATTAAGTGAATTATTAGGGAATATCAATGTTGTTATTTTTACCCCAGATGATATTCATATTTTAAAAGGGGGACCACAAAATAGAAGAAGATTTTTAGATATTATGATTAGTCAGTTAAAACCAAACTATATGTATAATTTAAATTTATATTTAAAAACAATTGAAGAAAGAAACCATTATTTAAGGCAAATTCGAGAAGAAAATAAAAGTGAAGAATTACTAGAAATATGGGATGAAAAATTAATTGAATATGCTGAAAAGATATGTCAATATCGAAAAGAGTTTATAGAAAGAATACAAGAAAAAATTGTAAATATTCATAATCAAATAACAGATAATAAAGAAGAAATAAAAATAGTTTACCAAACAGATTGTGAAGAGAAAGAAACATATAAAAAGATTTTAAAAGAAAGAAGAAAATTAGATATCATAAAAGGATATACAACGAAGGGAATACATAGAGATGATTTTAACATTTATATAAATAATAAAGAGTTAGGGATATATGGTTCTCAAGGACAACATAGGACAACAATTTTATCTTTAAAAATGAGTGAGTTAGAAATTATCTATGATGAAATTGGAGAATATCCTATATTATTATTAGATGATTTTATGTCAGAGTTAGATGAAAAAAGACGAAAGCACTTATTAGAGAAGATTGAAAATATTCAAGTAATTATTACTTGTACTGATAAAATAGAACTTGAAAATAAAAATATTTTAATATATAATGTTAAAGATGGAAAAGTGAAAAAAGAAAATCAAGAGTTTTAGGAGGAGACACAAATGGAAAAATATAATCATAAATATGGAGCAGAACAAATACAAGTATTGGAAGGGCTTGAAGCCGTAAGAAAAAGACCGGGAATGTATATCGGTAGTACATCAATTAGAGGACTTCATCATCTAGTATATGAAATTGTAGATAATGGTGTAGATGAGGCTTTAGCCGGATATTGTACAGAAATTAATGTTGTAATAGAAGAAGGAAATATTATTTGCGTAACAGATAATGGTAGAGGTATTCCAGTTGAAATACACCCAAAAACACATATTTCAACGGCAGAAACTGTTTATACAGTATTACATGCAGGAGGAAAATTTGGTGGAGATAGTGGATACAAAGTATCTGGTGGTCTACATGGTGTTGGTGCTTCTGTTGTAAATGCACTTTCAACTTGGGCTGAAGTGACAATAAAAAGAGATGGTGGACTTTATCAAATGTCTTTTGAAAAAGGAAAAACCGTAAAGAAATTAGAAAAAATTGGAGAAGCA
The DNA here is from genome assembly GCA_946500615.1 of uncultured Clostridium sp. Taxonomy (GTDB): domain Bacteria; phylum Bacillota; class Clostridia; order TANB77; family CAG-508; genus CAG-269. Next base: position 195,897 of record CAMMWP010000001.1, on the reverse strand, counting down.
GAAGGAACAGGGACAAAAGTTAGATTTTTAGCAGATGATACGATTTTTGAAACTTTGGAATATGAATATGAAGTATTAGAAAAGAGATTTAGAGAAATTGCCTTTTTAACAAAAGGTTTAAAAATTACCATAGAAGATCAAAGAGAAGAAACCCCAAAAAAAGCAGAATTTTGCTATGAAGGTGGACTAAAATCTTTTGTAGAATTTTTAAATAAAAATAAAGAAAAGTTACATAAAACACCAATTTATATTGAAAAAAATGGAGAAGTACCAGTAGAGATTGCCATTCAATATACGTCTAGTTATTCAGAAAATATTTATACTTTTGTTAATAATATTAATACCATTGAAGGTGGAACACATTTAGAAGGATTTAAAAGAGCTTTAACAAAAGTAATGAATGATTATGCAAGAAGTCATAATATCTTAAAAGAAAAAGATAGCAATTTACAAGGAGAAGATATTAGAGAAGGCATTACTGCTGTCGTATCTGTTAAAGTAAAAGAACCTCAATTTGAAGGACAAACGAAGACAAAGCTAGGGAATAGCGAAGTAACAGGTGTTGTACAAAGTATGGTAAATGAAGCATTAGCTACGTTTTTAGAAGAAAATCCAACAGTTGCAAAAGCGATATTAGAAAAATGTATTAGTGCATCAAGAGCAAGAGAAGCTGCTAGAAAGGCAAGAGAATTAGTAAGAAAGAAAAGTAATTTAGAAACATCTACTTTACCGGGAAAATTAGCAGATTGTAGTAGTAAAAATGCAGATGAATGTGAAGTGTACATCGTTGAGGGAGACTCTGCTGGAGGTAGTGCTAAACAAGGAAGAGATAGAAAGTTCCAAGCAATTTTGCCTTTATGGGGAAAAATGTTAAATGTAGAAAAAGCCAGAGCAGATAAAATATACGGAAATGATAAATTAAATCCAGTTATTGTTGCGATAGGTGCAGGAATAGGTGCAGATTTTGATATAACAAAAATTAGATATGGAAAAGTCATTATCATGGCTGATGCTGATGTTGATGGGGCACATATTAGAACTTTATTATTAACATTCTTTTTCAGATATATGAGACCATTAATTGAAAATGGAAATGTATATTTAGCACAACCACCATTATATAAATTGTCAAAAAAAGGAATGGAAGATAAATATTGTTATACAGATGATGATTTAGAAAAAGCATATAAGGAATTAGAAGAAAAAGGAATTACTAGAGATGCATTATCACTTCAAAGATATAAAGGTCTAGGAGAAATGAATCCAGAACAATTATGGGATACAACTATGAACCCAGATACAAGAATTTTAATAAAAGTAACAATGGATGATGCAATAAAAGCAGATGAAATTTTTACTTTATTAATGGGAGACGAAGTTGAACCAAGAAGAGATTTTATTCAACAAAATGCAAAATATGTAAGAAACTTAGATATTTAGAATTCAATAGATAAAAATAAAGATAATTTAAAGAGGATTTCAAATATAGAAATCCTCTTTAATCAGTAAAGCTAATAATAATCATAGTTAAAACAAATATACATAATTTTCAAATCTAGTATATATTACTATATACATAAACTATCAACCACATAAATTCATTGTTCACTCGACTATCAATACACTACTAAAAACTACATTCATCCTATAAAAGGACTACTAATAATCCCTAAAAAATATAAGAATAATCTTAACTAAAGTATATTATATATTATTTTGCCATTCTTAATATTATACGAAACAAAAAGTTAAACCCCATAGCAGACAAACAAATAATATACTCATGTCGCCGACATATTATAATATTTAAAACACCATAATACATCTTTGCTCGAATAATAATAAACTAATAAAAATCTATTAATACTCTTTGTTAAACTATTATTAACCTTACATTTTTATTATGTTCAAAAATAAAAAAAATATTCAAATTTAATAATAAAAAATTATTAAATAAATTTAAATAAAAAATATAATGAAAAAAATAATAATGAGAATATCGAAAATTATAAAAATAAATTAATAAAAATTTAAAAAAATTAAAAATAAAAAAATAATTATGAAGAAATATAAATTATAAAAAATAATTAAATAATTAAAAAAATATGAATAAAATAAAAATAATTATAATGATATAAAAAAATAATAAAAATAAATAAAATATATTTAATAAAATAAATATAATTATAATAATATAAAAAAATATTTAATAAAATAAATATAATTATAATAATATAAAAAATAATTATATAAAGGAATATTTAAAGAAGTGAAAAATAAAATAATAAAATAATAATTAAATAAATATTTAAAAAATTTATAAGAAAAAAGAAAAAATGAAAAATAAATAAAAAGTAAAAATAAAAAATGATAAGAAAAGTCGAATTTTGTCATAAACTTTTTCTTGACAATAATTGCAAAATAATGTAAAATTCTTCCAAAGGAGAGTGATAAAGATAACCTATAAAACTGTACAAGAATGGATACCGATTAATCATATTTACCAAGAAGGTATTATTGAAACAAAAGAAAATACATATTTGAAAATATTAGAAGTTGTTCCTATCAATTATAATTTGAAATCTGATTTAGAAAAACAATCTATTTTAAATTCATATAAAATTTTTTTAAAAACATGTCAATTCGATATGCAAATTTTAATTCAAAGTAATAAAGAAGATTTAAGTCGTCATATTTCAAGAATCCAAAAAAATATTTTAAAAAAAGAAAATAAATATTTAAAAAATTTATCCGAAAATTATATTCAATATATTTTAAATTTAAATCATAATAAAAAATCATCTTCAAAAAAATTTTATATCATAATAAAAAATTATCCTACAAATAAAAAAGAAAAGAACCTAGAAATTATTTTTCAAGATCTAAGTGAAAAATATTTAAAGATAAAAGAATGTTTATCTCGATGTGGAAATAAAGTAAATGTTATTGACGAAAAAAAAGAAATAGCAAAAATATTTTTTTCTTTTTTAAATACAAAAAAATATTTTAATAAAAATAATGATAAAAAGGAGGAAATAAAATAGAATTAAAAAAAATATGGAATAAAAAAAATAATCATAAAAAACTAAAAATTTTTGAAGGAACTATTTTTGAAATAGATAAAATTTCACCTGCTTATGTAAATTTTCAAAATCCTAAATATGTGGAAATTGATAATATATATTATTCCGGAATTATTATTGTGGATTATTACAGGGAACAAACAGACATTATTTTAAAAAGCCTAATAGAAAGTAATATGAATATAAATATTTCTATTTTTTATGAAAAACAAGATTCCTACAGAGTGATAAAAGAATTGACATATCATATTGGAAATGTAGGAGTGGAAGTGAAAAATAATCATGAAAATAGGCAAGACATTGATATTGCAACATCCATTTACGGAGATGCGAAATATATAAGAAAAGAAATTCAAGTAAATAATGAAGAAATTTATTATTTATATATATATTTATTAGTATATGCACAAGACATAAAAGAACTAGAATATATGATAAATAAAATAGAAGGAATGGCACAAAGTAAAGGGTTACAAACAAGAAGAGCAAATTTTAGGCAAGAAGAGATTTTTGAAAGTTGTTTGCCAATTATGAAAAATCATAAAATGATAAAAGATGTAGCAAAAAGAAATATATTGACTTCTAGTTTAGTATCAACATATCCTTTTATATCATCAACTATTTTTGATCAAGAAGGAATTTTTATTGGAACAAATATATATAATAATTCATTAGTATTTATTGATAGATATGATACAGAAAAATATAAAAATGCAAATATATGCATTTTTGGCACAAGTGGTGCAGGAAAATCTTTTTATACAAAATTATTAATTTTACGTTATCGTTTAATGGGAATAAAACAATATATTATTGATCCAGAAAGGGAATATGTAAGTATTAATGAAAAATTACAAGGAACAAGAGTTATTATTGGACCCAATTCTAATACATATATTAATATTTTAGAAATTAGAAAAGAAAGTATAGAAGAAGGAGAAAGCGGATATTTAGCAACAAAAATTGGAAAGTTAGTAGGTTTTTTTAATTTAATATTTGGAGAATTAAATGAAGAAGAAAAAGCATTAATAGAAGAAAAATTAATTGAAACATATAAACTAAAAAATATTCATTTTGATGACAAATCCTTATATAAAAAAGAAAATAAAAAAATAATATTTAAAAATAAAAAAGATATGCCGATACTAGAAGATTTATATCATATCTTAAAGAAAAATAAAAATACAGAAAAATTTGCAATAAAATTAATTCCATTTGTAAAAGGGTCTATGAAATTTTTTAATCATTATACAAATATAGAATTAAAAAACGAATTAATTATTGCAGACATATATGAATTAGGCGAAGAAAATTTGAAGTATGGAATGTATTTATTTACAGATATTTTCTGGGACAAAATTAAAGAAAATAGAAAAGAAAAAAAAGCAATTTATCTAGATGAAATATGGAGACTAATAGGGGTTACTTCAAATAAAAATGTGGCCAGCTTTATTTATAAAATATTTAAAACAATTCGAAAATATGGAGGAAGTAGTGTTGCCATTACACAAGATATTTCAGATTTATTTAGTTTAGAAGAAGGAATTTATGGAAAAAGTATATTAAATAATTCAAGTATAAAAACTTTTTTTGCACTAGAAGAAGAAAATATAAAAGTATTATCAGAATATGCTAATTTATCAGAAAAGGAAAAAATAGAAATAAAATCTTTAAAAAGAGGAGAATGTTTAATGTTTGTAGGAGAAGATCATATTTTAACAAAAATAGAATGTTCAGATGAAGAATATGAAATTATAAAAGGAGAAAAAAGTGATTAAAATTATAACAGCTATTGTAGAAGAAAATATATTAAAAAAATTAATAAAAAATAAAATCGTAGAAAATAATAATATTTTATATAGAGAAGCAATATTAGATATATTAAAAAAAAATAAAAATATAGATAAAATCATTATTAGTGAAAAAATTTCTGGAGATATTGATTTTATAAAATTAATTAAAAAAATAAAAAATATAAATAAAAAAATAGAAATTATTATTATTTTATCAAAAAAAGAAATGGAAAAAGAATTAATAAATCTTGATATAAAAAATATGTATTATAATAATTTTTGGAATATTTATAAATTAATTAATAATTTAAAAGAAAATAAAAAAGAAAAAAATTATTTATTAAAAAAAATAAATATAAAAAAATATATTGATAAAATAAAAGAAAATATTAAATTTGAAAAAAAAGTTAATATAAATAATAAAAATAATATTATATGTATTTATGGAGAAAATCAAATAGATATCAAAATAATCGATTTATTTATTATAAAAAAATTAATATTAGAAAATAAAAAAATAATAAGGATAGATTTAAATATAAATAATAAAAATAAAATAAAAAATCAAAATAAAAGAAAAATAAAAAGAAATAAAATAAAGAATAAATATTTTTTAAAATTAAAAAAAGATTATTATTTAAAAGAAAAAATAATAAATAAAAAAATAATAAAAATCATAAATATAAATAAAATATTAAAAAATAAAAATAAATTAATGAAAATAAAAATATTAAAAAAAATAATAAAAAAATATAATAAAAATAATTATTTTATCATTCTTAATATATGTACCAATATAGAAGTAAAAAAACTTATTACAAGTAATACAGTTTTAAATATTATAGTCGCAGAAAATAGTAAAATAAATTTATTAAAATTAAATAACAATATAAATAAAAAAATAAATTTAGTCATAATTAATTATAATAAAAATAAATTATCTAAATATTTTTATGAAACGATTTTAAAAAATAAATTTAATAAAATAAAAATAATAAATTAAAATAAAAAATAGATTATATAAAAAACAATAATAATTAAAATATAAAATAAATTATATAAAAAAATAATAATTATTAAAATAAATAATATAATAAATAATTACTAAATAGAAATAAATTTAATATTAATAAAAAATAAAATAAAAAATATTAAAATTTATTTTAAAATAAAAAAATAATAATTAAAAATAAAACGCAATAAAAGGATAGATAAAAATAGTAAAAATAAGAATGAAAATAGAACAAGTAGAAACAAGTCAATAAAAAGATAGAAGTATAAATAAAGGAATTTTAAAAGTTTACAAAAATATAAATTGGAAAGATATGAATAATAAAATAGCGAAGGCAAAAATGAAAAAATATAAATCCCACAATCTTACGTAATAAAGAAAAAAGAGAAAGGTAGAAGAATAATGTGGAAAGAAAATGGTAAAACTAGACGATTAACATAATATAAAAATAAAATTATAAAAATATAATAAAAATTACAAGAGGAAGGCATCTGTAGAAATAGTAAACAAGAAAAAGCCAAAGTGAAAAAGAAAGGATGTATAAGAAAATAAATTAATTGCTAACAAATAAATTATAAATAAAATAATAATTTATTAATAAAAAAGTACGAGAAATTAAAAAAGAAAAAATAATAAAATAAAAACAAATATTAAAAAATAAAATATAAAACAAAAAAATATAATTAAAAATAAATTTATAAAAAAAGTATATAATTAAATAAAAAATATAAAATAAAATAATAATTAATAATCGAATAAAATTTATTCTAAAAAATAAATAGTAAAGATTAGAAATAATAAAAATAAAAAAATTAATTATTGAGCAAAAAATAATTAAAAAACAAAAGTGATATTAAAAATACAAAAAAATATAAAAATAATATAAAAACATAAATGAAGAAAATTAAAAAATGAAACAAGAACAGAAAGAATAAAATAGGAAGAATCAAGAAAAGAATGATATATAGAAAAGGGAAATTTAAAAGTTTACAGTTAGAGTAATTAAAAAGACAAAATTTTTAAAAAACAAAGAAAAAAGACAAAAAAATATCACTTAAAATCCTACGTAATAAAGAGAAAAGTAGATAAAAAAATTTTTTTTGATAAATAAATAATAAAAACATTAAATCAACATAATGTAAAAATAAAATAATAATAAATTAAATAGTGTATGAACAAGAAGGAAAAGATAATAAAGATTAAAAAGAATTAAAAGCAAATAATACACATAATTTATAGTATAAATATATTACTAAAAAATAAATTGATATTAAAAATCTTTATTAAAAATTAATAAAAAATATTAAGAATAATATAATAAAAAAATATTAAATATTTAATTAAATTAAAAACTAATTAAATTAAAAAATAAATAATTAAAAATAAAATTTAATTATTAAATCTAAAATATTATTTATAAAATAAAAATCTAAAATAAAATATTAAATAATAAAAAAATAATATAATTTAAAATTAAATTATTTAATAAAAATAAATTTAATAAATTATTAGAAAGTAAAAAAATAATTAATTCTAAATAGCTAAAAATAAAATAAAAATATTTTTAATTAAATTTAATGGAAAATTATAAAAATAAAAAAGTAGTAAATTATGATTATTAAAAAGAAGATAAACTAATAACAAAAAGAGTTAATTAAAATAGGTTTAAAAGTTTACAGATGTATTTACTAGAATAGATGCAATTGAGCAAAAAATGAATAAAACAATGAATAAGGGTAACTGGAAATACTACGTAATAAACAAAAGTAATGAAAAAAACAATTTAATATCTACTTTTAATTTTCATACCTTCGAATTAACATAATATAGAAATAGAACTAAATAAATTTGATGGAATAGGGATAAATTTATCAGAATAAAAAACAAAAAGGATAGGGTTATAAATTTATAAAAGCATATAGAAAGTGTCGTATAAAATTATAAAATAGATATAAAAAAGATTAAAAGTAAAAAATAATTTTGAAATGTGAAAAATAATTTTATTATGAAACATTAATAAGTTAAAAAATATGAAGATAAAATAAATAGCACATTAATAAAAATTAAATAATTAAATAAAAAAATTTATCTAAAAAATAAAATAAAAAATAATTACAATTTTTTTAAAAATAAAATAAAAAATAATTATTTAAATTTAATAAAATAAAATAAATTAAATAGTAAAAAATAAAATAATTATAAAATAGAAATATTTAATAAAAAATATAAAAATAATAAATTATTGTGAGATAAAAGAATTAAAAATAAAAATATTTTATATAAATCTAATGAAAAATATAAAAAAAAGAAATAAATATGATTATTAAAAAGAAGGTGAACTGATGATAAAAAGGTTTTAATCATAATAGATTTGAAAGTTTACAGAGGAATTTATTAGAATAGATGTAATTGAGAAAAAAAATAAATAAGACAATGAATAGAGGTAACTACAAATACTACGTAATAAAGAAAAATAGTAAAAAAATAATTTAATATATATCTTTAATTTTCATAATTGAAAATTGACATAATATAGAAATAAAAGCCAATAAATTATATAATATATAGGATAAATTTATTGAAATAAAAGGCAAAAAAACAAGACGATGAATTTGTAAAGTATTTAGAAAATATTGAATATAATTATAAAATAAATAATAATTCTAAAATACGAAAAATAATTTTTTTATAAAATATTTAATTATTAAAAAATATAAAAATAAAATAAATAATTAATTAAATAAAAGAAATTTATTAAAAAAATTTAATAAAAGATAATTAATAATAAAATAAAGATAAAAATAAAAAATTAAAATAAATAATAAAATATAAAAAATATGAAAAAATAAAAAAAAATAGAAACGCGAAAATCAAAAATAAGCCAATTTTATTTTTTATAAATATATTTCTATTATAAAAAATAATTAAAAAAATAGCTAATAAAAAAATTAATAATACAATCAGTAATGAAAATGTAATAGTAAGAAAAAGAAAAATGGATTTGAAATAGTGATATGAAAATAAGAACATTAAAAGTTTACCAAATGAGTAACTAAAAATAAGTAAACAGTTATAATTTGAATAAAAGAATTGCATAAATAAAATGATAATTATCTACGTAAAACAGAAATAAAGAAAATATTTTTAAAAATAAAATAAAAAAATGAAAGCTAAATAAAATTTACATAATTAAAAAATAAAGCCATATAAAAATATATGTATAAAGAGTAAATAACTAATAAATTTTTAAATAAAATATAAGACAAAAATAACAAAAAAATTGATAAAAAATTAATGATCAAAATATAGATAAAAAATTAGAATATAAAATTTAGAAAGATAAAAAGATTAAAAAATAAAGTGAAGGATTTAATAAAATAATAAAAGAAAATAATAATATTAAAAATAAAAAATAATACAAAAAAATTAAAAATTAAATAAATAAAAAATACAAAATAATATAAAGATAAAATATTAAAATAATAAAAAATATAAAAAAAGAAAGAGGAAATTAAATGGAAATAAATAAAACAAATAATGAACTAGAATTAAATAATGAAATTGAAAATAAAAATGAGCAAGTTCGTTTTTTAGAAACTACACTTGGTAAAACAATAAATACTGCAATAGATATTGGCATAAGGGCATTATTACCAGATTTTATTGATGAGCAGATTATTAATATAAAAGACAATTTATTACAGTATGGTTTAAAAGAGGGAATTACGAAAACTATTGATGATGCGATTGATATAGGTAAAAGTGCAATAGGAATATTTACAGGAAATTTTGAGAGTGTTTCGCAAATGCAAAATGCAGTTGCATCGGGAGGAATTATAGATGGAATTTCTTCTTTATTAGATACAGTAGTAGATAAAGTTAATCAAAAAGGGATTATAAATTATAATGTAGCAAATACAATTAAACAAGGTAAAAACGTCATATTAAATAGTATAGAAAGTAATATAGAAGAAAAATTTAAAGAGCAAAATATAGAAGTAGAAAACATAGAAAAATATATGAATAATTGGAAAGAAGATTTTAATAAAAAAGATTTTGAAGCAATGGAAAAAGAATATGAAAAAATAGAAAAAATATTAAATAATTTAGCACCATTAGAAAAAACGATAAATCAAGCTAGAATTATAGAAAATTTACATAATTTAATAAAAAATAACGGACAAGATTTCAATTTAAATCAAGAACAGCTAGATTTAGCACAAAAATTAATTTAAACTTGAAAACAATAAAAGATATGTTTTTATATCAATAAAATTTTAATTTTATAAATTGCTTAAAATTTTATTGCAATTAAAAAAGAAAAGAGGAAATAAAATTCCTCTATAATTATAATTTTCTCTTTTCAGTTTTTAAGAATGTATTAATAGAGCAAGTAAATTCATAAATAAAATTTAGACCTTCTTTAGAACAATCATTTAAAATTCGATTAATCTTATCTATTGTTGTATTTGATTTATCATTACCAAATAAAATGTAGTCAGTAGAAGCACCTGTGAATTTTACAATTTTAGATAATGTTTTTATACTTAATGATCTTTCACCACGTTCTATTTGTCCTAGAAAAACACTTGATATATCAATCATTTCTGAAAATTTCTCTCTATTCATATTTAAACCTTCACGAATTTCTCTAATTCTTTCTCCAACTTTATAATCTTCTTGCATAATGTCACCTCAATAAAAATATTATTTACATTATAGTACAAAATAGTTCAAAAACCGACAGACCAAAAGCGTATGAAGAAAATATGCAAAAAGCAATTGCTAACAAAAACAACATTGTTATTTATTATACAATATTATAATAGAAATAGGCAAAAAAATCATGTTATACAAAAAATAAACCCCAGTTTTAATTAGTACTAGATAAGGAAATAATAAAAAATGATAAGAATTTAGAAAAAAGTTTAAAAGAATTTAGAAAAAAGTTTAAAAGAGTATTGCAAAAAATATACGCTTAAAGTATAATTTAAAAAAAATTATAAGCATTATTGCCTGCGGAATATGCACATTGAAAATTTTATATCTTTGTTTCTAATATTAAAGTATACAATTTTAAGTAAAAATATAGTCGATGTGTATATAAGAGGAGAATAATGGAAATAATGAAAATAAAATGATAGAAATAAAATAACACATAAAAAATAAAATAAAAAAAATAGAAAACAAATGTAAAATAAATTAAAAACAAAAGAAGGAGGAATTTCTTGCATGATAAAGAGGAGAAAGGAAAAAAACAAAAATATGAAAATAAAAAAATTATGTTTATTAGGACAAAAAGTAAATGACAATAGAGTTCAAAAAGCAAATGGAATAACGTTAATTGCGTTAGTTATTACAATTATTGTTCTATTGATTTTAGCAGGCGTAACGATTGCGACACTAACAGGAGATAATGGAATTTTAACAAAGGCGACCCAAAGTAAAGAGCAAACAGAAATAGGAGAAGAAAAAGAAGCCATAGGAGTGGCATATAATGGAGTAAAAATAGATCATGAAGGAAAAGATGTAAGTGCCACAGATTTACAGGCAGAATTAAGAAATAATGGATATAATGCAAACGTAACAGATAATGGAGATGGAACATTAACCGTAACATTTAGTGATACAGGAAGAAGTTATACAATTGATAATAATGGAAATATAACAGTAGGAGATAATACAGGTGGAGGAAATACAGGAGAGACAACAGTAGAAGGTGTTACAATTCCAGAAGGATTTTATTATGTAGGAGGAACAAAAGCAGAAGGAATTGTGATAAGTGACAACCCGGATGATGCAAATAAAGGAACAAGTTGGGAGATAGCGAAAACATTAAAAGGAAACCAATTTGTCTGGGTGCCAGTAGAAAATGATGAAGATTTTAAAACGTATGAAGGATATTCTTCGGGCGAATTACAGTCATACTTACCAAAGTGTGAAGAACCTTGTACAAATGGATATGCTAGTGAAAAAGCTGAATATGATGCTATGAAAGCAAGTGTATTAGAGCATAATGGATTTTATGTAGGAAGATATGAAGCAGGAATCGAGAATGAAACAGAAAGAACAGAAAATTCTGGAATTACAGATGATGTAGTGATTAAGCAGGGAAAAAATGCGTATAATTATATAGGTTGGTCAGATAGTGATGACATGACAAATGAAACAGGAGGAGCAGTACAAAAAGCAAAGGAATTCGCAAGTGAAAATGGATATACGTCAGTAACAAGTACCTTAATATATGGCGTGCAATGGGATGCTATTATGGCATGGATAGATCCAGCATATAAAACAGGAAGTTGTGCAGAAAATTCATTTGTTAGAGATTCTACAGGAAAAGGAAGTTATACAGGAAGTTTAGCCAAGACAGGAGCAAGCGCAGATTATGCTATAAATAATATCTATGATTTAGCAGGAAATGTATATGAATGGACAATGGAGTCTGACGGCACTGGCTATCGTGTTAGTCGAGGAAGTTATCGCAGTACAGGTTCTGACGGTCCAGCTTCTCGTCGTACTAGCAGTCGTCCGTATGTCGACAACAAGATTTTCGGTTTTCGTCTCACTTTATACTTGTAAAGCTGAAAGCTAAAGCCGATAAAATTGTAAAAGGCACGAAAGTTATTTTATAAGTAGAAATTGAATATGGGTAAAAAGACGTCACGAAAGTGGCGTTTTTTTCCTATATCACAAAAAATTATCTTTAATAAAAATACACAAAATTGTAAAAAATAATAAAAAAGAAAAAAGGAGCGAATAGAATGGATTTAGAAAATTTTAGAGAAAAAGACATAATAAATACCATATATTATGGGCAAGCAGAAAAAATAGATGAAATATTAAAAAAAGCAGATGGAAATATAAAAGATAACTTAGAAAATGTAAAAATTGAAAGAATTATTGAAGATTCTAATTGTGGCGAACAATTAAAAGAAGTGTTTGATAAAATAGAAGATAATTACAATATAAAAACAACAGAATATAATAAAGAAATGTATAAACAAGGCTTTATAGATGGAGTGAATTTGATATTAAATTGCTTAAAAGAATAAAAATTTAAAAATGCAACAGTTTCTATAAAAACATAAAAACGTGATAACATCACGAAATTACCAATAAAAAACGTGATATTATCACGTTTTTATTGACTGATACCTAAAAAAGGCGTATAATATAAGTAGATAATAAAATATTAAAGATTAGAAAGAAGTGGTATTTATGCAAAGGAAATTATACCAAAATTTATTAGATTGGAAAAAAGAAAATATAAAAATGCCATATATGTTAGTTGGCGCAAGGCAGACAGGGAAAACGTATATTTTACAAGAATTTTGTAAAAAAGAATTTGAAAATTACATATATATTAATTTAGATTTAATGAGTAATATAAGAGAAATATTTGAAAAAACAGTAATGCCTAAAGAAATTATTGAGAACATAGAAATGGTATTGAATGAGGATATTGATATAGAAAAAACCATTATATTCATAGATGAAATACAAGTATCAGAAAAAGCGATAAGTTCTTTAAAATATTTTTGCGAAAGTGAAAAGAACTATAAAATTGTTTGTGCAGGTAGTCTTCTAGGTGTAAAAATTAATCGATTTAAAAGTTCATTTCCCGTAGGAAAAGTGTGGATTGATTATCTATATCCTATGGATTTTGAAGAGTTTTTAGGGGCAATAGGCGAGCAAAAGCTATTGAAAAAAATCAAAGAGTGTTATTTAAAAATGGAACCGATGCTAAATAGCTTGCATGAAAAAGCTCTAAAATTATATTATGATTATATTTGTATAGGTGGTATGCCAGCATCTATATTGGAATATATTGCAAAAGAAAAAAATATAAATCGATTTAATGATGAAATAAATAATATCATTATCACATCATATATAGCGGACATGGCAAAATATACAGAAAATATTGAAAGTATACGAAACGCAAAAATATATAATTCTATACCTGCTCAATTGGGTAAGGAAAACAAAAAGTTTAAATATTCATTAGTAGAAAAATCAGCAAGGGCAAGGGAATATGAGAGTTCGTTAGAATGGCTTATTGCTAGTAATATGATATTAAAATGTAATAATATAAAAACACCAAAATCTCCATTAAAAGCATATACAGAAGATACTTTTAAAATATATTTAAGCGATATGGGGCTTTTGAGAGCATTAGCTAAAATTAGTATTCATGAAATGATTGCTAATAAAAATATGTTATATAAAGGAATTCTTGTAGAAAATTATGTGGCAGAAGTATTATATGCCAAAAATAGAGAATTGTTTTATTGGCAAATAGGTAGTGGAATGTATGAAGTGGATTTTTTAATGAATATAGAAGGCGATATTATTCCAATAGAAGTAAAATCATCTGATAATACAACATCTAAAAGTTTGAATTATTATATACAAAGATATAAACCAAAATATAGCATACGAATATCTAGTAAAAATTTTGCTTATCAAAATGGTATTAAATGTATTCCATCATATGCAACACATTGTATTGAATAAAACATGGAACTGTAATGTATAAGATTTATTTCCCTAGATTTTTTAAGGATTTTACTTGCAAAACAAAGTTTGTTTTAGTATAATACAAAAGTAGAAATAGAAAGGAAGAGAGGGAAAACAATGGAAGAAAGACAAGAAAGAAGAGACGGAAAAATCGTAGAAAAAGACATCGAAAAAGAGATGAGAGAAGCCTATATAGATTATGCCATGAGTGTTATTGTTTCTCGTGCACTTCCAGATGTAAGAGATGGTTTAAAACCAGTGCATAGAAGAATTTTATATGCAATGCATGAAGACGGAATCACATCAGATAAGCCATATAGGAAGTGTGCTAATACAGTAGGATCTGTTTTAGGTAGATATCATCCACATGGAGATAGCTCTGTATATGATGCGATGGTTAGATTAGCACAAGATTTCTCAATGAGATATATGTTAATTGACGGGCATGGTAACTTTGGTTCTGTAGACGGCGACGGAGCTGCGGCAATGAGGTATACAGAAGCAAGAATGTCTAAAATTTCAGAATACATGTTAACAGATATTGAAAAAAATACAGTTGATTTTATGCCAAACTATGATGACAGATTACAAGAGCCAACTGTATTACCTGCAAGAATACCAGCATTACTTGCCAATGGATCTTCAGGTATAGCCGTAGGTATGGCAACAAATATTCCACCACATAACTTAACAGAATTAATTAATGGAATTATCAAAATTATTGATGAAGACAATGTAACAGATGAAGAATTAATGAGTGTAATCAAAGGACCAGACTTTCCAACAGAAGGAATTATTTTAGGACTAGAAGGAATTAAACAGGCCTATACCACTGGTAGAGGAAAGATTACATTAAGAGCAGAAACAGAAATTGAAGAAATGAGTGGAAATCGACAAAGAATTATTGTTTCATCTCTACCATATCAAGTTAACAAAGCAAATTTAATAAAAACAATTTCTGATTTATCAAAAGAAAGAAAAGTAGAAGGAATCTCAGAATGTAGAGATGAATCTGATAGAAAAGATAGAGTAAGAGTGGTTATCGAACTAAAAAGAGATGCAAATCCACAAGTTGTACTAAATCAATTGTTTAAACATACACAAATGCAAACAACATTTGGAATTATCATGCTTGCATTAGTAAATGGTGTACCAAAAATTTTAACATTAAGACAATGCCTAGATTGTTACATTGACCATAGAAAAGATGTTATCTTAAGAAGAACACAATTTGAATTAGACAAAGCTCTAGCAAGAGCGCATATTTTAGAAGGATTAAAAATCGCATTAGACAATATTGATGAAGTTATCAATATTATTAGAAATTCTTATGATGATGCCAAAGAAAGATTAATGGAAAGATTTGGACTTACAGATATCCAAGCACAAGCAATCTTAGATATGCGTTTAAGAACATTATCTGGTTTGCAAAGAGAAAAAATCGAAGAAGAATATAATCAATTAATGGAATTAATTGCACATTTAAGAGACATTTTGAATAGTGAAAGATTAGTATTTGATATTATCAAAGAAGAATTACTAGAAATTAAAGATAAATTTGGCGATGAGAGAAAAACAAAAATTGTAGCAGCTGAAGGAGAAATAGATGTAGAAGATTTAATAAAAGAAGAGCAATGTGTTGTAGCCCTAACACATTTTGGATATATTAAGAGAATGCCAATTGATACATATAAGAGTCAAAAACGTGGGGGAAAAGGAATAACTGGAATTGCAACTAGAGAAGAAGATTTTGTAAAACAAATCTTTACAGCTTCTACACATGATACCATTTTGTTCTTTACAAATAAAGGAAAATTGTATCATTTAAGAGGATATGAAATTCCAGAAGCAGGAAGAACAGCAAAAGGTACAGCTATTGTAAACTTACTAAGTCTTGATGCAGGAGAGAAAGTATCTGCAGTTATACCAATTCAAAACTTTGCTGAAGGAAAATATCTATTAATGGCAACAAAAAATGGATTGATAAAGAAAACAGCATTAAAAGAATATGATTCTACTAGAAAAACAGGTTTACAAGGAATTACCCTAAAAGAAGATGACGAATTAATTTCTGTAAGATTAACAGATGGACAAGACAATGTTGTTCTAGTAACAAGAAATGGTATGTGTATTACATTTGCTGAAAAAGATGTAAGACCAATCGGAAGAGTTTCTCAAGGGGTTATTGGTATTCGACTTGATGAAGATGACGAAGTGATTGGAATGGAATCTGTGATTGCAGGAGGCAAAGCAACATTGCTTGCGATTACAGAAAATGGATTTGGAAAAAGGACCGAATTAGACGAATATAGAGTTCAAATTAGAGGTGGAAAAGGTGTCGTGACTTATAAAATTACACCTAAGACTGGAAAGCTAGTAGGCGTAAGAATTGCGACAGAAGAAGATGATGTTATGCTAATTACAGATACAGGTACGATTATTAGAATTAATGTAAAAGACATTAGTGTTTTAGGAAGGTCAACACAAGGTGTTACATTAATGAGAACAAGTGATGGTGGAAAAGTGGTTAGCATG
The DNA here is from genome assembly GCA_946500615.1 of uncultured Clostridium sp. Classification (GTDB taxonomy): domain Bacteria; phylum Bacillota; class Clostridia; order TANB77; family CAG-508; genus CAG-269. Next base: position 178,951 of record CAMMWP010000001.1, on the reverse strand, counting down.
GAAATTTTAACACCAGAAATTAATGATGTGGAAAATTAATTAAAATATAAAAATCCCTTAAGATTTCTTAAAGGGATTTTTTTAAAACACATTTAAGAATAAATTTGAATAATTATCGATTTTTCTTGAAAAAATGAATAAGTTATGTTAATATATTTTATGAATAAATAATACCAGGAGGTAAGAGTAATGAAAGGTGATGTAAAAATTTTAACCATCAAAAAAATTAATAGGATTAGACGGGGTCAGATAGTAATTATTTTTAAACAAAACTCTGAAAAACCATATGAAACACGGGATACCGGACTGTACAAGGAGGGAATGAAAGTGAGACTCCATAAGGGTAAACTTACCCCCTTTTAGAGAATAAAAAGAGTCAGCGGATTGGAAAATATCCAAAATCCGCTGACTACTATCTCTTTTTAAAACGTATATCATCTCCAAAGAAGCAATAAATATCATAATATCCTGCAATTCTAGAACCAATTCTTTCCTCATATTTATTAAAAATTTCATTAATATTTAGATTAGTTGAAATAATCGTTTTTGTAATCTTATGATTTAAATTTAGAATTCTAGTATTGATAATTGTAAATAATTCACTTAATTTCATGCTATTTAAACTTTCTGTTCCTAAATCATCAATAATCAGTAAATCCGTTTCTAAAACAGATTTATTTATATTATCTAAATGAGATTTTTGTTTATTTAATTTATAATCTATTATATTTTCCAATAAAACAGGTGCTGTTTGATATAAAACAGTTTTGCCCATTTTTAATACTTCATTAGCAATACAATTAGAAAGAAATGTTTTACCAAGCCCTGTATTTCCCGAAAATAGCAAATTTTTAGTATTTGGATTATCAAAATCAGCTACAAATTTCAAAGATTTTTCTTTAATGTTTAAAATATTTTCTCTAGGAGAAATTGAAAAACGATATTTTTTAGGATTGATTTCTTCAGAGAAAAGTAACGGATTAAAGGTAGAAAAGTTTTCTTTATTTAAATTAGACATATTAGATTTATTAAAAGATATATCTAACAATTTTTGTTTTAAACAAGAACACATTTCTGTTTGATAATGATCTTTCTGAATATAGCCTGTATCACAACATAAAGAACATTCATAATGTGGTTTTAAATAATTGAAGTCAATATGATTTTCTTTTAAAATCAGTTCTTTTTCTTTTTTTAATGTATGTATTTTTTCTGAAAGTAAAGATAAAGAATAGGATTTGTTGTGTACAATATTTTTAGTTACAGAAATAGCATAAGAATTAATTTCATTATCCAATTTTTGTAATCTTGGGATTTTCATATATAGTTCTTCTTTTCGATTGTCGGCAGCAATTTCTTCTCGCATTTTCTTTTGTTCATATTCTTTTAATAAAGAATTTAATATTTCATTTGCCAATTGAATCCTCCTTATTTATTTGATTTGCATATAAAAAGTCCAAATTTTCATATTTTCTTTGCTCATAATTTTCTTTCTCAATTTGATTTTTTAAGATTTTTGTATTTTTATTTAATGTTTTTCTCTGTTCAATAAATGCATTTACTTCTGAAGGGGTTTTCAAATTTCTATCATGCCAATCTGTGATAATGGTATTGATGTATTCAAAAGTAGGAGATTGCTTTAGGGTTGTACGCTTTAGCGCAATTTCAATAATATCCATATCATAGCCAAAGTTTAAAACCCAGTTCTCAATATATGCTTCTTCATATTGTGTTAAGTTACCACGTTTGCCAAGTTTTTTAGAAATAGATTTTTTCAAAGTATTTAGTTTTTCTTGTTTTTCATAATATTGGTCTAAATCATTCCAAGTTTGAATTTTATTGGAAGCCCATGCTTCCGCAACAGTTTGCACGTAATTTCTATGCATAGCACTTCTATTATAACAATAATCGAAAAGAGCAATCATTACCTGTTCGTCAAAATTATATTTTTTAAACCAAAGGTCAATATCATTATACCAAGAAGGACTCATGATACCTTGAAAATACATATTATTGATATGTTCTATAGCTTTTGCTCTCGATTGATTTTTGGCAGTTTGGGCAACTTTTTCTTTGGAAACGGTTAAATTTGGCGTATATAGTTCATGAAGGGTTGCCTCTTGTAGATCGATAATGATATATCCAGTAGATTTTTTCGTAATCAATCTATTTTCTTCTAAAAACTTAAAACCATCGCTAATAGTTTTTAAAGGTATGTTTAATTTTTTAGATAAATCATTTAATTTAATGTCTTTATTATATTTTGAAAGAAATAACATATATAAATATATTTTTAAATAATCACCCGGTATTTGAGATAAATAATCCGAAAAAAAGATATCTGGTATCCTTGTTTCAGAAAATAAAAGTGTTTTATCATTTTGTTCTAGCTTCATAAAAATCTCCTCTATTCTAACAGAATTTTGTAATACAAATTATATCTTTTTTAGACAAAAAATTCAAGGTAAATTTTTTAAAATTTCAGATGATCATACTACAAGTTTTTTTAAACTTTAAATTAGACAAGATGATCGTTGTAGATATTATCCATTATCTATATTTATCAGTTTTGCGATAAAAAAATAATTTTTGTTTAAAGCAAAATTTTAAAATATAGATAAAAACATAAACGATATTTTCTCCATGAACCCCAGAAATACTAAGTAAAAAAACAGGAAAACAAAAAATAATGAAAATAATGATTTTTATATTGATATCATGGATAAAAATATGTAATAGGATAAAAATCAATAAATCCCAAAGAATATTAACAAATGCGACAGAATAATCAATCACACCAAAAATTTTATTTCTAAAATGATAATTTTGTGGAAAAATGAACTTCAAAAAGACCACCTCCGCGTTAAAACATATTATCTTAAATTGGTTAAATTTTTCACAGATTGTGTAATGGTTGTGGAAACACCACCGATAAAATCACGAATTAATGAATTTGCTTTTATTAAAGCATACATACCACCGACATAAATAAACTTATTAAATAAATCTGTATTAGAAAAATCGATAGAAAACATTAAAAGTAAAATGATAGATACAATAATTTGAAGAAATAGAAGCGAAAATAGATTTTTAAGCCATGCTTTAAAAAACCAACTCGTATTTGAAAGCATCAAAGATAAAAAAGCAAAAGGGGTAATTAATACAAATACTTTAATGAAGATATATCGTAAAGAATAAGAAAATACCAAATTCAGCAGAGAAACAGATAAGATGCCTTTAATAAGACCATCAATTGTAAAAATATTTAATGAAGAAGTGTCTACAGAAATCGTCGTATTGATATTTGAAATGAGTGTAGAAAAACAAATGGTTTTATGAAATAAATCTTCTCCAATGCTACGAATAAAAAGAGAAATATTAGATATAAACTCAATGAAAATTTCTACAATAAAAAAAGAAGAATTCATGCAAATACCAAATAAAATCATCTTTATAAAAAAACTAGAAGGTCTGTCAATTCTATCATATGTTAAATGAGATAATAAAAATTTTATGCCATAATATAAAATAAAACCAAATAAAAGTGCATTGGCAATAAATAGAATACCACTAGAAGTAGATGTTCCTAAAATATCTTGAAAATAGCGGTCATCTAGAATATCAGAACGAATAAATGTAAGTTCATCTAATAAAGAGTATAAAGTATTATCAATTGAACTAAACATGTTTTCAAAAATGGTGTTAATGGTATCTATGATAATTTGCGTGATATTTTGTGATTGTTCCATCTAACCTCCTATCCGACAAGAGACTTAATGGCAGATAAAATTAAATCAATAGCAAGAATAAATGCATAGGAAAAGAGTGACCCTTTGATTAATTTTTTACCTGTTCTGATTTTTTCTTCATCTCCAAAACTAAATTTTTTCATAAAGACACCTGTTCCAACAGCTACGGCGGCAGCAGGCGTGGAGATTTTTAAAATCCATCCTTCAATATCTTCAAAAGCAGAATTAATTGTGCTGATTAATTTGGGATCTCCTAAAGCAAAAGATAAAGAAGGAAAAAATATCATCATCATGATTAATATAAATAATATATATAAAGAATAATGTTTAAGTTTTGCTTTTTCTTTTTTCATCAAAAAACTCCTTTCTATTTTTAAAATATGGAAACATTTCTAATTTGCAAGGGGGATATATTTTATGACCATCAGATAAGAAACATAGGGCAAAAAAAGTTTCAAGATTTTGTGTAAAATAATTGGCTTCATAGATGTAATCATTTTGAACATAGGTACTAATGGATTCAGAAATATTTGAATTCTCAGAATTTAGTGTATTTGTAATATAACTGAATGTAGTTTCTTTAGCATTTTCAGAAAAACTTTTTGAAGTTCTAATTTTTTCTTCTTTCCCTAATTGTTTTTGGGCTTCCTCGATTGTGAAAATATCATCTGTACGAAACCAAATTTTATTGATTAAATTTTGTACAATGACTTTTACAAATGAATCATCTTTTAGTGTATTTTTTAAAGAAGAATAACTTTGTGTACTAACAATATTAATACATTTTGCTTCTCTACTTAAAGAGAAGAATTCAGCATCTGTTTTACTAGCATATTTGTCATATTCATCACATATAAAGCAAGAAGGATACACGGTATTTTTAGATAAATTCGATAAAATTTCCGATTGAAAATCTAGTTTTAAATAGGTAGCAATTGTCTTAGAAAGAATATTGTATTCGGAAATATTCATATTTAAAACAACAATTTTTCCTTTTTTTAAAACTTCTTCGAAACCCGTAAAGCTTAAGTCTTTTTCAGAGGAACAAAAACAAGACATAACATCATAATCTGATACAAAAGTGTTAGTAATTCTAGTAATTTCAGATATTAAAATGGCTTTTGTTCGCTGATCTAATGTTTCAAATTCTTTTTGAAAAAAATCTAAACAAGCATTTAGTTCATAAATTTCATGGTATTTAAATTGTGAATGTGTGAAGCGGTCTTTTAATATAGGAATTTTTTCTTTATAATAATTTGGAATGGTAATCAATTTATGAAGTTCTGAAAAAGTTACATATCCATGATTATAAAAACGACAGAGTTTAATACATTCTGTTAATACCTGTTCTGCTTTATCTAACCAATAGGATTCTGTATTATTTTCAGAAAATAATAGAAGGATCGTCTTCAAACGATTGGCTAAAACCTGTGGTTTTAGATTAGGTTTGTGCAAAGGATTATAGTGAATATTAGAATGTAGCTCAATCACAATTAAATCAGATAATCGATTGTATTTTTTACAAAATTCTTTAACTTGTTTATAATAATTACCCTTTACATCTAAAATAAGCATAGCCATTTTTTGTGTGTTAGATTGAAACTTGATAAATTGTTCCGTAAATGGATACATGGCAGAAGAAGTCTTACCAGATCCAATTGTTCCTGTAATTAAAAAATTTTGGTATAGACCACTTTCTGGAATGGAAATAATAGATTTTGAGGATGCATTATATCCAATTTCTAAATGTAATTCATTATTGGTAAAATGTTCTAAATTATGAAGAGAAGATTTTTTATTAAAAAAAGGCTGAATAGAATTAGACAGTTTGGAAATAAGAAAATGCATTAATATAATATTGGAAAATAGATAACTAATGATATGTGTTATTTTTAAGTATCTCCATAAAATAGGGTTTTGTGAACAGATATCAAATGGCTTTAAACCATACGGAATAACTAATTCTGATGCTGTATAAATGGGGTAAAAGAATTGAATATGTATCAAAACAGAAACGAGAGTAAACATAAGAATGATTAAAAATTTTTTTATTAGCTAAAAACCTCCTTTGTTGATATGTTTTTCTTTTAGTTTTAATTTGGAACCTTGTTGGTTATGAAAAATTTTGATATCAAAAAATGTATAAATTGAATATAAAGTAATAAAAAGATGAATAATAAGAGAAAGAAAAAATAAATCTAATTGTGTTAAAATAGAATCACCACCTTACAATTTTTTCCATAATACAATATTTTTTCTCATTTGTCTATACTTTTTTTAAAATTTGTGCTAAAATTTAATTTGAACTTACTAGATAGTGTAAAGTAATCTATGGGAAAATAGAATATATATTATCTAACATTTTGAAAATATTAGAAGGAGGAAGCAGAATGAAATTTAATAAAGATACAAGAATTGGAGAAATTTTAGAAGTTGCTCCAGAAAAGGCAGAAATATTATTAAATGTTGGTATGCATTGTATAGGATGCCCTGCATCTCAAATGGAAACATTAGAGGAAGCTTGTGATGTTCATGGAATAGATGTAGAAGATGTATTAGAAAAATTAAATGCAGAGGCATAGAAAGTTATAAAAAGGTAGATAATCAGATGAAAAATTTGTGGATGGCTATAAAAAAAATAAAGTTTCGAAAAAAAACAAAAAAATTTCACAAATTTTTCATAAATCTATTGACAACTGCTAAAAAATATTGTAAACTATAAAGGCGTTCTAGATAACGCATTCTATGGGCTATTAGCTCAGGTGGTAGAGCACTTGACTTTTAATCAAGTTGTCCCGCGTTCGAGTCGCGGATAGCTCACCAAAAGAACTAAATGAAATTTAGTTCTTTATATGGCCCCGTGGTCAAGCGGTTAAGACATCGCCCTTTCACGGCGGAGACATGGGTTCGATTCCCGTCGGGGTCACCAAATTTTGCCACTTTAGCTCAGCTGGCCAGAGCATCGCACTTGTAATGCGAGGGTCCCCAGTTCGAATCTGGGAAGTGGCTCCATATAAAAGGTCATTCGTTTTGAGGGAAGCTCTTGATGATTGGCTTTTTTTTATGCCTAAAATCAAAAATAAGCATTTTTAAGACTAATTTTAATTCATTGTTAAATTGAATTTGACAAATTTTAAATCATATGTTATTATTTAATTACAAAATAAATGTGTTTGAAAATCGCTGTTATTCAAGCATAACGGATGTGTATCGCAACTGCACATCTTTTTTATGTCAAAAAAACAGAGCAGGCGCAACTCCTACTCTGCCGACTATTATGTATTGCAACATTAGTCTTTGCTTGAATTTTCATACCCCCTTTCCGCCTTTAAGAAAAAGACTGGCCTTTTCAAGCGAAAGGTTGCTATTATATTACAATAAATTATACTAGAAAACAAACGAACATTAGAGAATTTTTAAATTATTTGCATTAAATATTTTAATGATGAAGAACGAATGAAGACTAAAACTAAAGTTCTTATATGGGATCAAGAATAGTAAATTTAAGGAGGAATGCATGAAAAAAATAATTATATCTATCATTGCAGTAATATTAATTATATTTTTGTCTCTAGTAATATTTTTTATGTATCATCTTTTTGGAGATGATATTACTAAAATAGACAATATAAAAGAGAATGAAAAAAGAAAAATTATTTCATTAATGAAATTAGAGGATTTTTATGATGAAATTAATTTAGAAAAAATAGCCGTACCTCTTACTTACAGAGATATTTATTATAAGATTTACTTTAATTGCTCTGAAAATATGGATATAGATAATATAAAATCAAGTTCGAACTCTGATATAGATATAAGTTTTGATAAAGCCAAAGATAATCAATATATTTGTACTGTATCAAATATGGAAAAACAAATCGACATATTAGAAGAGATAAGAAAAAATTATTCAAAATAATTAAAATAAATAGTCATGGTTTAATGAAATGACAAATATAATAACTATAGTATGACAATTTGTGTGAAATAAGTTAATAATATGAATTTAATAGAGAATATTCTCTATTTTTTTGATATATAAGAAATTCTATGAAACTTTTTTCATAGTTACTGTTCTATATATATGAAAGCAGGTAAAAAATGGAGAAAGATTTAGATAAAAAATTATACAATGATTATGTAAATGGAGAAAAACAAGCATTTGAATACATCTATAAAAAATATAAAAACAAAATACAATATTTTATCTTTAACATAGTAAAAGATTATCATAAAGCAGAAGATCTAACACAAGAAACTTTTATATATGTAATGCAAAACAAAATGAAAGAAAATAGTTCTTTTAAATATTATATATATTTAGTTGCGAAAAGTAAGGCATATAATTATCTAAATATAAAAAAACGAAGAAATGAAATTAATGAACAATATGTCTTTAACGAAACAGAACAAGTTGAAAAAGACATATTAGACATGATAACAAGTGAAGAAACCAAAAAAGAATTATTGAGTGCCATAGAAGAATTAGATGAAAAGTATAAAAATGTTGTATATTTAATTAATATTGAAGGATTATCTTATAAAGAAACAGCAAAGATATTAGGACAAACTCTCCAAAATACAAAAACATTGCTTCATAGAGGAAAGAAGCAATTGAAAAAAATCCTGCTAAAGAAAGGATTTAGTGAAATGAATAAAGTTTTAAAAATTTTTATAATAATCATTTGTACAACCGTTCTATTAAGTGGAATCGTTTATGCGAGTGTTACAATTTACAAAGAATATCTAAAAAAACAAGAAGAAATCAAATCAAACCGTTTATTTGATTTAGGAGATGGTATTACTACCTACGAAATTGATTTAATGGCAAATGATATGACTTGGAATAAAAAATCAGGTTTATACCACAAAATAATAAGCAATGAAGAAGAGTATGTTAAATACAAATCGAGGGTTAGTGAATTACCTAACTTAGAAGAAATAAATTTTGCAGAAAATTTTGTTGTTATTATTGCTACTGAAAATAAAAGACAACCACATGAAAAAGATTTAATTATTTCAGAAATAACAGCAGATGAGACAACAACACACATCATAATGAAGCAAAGAGAAAATCCTAATGATAACAATGATAGTAATATTATATATGCGATTGTAGATAAATCACTATTAAGAGAACAGGCAGATGTTAGTATTGAATATAGAAAAATAAATGTTGAAGGATTTACTGATGTAAACGAACTTCCCAAATCTTATAGTGTGGAAAATGCAATAAGTGATGGTTGTGTTGTACTAGAAAATAATAAATTAAAATCTAATAATATAGAGATGCTAGACAAATTTATAGAAAAAACAGAAAAAGGTGAAAATGCAACTATTAGGGTTTATAGCAAATATACGATTTCTAATGAAGAAGAAATCATCTATATAAAAGATATTGAATATTTGAATGGCATATATTATCTTAATGATTATAATCTAAAAGATAGTGAAAAATCTTATTTTAGCAGTCATACTAAGTTCCGAAAAGGAAATAGTAGGTATGGTATTACCTATTCATGGATAGAAGAAAATGAAAGTAATGGAACACCATTTATTATTATACAAGATTACTAAAAAATAATAACATGCTTGAAATAGTAGCATGTTATTATTTTTTAATAGATATGATATACTTGACAACAACTCAACTTTTGTAAATGATCACAATTTGTGAAATGCAAAGAACTTTTGACAGTATCAATGATAGTGTCATTATTTTGACCATCATTTATAAAAACAAGAATACCTTTAGAAATATCTTTATTTTCAAATATTGTTTGTATAGTAGAAGATGTACAATCCATATCCTTTGCAATAAAAGAATCATTTATTTTAGAAAATATAAATATATCATCTAAAAATCCGCCAGTTTGTGAATTAAATACATACATTGTTGGTAAATTTAATTCTCCATTTATGTGTTGCACAATTTCTTTACGATCATTATATAAAAGTTCTGGCTTCAAATGTAAAGGAATAGGTGCAACTAAAATGATGCACAATAGGATAGCTACACAGATATTTGCTATTTTTTCAGTAAATCCATTTTTCAGTAATACATATATACAATAAATTGCTAATACAAACAATAAGCCACAAACAGGAACAATATATCGTAAGACTTTCCAAGGAGAAACAATCGAAGTTATGACAAAGAAGAAGATAGTAGGGATACATAGTATTTTCAAAATTTGTTTTTCTTTCATCGTTAGTTTTAAAAAATATTTTTTTCGTATTTTATTAATAACCAACAAAATAGCAATGATAAGTAGAATCACAGGTAATAATCCATTAAAACTATAATAATTTAATGTGTATATTTGTGAAAACATACTTGGAATAATTTCATGAATATTTGTTAAATTGCTCATGACACCTTGTCCTCTATAACCAAAAAACATGTGTGAAATAGAATAAGGGAATATGATTAAGGACAAGATTCCTGCAATGATCATGGTTAAGCTGTAATATAGTAATGATTTTACTTGTTTTTCTTTTAGATATTTTATTAAAAATACCACATATAAAATAGCGATATAAAATAAATAATAATAATGTGTTAAAATGCCTAAAAGTACAGAAGCACCAATCATAATCAATAGTTTAACATGTATTTTTTCATTTTCTAGCAATTTGATATGTAAAAAAGTCGTTATCAAGATATTTAGTGTTGAAAGAGCATACATCCTAATATTGATGACATTGCTTAAAGAAGCTAATATGATAGATGACATAAAAGCTAAGACAAGTGCTTTCATATTTAAGGAATTTGTGTCATGAAATAATTTTTTTAAAATGAAATACATGAAAACGGTAATAAAAGCATATAGGATAATATTTAAAATAATTCCCGGCCAGATGGATACATGTCCATTCGTGAATTCCATGCACATCCTAAGCAATAAATAGTAAAGTGGAGGATGTACATCATTTTTCTGATTTTCATATACAGGAATATAGTTTCCTTTGTCTTTTTCTTGCACAGCTAAATAATCTTCATAATATTCTTTAGAATGCCAAGTATTAAAAAAATCTTGATTGGATTCAATATCTATTTTATCATAATTTGTTAGGCCAAAAGAATAAGCTTCATCTATATGTAGATAAGCTTTGTGGCTTCCGACAAATATATATATGATTGTTTGTAGTAGGATAAAAAATACGATTAATAACAATTCTTTTTTGTTTTTCATTTTACCATCTCCCTTGTACGAATATACCATAAATGCAAAAATTTATCTATATATTATAACTTTAAGTTTCAATTTTTTTTGAAAAAGTTTCCAAATGTTATCAACAAAATAAAAAAATTCATATTATATTTTTGTACTAGTAACCATTTGATAAATGCTTGTCATGTCAAGTGAAATTTGATATGATAGAAGAAATGATAAAAGAGTGCAAGGTTGAAAAAATTTAATTCTTTTCCAACCAGATTTGTGCCTTAGAAAGGAATGAGATAAAGTATGGAAAAAGTAGCGATTATTACAGGAGGGGCAAGAGGAATTGGGAAAGCAATCGTAGAAGTATTAGCTAGAAAAGGGATTAAAGTGGTTGCAAATTATCATCAATCAGAAGAAAAAGCAAAAAAATTAAAAGCAGAGTTAGAAAAGGAAAATATCTTTATAGATATTTTTAAAGCAGATGTGTCAAAAAGAGAAGAAGTAAAAAAAATGGTTGAGGATACCATAAAAAAATATGGAAAAATTGATATATTAATTAATAATGCAGGAATTAGCCAAGAAAAACTATTTCAAGATATTACAGATGAAGATTGGAATGAAGTAATAAAAGTGAATTTATATTCTGTATTTTGTACCACACAAGAAGTCATAAATTATATGATCAATCGAAAAGAGGGATGTATTATTAATATTTCTTCTATTTATGGTATTAATGGAGGTGCTTGTGCAGTAGCATATTCTGCTACAAAAGCAGGAATAGATGGAATGACAAAGGCTTTAGCAAAAGAAGTAGGTCCTTCAAATATAAGAGTAAATTCAATAGCACCGGGATTTATGAATACAGATATGAATGCCAATTTCACAGAAGAAGAATTGGAAGAGATAAAACAAGAAACGCCATTAGAAAGAATAGGAGAAGGAATAGATATTGCCAAATGTGTTGAATGGTTAATAGATGATACTTTTACAACTGGACAAGTTATTTCTATAAATGGAGGTTGGGTAATTACCTAAAAAAGAGACTTCAAGCTAAAGTCTCTTATTCTTCATTATTATTTGTTACTTTTTTCTTATAATTTCCAGAAATAATTTTTGGAAGATATGTGATAATTTTATATACAGCTAAACGAATTTTTTTACTCCATAGATAAGCTCTTCTTAATTTTTTTGGAGAACCTAAAGAAACAGGTTCATCATCTAAAACCAATAATTCTGTTGGAAGTTTTTCTAAATGAAATATATAATTTTGACCATTGTTATTATCCCAATTGTTATTCTCATCTTTAAAACAGAAATTAAAAGTAGTTCCTTCACCTAAAGTGATTTCAGCTTGAAAACCTAAATCTGTTTTTTCCATAACAACATCATGAATATTATCCCAATTTTCACCAAAACCATAATGAATAGATACTTCATTAGAAGCATCTTGGAATAATTTCCCTGTATATGAGATTTTAACTTTTGTATTTTCAACTAATTTATCTGTATTAAAAAATATATTTTTAGTTAACTCCATTTTCTTAATCTCTCCTTGTTTATCTTTTGCTAAAAACATTATAATATTAAATTTTACATTGTTCAAGTATTTTTTTTAAAAATAAACAAAATATTAAAAATGTCATCAAATTGTAATTATTTTGTAATAAATCTATGAATGTGGAAAAGCTAGGATGAATACACTATAATAATGGATATAAAGTCAAGGAAAGCAACAAATCATATTGTCAAAAAAACAAGAATATGATACTATTTAAGTAGACTATATAAAGGGGAAAAAGTATATGAAAGAAGAGTTAATGGAGGAAACAGAAATGGATCCAAAAGAAAAAATACAAGAAGAGAAAGAAAACTTGTCAAAAGAAATGCAACAAAAAGAAAACGAATCGGAAGAAAGCAAATATATGCAAAAGAATAAAGAAGAAAAAGATAAGGCTGATAAAGAGGACAAAAAAGAAAAAAAAGATAAGGCTGATAAAGAGGACAAAAAAGAAAAAAAAGATAAGGCTGAGAAAGAGACCAAAAAAGAAGAGGAACAAGAAACAAATCATGCAGATGAAATAAACCAAAGAAGTGAAGAAGAACAGTTAATCAAAAATAACAAAAGTACCATGAAACAAGATGATAAGAAACAAGAACCAAAAGAAAAAAAGAAACAAAAAGAAAAAACAGAAGCAGTAAAACAAGGAAAAACAAAAAAAAGAAATATTAAAAAAATCGTTATTTCAGTTGTGATTGTTGCTATCATTGTCTTATTATTTTCTACAGTGTTTGCTTTAACCAATATAAATAATGAGAAAATTATAAGTGGAATTACCATTGAAGGGATAGAAGTTTCAGGACTAACAAAAGAAGAGGCAAAAGCAAAATTGGAGACAATATATACAGAAAAAAAGGAAAAAAATATTGAGCTAAAATATGGAGAATTTGAATCAGAATTAAATCCAACACTTATGGAAGTATCATATGATATTGAAAAAGCAGTCAATGAAGCATATGCTTTAGGTAGAAATCAAAATATTTTTATCAATAACTATCATATTTTAGGAACATTAATTGGTAAAAGAGAAATATCTGTTGATATGTCTTTAAATGAAGAAGTAACAAAGAAAACCATAGAGGATATTGGAGCAAATTTGCCGGGAATTTTGATAGAACCTAGTTACAATGTTGAAGACAATCAATTAATTATTACAAGAGGAAAAGAGGGTATTGTTGTAAAGACAGAGGAATTATTAGCACAAGTAAAAGATATGTTACAAGATATTCCGTTATCAGAAACCAGTATAGAAATTCCAACTGAAACGAAAACACCGCAAGACATCGATATTGATAAAATACATAGTGAGGTGTATAAAGAAGCCAAAGATGCCTATTATACAAAAGATCCATTTACCATTTATCCAGAAGTAGAAGGAATTGATTTTGATGTAGAAAAGGCAAAAGAAATGATTATGGCTGAAGTAAAAGATGAATATACAATTGAATTAATTATTACAAAACCAAAAGTAACGATTGATCAAATAGGAACAGAAGCATTTCCGGACCAATTATCGACATTTACAACTAGATATGATGCCAGTGATAAAGATAGAACAACCAATTTAGTATTAGCTTGTCAAAAACTAAATGGAAAAGTTATTATGCCAGGAGATACATTCTCATATAATGAAACATTAGGTCCAAGAACGGTAGCAGCTGGTTATAAAAATGCAAAAATATATGAAAGTGGCCAAGTAGTGGATGGTTTAGGGGGTGGCATTTGCCAAATTTCTTCAACATTATATAATACAGCTTTAATGTCTGATATGGAAATTGTAGAAAGAAGAAACCATCAATTTGTTACTTCATATGTCAAAGCAGGAAGAGATGCAACAGTTGTATATGGAGCAACAGACTTTAAATTTAAAAATACAAGAACATATCCTATCAAAATTTTAGCATCAGCCAAAAATGGTATTGCTACAGTTTCTATATATGGAATAAAAGAAGCTGATAGAGAATATACTTATAAATTTAGTACAGAAACTGTTTCAACAATACCATATACAACCAAATATGTAGAAGATGCTAGTTTGGCTTCTGGCAAAGAGGTTGTTAAGCAAAAAGGTGCAAATGGTTTGGTAACAAAAACATATATGACAAAAATGTTAAATGGAAAAGTGGTATCCACACAATTACTTTCTAAGGATACCTATAGTGCAATGCAAAAGATTGTATATAGGGGAAAAGCATCAACTACATCTAAGCAAGATTCTTCAAGTACAACGAATACACCAGTGGCACCGACACAAACAGCTCCAGAGACAACACAAACAAATCAAGATAATGTACAAGAAAATCAAACAGAGAATACGCCAAGTACAGAGCAACAAGAATAGAAGATTTTTGATTTGAGGTTACTACTCAGAACTTCCAATCTGAGAGTATTTATATGTCATATTTTTAAGGTTCGAATGCGACTGGAATCGTTTTAGAAATTCTTATATATAAGTCGTAAAGGGTCCTGTTTCCGGGTATTGTTACGATTTAGATATTAGAATTTCTTAAACGGCAATTGGAGGGTAGCCGAGAACCTTAAAAATATGACATATAAATACTCTCAGATTGGAAGTTCTGAGTAGTAACCTCAAGAACAAAAAAGTTTTAACCATACGGTAATAGGTGTATTGACAAAAAGAAAAAATGTAGTATAATAATAAATGTCCAATATGTGTATATGCGCCATTAGCTCAGTTGGTAGAGCAGCAGACTCTTAATCTGATGGTCGGAGGTTCGAATCCTCTATGGCGCACCACTACAAAACAGAAGTAAATCTAAACAATACTGGAACATTAGATTTATTTTTTTGTTTTGAAATGCAAATTATGTAAATTTTAAAGGGGTGAGAGATTTGCTAAAAATATATAATACAAATTTAGAAACAAATAAATTGGAAGAAATAAAAGAATTTAAGAAGGGCAGTTGGATTAATTTAGTAAATCCCTCCGAAAATGAAATAAAAAGAGTCTGTGAAAATATTAATATCCAAGAAGATTTTATAAGAGATGCATTAGACTATGAAGAGAAAGCCAGAATTGATATGGAAGAAGATGATAATACCATCTTATTCATTGTAGATGTTCCAGTAATAGAAAAAAATGAAGATAATGATATTTATACCACTATGCCATTAGGAATGATTGTTGTAAGAGATGATTTCTTCATAACCGTTTCATTAAGAAAAAATAAGGTAATAGAAGACTTTGAAAAACGAAAAATAAAAAATTTTCAAACATACAAAAAAACAAGATTTATTTTCCAAATTTTTTATTTAAATGCTTCTTACTTTTTAAATTACTTAAAAATGATAAACAAAGAGACAGAAATAGCAGAATATATATTAAAAAATTCTATGAAAAATAAGGAATTATTGAAATTATTAAGTTTGGAAAAAGGTTTAGTCTATTTTACAACATCGTTAAAGTCAAATGAAATTGTCATGGAAAAAACAATGAGAGGAAAATTCGTAAAGTTATATGAAGATGATGAAGACATCTTAGAAGATGCAATTATTGAGAATAGACAGGCAATAGAAATGGCACAAATTTATAGTAATATTTTGAATGGTACAATGGATGCGTATGCTTCAATTATTTCTAATAACTTAAATGGTGTCATGAAGTTTTTAACTTCTATTACGATTGTACTTGCGATTCCTACGATGATTTCTAGTTTTTGGGGAATGAATGTTCAATTACCATTTCAAGATAGTCCAATAGGATTTGTTATGATGGTATTAATTGCTGTTCTTATGACGCTAGGGGTAACTTGGTGGCTTAAGAGAAAGGATATGTTAAATTAAAAAAACTTTGATAGAGTTTTGAGGATTTTGGGACGGAGAAAAAATATGTTTTCTTCGTCCTTGAAATGTTATAGACAGAGAAAATGTTAAAAATATATTTGACATATAAAAAAAGAATATAAAAAAAGAAAAAAGCAATCGCCTAAAATACATAATTATACAGAAAGCTATACAGAAATTTAATCGTTATTAAAATTGTCCATAAGCCTATAAATCGTCGATAAAAAGTTGACAAATTAGATGGTTTTAGAGAATACAAACTGAAAGATTTTATAAAAAAGAGAAAAAACTTTCAACACCACTGAAAGATTTTGTTGACAAAAGTAAAAACTTTCAGTATAATATTGTTGAGGTGGTAAAAGTATGATTTATAGAGAACATTATATTAGCAAAATTCGTGAATTTTACGATTCGGATTTAATAAAAATAATAACAGGAATTAGACGTTCTGGAAAATCAGTTATTCTAGAACAAGTAAAAGATGAAATAAAAAATAAAACTGATAATATAATAAGTTTGAATTTTGAAGATAAAAGGATTTTAAATACTATAAAAGACGGAGATTCTTTAATAGCTTATGTTGAGCAAAACAGAAAAAGAGGAAAATGTTATGTTTTTCTTGATGAAGTTCAAATGTTGGATGATTGGCAAAATGCTTGTAAAACTTTAAGGCTTTATGATATGTCAGTATTTATTACAGGTTCAAACTCAAAATTATTATCTAAAGAATTTACAAAAGAATTAAGTGGTAGATATGTGGCTTTTAGAATTAGACCCTTTATTTATAAAGAAATTCTGGAATATACGAAAGAACTAAAAAAAGAATGTTCTATAACAGATTATCTTATTTGGGGAGGCTTTCCTAAAAGATTTGAATTTAATACAAGCGAAGCTACAATACGTTATTTAAATGATTTAGACGATACAATAGTAATCAATGATTTGATAAACAGATATCATATAAAAAAAGAAAAACTATTTAAAGATTTAGTTAATTTTATTTTAAAATCTAATGGTAGAATAATATCAGCCAAATCTATTCATAAATATATTAAAAATAATCATGAAACTTGCTCTATTAATACGATTATAAAGTATTTAAATTATCTAGAAGAAGCTTATATAATTGAAACTATAAAGCAATATTCAACAAAGGCTAAAAAAGAATTAGCATATTATTTTAAAATATATAATACAGATGTAGCTCTAAACTCAATTAGATGTATAGATAATCGCTATGATTTAACACATAATTTAGAAAACATTATATATAATGAATTGGTTTATATGGGTTATAATGTAACAGTATATAACAATAATGGAAGAGAAATTGATTTTTTAGCTCAAAAAGATAATAAAAAATATTATATTCAAGTTGCTTATAGTGTGGCTGAAGACAAGACATACGAAAGAGAATTTTCAGCATTTTCAAATATAGATAATTTATCTCAAAAGATTATTATAACAAATGATGATATAGATTATTCTACAAGTGCTGTAAAACATATAAAGTTAAAAGATTTTCTATTAATGGAAAGTTTATAAAATATTGAAAATAGTGTAATATTTGGTTTAATGAAAATGTAAAACATATTTGAAGAAGTAGAATATAAAAAGCCGAAAAGTTGGTTAAAAACAGTATCAGCATTTAGTAATGGGATTTAAGAATACTAGATAAAAAATCGGTATTCTTTTTTTCTTTTAGATAAAGTTTTAAAACTAACATCTACTTTGCTTAATTAAAGTTCAACAGAACTTATGAACTTAAAGCAAGTGTTTCTAATTATTGGTTTTATTTAATTTTTAAAAGGTATGGTTTTAGGGTAACCATATCTTTTTCAATCTTTTGTATTCCAAGTTTCTTTAGTACATTGTCTCCATAAAAATATGTAAATACATCGTATGGTATTTTTTTGAAGCTTATCCAATGTGCTTGACATAGATATTGAAGTTTTTTCTTGATGTAAGAATCCAATTATAAGAATTTTTATTGTGAGTTTAAAATTTCAAAAACCGTGTTTGCTTCTTTTTTAAAAAAAGTATACATATTTTTTCCAATAGAAGTATCTGTTCCATCTTCATATAAAGAAATTGTTTTATTTATGTCTAATAACTTCATTTTTTGTGTGCTTACAGTAGAATCTTTATACATATAAATTGGTATATAATTTGCAGAATCTACGGTAACAGAATTATCAATATGTTTTGTGATTTGCAAATCTAAAATAATAGAAGTTCTCGTATTATCAGCAGTTTGATCACTAATGAAATTTCCTAAAGAATAGATTATGAAACCATCTTGAGTTGAACCATCTTCTAAAGTGACGGTTCTTTTCTCCATTTTTTGTAAAACATGAGGATGTGTCCCTAAAATGATATTTACACCATTTTGAAAGAGAAAATCAGCAAGTTCATTTTGCGTATCATTTGGTGTGGTAGCATATTCTGTTCCCCAGTGTACAGAAGCAATAATGATATCAGCATTTTGCGATTTAGCATTTTCGATATC
Source organism: uncultured Clostridium sp. (assembly GCA_946500615.1). Taxonomy (GTDB): domain Bacteria; phylum Bacillota; class Clostridia; order TANB77; family CAG-508; genus CAG-269. The sequence continues at coordinate 160,165 of CAMMWP010000001.1, read as the reverse complement.
TGTTTTTATTAAGTCTTTATTCATTAAGTTAATACAATAAGTTTTGTCAGAAGGGATTGCAATTCCATTTGTTCCATAGGCATAATTGATAAAAGCAATTTTAACACCTTTTACATATTTAAATAGGATACGATCTCTTTCTTCTTGAGTTTGATATGTTCCTACATGAGCGATATCAGCTTTATCTAAAACATCAATTGTTCTGGATAATCCGTCAAATCCATAATCTAAACTGTGATTTCCAGCCGTAGATATAACATCGATACCTAATTTTTTTAAATTGTATGCTAAAGCATCTGGCGTATTAAATCTAGGATAATTACTATATCCTTTGTCTTCACCAGCAAATGTAGTTTCTAAATTAGCAATTGTTAGATTGGAATTTTTAATGTAATGTTCAATATCTTCAAAAACATAAGAAAAATCATATTTACCAGTATCTTTATTATAGGCATCCATATATTGTGTGTTATGACACATGATGTCTCCAATGGCAGTTAAATGAAAAGTGGTATCAGTATTTTGTTGAATATTGGTTTCATTTTCGTCAGAAGGTTGTATGGTATTTAGATTAGATAAATATTGATTTGTAATGTCATTATATTGAATCCAACTTTTGGCAATATGAAAGATAACGATGATAAGAAATAAAATGGCAAGAACAAATATGATTTTTAATAAGATATGTATTATTTTTTTTGTATCATTAAGATTGGTATTTCTATTTTTTCGATGATTTCTTCTATCTTTTTTCAAAATTTTCCTCCTTTTTCTTTTCGAAAAATTAAAATTTATTTATACTTTATGCTATTTTTTTTAATATGGTTACATTTATGATTTAAAATTATCATAAAAAACAATTTTTTTCAATAATTGTATAAATAAAATGAAAAAAGGTTAAAATATTATAAAAATGATAAAGGAGGACATAAAATGAAGGTAATAGATAAAATTGCTTTAGTATTAATCATTATTGGTGCTATCAACTGGGGATTAATTGCTTTATTTGAGTTAGATTTAGTAGCTTTAATATTTGGAAATATGACAATATGGTCAAGAATTGTTTATGGTTTGGTAGGATTATCTGGTTTATGGGGTATCAAATTATTATTTGATGATTAATCTCGATAAGTAAAATGATAAAATATAAAAAAGCACTAAGTATATCAAAAATGCGAGGTGCTTTTTTCCGTATGCAAATCTCTTGAAAAATATGTAAAAATAGTATATAATACCAACGATAAAAATTAGTATTGTTGTAAACAAAAAGCAGACAAAAAGAAAATAAAATAAATTTTTTGATACAACAAAAAACGAAAGGAATGAAAAACATGTTAAGTGCAAATGGAGTCACAGTCAGATTTGGAAAAAGAGTGCTATTTGAAGATGTCAATATAAACTTTGGAAAAGGAAATTGTTATGGAATTATCGGAGCAAACGGAGCAGGAAAATCAACTTTTTTAAAAGTACTATCAGGAGAAATAGAGCCAAGTAAAGGAGACGTTAGTTTAGATAAAGGAGAAAGATTGTCAGTATTAAAACAAGACCACTTTGCTTTTGAAGAATATACAGTTATGGACACTGTATTAATGGGAAATAAAGAATTATATGATATCATGAAAGAAAAAGAAGCCATTTATGCAAAACCAGACTTTTCAGAAGAGGATGGGATGAAAGCTGCAAAACTAGAAGAGAGATTTGCCGAACTAGACGGGTGGAATGCAGAATCAGATGCAGCCATTTTATTAAATGATTTAGGCATTATTCCAGACAACCATTATAGATTCATGAAAGAGATAGAAGCAAAAGAAAAAGTAAAAATATTATTAGCGCAAAGTTTATTTGGAAACCCAGATGTACTATTATTAGATGAGCCAACAAATGACTTAGATATGAAAAGTATTAACTGGTTACAAGACTTTTTAATGGATTTTGAAAATACAGTTATTGTCGTATCACATGATAGATATTTTTTAAATAAAGTTTGTACACATATTGCAGACGTAGATTTTGGAAAAATAAAAGTATATCCGGGAAATTATGATTTCTGGTATGAATCAAGTCAATTAGCATTAAAACAAGCAAGAGAACAAAATAAAAAGAAAGAAGAAAAAATAAAAGAATTGCAAGACTTTATTGCTAGATTTAGTGCAAATGCTTCAAAATCAAAACAAGCAACTTCAAGGAAAAAGACATTAGAAAAAATCGAATTAGAAGAAATAAAACCATCAAACAGAAAATATCCATATGTGGACTTTAAACCAGATAGAGAACCGGGAAGAGAAATATTACAAGTAAAAAATATATCAAAAACAGTTGACGGCGTAAAACTATTGGATCATATTTCATTTGATGTAAAAGAGGGAAATAAAATTGCATTTCTAGCAGATAATGAGCTAGCCAAAACAGTTTTATTCCAAATTATAGAAGGAGAAATAGAGCCAGATGAAGGAGAATTAATATGGGGAACAACCATCACAAAATCATATTTCCCTAAGGACAATAACTATTTATTTGAAACAGACGAAAATATTACAGAATGGCTTAGAAAATATTCAAAAGATCCAGATGAAACATATGTAAGAAGCTTTTTAGGTAGGATGTTATTTTCTGGAGATGAAGCATTAAAAGAGGTAAAAGTCATATCTGGAGGAGAAAAAGTAAGATGTGTTCTATCAAAAATGATGTTGTCAGGAGCAAATTTCTTAATATTTGATGAACCAACAAACCATTTAGATATGGAAAGTATCACATCACTAAATGAAGGAATGAAGAGATTTACAGGAAATATCTTATTTACATCACATGACCATGAATTGACACAAACCGTTGCGAATAGAGTGATTGATATTAAAGAAGATGGAAAAATGATTGACAGAGAAGTTACGTATAATGAGTATTTAGGCGTAGAATAAAAAGAGGTTTTGAGACTTAACTCAAAAATCTCTATTATAAAACCTATTGGATATAGGAGGAAAAGTAATCTTATGGAAAGAGTTGATAAAATAAACTATTATTTAGATATTGCAGAAAGTGTAGCAGGAAGAGGAACCTGCCTTAGAAATAATTATGGAAGTATCATTGTCAAAAATGATGAAATTATTTCAACAGGATATTCTGGCGCTCCGAGAGGAAGAGAAAATTGTATTGATTTAGGGTATTGTACAAGGCAAAAATATGAAATGCCTAGTGGAAAAGGATATGAAAAGTGTCGATCAGTACATAGTGAACAAAATGCCATTATTAGTGCAGCAAGAAAGGATATGATAGGAGCTACATTATATTTAGTGGGGATAAATAAGCGAAATGGAAAATATGTAACAGATAATGAGCCATGTTCTTTTTGCAAGAGAATGATTATCAATGCAGGAATTGATAAAGTAGTCATGAGAGATACTAAAGATGAATATAGGGTAGAAGAAGTAGAGAATTGGATTAGACAAGATGATACCATATACCAATAAGTGGCGATAGAAAATGGAAAAAATTATTTTCATAAAATGATGACTTTTTTAACCAAAGAATGCAATGTTTAAAAAATGTGCTAGAGGATTGCAGACAAAAGGAAACGGAAGGAGAAAAAATATAATGAAAAATATAGAAGAAGTAATTGCAGAAGAATTAAACATTAAACAAAAACAAGTAGAGGCTACGATAAAATTAATAGATGAAGGGAATACCATTCCCTTTATTGCTCGTTATAGAAAAGAAGTAACAGGAGGACTGAGTGATGAAATTCTTAGGGATTTAGGGGAAAGACTAAATTATTTAAGAAATTTAGAGCAAAGAAAAGAAGAAGTTGTAAAATCGATTGATGAACAAGGAAAATTAACAGATGAAATTTTACAAGCTATTGCCATTAGTAGAACATTAGCAGAAGTAGAAGATATCTATAGACCATATAAACAAAAGAAGAAGACAAGAGCAACAGTTGCAAAAGCAAAAGGCTTAGAACCATTGGCAACCATCATTATAGAGCAAAAAGAAACAAAACCAATTCTTGAAATCGCAAAAGCATATGTTAATGTGGAGACATTATCAGAAGAGGATAAAAAGAATAAGGATAAAGTAGTAGCAACAGCAGAAGATGCCATACAAGGAGCTTTAGATATTATTGCAGAAGATATTTCAGACAATAGCAAATATAGAAAACAAATCAAAAGAATATGTTATAAAGAAGCAACGATTCAAACAAAGGCATCAAAACCAGAGGAAAAATCAAATTATGAAATGTATTACGAATACCAAGAAGCCATAAAATACATACCAAGCCATAGAATATTGGCGATTAATCGTGGAGAAAAAGAGGACTTTTTAAAAGTGAAAATTGAAAAACCGGAAGAAAAAATATTGGCATATATAGAAAGAGATATCATAAAAGATGAAACACAATTTACCCAAATGCTAAAAGATACCATTTTAGATAGTTTCAAAAGATTGATAGAACCATCAATTGATAGAGAAATTCGTTCAGATTTAACAGAGAAAGCAGAAGATAAAGCCATTAAAGTATTTGGAAAAAACTCAAAGCAATTATTATTAGGAGCGCCAATTAAAGGAAAAACCGTTATGGGATTTGACCCAGCATATAGAACAGGATGTAAAATTGCCGTCATTGATGAAACAGGGAAGCTATTAGATTACACAACAGTATATCCAACAGAACCTCAAAATGATGTAGAAGGTGCAAAAAAAGAACTATTAAAATTAATTGAAAAAGATAAGATTGATATGATAGCCATCGGAAATGGAACAGCTTCAAGAGAATCAGAAATGTTTGTAGCAGATATGATAAAAGAAACATCAAGAGATGTACATTATGTGATTGTTAGTGAAGCAGGAGCATCTGTATATTCTGCATCAAAATTGGCAACAGAAGAATATCCAGATATTAATGTATCTATCAGAGGTGCGATTTCTATTGCTAGGCGTTTACAAGACCCATTAGCAGAGTTAGTAAAAATAGATCCAAAAGCGATTGGTGTAGGGCAATATCAACATGATGTGAATCAAAAGAAATTACAGGAAAGCTTAACAGGGGTTGTAGAAGATAGTGTTAATAAGGTAGGGGTTGATGTAAACACAGCGACACCTTCGTTACTTTCATATGTTTCAGGAATCAATAACACAATAGCCAAAAACATTGTAAAATACAGAGATGAAAATGGTAAATTAAAAAATAGGAAAGAATTATTAAAAGTTCCAAAACTTGGAAAAGTAGCATTTGAGCAATGTGCAGGGTTTTTAAGAATATTAGATGGAGACAATCCATTAGAAATCACAGCAGTTCACCCAGAAAGCTATGAAGCAACAGAAAAATTGTTAAAACAACTTGGATTTGATAAACAAGATTTAAAAGATAAAGAAAAATTAGACAATTTAAGAACAAAACTGAAAAGTATACAAGTAGAAACAATGGCTAAAGAATTAAATATTGGTGAGATGACATTAACAGACATTATTGAAGAATTATCAAAACCGGGAAGAGATCCTAGAGAAGACATGCCAAAACCAATTTTAAGAAATGATGTATTGAAATTAGAAGATTTGAAAGAGGGAATGGTATTAACAGGAACGGTTAGAAATGTTATTGATTTTGGAGCTTTTGTAGATATCGGTGTAAAACATGATGGCTTAGTTCATATTTCAGAAATGAGTGATAAGTTTATAAAAAATCCATCAGAGATTGTTTCAGTGGGTGATATTGTAAAAGTAAGAGTAATCAAAATTGATAAAGAAAGACAAAAAGTAGGACTATCGATGAAAGTTTAGTGTCCAGTTAGTACCCATTTGTCCAGTTAGTTGTTCAGTTGGGTGTCCATTTAGGGACGTTTCTCTTTGGACATTTCTAAATTATTTACGAAAACGTATATATCAAAAAATTATTGTATTCCTCGGCTAACATTACATCATAAAGAAAAATTAAAGGTATCTAATAGGCACCTCTCAAAGTAAAATTTGAGATTCTCCTATTAGATACCTTAATTTTTTTATACAATAGGAAAGTGCCCCTTTCCTATTGTACAAAAAATGCTTCGCAACAGATGTACACAATTTTACTTCTGTAAAATTGGCACAGAACAAATTTACGGAAAGCCTAAGCAAAATTTAAAATGAAGTTGTATTTAATGACTTTCCAATTTGTTCTATGATTTCATTCGCATTCGTCATTTCATAATTTTTTGGTATATACGTTTCGTATTATGATATTCTGAAGTATGTCCAAAGAGAAACGTCCCCAACTAGACACCCAACTGAACAACTAACTGGACAAATGGACACATACTTAGGCTTTATCCTTCATATTTCTCTTGAATTTCTTGTATTTCATCAAAATGATTTTTTAAGATATCAAGAAATAAATCATCTAGCTCTGGATCAAATTGAGTTCCTCTACAACGTTCAAATTCAGAAATAATCGTATCTAAATCTAGCGAATTACGATAAGCCCTTCTAGAAGCCATAGCATCAAAACTATCTGCGATAGCTGCAATTCTTGCTAAATAAGGGATATCATTCCCAGCAAGTTTTCCCGGATACCCTGTTCCATCATATTTTTCATGATGATGTTCTACAATTGGTAAAATATCATTAAATATAGAAGCATTTGATAAGATATGAACACCAATATTAGGATGTTGTTTTATTTGAGAATATTCTTCATCTGTTAGTTTAGAATCTTTTAATAAAATACTATCTGGAACACCAATTTTTCCAATATCGTGAAACAATCCACCAATTTCTAGATTTCTTAAATCCTCATTAGAAAGTCCTAGCCTTTTTCCCATTAACACAGAATAAGCAGCGACCCTGTCAGAATGGCCTCTTGTATAGATATCTTTTGCTTCAATTGTATAACGTAGGGTTTTAATAGATTCTAAATATGCTTGTTCTAATTTTTCATATGTATCTGATAATTTGGTATTGATTTCTTTGATTTGGTTCATTTGTTTAATGGATTTTATTCCAGATTCAATTAATAATAATAATTGATCAAACTTATCGCCTTTTTCACAATATCCTTGAATATCCAATCTTCTAATTGTTTCTAAAGGTGGAGCTAAATCTTTATGACCAGTTAATAATAAAATATATAAATCTTTGTTAAATTTTCTAATTTCTTCAACAACTTGATCTCCATGAAAAGGTGTCATAATAAAGTCTAATACCATTAAATCAAAATGCTCTTCTTTGACTAGTCGAATGGCCTCTTGAGGATCAGTAACACCTGTAAAATCATATCCAGAACGTTTTAGAAATATAGACAAAGAGTCAACAATACCTTCTTCATCATCTACAGCAATAATTCTATAAGTATTATTTTGTATATTTTCTGCACCTTGTAAATGCTTTCTCATAGCAAACCTCTCTTAATATAATTTTTTAATTATTATATTAATAAAAAAAATAAAAATCAAGCTTTTTATAGCATTTTATGTCTAAAATCGTTGGTTTTTCATATGATTTGAGACATAAAAATACTATAAAAAATCAAAAAAATCCCACTAAAAATATACTAAAAAAGAACACTTTCAATATATCAAAATGTTCTTTTTAAAAATATAAAATTCTCTATAATGGCAACATAATCGTAAATGTTGTACCTTTTCCTTCTTCTGATTCAAATGTGATGTCACCATTAAAATGTGCCTTTATGGTTGAGTAAGACATATACAAGCCTAAACCGGTACCATTTTTTCCTTTTGTTGTAATCATTTCTTTGAATAGTTTATCTTTTACTTTTTGTGACATACCGCTAGCATAGTCTTTTATATGAATCAAAACGTGGTTATCTTTAGTTTCTATAATTAAATCAATATTTTTATTTGGTTTACCTTCATAAGCTTGGATAGAGTTTGATATCATATTATTAATAACTTGTACTAAACTATTAATATCACCATTTATAATCGTATTTTCATCTGTTCTCATAGAAATATTCAAATAAATAATGGCATTTTTTAATTCATGTTTCATTAAAATATTGACACGTTTAACCAATTCATCAAGTGTAAAGTGTACAGAGTCTGCTTCAGATAATGTTACAGCTTGTCCTTTAACAGCGGTTATAATATCTGACATATATTCTGTATAATCCTTAATTTTTAAAATCCATTCTGACATATCTTTAGCAATATCGTGGTGATCTTGTGAAGTTACATCTGGATCATCAATAGATTCGTTATATTCTTTAATTAAGCCATTTAATCCTTCTAATGCTCCAGAAATAGACATAATGGGAGTTTTTAGGTTATGAGCAATTCCACCAATTAGTTGTCCAAGAGATGCTAAACGCTCACTTTCCATTAAAGTTTCTTGACTGCTATGTAACTGATCAACATAGGTTTTGGTTAATTTTTGAATCTCATTAAATGAAGCCGTTAGATCACCAATTTCATCATGGGAAGTGATAGGAAGATTGTTGGCATAGATAATGTCATCAGAATCAGAAATATGTTTCATTCCATCGATTACACTATTAATATCATTACTTAAATCTTTTCCAATATAGAAGATAAAGATAGAATTAATAATGATTAAGAATCCTGCAATTAATATGAAAGGAACAATAAATGTATTAGCAAATACAAAATATCGAATTCCGACATAACATTCTCCCTTATTTGTATTAATTTTTACCAAAGCACCTTCAATATTTTGACCATAATATTCATAAGTATACCCTTCTGTCTCATCATAAAAATTTAAAGCATATTCAATGAAAAAGTTATTCAATTTTTGTGGAGAATAATATACTTCGCCTGTAGATGCAGACATAATTAATGCATGATCTCCTTCAGATTTGAATTCGATCGAATTTAAAGTGTTTTCTACTTCTGAAATATCATAGACTGTTTCTTCATTAAAATGTGACAATAGTTCTTGTCTATAGAAATGATACAATAATTCTCCTTTTTCTTTGGTCATTAATGACATAGAAATTAACAAGATTAGCACAAAAGAATATAGGAAAGAAGGTAAAATTTGTATCAATAATTTATTATAAAGAGGTAATCGAATACCAGTCGCTTCGTTTTTTGCCAATTCTGCTGTCGCGATTAATCTATTGGAAAAGAATTTTTTATTCAGCATATAAGAAAAAATAGCAAAAACAGCAGAAAATGAGAATACAACAGTTGTAATTCTTATGACTAATTCTGCTTCTGTATTAAACGCAAATAATAAAGAAGCAATAATAATAGAAGGCACAAATAACTCTAATAAAAGCATCATATAAGGATAATTAAAAGATTTTTTCCTTAATGTCTCAATATAGGCTTTAGAAGCATTTTTTAATTTATCGTCAGATAAAGACAATTTACTATAGATAAATCGTAAAGCAATATATAGTAAAACTAATAAAACAGATATAATAATCATGAATTGTGTTGTATATTTTATACCAACAATTTCCATTTGAAAGTTGTTATCAATGGAATTTGGAGGGTAATTTAAGACAAAAGGTAGCACAAAGTATAAAACAGCTGCAATGACAGCAAAAATTAACGTGTTGACAAGTGCTAACCTTTTTTCATTATCAATATTAAATAGTTTAATAGATTTCATCATATGTTCCCCCTAATTATGTTTTTCTTTTAGATAAAGTACAATTTTATGGATATAGTCATCTGTTATTTTAGGCCAATCCAGATTGAAGGAATGTAAAACAGATGCTGTTTTTTCATTATGGAATGTAATGACATTCTGATTATGTATATTTCGTATATAAGCAGTAATTCCAAAATAGTTAGAATTTGCATTAGCCAAAGCAGTCTTGAACGCATTAATAGAAGACGATTTCATAGAAATGCCAGAAGAAGATATCATATTAACTAATTGACTACCAGAGATATAGTAGTTATTATATAGATGATAAATCTCTAAATTGTGTTGTTGGTGTTGGGCTAGCTGTACAATAAAATTTGCACAGAAATCAACAGGTGAAAATTCAAAGTTAAAATGACTAAGTTCCTGTGGGAAAATTCCTAAATTGATAAAGGCTTCTAATCTATTTAAAAAAGCATTATCTGCAAAGTTTTCTTGAAAAACACCATCATCATAACGATTGGTAATAGTACCTAATCTGTAAATACTTGCAATGATACCTTCGTTTTTACAAGCTTCTATAATAGCTTTTTCTGCTTCAAATTTACTTCTTACGTATACATTTTCACGAAAGGCTTGACCGACATATAAGTCATCTTCTGTAAAGTCAGCAGAAGGTGTTTTAACAAGCCCATGTCCAGAAACAGACATTGTTGAAACATAATGTAGCGGAATCTGGAAATGCTTGCAAAAGGCAATCATGCTTTGAGTAGAAGTTACATTTGTTTTGTTAAACAATTCATAATTTCCATAATGTTTAACTAAAGCAGCAGTGTCAATCACACAATCACATTTGCTTCCTAAAAGATGATATAATCCATCTTCTAATCCAAAATGGTCATCTAAAATATTTCCTTCTATTACCTTAATTCTATATAAATATTGGTCAATCATTAAATTTGGAAAATAGAATTGGAATTTTTTTATCAGTCTTGATAAAGGATTGATAGCGTCTTTTTTCCTTATAATGCAAAATATTTTACAATGTGTTGTAGTTAATAAGTAATATAAAATATGCATGCCTAAAAAACCAGTTGCTCCAAAAAGAATGATATTCTTAAAATGATAAGAATTAGGAATTGTTTTTTTAATCTCTTTTATCATCGGCATTTTTTCAAGAGAAGAAGAGGTTTCAGCAACCTGTTCATTTAAAATAAAGTTTGCAAGTTTTCGAATGGTTGGATATTCGTAAAAATTTTGTGTATTAATCGAAATGCTTTTACCCAATAATATAGATTGTGCCTTGATTAATAAAAGAGAATCTACGTAATAATCAAAGAAATTGTCTTCTACACTAATAGGATTTTTTAACTCTAACAAATTTGTAAATAGCTCTTGTAAAGTCTTTTCCAATGTATTTTGTGGTTTAACATATTTCGTTGCTTCCTTTTTGGGTAAAGGAAGTGCAGATTTATCTATTTTTCCATTAATTGTTAGAGGAAGTGTGTCTAATCTAACAAAATAGGTTGGTATCATATAAGTAGGTAAATCCTTTTTCAAAAAATTAGACAAATTTTCTATTTCGTGGTCTGATACATAGTAAGCACAAAGTAATTTATGTCCAGAAAGTTCAATGACAGACACATAGACATCTTTGATAGATGGGTGTGTAAGCAAAATAGATTGGATTTCGCCTAATTCTATTCGATAGCCATTTAATTTAACTTGAAAATCACTGCGTCCTAAATATTCCATAATTCCATTAGGATGTAAAATGGCTAAATCTCCTGTTTTATATAATTTATGTTTAGCATTGTATCGATTATCTAAAAATCGCTCATTTGTTTTTTGATCATCTGTATATCCGATAGCTAAACAATTTCCACTGATATACATTTCTCCTATATGACCTAATGGTGTTAATTCCAAGTCGTGATTTAATAGCAAAATCTGTGTATCATCGATTGGAGAACCGATTGGAACAGAAGTATAGGTATCGCTTGGTTTGTATTCATAAATCATACAGCCAACAGTTGCTTCAGTTGGACCATATTCGTTATAGATATGAATAGGATGCGAAAACAAAGATGTGATTTTTTCACACATTTCTTTTGTTAAAATATCTCCACCCAAAATAAATTTGCTAATTTTACTATTTGACAAATCAAAATCTTGTAGTAAAGTAAAATGACCGAGGTGTTAATTTTACAATTTGAACTTTATTGTCTGTAACAATTTCTTTTAACAGTAATTGAGGATTTTTATTTTGGTAAATATAAATAGCATTTCCAGAACATAGTGGTGTATAAATAGAAGTGACTGTCAAATCAAATGCTACAGAAGAAAACAATGGGAAATTTGTTTCTTCATGATTTACATATTGTTTTATCGCCCATGTGATATAATTACTTAAACTTTTATGTGAAATTTTAACACCTTTTGGTTTTCCAGTTGAACCAGATGTATAGATAATATAAGCCAAATCCTCTTCTTTTAAAGGATATTGTAAATCTTTTGCAGAATATGGATAAGCAAAATTTTTTAAATCAAATTTTACAAGGATAGATTCATCTAAAGAAACATTAGATAAACCATTGGTATGTGTTAATACCAATTTCGCTTTGCTATTATTTACAATATATTCAATTCTATCAGCAGGGTAGTGGATATCAATAGGAATATAGCACACCCCTAATTTTTGTGTAGCTAAAATGCTAGCAACAAATTCAATAGAATTTGCGAATGCTAGACAAACGATATCTCCCGGATGAATAGAATGGCTTTTTAGCATCCATGCAATTTCATTTGCTAGTTGATTTAATTGTTTGTAAGTAAGTGCTGTATCTTTATAAGAAATGGCCAATTGATTTGGTGTGGTATTTACATGTTTACTAAATAATTCATAAACAGAGACAAATTGATCTGTTTCTTCATAAGAATGATTATATTTTTCAAGGATGAAAGCCTTTTCTTTAGGAGAAACGATTTCAAGTTCTCTAATTTTTATTTCTGGATGAGCGATAATTTGATGTATCATATGCATGAAACGTTCATGTAAAAGGGTAATATCTTCCATTGTGAACAAATCTTCTTTAAAGTCATAGTAAATACTAATCATTCCCGTATCATCGATGTCATATAAATGTATATCTAAATTATTAACAACACAATGGTTAAATAACCACCTACAAGAATAAGGAATACTAGAAGATACTCTATGGTTTCGTGCATTTTGGTAAGATAAACAAACATCATAAAGGTTTTTAGATATGTTATGTTTTTTTCTAATATTATCTAGTAAATGTTGATATGGGTATCTCTGATTTCTAAATACAGAAAGTTCATGTTTAGAAACAGAATGGATAAAATCCATACAACTGATGTCTTTATCGATTTCCATACGAAACGGAACGGTACTAATGTACATACCGGTTGTATGTTTTTCTTTAAAATTTGCTCTATTTAGTATAGGAGTTCCTACAATAGAAGAATGTGTGTTATTTATTTTAGATAAATACATATTGACAACAGCCATAAAAAGTGAAAACAAAGATGTTTTGTGGTTATTACAGAAGGTAGTTAAGGTATTGGTTTCATCTTTGGAAAGTGTAACACTTTTTCGAATGGCTTTATAAGAACTAGACTGAAAGTCTTTTAAATATGAAAATTCTAATGTGTCAAATTGGTTTTCCCAAAATTCTTTTGCACGCTCAAATTTGGGACTTGTTATATATGTTTGTTCTTCTTTAATAAAGTCAATATAAGAAGTGTTGTTTGTGTCTTCTATAGGAGAATTTTGGATGAGAGATGTATAATAAGACATAATCTGGTCGATTAATAGGCTCATTGTCCATGCATCAGAAATAATGTGATGTAGATTAGCCATAAAGCCACCAGTGCCATCTGAATTTGTAAATATAACAAATCGATATAAATTGCTATTTAAAAGTGTAAAAGGCATTGAAATAACTGTTTCTTCAAGTTTTGATAAAGGGTATTGATCTGTAATTGCTATTTTTTCAATGTCAATAAAACAGTAGTCTTCTATAAATTGCTTGATTTCAGAATTTTCTTCAAATAGATGAATTCTGATAGAATCATTGTTTTTTATAAATAAATTAATTGCTTTTTCTAAAGCTTTTACATGAATTTTTTCAGTAATAGATAGTGTTCCACATATATTTGATACAGATGTGTTTTTGTTAAATTGTTCAGTTAATAATATTGATTTTTGTGGATTTGTTAATTCATAGTTTAATTTTTCCATATAATATCACCTTAAAAAATTTTGTTATGATGATTATACATATAAAAAATAAAAAAATCAAATTATTCTACAAAATTACTGATAATTGTTTCTTTTTTTGGTTCAGATTTCCAATCCAAGAGTAGCCATATGGTATGGTTTAAAGTTCTCGGCTACCTTCTTTGTTTTCAAAAGAAAAATCGATTGTTACCATTTGGACCTTCCAAGCTGAGAGCAATTATATCGTATATTTTTTAAGCTTCTCGGCTACCCTCCAATTACCGTTTAAGAAATTCTAATATCTAAATCGTAACCATACCCGAAAACAGGACCCTTTACGACTTATATATAAGAATTTCTAAAACGATTCCGGTCGCATTCGAAGCTTAAAAAATATACGATATAATTGCTCTCAGCTTGGAAGGTCCAAATGGTAACAATCGATTTAAATTATGACTGTTTTTTAATTGGTATTGAAAAATAAGATGAATAGAGATAGAATGGAATAAGAAAAGGAGGGAGCATATGGGAGATAATGAAAATAGAAAAGTTTATGAGCCAAGAGTTGTTAAAAATTACAGAGAAATGATAGACTATTCCGTAAAAAATTATGCAGATAAGGTAGCATATAAATATAAGAAAAATGGAAATTTAAAACAAGTAGAATATGTGGAGAAGACATATGAACAAGTAGGAAAAGATATTCAATCATTTGCTACAGAATTATTAAACAAAGGGTTAGAGCATAAGAAAATTGTTGTCATTGGGAATAACCGATATGAGTGGTGTATTAGTTATTTAGCAGTTACAAGTGGAAATATGATTATTGTCCCATTAGATAAAGCACTTCCAGATAATGAGATAGCAAATTTAGTAACAAGAAGTGAGGCAGAAGTAGCCATATTTGACAAAAAATATATAGGAGTCATGAAAAAACTAAAAGCAGATACCAATGTAAAGTTAGAAATGCTAATTTGTATGGATAATGTAAAGGATAATGAAGTAGAAGAATTTTCAGAATTATTGCAAAGAGGTGCAGAATTATTAAAAAATGGAAATAACTGTTATGAAAAGATAGAAGTGAATCCAGAAAATATGTCTATTATGTTATTTACTTCTGGAACGACCAATATACCTAAGGCCGTTATGTTATCACAAAAAAACATATGTGCAAATTTATCAGATTTTGCATCTTGGGTGAAATTATATCCAACAGATATCTTACTTTCTTTTTTACCAATTCATCATACATTTGAATGTACGGTAACATTTCTTTATGGATTTTATAGTGGCTGTACAATTGCTTTTTGTGATGGTCTAAAATATATCCAAAAAAACCTTGCAGAATATAAGGTTTCTGTATTTGTTGCAGTTCCATTAGTCTTAGAAACCATGTATAAAAAAGTACAAAAAGCCATTCATGATCAAGGAAAAGAAAAGTTGATTCAAGTGATGATAAAAATTTCAAATACTTTATTAAAACTTGGAATAGATTTAAGAAAAAGAATATTTAAGCAAATTTTAGATAATTTGGGTGGACATATACGCTTAGTATTATATGGTGCAGCACCTATGAATAAAGAAACAATAATAGGGTTTAATCAATTTGGGATAGAATTGGTACAAGGATATGGGTTAACAGAAACTTCGCCAGTGATCGCAGCAGAAACAGATAAAGAGAAAAAGCCGGGAGCTGTAGGGATAGCTTTACCTAGTCTAAATGTAAAGATAGAACATCCAGGTGAAAATGGAGAAGGAGAAATACTAGTCAAGGGTCCTAGTGTGATGATAGGATATTATCATAATGATGAAGAAAATCGAAAGGCATTTATAGATGGGTGGTTTAGGACAGGAGATTTTGGATATATAACAGAAGATGGATTTCTTTATGTGACAGGAAGAAAAAAAGACATTATTGTCTTACAAAATGGAAAAAACGTATATCCACAAGAGATAGAATTTTTAATTAATCAACTTCCATATGTGACAGAATCTATGGTATATCAGAGAGGAAAAGATAAAACAGATACCATGTTATGTGCAAAAATTGTTTATGATAAAGATGTAATAAGAGAAACATTAGGAGAAAAAACAGAAAAAGAATATCAAGAATGCATTTGGGACAAAGTAAAAGATATTAATCAACAATTACCTGTATTCAAACATATTAAGAAAATATCAATTACGACAGAACCACTGATAAAAACAACAACACAAAAAGTAAAACGTTATGAAGAATTAAAAAGGGTGGAATATTAAATTTCTAATGGGGTATTCAATATTAGTAAAAACTGTATATATTATTAGTATACCTTGTAATATATACTTTGGAAATGATAGAAGTGTAGTAGTTAATTACAATTAGGTAATTGATTATTGCACTTCTTTTTATATATCAAGAAATGATATGAAATTTTAAGTTACTTAGGGACAAATTGAAAATAGTTCATACTTTCCAAGCTAAGAGTATCCATATGGTATAGTTTAAAGTTCTCGGATACCTTCTTTGTCTTCAAAAGAAAAATCGATTGTTACCATTTGGACCTTCCAATCTGAGAGCAATTATATCGTATATTTTTAAGCTTCTCGGCTACCCTCCAATTGCCGTTTAAGAAATTCTCATATCTAAATCGTAACCATACCCGGAAACAGGACCCTTTACGACTTATATATGAGAATTTCTTTAAAATGTTATAAATAAAGAAAATAAAAAAAGCCAGCATTAGTATTTGTGAAATTACATTAAAGAGAGATTAAAAAATTTGAAAATGTTTATACTAATTTTGAGGTGGTTTTATTGAAAAAGGCGAAAAGAAGAAAAAACAGTGGAAAAAGAATTGTTATGACAATGATTAGTTTAATCATTATATGGATTTTAGGATTTTATTTATATATTACATATAAAAATATAGAAATATATGATTCAAATTATACAGCTCAAAAGACAAAATCCACAATAGAAGAACAAACTGTGGAAAAGGCAGAAGAAAATAGTAAAATAGTGGCAGATGTTATTGAAGAAACAGTAGAAAGTGTGGTAGGCATATCTAAATTAAAAAATGCAGGAAATTCTATTTTTTCAAATAATACAGAAAGTCAATTAGGACTAGGGACAGGCATAATTGTTACAGAAGATGGGTATATTTTAAGTAATGAACATGTAGCAGGAGAAAAGTATAGTAAATGCTATATTACATTAGAAAATGGCAATCATTATGAAGGAACAGTCGTATGGAGCGACTCTAACATAGATATCGCTATTGTAAAAATCGAAGCAAATAATTTAAAATATGTGACATTAGCAGATTCTAATAATATAAAAATAGGAGAAACCGTATATGCCATTGGAAATCCTATTGGATTTGAATTTAGAAGAACAGTTACCTCAGGAATTATTAGTGCAAAAAATAGAACAATCAAAATAGAAGAAGAGGAAACAGTATCTTATATGACAGATTTAATTCAAACAGATGCAACCATCAATCCCGGAAATAGCGGAGGACCATTAATTTACCCTAATGGACAAGTTATTGGTATCAATACGGTAAAAATATCATCAGCAGAGGGAATAGGGTTTGCTATACCAATTAATATTGTAAAACCAATTATTGAAAGTTACAAAAATATGGGAGAATTTCAAGAAGCAAAAATTGGCATGTATGCTTACGATGCAGAAGTAATCCCATATCTAGAAACAGGAACTAATAATCGCTTTCAAGAAGGAATATATGTAACAGAAGTAACCAAAAATGGTCCTGCACAAACCGCAGGAATTAAAGAAGGAGATATTATTACACAAATAGATAGTACGCAATTGAAGACGATGAATGACTTAAGAGCATATATATATACAAAAAAACCAAATGATGAAGTTGTGCTAAAAGTTATTAGAGGAAAGATAACGAAAGAAATAATAATAAAATTAGGAAAGTAAAAAAGATGATTTTGAATGTTTAGCTAGGTGTCCATTTGGGGACGTTTCTCTTTGAGACATTTTTATGTAAAGTTATTCTTGCTTTATCATAATTAATTATTTATTATATTAAAATAGACTATTTCTCTTTTTTTATTATTAATAATTTAACTTTACATAAAAATGTCTCAAAGAGAAACGTCCCCAAATGGACACCCAAATAGACACCCAAATGGGACAAAATGGACAGCTATTCTGTAAGAAAATCTTCCATAAAATCAAATGTTCTAGAATAATCCATAGTCTCTTTATTAGAAAGATAAACTTCAGAAGAATTGGCTTTTAAAAACTCAATAATTTCATAAACATCTATCCAAATTTCATTTGGACTATCCACTTGCGATTCGTGAAAAATTAACTGCATTCCAAAATGTAAATGAGCCACATTTATGTTATTTACATTTTCTTTAATACTATATCCAGTCATCCCCAAATATCCAATAACATCTCCAGCTTTGATAGTATCTCCTTTTTCGAGACCTTCTACATAAGGATGATCTTTTCGTAAATGTGCATAATAATAATATCGTTTTCCATCAAAGCTTCTAATTCCAATACGCCAACCACCATATTGATTCCATCCAAGTTGTTCTACGATACCAGATTCAACAGCAATAATAGGTGTGCCAATACTTCCCATTAAATCATTTCCTAAATGTGTTCTTTTAAATCCATAAGATCTAGAATTTCCAAAATCTTTATAATGTGTGAAATAATAATTTTTTGCAATTGGTAGAAAAGCCTTTAATCCATAGTGATTTTCAAAAACTTTTTCATTATTTTCATTTAATACTTCGATAGAATAATCCCCGATAAATCCACTTAATACAGTAGAATAAGCTTCTAAATAGTAATCGTAAAAAGTTAAATTTGATGTAAGTTCTTTTATTGTTTTTCCACTTTCTAAATTTTGTACAATTTTGTCTAAATCACTTGTACGAAAGTTTTTAAAATTTCCTCCATATATACAAGCTAAATAAGCTAACAGCTCGATCCAATTGTAAGTAACTTGTTCATGATTATTGTGAGACTGAATATCCAATTTAGCAGTTAAATTTAAAACATTACAAGGAATGGTAAAATCTACCCATTTTATATAATTTTCTTCACTATCAGAATTGGTGGTAACTGTCAAAAAATAATTTGAGTGAAAGGAATACATAAGAGAAGAAGATAAACATATGACTAGTATTAGTAAAAAAATGAAAAATACCCATGATATGTGCTTTGTTTTTATATATATTGATTTCATAATTAATGTAACACCTCATAAAAATATATGAAAAAAATTAGAAGTTCATGATGAAATCCATATGTAAATTATGAGCATCAATATTTTATATAGATAAATCGTATTTACGAAATGTTAAAAATGTATTAAAATGGAATTATAAAATAGATAGAGTAAGTAATCTATGAAAAAAGAATATGAAAATAGTATGCAGAAAATATCAAATGTAGGGAGGAGAAAAATGAATAGATACATGGAAAAAGCAAAGCTAAATGCAGAAAAAGGAATCCAGAGAGGAGAAGGTGGTCCATTTGGTGCAGTCATTGTGGATAAAAATGGTAACATTATCTCAAATGGAAACAATCAAGTCATTAAGCAAAATGATCCAACCGCTCATGCAGAAATAACCGCTATAAGAGAAGCTTGTAAAAAATTGAACACCTATGATTTATCAGAATATATTATATATATTTCATGTGAACCATGTCCAATGTGTTTATCAGCAATTATATGGGCTAATATAAAAAAGGTGTACTATGGATGCACAAAAGAAGATGCAGGTGCAATAGGGTTTAGAGATGATATGATATATGAATATTTAAAAGGTAAGAAAAAAGATGTCATCTGTTTAGAAAAATTAGACAGAGATGAATGTTTAAAAGTCTTTAAAAAATACGAAGAGATGGATGGGATTATTTATTGATAAACATAGATAATGATAAAAATGACAATAGAATATATATATAAAACAATGTTATACTAATAGTAAGAAAAACAGTAAATAGAACAACTTTGATAAGTAAAATAAAAAAGTCAAAAAGTACAAAAAAATGATATTTTTCGACATTATCTATTTACTTTTTTATTCTGCTATGTATATAATATAAAAGAAAATAAAGAAAGAGAAAAGATAGATCCGATTTGGCGACCGACTATCTTTTCTCCTGTTAGACATACACTAAGTGCATGCTTATTTTTATTATACATACCTTCATGATGTAAGTCAAGAGAATGATAAAAAAATAAATAAAAAGTTGGAATACATATAATATATTAGTCATACAATTAAGTGATAATGAAACAAGAGAAAAAAGTAGGTGGTTTTATGAAAGAAATAATAACAAATATAATGGTAGGAATGTTGCCAGAAGTAATTTTCTTTACACTTTTTTTAATATATACAAAAGATTTAAAAACGAAAAGGAAATTTCTTTTTTTAGGAATTCTTGTTTCATATATATTGTGTATAATGATAAGACAATATATCGTTATGTATTATTTAATATTTATATTATCTATATGGTTGATAGAAAAAATAGTATATCGCGAAAATACAGACGCAATTGATATTTTTGTTTTTACAGTTGCTACAGTGTATTTGTCTTTTGTTGGGTTTATATGTTCAAGATTTTTAAGCAAAGATATGCATAATTATTATTTCATATTAGTTTTTAATAGAATAGCTTTATTTATACCATTTATTTTTAGAAGTCAATTTCATAATCTATATTTAAAATATAAAAAATTTTGGAATAGGAATGATGCTGAAAAAAGAAATTTAAAGAGTATATCTTTAAGAAATATTAGTTTAATAGGTTTAAATATATTTATATTTTCAATAAATATATTTCTCATAAATATTAGTAATTATATAAATGGAGGTGATTAATATGCCAGTAAACTCTTGGTTATGGTTTTGTGATACAGAAGATGGAGAGTAGAAAAGTATGAAAAATAAATTATGGAATATTCCTAGTATAATTTTTAATCTATTAGAAACTTTTTTAATTTGGCTTGTTGGCTGGGTGTTGAATTTAAATAACAAAGATATTATTTTAATTGTTGTTCTTTTTGTGAGCAGTAGAATGTTTTTAAAGGGAGCAATGCATTATAAGAGTTGGAAAAAGTGTTTAATTTGGACATTATTATTAATGACATCACTATTTATTTTAGTAAAAATAGATATTTACATAGCAATTTATATGACGTTATTTTCTGCATATATTGTCACAGAAAGAGCCAATGTTAAAGATGCATATATGTATTATAAAGATACAAAACGTGAAGGAAAATATAGAGAAATGGAAACTTATATAAAAAATAATGAAAATCATCAAGAAATAAAAGAATTTGAGAATAAATTAAAAAAAATAAATGTAATATATAAGGATAGATATAAAAAGGATTTTTATAGCGTTTATGAATTAAAGTTTAAGGAGAAAAAGTCTTTTGAAGAAATCAAGCAAAGGACCAATATATCGGATAATCATGAGTTGACAAAAATACTAGATATTATTTTTATCACGTTTAATATGTATATGGATGATATAGGTAAATTAGATAAAGTTTTTAAAAATTTTGCAGATGAAAAAGTATAATAGAAATAAGTATGACCTCAGCAATTTTGCTGGGGATTTTTTAAAAATTGTATAGTGGTCACTGTATTTTTATATATGTTATGGTGTACAATTAGTTTGATATCAAAAAGAATGCGCATTCAATATATAAGAAGGAGTAATTGTTATGAGAAATGTAGAAAAAAATATTATATTAGATGAAATAAAGAAAGAATTAAATTGGAAAGAAAAAATTATTGTACAACTTTTTAAGGAGACTTCCCTTCATGTTTTTTGTATTGCGGGTAAAATGATACTAACAAATATTGTGAATAGATAAAATATAATGTGGTGCACCAGGAGGGATTCGAACCCCCGACCTTCCGGTTCGTAGCCGAACACTCTATCCAACTAAGCTACTGGTGCATACTTCTTTTATTGTATCAGAAAATTAAAGAATTTTTGCATACAATAAAGTTAATTTACCTTAGTCTGTGCATATTTAGAAGTAAAATGCAC
This sequence comes from uncultured Clostridium sp., assembly GCA_946500615.1. Lineage (GTDB taxonomy): Bacteria > Bacillota > Clostridia > TANB77 > CAG-508 > CAG-269. The sequence goes on along the minus strand of CAMMWP010000001.1, from coordinate 138,314 downwards.
ATGATAAAACTACTTTTCATATTATACTGTAAAAGGACAAATATTTCAATAAGTTTTAGAAAATTTTATTAAAAAGTATTGCAAAGTCTTAAATTATGTGCTATTATATATAAGCATGAAATAAATCGAGGTGTAGCGCAGTTGGTAGCGCGCGTGGTTTGGGACCATGAGGTCGCAGGTTCGATCCCTGTCACCTCGACCATACGATAGCAATTTTGAGGGAACTCAATGAAATTGCAAAAGTCTGAAAGGGTATTAATCAATGGATTTTGGTTAATACTCTTTTTCTATGCAGTTCTCAAAAATTCTATAAAATGTTCTAAAATAGTTCTAAAATTTATGTTTTAAAAAAATTTTAGGTGTATAAAAAATGTTTTAAAAAGTTTTAAAAAACTGTATAGAACTAAAATTATGCTCTTTCATCAAAATTAAAGACAATGGAAGTCTTGGAAAGGATGAAAGATGAACGAAATAGATTTTTATAAAATAAATGAAACATTGAATAATAAATATTATCAGATACCACAAGAATTATTTGTTAATAGATTATATAAAGAAAAATTAAATTCAGATAGTAAAATATTATATGCTTTTCTACTTGATAGATTATCTTTATCACAAAAAAATCATTGGTTTGATAAAGAAGGTAGAGTTTATTTAATCTTTACTAGAGAAGAAGTACAAAACAAACTTTGCTTATCTGAAAAGACAGTTACAAAAGCATTTAAACAATTAACTAATGTTAATTTAATAGCAGAAAAAAGACAAGGGTTAGGGAAACCTAATTTAATATACATTGGAAAAATACAGCACGAAAATATAAATAATTTTGTAGATACGGAAAATTTACAAGTCTTGAACAGTAAAAATTACGGTTCTAGAAAAGTAGAATATACAATTCTTGATAGGGAAAAATTACCTACAATCAATCCGAATAATATCAAAACTAATATAATCAATACTGATTCTATCTATCCTCAAAATAACGAAGGATATATTTCATTAGATGAAGTAAAGAAAAAATGTAAATTAGATGAATTTACAAAAGAAGAAAAGTCAATATTAGAAGATGTTATAGATAAATTATATTTTACAGATAATTTAAAAGTAGGAAATGTAATAATAACTAATTCAAAAATATTATCAAAAATTTCTTTAATTAATAAGAACAACTTAATTCAATTATTAGATATTACTAAAAACAATAATAGTATAAAAAATATAACTAATTATTTAATGATTTGCTTGTATAATAATTTAGGAAATTCTAATGTGGCAACAAATAATATAGCAAATAACAAAACTACTATATATAATCGTGGATATGAAAGAAAATATCCAGATGGATTTTTCGATAGCCTATATGCTAACTTTACTAGCGAAAATGCAGTAGCATCTTCATAGAGTTTTGCTCTGATATGAAGTTGCAAGAAATACTCTAAAATGCAACTTCACTATATTTTATTGTGCTAACAACAAGGTTCTGGGGTACCCGATCGCAATCTTTGATTGCGTTATTGGGTCAGGTTCTTATAATGGCAATAACCTTTATAAAATATAGCCTAAAAAATGCTTTAGCAGTTTTTAGGAAAACCCCGTAGGGCACACAGACAAACTTGTTTGTCTAGTGTGTTAGACAAGAATATCTTATCTCGTTAATTTGAGAAGGAGCAAAGATGAATATATGAGCTATGCCATAATCAGGAATGAAAAATTGACTAGGGCGAAAGCTATGGGAGCATATAGGCATAATGAAAGAAAATCAAAAAATCATTCAAACAAAAATATAGATAGTAGTAAAACAGAATTAAATTATTATATAAAGAAAAATAAATTAAGTTATATAAAAGAGTTTGATAGAATAAAAGAAAAGTACAATTTAAAAGGTCAAATAAGAAGTAATAGTATTATAATGTGTGAAATGGTATTTACTTCGGATCAAAAATTTTTTGATGAAATAGGTTATCAGGAAAGTAAACGATATTTTCAAGAAAGTTATAATTTTATATGCAATTACAAAAATTTAGGAGAAGAAAATATTATATCAGCAGTTGTTCATATAGATGAAGATACACCACATATACATTTGTTATTTATTCCAGTAGTTCATACAAAAGATAAGCAAGAAAATAAAATTGATAAAATTTGTTCTAGAGATTTTTGGAAAGGCAAAAATAGTTATAGAGATTTACAAAACGCATATTTTAAGCATATTTCTGAAAAAGGTTTTAATTTAGAAAGAGGAGAATTAGTAGAAATAACAAATAGAGAACATTTTTCAATACAAGAGTATAAACAAATTACAAATTATGAAAATACTAAACAAATATTAAAAGATATTAAATTAGAACTGCCAGAAACACCTGATATAAAAGATATTAAAAAGATTATGCTAAATAGAGATGAAAAAATAGAAAATGAGATTATTAAGCCAAAAGATGAATTAATACAAAAACTTCATCAAGAAAATGTTTTATTGCATAAAGTATTATCAAAACAAGCAAAGGCTATTGATAAAGCTGAGAAATTTGAAAAAGAAAGAAAATTATTAACAGAAAATAATATGGAATTAAAAGCAAAATGTAGAAAGCTTGAATTAGATTTTATGCAAAAAGAAAAAGGACTAAAGAATAAATACGAAAACGAAACTTATAAAATAGATTATCACTATCAGAAAATTATAAACAAATTGGAAAAAGAAATAACTATTTAAAAAAAGTTATAAATAGATTTAAAATTACAGTTCAAAAGTTTATTAGTTGGGTTTGCCATAAGTTTTCTGCTCCATCTGAGGAAGATTTAATAAGAGATTTTGAAAAAGAGACATATATGGACTTTGATGTTGAAAGGCAAATGGATATAAAAAATTCTGAAATAGAAAAACAAGAAGATGAGTTAGAATATTCTTAGATATAAAAATTGCCACCATTGGTGGCAGTTTTTTAATAATAAATGTACTAATATTTTCTTTTAAATAAAAGTTTAATTTTCTCAAATATCTTTTGAATAAAGTTTTTTTCTTTATATTCTATAATATAACTTCTTTCTGAAATATTATTTTCTAAAGTGTTTGATACATTTTTTCTACTTCTAAATATATTATCAGGATTATATTTTTCCCTTAATTCATTTTCTTTTTTGATTTCATAATTTTTACATTTAAGTATATAATTGTTTTTTTCTTCTTCACTACAGATATAATCTTGATAAACAAGTGATATTATCCCTCTAGTTTCAGGTTTTATATTTTGTTCATTCAATTTTTTACTTTTATCATAGTTAAATGTATATGTGGTAGAAGCTATACTTTTCATAAAAGTTATAAATTTTTCTGGAATTTTCTTGATTATTTCTTGTGAAGAATGAGTTAATATACAATTAAATTCAACTGCTGCTTCACTTAATTCTTTAGTAACCATATTTATTCTCCTTGTTCTTTATGATTTTCTTGTGATTTTTCATTAGTTTGTGCTTGTTCCAAATCTGCTAATACTTTTTTTCTAGCTTCTATGCTTCGAGCATCCTCTGCAGTTTCTCTAAAACTATCCTCTGTCAAATAAGTGATACCACGATCATCTACTTTGAATAAATCACTATCATCAAATTCTTCTGATGCTTCTCTATCAATAACTTCATCGAGTTCGCCATTGTATAATAACTCTGCAATCATATCCATTTCTGATTTTTCTTCTGATTTTTCTCCAAATTTTTGGCGAATCTCATCAATTCTATCTTTATTTTTTAAGAAATACTCATATTTTTTTTGGATTTCTTGAGCTTTTTTATCTTTTCCTTGTAATTTTAGAATTCTGATATATTCAGGTGCATTACCAATTACTTCTGAATGTTCTATATGTTCTATTATATTATCTAATGAATCCATTTTTTGATAATCAGAAAATTCTATTATTCCATTCTTATCAAAAGTAATACTAGCAGATTTATATGTATCTCCAGAACGTACAAATATTGAAGCTGATAATTGTTCATTTTGTACTTCTAATATTTCTTTTAATGTTTGTTTTCCTTCAAATATTTCTTCAAAAGGTATAACACTTAATCCCGAAATAAATACTAATGTATTATCACCTAAATCTACTCCGTTCATAAGAAATTCTTGATACTTCATATAGTCAGCTTGATATAACATATCACGGTCACTCATTGTCTCATCATTTGATTGAGTTGTATGTTCTATATCAGTATGCTGTCTTACAATTTCTCCGTATTCGTTCATTGGCACAATAAATCCCTCCTTTATTTCTACTAATTTATCTGGATTTGATTTTTGAACATATTGAAAAATTTGACTTTGACAAATTCTAATTAGTTCTGTAGCTCTTTTAGTTTGTTCTATTGTAGGTTTTGCTTCTGTTTCAAGTAAATTACCATTCTCATCAAACCAGGTTTCTTCTTGAATTGCATAAATTCCATCTAATGCTTGTTGAAAATCACGAAAGTTAGCATATCTATTAAAATTATGTATTATCATATTAAAAGTTTCTTGGTTTTCTTCGTTTTGAGCACTTAAAAAAAATGCTTTAGATATACCTAATGCTTTGCATAACAATTCGTTTAATTTATCCTCTATTTGATATTCATCTAAATTTGTTTGTAATGTTATCCCAAGAGAAGTTTGCAATGTTTCAGGTATTTTTTCTACAAGTATTTCTTCGGCAATATCTGTTGCAAATCTTTGTGTAGCTCCTTCATTGCTTCCTACATTTTCATTGTTATCGTTTTTTTGAAATCCTATACTATCAGGAAAATGGTCTAATCCATGTTTCATTTCGTGTAATATATATATAAGTGCTTCTTGCTCATTTTTAAAAACTTTTGCATTATAATATAATTTCTTTTGACTTGATACATATACTCCATAAACTGCCGTTCCTGGAATATCATATTCTATACCATTTTTAAAAATAGTTAAAAGCTTACTGTTAAGTCTTTCTCTCTGATTTTCTGGGAAATATCCTTTTTTAATTCCTGCATCTACTATTGTTAAGGATTTTGCAAGGACTTTTTGAAACTCTTTTCTTTCCATTAATTTATAGAATCACTCCTTGTTCATAATTAAAAATATCCATATTTATTATACCATAAAAAAATTTACTTTCAATAGATTTAAAAAATTTATTATTATTTTAAAAAAATTCCCAAAAACTATGTACTTTTTTCCAAATTTAGTGTATAATTTTAATAGATAAATGAATAATATATATTGTAAATAATATTATTTATATTGGTCTCACAAGGACCAAACCCGTGTAGAAGCAGAGCGTCGCAAAAAGCCATTCAAACGAATGGCTTTTTATAACTATTTTAATATTTTCCAATGCCCTTTCCTGTCCGATCCAATCCTTTTAATTTTATTTTTATCTTTTAAATTTTTCATATTTTTGATAATACTTCTCTTTGATATTCCTAATATTTCACTTAATTGTATTTGTGTTATATATGGATTTTTTGTTAATTCATTCAATATTTTTTGTTCACTTACAGAGAACCTTTCAGTGAACTTTTCAGTGAACTTTTCAGTGAATTCTTGATTTTTATTTTGTTCACTAATTTTAATCTTTTCTTTTCTAAAGGTAACTTTAAAATCACCTCTTAATGATTCAAATTCAGGCTCTGGTAATCCCATTTTTCTCATTTCTTCTCTCATTGTAGCAATTCCAGTATGTCTATTTTCGATAATATCTCCTTTTTCCTCTAATAATCTAACAATATTTTTATTTCTCGCTTCTAGCATCATATCAGTTCCTAGATTTTCAATTCTATTATTTCCGTATAAATCTCCAGGATTTATTATTTCAATTCTATCATCATATATTTGGACATAAATATATGCACTTTCTCTACTAATACTATAATCTCTATGGATTAATGCATTTGCTACAGCTTCTCTTAATGCTTTCATTGGATATTCTGGAATATTTTCTCTTTTACCATTATTATCAATAATAACTATTGTACCAATGTTTCTTCTAATAAAAGTTAGTGTTTGATCAAGCATTTCGTCCAATGTCCCTTCTACTCTTTTATTATCATCAAACCTTTGTCCCATTTCTCCCACATCACCCAACTTAGTTCCAGGAACAACTACACAAGCTATGAATAGTTGTGGTAAATATCCTTGTGGATATTCTCCAAACATCATTATTCCAGAAAGAGTTGGATAAATTATACCTGTACTATTTTCTATAATAGCACTTAACTTAAGAATTTTTTCATCAGAAAACTTTGAAAAATTTGGTTTATCTTTTTTTACTTTTTCAAGATAATTTGAAATTTTTTCTTTGTCTAAATCTTCAATAGTAGCTCTTTTAATGGGTCTTAAGTCTTCTTGAATTCCGTCTTTATAACTTTGTAAACTATATATTTCATAATCAGTCATAGGTTCATCAGAATCTCCTATTCTAATATATGAGCCTTTATTCATTCCTGCACTTTTATAATAACAAGGTTTTTGATTCTGAGGAATTTCATCTATTTTTACTGCTAATAATTTTTTATTATTATAATTAATCGGCAAAAATTCTGGTCTTAATTTAGGCTCCATAGAATTTGTACATAATGATGTTATTTTCTTTTGCAAATCACTTACATTATATACATCTTGTTCTATAAAATTATTATTCTCATTTATGCCAAATATTATTAGTCCACCATATTTATTTGCAAAAGCTGATATTGTATCATAACATTTTTTAGGCCAATCTATTTCCGCAGTTTTTGCTTCAATTTTATCTGTTTCTGTTTGGTATTTCTGCATATATTTTATTGCTTCTATAACTTCTTTCTCTGTCATAATTGCACCTACTTTCTATTTTTTATTTGGAAATTGTTCTGACAATTTTTTTAAATCTTGTGCAGTTATTTTTCCAGTTAATACATCATTAAAAACATTTCCCATAACAGAAGACATGGCATTTCCCATAAGTTCTTCATTTTTTTCTTTTATTGCTGTTTCACTTTTTAATTTTTGCATTTCAATTTCATGTTTATATTCTTGCTCTTTTAATTCTTTTTCCATTTCATGTTTTTGTTTTAAATTTTCTATATCTATTTCGTGTTGTTTAACTAAAGTTTCTAATTCATTTTTATGTTGTGTTTCTAATTTTTCAATTTCTACTTTAAATCCCTTTTTTGCTTGATTATATGCTATAAGAGCAGTAATAATTGAAACAATATAAGGTGCAATATCTTTAAGGATTTCCATCTTTCTTTTTCCTCCTTACTTATTTTCCATAATCCACTTATACAACTTATCTTCCGTAATTTTCCCTTGTTTAAAATCTTTTATCTTACCTTGTGCAAGTTTTTTCCAACTATCAAATTCTTTTTTCAATTTTTTATTATTATCACTTCTAGCAACTTCCATGAATTTTTTCTGATATGCTTTTCTATATTCTAGTAAAGCAGGTATTTTTTCTAAGTTCTTTTTATATGTTTGCTTTGCTCCTTTTTCTCTACAACTTTTTCCATTTTCATTTGGTAAATCACAATATAATTCATCTTGTCTAACTGATGGAATGAAGTATCTACCACAATATTGACAGCTCTTAATTGGCAAATTAGAATTTTTCACAAATTGCTCTAATACTACAAAAACAATATTGCTTAGTTTTTCACTTGTATATACATTAGTCATTGGTATAAAAGATTCGTTTTTATCTAGTTCTCTAGTTAAATTCTCTAGTGATTGGTTACCATATTTTAAGTATTTATCTGAATATGTATCTAAAATAACCTCAATATCACTTGAGTATGAATATACATCATTATGATGAGTAACTAAAGAGGCAATAAATTTTGAACTTGGTTTACACTCTTTTAATTCTTCATTTCCATTTAAATTATATATGAAATCTACACATTTCTTAAAATTATATTGTATATCTGATAAATAGCCATAGCTATCTTCATATACTCTTTTCATTATTTTTAATAATTCTTCTTCGTTTGAATATGTATTCATTAACTCTTTATCTGGTATATATTCTTTTAGCAATTCAAATCCATACAAATAGAAAAAAGTATTATAAGCATTATTAAAGTTTGAAAAATCTGCATTTAATAAATTAACTAAAAGTCTTCCAAACTGTTCTGCAAAAGGATAAAGAATAGTAGCAGGATGTTTTGGTGCAGAATCTTTTTTACTTGGCTTTTTCTTATAAAAATCTTTTTCTTGTATAATTCTTCTTTTATGATTTTCTAATTCATCATTAAAATCAGTTTTATACATATATAAAGGCGTTGAATAATATTCCTCTTTAGAATCTACATCAAACCATATATAAAATCCTTCATTAAAAGAATATTGAGGTAATTTTTGCATTTTTTGTTCCCCCTAAACTAAATGTGAAATATTTTAAATTTATTTTATAAATGTGTTGACAAATATAAAATAAGATTGTATAATCAATTTACAATTTTAAAAAGTTTTGATAAATCTTTCACAATATATTTATACTATATTAATTGAAGATTGTCAAGGAAAGGAGGTCAAAAATATGCAGAATATTGAAGAATTTGAGATTAAATTATATTCTACTGATGATGTATGCAAATTATTGCATATTGGAAAACAGAAATGTTTAAAATTATTCCATTCTGACGAATTTCCAAGTATCAAAATAGGTATAAAATTTTGGGTAAAAGCAGATTGCTTGAATGAATTTTTAAGTCGTAAAAGAATTATGGCAGAGTAAAAATAAGAAGACTTAAATATGCGACATTTAAATCTTCTGAACAAACAGGAAATGCCCTGTTCGATATATTGTAAAATTATTATACTACCAATTTAAAATTTGAGCAAGGTACTTCCTCAAAAAAATTTATAAATGGAGGAAATAGTATGAGTTCAAAAGGTTATACCGTAGGCACATACATTATAAAATCAGAGAAAAAGAACTCTGAATTGCCTATGTGTCCTATATGTAAGAAATGTAAAGACAGATCTATTTGTAGTAATAGAAAAAACAAAAAAGAAATGAATAAATGCGAGAAATGTAAAAATTGTAAAGATAGCGAAAAATGTGATAAGTTTTATATTAACGAACAACATAAAGCAACTTTAACAATAGCCAAAGATGCAACAACAGGTGCATCAATAAGAAAAACGTTCACAGGAGGTACGGAAGAAGAAGCATTAGATAAAATGTATAAATACAAACTCGAAATGAAAAAATCAGGAAACTCTATTGAATTTAAGAAAACAGAAAAAACAATAGCAAACCTAATACAAGAAATAGAAGATTCAAAATACAGAATGGGAAAAACAAAAGCAAATGCTTATAATACGAGTATGTCAACTTTGGCAAGAATAAAAAAATACAAGTTTGCAAATATTCCTATAGATAGAGTAACGAGAAAACAAATTGAAGATTTTTTACAAGAAGAAAGAGTAAAATCTAATTCAACAATAAAGAAAGATTATAGAATGTTAAAATATGTATATGAATATGCAAGTCATAGAATGTATATTATAAATAACTTTTTTGAAGGAATAAATGCAATAGAAAGACCGAAAAGTCTGAAAGAAGATAAAGATGTAGTTGCATTAACGATTACAGAACAAAACAAATTAGAAGATTATTTAGAAACTCATTCATCAAAATATAAAAACATTATACTACTGTGTTTATATACTGGAATGAGAATAGGTGAAGTATTAGCATTAAATTATACAGATGATATAGATTTAGAAAATAAAATGATAAAAATTACAAAGACATTAACAAAAGATAGGAATAAGAAAACAGTTATTGGTCCAACAAAAACAAAAAGTGGAAAAAGAAACATTGAAATAAATGAATTAACAGAAGATATTATAAAAGATTCTATAAATAATAAAATAGATAATAAAGATAAGATTCTATATTGCCAAGAAAATGGGAAATTATATGTAGATAATACAATTAATTCAGCATTTAAGAGAATATGTAGAAATGCAGGGATTGCAAAACCAGTCAATACACATATGTTAAGACATACTTTTGCAACTAGATGTATTGAGGTAGGTGTGGATTTACCAGTATTGCAAAAATTAATGGGACATGCCAATATAGAAACTACAATAAACACTTATGGAGATATTTACAATTACTATAGACAAAAAGAAACTCAAAAAGTAATTGATTATTTGAAAAGAGAAAGAGCATAAAGTACATTGAAATTAATAACATAAATTTTAGATTAATACTAAAATAAGAGTTTTTAAAAAATGTTTTAAAATACGAATAGTATCATAAAACATTGATAAATAAAGGGGTTGTGGTAGTCTTAAAAAGCTACCGCCTCGACCAATATTAAAAATGTTGTAAATAGCTTGTGCCTAAGGATACAGGCTATTTTATTGCTTTTCACTAAAATATTTTGTGTGTAATTTATAAAAATCATATTTCGCTAGAGTACCAACGGTTTTCACAATTTTTAATTTTTGCTAATTTTTATTTACTTAAACAGTTCGCTAAACAAAAATTACATTTAAAAATTTTGTTTAGCGAATGTTTAAGTAAAACCTTTAAAAGCATTGTCCTGCAAGGGTTATGTGTGTTAAACAAAGACATAATACGTAATATTACTAAAAAATATTATAATCGTTGAAATACTTGTTATGACAGTATTTTATCGATTTCTACTTATTTTGTTGTTTAGTAGAATAACTAAACACGGGAAAAGACCAAATAAAATGTTAATTTTTAGGCATTTATTTTAATTTTGTTTAATTAATCTTAATTCACTTCTTGTGCCACTAACTTTTGCAATTCCTTGTTCATTGTAGAGTGTCCTTTAATAATCTTTCCTGTATATCTTGAGCTTTCTTTTTCATAATTGTTATATCTTCTACTATTGCTTGTTTCATCTGATATAAATCCTTTATTATTTCTAGCCCTATCAGATAATAATCCATCTTTACTATAGACTGAACTACTTGATTTTCTTGTACTATTTGATTGTTCTTTTTAATTCTTCTAAATTCATTTTCCATTGTTCCTTTTGAATATTATTTATTATATAATTTATTATCTCTACATTTATATCCCTTAGGTGTTGTATATGTAATGTATTTTCTTGTAGCTTTCCAATTAACTTGATACCCAAAATTATTCATGTTTTTAATAAAATCATTTTTACGATTACTTTCTGTAATGTAAATCAATTGTATTCACTATTTAAATTCCAACATTCCCTTAACAGTTATTGTATATTGGTAATTTAACCTATACAAGAAAACGATAGCAATTGATAAGCAAACGAATGGGACACAAATTACTTGAAAGATAGAAGATTCAATAAAAATAGGTCTAATATTTTTATTAGACCTATTTTTAAAAATACATATAAAATATAGAAAATAACACCACATGTGAAATCCATTGAATAATATGATAAAGGAAAAGTACATTAAGTGATAGTTTCTATTTGACGATAACTAGTAATAGACAACCATAAAATATTATCTATATACATCTATTGCATCAATATAGACAATACTTCTTCCTGTTTTAAAAATATCAAATACAGAAGAATATCCTACTGAAGCTTCTTGATTATGCATTACATTTTCGTCTAAATTTCTAATATTTTGATATTTTATGTTATATTGATTTTCGCTTGATAAGCTATCAAGTACAAAAATAGTACTAAGATTAGAATCTGGAATCTTCATTCTGATAGCTCCAGTTTCACCTTTATCTTGTGCAAAAATTATATCGATACCTGTTCCTTTAAAACTAAAATTACATTGTGCACTTCCTTTAACTCTGTTAGTACGTTGAACTCTTTTAGCTTTGCCATTACTAAAATTTTCATTTTCTACATCTGTCCATAATCCATCTTCAGCTGTTCCGTCTTCTAGATCTATAAAAGTTAATTTGTCTTCCTCATATCTTACTATATCACCTTGTATTACTTCCAATTTTTGCAACTTTTCTACCCCATCAACTGATACTTTTACAAAAAATGTTTCATCTCCCAACATCGGTTTGTTTAAATTATATTTGTATGTTGATTGCTGCAAATCTCCAACGATTTCCATATTTCCTGCTGTACCTTCTATTTCACCACTTGTTTTATATTCGCCAGCTTCACTTGCACTAATTCCTATAATTTGATAATTATTATAGTTAGGATAATCTACTTTTACATCTTGTTCAGTAATGGTATTTGTAAATATAATATTATCGGTAGAAGCTACTAAAACATTTTGTTTATCTGTAATTCCATCTTCTTTGCTTGTTACATTACCACCTTGAACTAAGTATTCTTTATTTCCAATGGTGACAGTATAAGAGCCATTTTCATCTTTTTTACTAATTCCCACATCTTTATTAGTATTTTTTCCGATTGTCTCTTTCAATAATGCTTCTTCTGTTTTGTCCTCTTGTTCAGATTGAAGAATTTTAGATTCATTTATTGCTAGTTTAATATTTTCTATGTCTTCACCCTCATTTGTTTTTTCTTTTGATTTATTAGCTTGAGTTAAAATCCCATTTTCTCCTGTTAATGTAGAGATGGTTACTCCTGCTAAGATTAATAACACAATAATTGTAATAACAAGTGCTATTAAAGTGATACCTTTATTTGCTTTTTTATTAAAAATTTTCATTTTTGCTCCTTTCTTATGTATTTTAATATGCTTATTATTTGTATTTTGAAATAAATTTATGCCTTATCTTTTGTATTCCTCCTTTCATTTTTATCAAAATGTTTTTTAATACACATATAATAAATCAAAATTAAAAAACGATATTTATCAATTTACATTTTACCATTACCAAACTATGTTGTAAATATTATTTGCGATTTTTGTCATATGTGTTTTTAGATTATTAAAATATAATAATATAGGATTGCATTATCAATCCTATAAAAATTTTAAGAGAAGAATATAGTATTACTTAGATTAATTGGACAAATTATGGAGGATTTAACAGATAAGTAATAAACTTAAATTATATATATATTTATAAATCAAAAATAATTTTAATCATAAGATAAATTTATTTCTGAAATGACAAACAAAAATATAAAACATAAAACCCAAAACACTAATAACAGAAATTATACGAGACAAATGCATAACAAACGTACCTGTATACTGAACCATCACAGTAGACAGTTCCATTTTGTTTACAGAAATTGCTAGTAATCCATTTGAGCTTTGGAAACCATCCACTTCCATTCCATTTAAAAATATATGATATCCCGGATAATATGTATAAGGAAATTCAAGAATCGTATGATCCTCAAAAATCTCGACGTTACAAGTTAAAGATTGTCCATCCTTTTTTTGTTCATTAATATCTCCTTTTCCACTTAATACAGAAACACCATTTTTATTCAAAATATAGCTTCTATGCTTATTAAACTTCACAGGTAAATACTCACTTTTTCCCATGCCGGCAATTACATCACTTGTGTTTTCTGTAAGAATACCAATTGACCATTGATCCATATCAACAAGTTCTTGGTCAGTAGGAAGAAAATTTATTAAAGGTACTGTACACAAAACACAAACAAAAGAAAAGAATATAACATCTTTTATATTAAAATTTTTAATAAGGATTTGAATATTTAATGCACAAATTATCGCTAGGAAGAAATTAGCAAACACTAGCATTCTCCATGGGAACTGAATCATTTTAAAATAATTACCACACAGATTCCATGGAAAATATTTGGTAGTCATTATTAGACATAAAATACCTAAACATAAAAATAAGATATATTCTTTTTTATAATGTAATCCAGTCACTTTTTTTATTGTAAAGATTGACAAACAAAGGATTATGATAATTGGTATCCCCATTTCAAATACATGTGTAGCATCTTTTTGCGTAAAAAATAAAGCTTCTAAGTCTAACGCACTTTCTGCAAAAGAATCTGCTGTTGACATGGCATTTTCTTGATACACTTGATATTCTCCAGATAATGCTGTTTCCACCATAGGCATCCAAAAAAAAGCACTTATGCAAAGAATACATACTACATTAAAAAATAATTTTTTTAATATTTTTGTATCTTTTAACTTTGAAAAATTTGTACATAAGTAGATAAAAGCCATAATAGCCGTAAGAAACGTCATTAAATTATGTGTTAGCAATAGACCTACTGCACCTAAACATAATAGCCAGTCTCGTTTTTCTTTATGGAATAAGTTATATAATCCTAAAAATACCAAAGGAATAAAGATATAACTTAAAAATTCTCCAACAGCATTTCTAATATACATGTCTGTCAAATGATAAGGCATTATGATATAGAAAATTGATGCAATGGTACTAGTCAGTTTGTTATTGGTTAATTTGTAAACAAATGCATACATCGTTATTCCAGAAAGTAGAAGTCCTATAAACAAAACAAGTTTATAGCCACTGATAAAAGTAGTTGTTATCAATTTGCCTAATATAATCATGATACTAGATAAAGGTCCATAAAACAAATCCCAACTGTAGCCAAATCCATTAGCTAGATTGGAAAGTACGGTTGTATGCTCATGATTTTTAATGGATAAATTGGTAGAATACGCTCTGGCAATATGCTGGATTCCATCATCATAATATACATCTAAATCGCTTGATAGTAAAGGAATACATAAGATTAAGCAAACAATAAGAATCAAAGAAATATATCTAAGTTCTTTAAATTTATTTTTCATAGTCGTTGTGTTTCCTCCATTGTTATTTATATAGATGTATATTATCATAGAAATATTGATTTTTCAATTTTTTAAAAGGCAATTGTAAATTTTATGTAGTTTCTTCAATATAGATTGCTTTTGCAAGATAAGGTGTGACTTCATTAATATCATACCAACCAGAACTTTTGCTATCATTTTCTAAACCATTTGGATTAGAAACATAGACCATTCCATTTCCATCAGTAGCAAGAAGCGCCATATAATGAGAGGCAGTTGTCCAACGATTATCATGTGGCGTATTCCAAAGGCAAACAATAATTGGTCTATTGGTAAGTAAATGCTCTTCAATGGCTGTGTTAGATAAATGTTCAGAATCATAATAGAAACCAGAATTTTTAATTCCGAATGTAGTAGATAATTCATTTGGAAATTGTTCATAATCCATAACAGGATAGTATTTTTTTCTTAAATCTTCTGGTGTATAATGTTGGTTATATCCACTTAAAATAATAGATAACACAGTGATACCACATCCATTTTCTGCCATAGTATCTCCCCAATATGAATGATTGCTCCAAGAAGCATTTCCGTTTTGCTTGTATTCCAAATAGGTTTTTTGATGATTGTTTTCTGTTGTAAAAGTTGTAAAATATCCATCTTTTTGTTTTACCTTTTCTTGACCTATTCCACTATAACGAGGATTGGTATCTTGCTTAATGATATCATAACCAGAATCGTTTTCTATAGGAGAAATGAAATTTGTATTTTCAATTACTGTGTTGCGAGAGTTAACATATAAGTAAAGAATAATGCATAATAGGAATAATGAAAAAACCAATCGTTTTTTATTTAATTTTTTACGTGTTTTTTTCTTCATTTTTTTACCTCCGAATTTATCATCAACTTTTTGAAAGTTCATATATAGTTTATAAAATAAATACAAAAAGAACTTTAAAAAAGGATTAACAAATTCTTAATTTTTTCTTACATTTACAAAAAACGAATGAAAATAAGCAAATATATGGTATAATTAAAAAGAAAGAAAGGGATATAGATGAATATTTTAGTGTTAGATGATGAAAAAGAAATTGCAGATTTAGTAGAATTGTATTTACAAAATGAAAATTACGATATATATAAATTTTATAAATCAGAAGAGGCAATCCATTGCATAGATACACAACCGATAGATGTAGCAATATTAGATGTAATGATTGAAGGAAAAGATGGATTTGAAATTTGCAGATATATTCGAGAAAAGGGATTTAGATTTCCTGTTATTATGCTAACAGCAAAAATAGAGGATAATGATAAAATAAAAGGATTAACAATAGGTGCAGATGATTATATTACAAAACCATTTAATCCATTAGAATTGATAGCAAGGGTAAAATCTGCATTAAGAAGATATACATTATATAATGAAAAAAATATAGCAAATAACATCATAGAAATAAATGGTTTAATGATAGACAGAAGCAAACATCAGTGTTTACTATATGAAAAAGAAATCGATTTAACACCAATGGAATTTGATATATTATTATATTTGGCAGAACATAAAGGACAAGTGATTTCTTCAGAAGAGTTATTTGAAAAGGTATGGAAAGAAAAATATTTAGATAGCAATAATACAGTTATGGTACATATCAGAAGAATAAGGGAAAAATTAAACGAAAATACGAAACATCCAAAGTTTATAAAAACTGTATGGGGAGTGGGATATAAAATTGAAAATGAATGATTTAACAAAAAGAAAAATTAGATTATGTGTTTCTTTAATTGCCAATATCATTGTTGCCTATATTATTTCTATGTTCATATATTTTATTGTAACAGTATTTTTTGAAAATGGATTATCGATTGCAATGGAAAGATTTAATTATGAATTATATTATTGGATTGTAAATAATAGGAATATGGTTGTATATATATATGTTGGTATTGTTATGACAATTGTGATCTATCGATTTATTTCAAAATATGTAAATGATATACATGAAGTATATAACGCATTGGATTTAATATTAAAGGAAGATAATGAGACCATTAAATTACCAAGTGAAATGAATGCATTTTCAGATAAAATAAATGATATTAAATATGATTATATATTAACTAAGAAAAGCGAAAGAGAAGCAGAGCAAAAGAAAAACGATTTAATTGTCTATATGGCTCATGATTTAAAAACACCATTGACTTCTATTATTGGGTATTTAACGTTATTGAAAGATGAAAGACAAATATCTAAGCCGTTGCAAGAAAAATATATTAACATTGCACTCGAAAAATCATTACGAGTAGAAGATTTGACTAATCAGTTTTTTGATATTACAAGATATAATTTACAAAAGATGCCTATTAATAAACAAGAAATTAATTTGGTTTACTTAATAAAGCAAGTGATTGATGAATGTTACCCTATGCTTGAAAAAAGAAATTTAAATTGCCATCTGGAATCTATTGATAAAGTTATGTATCTGGGAGATGGAGATAAATTGGCAAGAGCATTTGATAATTTATTGAAAAATGCAATTAATTATAGTTATGAAAATACTACCATACAGATACAGCTAGAGCAAAAAGATGAAAAAATATTTATTGTGTTTAGAAATCAAGGAGATAAAATTCCACAATATAAGTTGGATAAATTATTCGAGAAATTTTATCGAGGTGATGATGCCAGATCTAGTAGCACAGGCGGAGCGGGATTGGGTCTTGCCATAACCAAAGAGATTATTGATTTGCATCAAGGGAAGATTTATGTTAAAAATGATAATGCATATATAGAATTTTTTATAGAGTTAAAATAGTACCAGTTAGTTACAAAAAAAATTTGGAAAATTTTAAAAAAAGTATTGACAATAAGAAGAAAAAACTTTATAATTTATAAATGTCAAGAGTAATGCAGGTGTAGTTCAATGGTAGAACCTCAGCCTTCCAAGCTGATGACGTGGGTTCGATTCCCACTACCTGCTCCAAATTTTTACAACTTACGAACTATAAAGTTTGTAGGTTGTTTTTTTGAATATTTTTTATAATAAGAAAGATTATTGAAAGACTGTAAGAATAATGAATAAGCAATTAATATTTAATTAAAAAATGTAACATTAATAAATTTGTAAATGGAATTATTTTTGAAATGACCTTGCAATAATAAAAATCCGTTGAAAATATAAAAAAATGTGATATAATAATGAAGACTGAGCTAATAAGAATATCTTTATAGCAAAGTATATTGTAGTTTCTAATACTAAAATATAATTTGATTAAAGTAAAAGAATAAAAAAATTTAGGAGAAACGGTTGAAGAACAATTATAATTTTGGATGTATCAAACTTCATTTGAAATTTAATTCTTTTCCAACCAGATTTGTTTTTTGGGAAGGAATGAGATTAATCATGGATACAAGAGTTGCCATAATAGGAATTATATTAGAGAAAAAGGATAATGTAGAAAAATTAAATTCTATTTTACATGATTATTCAAAATGGATTATTGGAAGGATGGGAATGCCATATCCTAAAAAATCTATTAATATTATAAATATTATGATAGATGCACCACAAGACGAAATAAATACTTTATCAGGAAAAATAGGCAAACTTTCTGGAATAACAAGTAAAGTTATGTATTCCAATATATAATAAAGATATATTCTTATTTTAAAGCTCAAATTCTATAGAAGGAGGAGTTTAAAATGGAGAATGAAAGTGTTATTAATAAAAGAATAACGAACTTTTCAAAAAGTGCTGATATAGCACAAACTATCATTATATTTTTGATTGCCTTATTGGTTCCAACATTTTTAGGGCAATTGATTACAAGTTTATTTGGAACAACTAGTGTGATAGCCAGTAATTCTCAGCTAATTGTGGGAACAGTTGTAAATATGGCTTTAGTTGTAACAGCGATTAATTTAAAAGGTTGGGCTAAAATTCTTGGTGTTATTACAATGCCAAGTATTTCTACAATATTAAGTGGATATGTATTTGGAACAGCTTCTACATATATGGTATATATGATACCAGCAATATGGGTAGGGAATTTTGCATTAGTATATGCCTACAAATTTATTTTGTTAGGGAAAAATAAGCATTACTTTTTAGCTGGAATAGTAGGAATAGCTGTGAAAGTAGCTATTATATTTGCCTTCTTTGGAATTTTAAATGTTTTTGGTGTTTTTCCAGAGAAATTAGTGTCAAATTTACAAACAGCAATGAGTACAACACAATTAATGACAGCAACATTAGGCGTTGTTTTATCATTTATTATCTATAAGTTAGAAAAAAATAATTAGAATAAAAGTTATAAAGTCTAGGATAGTGCTATGGCATTATCCTTTTTTGGTATATGAAATACCATATAAAAAAGAACTAGATTACTATTATAGGAGAAATCTAGTTCAATAAACAAAAAATAATTTTCAAATCAATATATAAATATATGATTTATTACTGGTATTGTAGCAAATAAAAGAAAACAAGTCAATAAAAAAATACAAAAAACAACAAATTTCTATAAAATATGTTTACCATTTAAACCTCCCTAGCTGAGAGTAGCCATATGGTAGATTTTCAAGCTTCTCGGCTACTCATAAATATCCAAATCTTTAAAAGCAGGACCATACAGATTTTTTCCATAACAATCATAACGTGAGCCATGACAAGGGCAATCCCAAGTTTTATCAATATCATTCCACGTAAGCAAACATCCCAAATGAGTACAAATTGGATTCATTGCATGAATTTTATTTTCTTTATCTCGATAAATACCAATCTTTCTTCCATCTAACTCAATAATATTTCCAGAATTTGTTTTTATATTTTCCAAAGAAACATCAGAAGACTTCAATTTATTTAACAATAAAGAATTTGTAGAATCAACAACCATATTTTTTACTTCATCAAAATTTTTAAACAATCCAAATCTTGTAGAATCAAATAAATAAGCATACGGATTTTTTCGTTCACAAATTTCATCAACAATTAAATTAGCAGCAACATTTGAAAGTGTCATACCCCATTTTTTAAAACCAGTTCCCACATAAACATTTGGTAATAAATTAGAATATTTTCCAATGTAAGGAAGTTTATCTAAGGATATACAATCTTCACTACTCCACTCATATAAAACATCGCAATCTGGATAATATTGCTTTGCAAAATTTTTTAATGCTGTATAGGGATTTTCTTGAGAATAATTGTGACCAGTCTTAGAATTTCCAGTTGCTAATAATAACATATCCTTTCCATTAAATTTTGCACTTCTAAGGGAATAGATAGGAGAAGAAACATTAATATACATATCTTCTAATAATTCTTTTTTCGTATCAATAGCAATTATATAAGAAGTAGACTGATATAATTTTGAAAAATAAAAACCCGGAACATTCATAAACGGATAGCGTGTTGCCATAATGACATGTTTGGCTTTTATCATATTACCATTATTTGTATAAACAGCATACTGCTTTTTATCTTTTTCAATATCAACAGCAATCGTATTGGTATAAATTTGTCCATTCTTTTGAAGAATGGTTTTTGATAGTCCTAAAATATATTTTAAAGGATTAAATTTTGCTTGATTTTTAAAACATAAAGCAGTCTCAACGGGAAATGGTAAAGGAACCGAATTGGTTAACTCAGCGTGATAATCTAAACTTTCCAAAACTTTCTGTTCGTTTTGTAGTAAATGAATTTCTTCTTTTTTGGTAGTATATACATAATTATTTTGAATTTCAAAGTCACAATCAATATGTTCTTTACGAATAATATCTTGAATATTTTTAATAGCTTTTTCATTTACTTCTAAATAATCTTTTGCAAAATGCATATCATAAGAAGTGTTAAGATAAGAATAAAATAAACCATGTTGGCTTGTAATTTTACCAGTTGTGAAACAAGTTGTACCACCTAAATGATTTTTGTCAATTAAAATGACTTTAAAACCTAAATGACTCAGATAGTATCCACAAGTCATTCCAAAAATACCAGCACCAATAATACAGATATCTGCTTCTAAATTATGATCTAATGTTTTAAATTTTGAAAATTCATCTACAGAATTTATCCATAAGGAATTCATAAAAATCCACCTTTCCAAGTAATTTCATATATAGTATAACCAGTTTTTTGGAATAAATTATAAAAATAGTGGAAAAATGAATAATATAATGATATACTGTGAAACAGAAAAAAGAATATATAGGAGGGATTAGGATGAGTGAAGAATTAAGCAATAAGCTTTTAGATAAGAAAGAAAATGGATGGAAACATGTAAATGATGAAGAAAAGAAAAGCATATTTGATTTTTCAAAAGGATATATGAATTTTTTAAATCATGCAAAGACAGAAAGAGAATTTATAAAAAAGGCAAAAGAACTTGCTGATCAAAATGGATTTAAAGACATAATGGAATTTCATACTTTAAAAGCAGGAGATAAAGTATATTTTATTAATAGAAATAAAAGTATGTATTTGGCTATGATTGGAACGGAAAGTGTTGAAAAAGGACTACATATTATTGGTTCACATGTAGATTCCCCAAGGCTAGATTTAAAACCAAATCCTTTATATGAAGATACAGAAATGGCATATTTTAAAACCCATTATTATGGTGGAATTAAAAAATATCAATGGACAACTATTCCACTTAGCATTCATGGTACAATCGTAAAAGCAAATGGAGAAAAAATAGATATTTGTATAGGAGAAGATGAGAATGACCCTATTTTTACGATTACAGATTTATTGCCACATTTAGCACAAGAACAAATGGAGAAAAAATTAAAAAATGGAATTAATGGGGAAGATTTAAATCTATTAATAGGAAGCATTCCTTATGAAGAAAAAGGAAAAGACTTAGTAAAATTAAATATTTTAAATATATTACATGAAAAATATGGAATTATCGAGGCAGATTTAACAAGTTCAGAAATTGAATTAGTACCTGCTTTTAAAGCTAGAAGTTTAGGATTTGACGAAAGTATGGTAGCAGCATATGGACAAGATGATAAAGTTTGTGCATATACATCATTAATGGCGATGATGGAATTAGAAAATGTAAAAAATACAGCAGTATGTATCTTGTCTGATAAAGAAGAAATTGGAAGTATGGGAAATACAGGAATGGAATCACACATGTTTGATTTCTTTATTTCAGAAATATTAAATAAGCTAGAAATCAATAAACCAAATCTTTTGGATAAAGTATTTTGCTTTTCGAAAATGTTATCATCAGATGTAGATGCTGGTTTTGATCCAATATATGCTTCTGTTTCAGATAAAACAAATGCAGGATTTTTAGGAAAAGGAATTAGTTTGAATAAATATACAGGTGCTAGAGGAAAATCGGGAGCTTCAGATGCCAATGCAGAATATGTAGCATGGGTAAGAAATATATTAGAAAATAATGCAATCCAATATCAAATTGCAGAACTTGGAAAGGTAGATATTGGAGGTGGCGGTACAATTGCCTATATTATTGCCAATAAAGGGGCAGATGTCATTGATTGTGGTGTACCAGTCTTATCAATGCATGCACCTTATGAGGTAACAAGTAAATATGATGTTTATACGGCATATAGAACGTATAAAGCATTTTGGAATGCATAATAGGAAATCATAAAAAGGGTGTTCAAGATTGAACACCCTCTCTATATGCTTTTTTAGAGCTTTAATACATTAGTATATGTGGACTTTATTTAACATCATTTAACAAATCAATTATATTATCTACAAAATTAACTTTTCCTTCAGATAACTGGTTTAACTTTTCAGACATTTTCACTTGTTTTTCAATATCTTTATTGGTAATAAAATCTTTGAAAATAGTATTTGGACTAATACCTAAAATATTCATATAGTTTATTAAAGTTCTGGTTTTAATTCCGCTATATCCGTTTTCAATTCTAGAAATATATTTTAATGAAATTCCTAGGTGTTCTGCCATAGTTTCTTGTGTATAGCCTTTTTTTACTCTAAAATCTTTTAATACCTTTCCAAAAGAAGTGTTAATATCATTTTTTGAAACAGAATTCATTTTATTCCTCCATAATTTAAAAGTATTATTATAAGTATAACAAGCTGAGAGCTAATCTTAAACACAGTAATACTATAATCAATTATTCTTAAAAATATTCCAAAAAGCTTGAAAAATATAAAGGTAAATGATAATATAAGGAAAACGATATGTATAACTTTTTGTTATACATAAGAAAAAATAGGTGGAGATATAATGAGAAATGATAAATAATAAAGAATATATAGATTTTTTGAAGAAAATAATAGCTTGCATTAGTTATGGGGACTACTATTCAGTAAAAGAATTTTCACTTTTGACATTACAACATTTAGAATCTAATACAACTATTATGGAAAATAATGTTCATAAATATGTGAATAAGTATATTTATGCAAAGGGAATGAATAAGAAAACATCAACAGATATCGTTGATAAATATATGGAATATTTATTAAGTACTATAAAAGAAAAAGAAGAAATTAGTAAAGTAGCATCATTAGAGGAATTTATGCAAAATATTCAAAGATATAAAGAGTAACAATTTGCCATAAACTATCAAAAAGTATTGCCTAAATATTGATTCGTTATAAAAATATTAGTAAAATAGAATTGAGAATTATAATATATAAGGTGATAAAATGAAATTACTAAGACCAGAATTAATGGAAATAAATGAAGAGACTGATTTAAAAGAACAGATAAAAGAAAATAGTGATCATTACGATATACGAGAGAAAAAATTTAGAAATATAGAAGAAGAAAATATAGAGGCACAAAAATATGAATTTAGAAATTGTATATTTGAATCATGTAAATGTATACAATCAAATTTTAAAAATGCTTATTTTTCTAATGTTATATTTCATAATTGCGATTTTTCAAATTCAAATTTTAGTAAAGCAGGCTTTAACAAAGTAGAATTTGTAAATTGCAAATTAACTGGTTCTGAATGGATAGAAACAGATATAGTTGATACCTATATAAAAGAGTCTAATTTTGCATATGTAAATTTTTCAGATGCAAGTTTAAAAGATGTAAAATTAGAAGAAACAAATTTGCAAAATGGCAGTATGAACGAAGTTGTATGGAAAGATATGATGTTTTGTCGATGTGATTTAACTAAAATGGAATTTATGAGAACGAGATTAAAAGGAATTGATTTTTCAGATTGTGAGTTGAAGGGAATTACGGTAGGTATTCCAGATTTGAATGGTGCTATTGTAAATGCGTTTCAAGCTTTAGAGTTATCAAATTTATTAGGGATTAAGATTAAATAATAAGATTGTGATCCCTTTTTTTAATTTCTTTCAGTTTCGATCTATTTGATATTTCTATCGTATACATAATAGGTAAACTTTTTAATGTAAGCAAATATCCTTAGCGGTTTTTAACACTGCTAAGGATATTTTGTATACTACTAGCTTTTTAAAGGGTTCGTATAATAATGCTTTGGTGAGCCAGGAGGGGTTCGAACCCCCGACCCCAGGCTTAGAAGTCAGTGAACCTATTTAACTACTAATGTTAACTGTTGTTAATTAGTGTTAGTTAATACCTAGAAAATCAAGCAAAATTGAAGGTTAAAATACTAATATAAAAGATAATAGGAGAAAATAAAGAGATAAAGTTTTTTTAGATTTTTTAGATATTTTTTAGATAAAATTGAAAAAAAGTAAAAAAAACACTAAAAAAACCCAAAATTTATGACTTTTTTTAAAAAATTTTTAGATATAAAAAATGGCAGATTGTTCGTTAATTACTGGCTTATAGCGATTTGAAAAATAAAAAAGGAGATATTAATTATTATGTTTTGGTTAGGAATAATCATAGGACTTGTATTAGGTGCTAATATAAGTCTTTTTTTATATGCAATTATATTTTTAGGAAAGAAAAGTGAGGATATGGAAAATGACAGATAATGAAATTAAAGATTTAGTAAAGAATACAAATTTTTTTACTAATGAAACTTTATTAAATAATTCAATGAATATGTCAGAAGATGAATTAATATCGATTTTTATTAACGAAATCAAGAGATTAGATAATAAAGATAGAGATAGGTTTATAAATGGTTTTTTGAAAGTATATAAACAAGAATTGTTACATCAAGATAAAACTGCTTTAAGAAATGTCATTCAAGAAATAAGAAAAGAAGATATAGGATATGTTACAAGACATTTACACCCTAGAGGAAATTTTATAACAGAGTTTGATGATGGAATAGCTATGTTTATTTCCACAATTAATGAACTAAATGTGGAATATTATCAGTCAAAAGATAAAATGTTGGCAGATATTATTTTAAAAAGGTGTTTTAGCATAAAGTATGATACTAAAAGCAACAAAGTCATAATTAATGCAATTACACCATCAGTTAGAAAAATATTTAGTAATGATATATTAGTATATATAAAAAATCATATTGATGTAATTACAAAAGAAATATTAAATAAGAATATTTTATTAACATATAAAAATCAAGATAATTATGATTTATTTAAAGAATATATGCAAATAGCAGTAGCAGATATATTTTCACAAGATAATTTAGAAATGCCTAAAGACATAAAGATTGGAGATAAAATACAAACTAAATATTGTGATATAGCAACAGTAATAGATATAAATGCAGAAGATAAGACATTAAAATTAGATAGAGATATACAAAATGAGATAACAGTATTTACAGATATAATTAGTTATGAAAATGAACATATTATAACTAATATACTATCTCCAGATTCTGAAATAGATACAGAAATGGAGGTGGAATAGCTTGAATACTCGTTGCTTTGCATATAAAGAAAATAATACTTGTTTTGCATTAAATGAATTGTATTGTAAAAAAGAACATTGTAATTTTTATAAAGACAAAACCAAGGCAAAAATAGAATTTTTCAAAAATTACGATAAATCAGAAGGAAAAATAAAAAAAGAAATTGTAAACTATTTTAGAAAATTATAGTCTGTCTGTAGGAGGTAGATGATAATGATTTTAGCAAGTCTTTTAGCTAGTAGTAAGTACATAATTGTTAATAAGGATTTAATACAGATATTAGGATTAAATGAGGCAGTTATTTTAGGAGAATTATGTAGTGAGTATAATTACTGGGCGAATTTAGAAAAATTAGAAGATGAAGGATACTTTTATTCTACAAGAGAGAATATTCAAAAAAATACAGGTATTACACCTCATTTTCAAAGAATAGCAATGAAAAATCTTGAAGAAAAGGAAATTATACAAACAATTAGGAAAGGGATCCCATGTAAGACTTATTATAAGATTAATGAAGAAAAAGTAATCGAATATCTAAAAAAAGCTAAATTATTCCCAGAAAATCCAGTAGTTCACGAGATGAATGACAAGACATCAACAGAAGAAACATCTAGTGATAGATGTGATGAACAACAAAATGTTAATAATATTGATATAAATAATAATAATATAAATAATAAAAAAAATAATAATGAAGAACACACACACGAAGAAATAACTGAAGAAAAAAAGCAATTTGCAGATAAAGTTTTTATGACACAGATTGAATATGATGATTTATTAAAACAATACGGTAGTAAAGTAACAGACCAACTTATTGAACAACTAAACTTATATAAACAAGCTAAAGGACAAGTTTATGATAATGATTATGCAGCAATACTGAGGTGGGTTACAACAAGGATAAGAGAAATGGAAAAAGAACAGGAGAATTATAAGAAATTCAAAGATAAACAAAAGTTACAATCAAATACATATAATCAAAGAGAGTATTCGGAAAATTTTCTGAATACTCTTATTTGTAATATGAAAAATCAAGAATTGGAGGAAAAAAATGAGAAATATATTTAAAAAATATTATGAAATGTCAAAGGATACAAAAGAAATTTTAGGAGAATTGTATATGATACATGAATTGGAAAGTTTATTGCCAGAATATGAAGAACTAAAGATAACAACCTTGAAAGAAGAAGAAATAATTGCAAAATCAGCCATAGAATGTTGGTATTATTCTAATATTGATGGTGGAGAAATTGTTGGGAGAATTTTAAATTTACTAGAGTGTGAAGAAATTACAATAGAAGATTTGGAAACAATGGAAATTGATGAATTAAAAGAATTAATTTCTGAAGATAAAGCAGATTTTGAGGAAAATACTTGTAAAGATGTAATTTTATCTAATTTTATATATAAAGATTATAATTGTGTGTTTTTTAAAGATAAAGAAAGATTGATCCTTACTTTTGAAAAAAATAATGATGTAGATGTTTGTATTTTTAATTCACTAGAAGAAATGTTAGCATATATCGTTAATAGTAGATTGAAAGTTAAAGGGGTAATTATTGAATAGAGATATATACAAAAAAATAGAAAAATATTTATACAAGTATAAAAATATAGATACTAGCATTAAAGATATAAAAAATAGTATAGCAGAACATCTGCAATTAGGATATAGTAATTGGATTAAATCAAAAACAAATAATGGAATAACACTAGAAGATAAAATAATAGAAATGGAAAATAATCGTACTATCTTAAAATTAGAAGCATGGAAAGAATTAATAAGTGAAATATTAGAAAAGTATAAAAAATTTGATGTTATTAAATATCAATATATTTGTTTAAAATATTTTAATAATGCAAATATAGAGGAAATAACAGAAAAATTGCAAGTAAATAAGAAGGAACAAAAAGATATGCAAGATATTATTATCAAGCATATCTTTTCATGTGCAATAAGAAAAAAATTATTAAAGAGAGAATAGAAAGAAAGGAAAGAAAGGTTTATGCCGAAATATATCATAAAAGTATGGGAGACGAAAGAAGAAAGAGAACAAGGAATATCAAATATTATTGAAAGTGGGTTATCAAATATAGAAGAAACAATAGAAAAGGCAAAAAAAATAATGGATTCTCAAAATTATGTTTCTTTAGAGGTGCAAGATAGTAAAGAAAAAAGAACATTATATTATGCTACACAAGATGAAGAAACAGAATTTTCAGATTTAGTGCAAGAGGAACAATTAAAAGAAAAAGTAAATAAGTATGCAAAATTAGTTGTTGATGATGTACTTAAAGATAATGGAGAAGATGTTTTTGGCTTAGTAAGAAAAGTAATTAAACATTTAGAAGATATTATAAAATATTTTAAAGAAAATAAGGCTAATATCAGTGAGGAAGAACGAGAAGATATTATTAACGAAACAGAAGATTTAATTGAAGAAATTAAAGAATATTATGATGATGAAGATTATATTTCACTATATACAAGTCCTATGACAGACTTTTATGAAATAGATGAAAATTATAAATATATCTTAGAAACGTTACTAGACTATTATGAGTTAAAAGTTGAAAGAATGGAATATGGAAAAGCCAATATTAAAGATGTGGTGGATTTTTATTTTGATTATTACGATATTCAAAATTTAATGGATTATGGAGAGGATAGAGATGCAGAAAATATGCCGACTATTTCCAGTATGTATGAAAGAATTTTGGATTGTTTAAGAATAAAGTATGATAACATTTCTACAGAAGAAGTAAGAGGTGGAAAATATGTTACAGTAATTGATTTTAATAAAGATTACAGTATAGAAATTGATACAAAATCTAAAGATGACTCTGATATAGTATATCATAACATAAAAAGTATAGATGAATCTTATAAAGAATTATTAAAAAATGAGACAGTGAAAAAAATAGAAAAAATTAAAAGTGTTGATATAAAAGGGATTGTAGAAAATTATTATACATTCAATGAACTCGAAGATATGGAAAACCCAGACAGACATAAAACTGTTAATAAGAAAGAATTATTTGCAAATATGTATAAAGATATTTTAGAACAAGTTGGTATAGATGTTGCTTTTGTTACGATTGATGAATTAAGTAAGAACAGATATAAGACAACAATCGTATTTCCTAATGAGCAATCAGATTATTATTATTCAAAAGATTTATGTAGCAAAGAAACGGCAATAAAAAATATCGAAAATATGAAAGAATTCTATATTAAAATTTTAGAAGAAGTAGCAGAAAAAGAACAAGACATGGAACTAGAATAAAAAAATTTGAAAATGGGCTGAAAGCAAAAAAATAATATGCTAATATTAAATTAAGGAGGAATTAGTGGAACAATTAAAAGATATTAAAGAGGCAGTAGAGTTATACAAAAAAGGATTGTCTAACTTAATTGGTAATAGTGCAGAATGGAAAGAATTTTTAAAATTTAATTCTAAATTCTACAAATATAAGTTTCACGAAATTTTATTGCTATATTCTCAAGATAAGAATATAACAGCTTGTGCAACATATGATGATTGGAAAAAGGTTGGAAGATATGTTAAGCCATATTCAAAAAGTCTGAAAACGATATATAGTAAAAATGGTAGATTATATCTAAACTCTGTATTTGATGTAAAAGATACCAATAGCAAACAAAATATAGATTTTAAACTATGGGAAACAACAGAAAAAGAAAGTATAAATATTTTATTGGACAAACTGAATATAACTATGATGAATAATACAGAGATAGAACTAAGTAATATCATTGACAGTTATTTAACTAATCTTTTAAGTGAAAATGACTTTTATGAAAAGATAAATTTGACACAAGAACAAGTATATAATGATGATTTTTTAGGTGCTTTTATTGAAAGTGTAGAAACAATCGTTATGGATAGATGTGGTGTGAAACATCAACCAGAATTGACAGGCTATGAAAACATAAGAGATGAAAGAGTGATAAAAAGGTTAGGGTATATTGTAAACAAATGTAGCTACGATTTAATTAGAATGGTAGAATTAGAAATTAAAGAAAGATTAAAAAATCAAGAAAGGGAGGTAATGATTGATGAAAGAAATGATATTAATGAAGATGGGCAAGATGTTAGAGGAAATGAAACCAATCAAATATCAAGATTTGATAATGGAGGGAACATACAACGAGATAATGGAGAGATACGCACAGGAGATAGCAGACCAAGAGGAAACAATAGAAAAACAATTAAAAACAGAGTATCAAAAACCAGAAACGGAAGAATTTATAGTGTTAGCACAATACGAGAATATGATACAAAGTTTAAAAATGGAAATAATAAACAACATGATAGAAGAAAAAGTAAAAGAAATGTAAGATATGAAGAAGGGGTAGTTCAAACTACTCTTTTTAATTTGGAAAAAAATCAACAAGAAACAATAAATCAAATATCTGAAGAACAAGAAAATAATATAGATAAAATATCTGAGATAACACTTATAAATCCATTTACAGAAAATGATAAAGAAGAAAAAATAGAATTACCCCCTATTCCTTTTAAAATACCAGATAACTTAAAAGAGGATAGTATTGGTTTAAAAAAGAAATATGAAGAAAATATAGAGGCAATAAAATTATTGAAAACACTTGAAAGAGAAGATAGAGAGGCAACAGAAGAAGAAAAAATTGTACTAGCAAAATATAATGGATGGGGAGGTCTTTCAAAGGCTTTTGAGGAGAGTTCAGAAAAGTATTATGAATTAAAAGAAATACTATCTCCAAAAGAATTTGAAAGTTGCAAAGAAAGTGTTTTAACATCTTTTTATACAGAACCATATATTATAGATTTTATGTATAAAGCATTACAAAGATTTGGAATGCATGGTAAATGTAGAATTTTAGATCCATCTTCTGGTGTTGGAAATTTTTTGGGTAGATTGCCAGAGGAGTTTGAAAATAGTAAGATTACAGCCATTGAAAAAGATAGCTTATCTGGAAGAATATTAGAAAAAATATATACAAATGCTGATGTTCAAATAAAAGGATATGAAGATACAAAGTTAAACAATAATTATTATGATTTTGCAATCAGTAATATTCCATTTGGAAAATTTGGTGTATTTGACAAAAATTATGACAATAACTTGCAAATACATGATTATTTCTTTGAAAAAACATTAGATAAAGTAAAACCTGGAGGGATAATTGCTTTTATCACAAGCAGATTTACATTAGATAAAAAAGATAGTAGTATAAGAGAATATATAAATCAAAAAGCAAATTTTATTGGTGCAGTCAGATTACCTAGTTCAGCATTTAAAGAAATAGCAAATACAAAAGCAATATCAGATATCATATTCCTACAGAAAAAGGGAAAGGAATTAGAACAAAAAGAAGATTGGATAAATACATTTACAATTAAGAACAATATTAATATAAACGATTATTTTGCCAATAAAAGATATATGATAAAAGGAAATATAGAAATTTCAGATAATTTCGATATTTTAGATGTAGTAGAAAATGGAGATTTAAAAGAACAATTAGAGGATACATTAAAAATGTTACCTAAAGATATTGTTGATATGAGAGAGTTAGGAAATATTTATATCGAAGATGAAAAAGATTATATCCCTGTAGGAGAAAAATATGCTAAAGTAAAAAATTATACATATACAGAAATAAATGGAAGAATTTATTATAGAATAGATGATTATTTGCAGGAACAAGATAAAAATAAAAATGTAACCGAAAGAATAAAAGGATTAAATCGAATAAGAAAAGCATTAAAAGACTTAATTGAAATAGAAAATACAGATGTTCCAGATAAAGATATTGTTGCATATCAAAATAATCTAAATTATATATATGATGAATTTATCAAGAAATATGGTCATATATCAGATAGAGCAAATAGATTAGCTTTTAAAGAGGACTCAGACTATCCTATTTTAGTATCGCTTGAAAGAGAAGATAAAGAAACTAAACAAATAGTTAAAACAGACATTTTTCATAAAAGAACAATCAGACCATATAAAGAAATTACAAAAACGGAAAATGCAAAAGATGGATTAATAGCAAGTATAAACCAAAGAGGAAGGGTAGATATAAAATATATAATGCGATTATGTGGGAAAAATTATGATGATGTATTGGAAGAATTGAAAGGTTTAATCTACCATAATCCAGAAATTGCAAAGCAAGGAATTGATGAAGATTTTGCAGGTTGGGAAACTGCTGATCAATATCTATCTGGAGATGTTGTAGAAAAGCTAAGGGTTGCCGAAAAATATGCAGAACAAGATAGTAGATATGAAGAAAATGTAATCATGTTAAAAGAGGTACAACCAGCCAGAATATCAGCAAGTGACATAGAAGTAAAATTGGGAACAACATGGATTCCAGAAGAATATATAAAACAGTTTATGGAAGAAAAATTTAAACTAGAAAAAGATGCCGTTACAGTAATTTATCAAAAGACTTTAGAAAAATGGTTTATAGAGATTAATTCCTATTGCAATAATATTGAAATTAACAATATTTATGGAACAGAATTTGCTAATGCGATACGATTAACTAAAGATGCCTTGAATTTACATCCTACAAATATATATGCTACTGCTGATGGTACTAGTGTATTGAATAGAGAAAAAACAATGTTAGCAAGACAAAAGCAAGATGTAATAAAAGAAGAATTTAAAAATTGGATTTTTGAAGATACAGAAAGAAGGAAAGTATTAGAAGATATATATAATAGAAAATTTAATTCTATAGTAGATAGAGAATTTGATGGCAGTTATCTTACTTTTCCTGGCATAAATCCTACTATTAAATTAAAAGAACATCAAAGAAATGCTATTGCAAGAATATTATTTAGTGAAAATTCTACCCTACTTGCACATACGGTTGGGGCAGGAAAAACTTATGAAATGATTGCAGGAATTATGGAATTAAAAAGGTTAAAAATAGCAAATAAGCCATTAATGATTGTTCCAAATCATTTAGTACAAGAAACGGCAAAAAGTTTTTATGAATTATATCCTAATGCCAATATTTTGGTAGCAAATAAAGAGGATTTTCAAAAAGAGAAAAGAAGAATTTTTGCAGGAAAAATTACTACAGGAGAATATGATGCAATTATAATGTCCCATTCTTCATTTGAAAAAATGCCTATGTCAAAAGAAGTTCAAGAACAACATATAAGAGGTCAAATATACGAATTAGAGCAAGCAAAAAATGATATAAAGGATAGAGGAACAATCAAACAAATTGAGAGGCAGAAGAAACAATTAGAAAAGAAATTAAAAGAATTATTAGAAGGTAAAATTCGAGATAATGTTATTAATTTTGAAGAAACAGGAATAGACTATTTAATTGTAGATGAAGCACATCTATTTAAAAACTTATTTGTTCAAACAAAATTAAAAAATGTTGCAGGGGCAATAGGTGCAAATTCTCAAAGGGCGTCAGATTTACTTATGAAAACAGAATATTTATTAGATAAACAGAATGGAAAAGGTGTTGTTTTTGCTACTGGTACACCTGTTTCAAATTCTCTAGCAGAATTATATATTATGATGAAATATTTAGAACCACATATATTACGAAAAATGGGAATATATAGTTTTGATGAGTGGGCTTCAACTTTTGCAGAGGTCACTAATTCTTTAGAATTGGATACAAGTGGAAGGGGATATAAAGTCAGACAGAGATTATCAAAATTCTATAATCTACCAGAATTAATGTCTATATTTAGAATGGTAGCAGATATTAAAACAAAAGATGATTTGAATTTGCCAGTACCACAAATAAAAAATGGAAAACCTACTGTTATCGCTTTAGAACCAAGTAAAGAATTAGAAGAATACATGGAAAAGATTGTTGAAAGGTCAGAGGCGATACAAAGAGGAGCAGTTAAACCAAAAGAAGATAATATGTTAAATATTAGTAATGATGGAAAAAAAGCAGCATTAGATGTAAGATTGGTAGAACCAGAGGCTAAAGAAACAAAAGAATCTAAAGTGAGTGCAGTAGCAGGGCAAGTATATCAAAAATGGCTTGAGGGCAAAGAAGAAAAGCTAACTCAAGTTATTTTTTGCGATTTATCAACACCTTCAGACAAATTTAATGTATATGATGAAATACGAAAAAAATTAATTGAGATGGGGATACCAGAAAATGAAATAGAATATATACACAACTCAAAAACAGATTTACAAAAATCTAAAACTTTTGAGAAAGTAAGAAACGGAGATATAAGAGTATTTTTAGGTAGTACCAATAAAATGGGTGCAGGAACAAATATACAAGATAAACTAAAGGTATTACATCATCTCGATGCCCCTTGGCGACCATCTGACATAGAACAAAGAGAAGGAAGAATTTTAAGGCAAGGAAATCAGAATAAAGAGGTAGAAATTATAAGATATGTAACTAAAAAAAGTTTTGATGCATATGTATGGCAAACATTAGAAACAAAGCAGAAATTTATCTCTCAATTATATGCAGGTAGCAAAGAGGTAAGAACAATGAGTGATTTAGATAATACGACTATGAATTTTGGAGAGATTAAGGCGATTGCTTCAGATAATAAGGAAATAATGGAAAAGTTTGAGGTAGATATAAAAGTTCAAGAATTAAAATTAAAAGAGAGAAATTATAGAAATCAAAGATATACTCTCCAAGACAAATTAGAAAAATATCTTCCTAATCAAATAAAAAGAGGAACTATATATATTGAAAATTGTAAAAAAGATGTAGAGGTTAGAAATAAAGAGAGTTTACCAGATTTTCGTATGGAATTAAATAATAAAATATTTAATGATATTAAAGAGGCAGGAAATGAAATTATAAAAAGTGTAAATAAAAATGTTGAAAATGGTGTTTTATATGAAATAGGAAAATATAGAGGATTTACACTTTACTTAGAAAATGGCTTTTTTGAGGATAAAATACATATCGAAAGTAATGGAAATTATGAGGTTAAATTAGCACAAGTTCCAAGTTTAAATATACAAAGAATAAATGAGGTATTAGACAAATTTGAGGATAACATAGAAAAAGGAACAAAAAGAATACAAGGATATAAAAGAGAAATGGAACAATGCAAAATCGAATTAGAGAAACCTTTTGAAGATGAGGAAGAATTGCAAAAATTATTGGAAAGACAATCAGAATTAAATAATAAATTAAATTTAGATAATAAAAAGAATGAACCAATATTGATTGAAGATGAGTTAGAAGAAGGAAATATTGAGGTAGAAGAAATGGAAGAAGGTGTTTAAGTGAAATCCCAAGAAAAACAAAAAAATAAAGGGATGATTTTTACAGATAAAGGTTTTACAAATTCTATATATATGCAACAATATGATTTAGAGGGACAAATATATATTTTAGGATATATGTTAAGAAAAGAAAAGTGGAAGATAGAAAATAATAAAATTATCTTTCCAGATGTAAAAAATGAAACTCAGATAAAAAAAATAGTTAAGATGAATGAACTAGATTTAAAAGATTTTTATTTTGATATAAGGGCAGAGGAAATTGATAGGTGTAGAATGGTAGGAATTGATAGTCAAGCACAATATATAAAAACACAAAAAATAAAAATAGAAAGACAAAAACAAGCATTAGATAATAGCCAGGAATTGCAAAATGATGATATAGAAATGGAGGTAGAATGATTGAAGGAACAAGAGAATTTTTGCAAATATTATTCAGAATTATTTTTTAAAATGTTATTGAAAAAAGCATATAAAAAAGTGGATTTGAGAGAAATTAAAATCACGCATAATATTAGTGATACAGGTATATTAAATATTATAGCAACAGATGGACATTATAGTTATGATATGTATATAACAGAAATGGAATATCATAATAAAATGATTAAAGTATTTGAAATCAGTAGATATAGTGAATTTAGTACATATAGCGATACAAAAATATTTAAACAAGATACATTTGAATTAGTGCAATAGAAATAATAAAACTACTTTATGAAATGAGGTGGTTGTATTGAAAATATAGTAAGGAAGCAAGTAGCTTTATTTTTTTTGTTAAAAAAGGAGGGATAAATTTGTTTGGTAATAATAATCAAAAGGAACAAGAAATTGTAAGAAAATTAATATTAGAAGAAAAAATAAAATTGTTTCCATTTAAAAATGTTTATAGAGTATATGGAGATACTTTTGAAAATAGGGCAGCATTAAAGAAAATGCGAATTGCATTTAAAGAAGAATATGATGGTGTAGTTATTACAAAAGAAGATTTAGAGAAATTTTTAGAAAATGATACACCTGTAAGAATGAAAATTAATCAAGTCATAGAACAATCAAAACAAAATAGTAAAGATACAATAGCACAAAGTATTGTAAGTGGACAATTATCTTTATATTTAGCTAATGATATGTATAAGGTTTATGGTGTAAAAATGAATCAGAAAAAAGATTTGTATAATGCAGGTTTTACATTTCAAGAAACAGACTCAGAATTACATACGAAAAATTTTGTCATGAGCAAAGAAGATTTTGAAAAAACATTTAGTCCACAAGTAGTTGAATATGTAGATAAATTTAATAAAAAGAAGAATTACAATAAACAAAGAAATGAAAGTCAAACTATAGAAGATAATGAACAAGAAATGGAGAGTGCATAATGAAAAGTATAAAAATGTTGATTAATGAAAAAGGATTTGAAAAATTAAAGGTTCTCATGGAAGAATGGTATTTAACAGAGTGCATTGTAAATAATAGTTCAGAAGTTGATGAAATAAATATCATTAATAAACCTACAGTATTAGAAAGATTACATGACCTAATATTTTATAAAAAAGATGATTTGAAAGATTATGAAATAGACTTTTTACAATTATCTTTAAAAGAATTAAAGAATAAAAAAGAAATACCTTATTGTTACATATTAAGTGAAAACAATAAGGTATTTTCTGTTGTTGAAAATAAGTTATCGTATGAAAAAATAATTGAACTACAAAATCAAAATAGTATGGAATTAGAATAGGAGGAATGATTTGTGCCAGATTTGAAAATGCCTAATATACAAGCAGTTTTTGGAGGAAATAAAATAATAGAAAATAAATCAATAACAGAAGATAAGAAAAAAGAAATTACAGAAGAAAATAGTAAAGTTGATAATGAAGATTTTGAAAAAATAATAAATTTAGATATAAGTAAATTAGTAGATTTTAAAGAACATATTTTTAATGAAATATCAGAAAATGAATTTGAAGAATTAGTAGAAAGTATATCCCAAAATGGAATTTTGGATCCAATTATAGTTAGAAAAATAGATGACAATAAATATGAAATTATTGCAGGACATAATCGAACAAGAGCCTGTAAAAGATTAGGTATGAAAACCATAAGGGCAACCGTTAAAAATGTTGATGATGATACGGCAAAATTGATAATGATAGATACAAACATTAATAGAAGAAAAAAATTATTACCTA
Source organism: uncultured Clostridium sp. (assembly GCA_946500615.1). Taxonomy (GTDB): domain Bacteria; phylum Bacillota; class Clostridia; order TANB77; family CAG-508; genus CAG-269. Next base: position 101,407 of record CAMMWP010000001.1, on the reverse strand, counting down.
GTGAATTAATGAAAGCATATGCTATGAAAATGGAGATATTAAAGAAAGATAAAAGTGGACAACCTGTCCACAATGAAGAAAACCCAACGGAGAGTAACAAAACAAGGGAAAAACTTGCTGAACAAGAAAGTGTTTCTGGTCGACAAATTAGTAGATATTTAAGACTTAAAGAATTAAATCCAGATATATTAAGATGTGTCGATAAGGAAATTATACCATTTTTAGCAGGTGTTGAGTTATCATATCTAAAGCAAAATGACCAGAAAATATTGTTAAATATTTTGAACGATAATCCTACATTAAAAATATCTGTAAAACAAGCAGAAACATTAAAAAAGAAAAAAGGAGAATTAACAGAAGAATATATATTAGATGTTCTAAATAAAAAAGTTGGAAAAGCAAAACCTAAATTTACAGGTAAAGTAAAATCTAATGTAGTAAAAAAATATAAAGATAAATTTAAAACTGATGATGAATTTACAGAATTAATTGAAAAATTACTAGAAAAATATTTTATAGACATTGAAAATTTGTCAGACAAAAGTCAGACATCTTAAAAAAAATCAGACAAGTTAAAGGCTTTGCCTTTAAGCAGTTTAGGGGGTGTTGTCAGACACCTATTCTTGCACTACAGTGGTTAAGTGATCCGAAGGAGGGAAAAGATATAATTGAATAAGAGTGGTAAGAAAGAAAAATTATCTTTTTATATAGATAGTGAAACATCTAATCGACTATTGATGTTATGTTCAAAAACAAATAAGTCAAAATCTCAAATTGTTAGAGAATTTTTAATGCAAGGTTTAACCATGAAAACTACCAGAGATGATTTGGATTTTATTTGTAAAGTAATATCGAAACAAATTGAGTCTAGTTTAAAAGGAGATATTGAAAGAATAGTAAGTTTAATTGTTAAAAACATATTATCTTCTCAAAATACAAACTATTTATGTACGGAACTATTAAAAGAAAATAATAATCTTATGGACATACGAGAAATTAAAGAAAAGGCAGAACGATATGCAATAGAATATTTGAAAATAAAAAACAAGAAATAAAGAATATAAAATAAAAGACTATAAATATATGCAATATTTATGGTCTTTTATCCATTAATTTTTTAAGATTTTCTAAATCAAGTTCTAAAATAGTCGCAATGGCAATTAATTCAAAGTCTTTTAATGTAGAGGATTGTTTTTCTATTCTGTAAACAAAACTTCTATCTACATTCAATCCCATTAATTGCAATTTATTAGATAATTCTTCTCTTGAAAGATTTTTAGAAAGTCTGGCATTTTCAATTACCTTACCAGAAATGTTTAATTTGTTATTATATCTTCTCACAATTTTCTCCTAATTTAAAAAAAGTTATAATATATCTTGATTTTATAATAGTAAATATGATATTTTGTAGTAAGACTTACTACGAGATATTACTAAAACTAATATTGATGTTTTAGTTTGGTTTTATTCAATATATTGCTAAAAAAATAAAGATGTTTGAAATGGAGATAAAAAATGGATAATAAAAATATGGATAAAGGTATGATGAGAAAGGTAGATAAATTAGGTAGAGTAGTTATTCCAATCGAAATAAGAAATACATTTGAACTAGAATATGAAACACCTATGGAAATATTTGTAGAAGATGATAGAATTATTTTAAAAAAACATGTACCTAATTGTATTTTTTGTGGAAATAATAGTGATTTAGAAGAATATGAAGGTAAATTAATTTGTAAAGAATGTGTTGAAAAAATAGGAAAAATAGAATTTTAAGACTATGTGATTATCTATTTTATAACGTTTTATAGCAAAATATATTGATATGGATTGAAATTAATGACAATTTATGGTAAAATATGGATATATTTAGTAATGTGGAGGGATTTCATGAAAACATATAAACAAATCGAAGAAATGGAAAATATGTATAATGAAAAATACAATAGCATAGATAAAGGAAATGATGAAAATAAAGAAGATTTAATTATTTATGGACATTGGGTTGATTTCCTTTCAGATTTATTAGATTGGAATGTATTAGATTATGCAGAAAAAATAGGATTTGACATTGAAAAAGAAAATGATATGTTTGAATATACAGATGAAGTAAAAAAAGAAATCATAATAACTGAAGAACAAGCAAAAGAACAATTAGAAATAAGAAATGAAATCTGCAGAAAATATCCTTATGGTAGTTGCAAAAATAAATGGTGGATTGATGGAATTAATATAGATATGCTTGAAAGAGATATACTAAAGTGGGTTCTAGAAATTGAATAAATAGAGAATTAAGGCACTTACATTTATTTGTAAGTGTTTTTATTATGCAAGAAAAGGAGGAAATAAAATATTTGTCATTTGATGTGTTTTCACAAGTTCGTTGTCCATCTCCTAATAAAAGAGATACAGCTATAAAGAATTATAAACATATATTTTATATATCTAATAGAAAACATTGTTTGAAAAACGAATATGGAAATACCTTATTTGGAACTATATATGATTTTGAAGATGTAGAAAAAACAGAAAATACGCAAATAGCAAATTATATATATAGGAAATCAAAGGAGGGAACAAATATCTACAGAGGGATTGTATCTTTAGCAGAAAAAGATGCGATAGAACAAGGTTTAGTGGATAAAGAAAGTTGGCAAACAATGTTTGTTGAAAGTGTATCACAAATAGCAAAGAATTTAGATATATCATTTGCAAATCTAGAATGGATTGCAACAGTACATTATAAAAAAGGCAATCCACATTTACATTATGCCTTATGGGATAGAGAGCAAAGAATAAAGGATCCATTTATAACTGTTAGTACACAATATAAAATAAGGAATGCATTAAAAAGAAGTATCTATAAAGAATATTATTTAGAGATAATGGACGAAAAAAATCAATCTAAAAAAGATTTAAGAAAAGAAGAAATAAGAAAAGAATTTAAGGCAATAGATAAAAACTATTGTAATGGAAAAATTGCATATATTAATATTGATAAAAAATTAATGAATGAATTAAAAGCAGATTTGAAAATGATAAAAGATATTTTACCTAAAGAAGGTAGATTAAACTATGCTTTTATGTCAAAAACAGTAAAAGAAAAAATTGATGAGTTTATAGACAAATTAATAGAAAATAATTTTGATTGTAAAAAAAGCTATGATAATTATATAGACTCATGGGAAAAGATAACAGAATTTTATGAAAGTGTATATAAGGAAAAAATGTTATATCATGCAGACATAGAAGCACATAAAATTTTAGGAAATCAATTATTACGATATATTAAAGAGGAAAGATATTTAGAGTATAGTATAGAACAGATAATACAAGAGTTATATTATTTGTTGGTTCAAAATGAAGAAAGAGAAAAAGCTTTTTTACAACAATATGTATTTAATAAAGATTTATCTATTTATGCTAAAAAAGAATATGCTTTTAAGCAGAAATTTAGTAATCATATAGAAAGAGGTATGTAATGGGACATGATAGTAATTTTATGAGAATAATGTATTGTTATCCAAATCAGAATCCAAAGATATTAAAAATAGAAAATAGTTTAGAAGAAATAGCAAATCTAATGGAAACACCATTTTTTGAAACAACAATATACAAAAATATGATTTTAATATATAACCCAAAAGGAATATTAAAATATTCCAAAATAGAACAGATAGATGGACTCAATATAAGAGGACCATTTATTTTTTGTCGGAAATGATACATTAGAGATGGATTTTAAAAGTTTAAATATAGAACAAATTAGATTTTTAGAAAAGAAATTTACAAAGGAAAAAGAGATTGAAGAAATGGAAATGGAGGAATAAAAACAAATTTGAAAAAAATATTAATCATTATCATAATTTCGATAATATTAGTGCCATTTTGTGTAGTATTTTCTAGTATTATTCATTTTCAATTATCAAAAATTCCTTTTGTGTTAGATATATCTGTTTTAATAAATAGTATAATTTCCAATAAAAATCACTTTTTATTATTCTTAATTACACAATTATTGGCAGAGTTTTTTGTAATATATCTATTCTTTTTTAATAAAAAGGGAAATCTATCTACAGAAACAAATCGAATTACTAAAAATATTAGAACGCCAAAAGTGTATGGAAATGGACAATATGGTACGGCAAAATGGGCAAGTAAAAAAGAAATGAAAGAAATATTACAAGAAAATGTAATAACTACAAAAGGAAATGAAATATTAAAAACAGATTTTAAAAAACGGAGGTATCGTTGTAGGTTTAGAGAAAAGCAAAAAGCAAGATAAATTATTATTTATTCCAGAAGATTATCACACAATGATAGTAGGTAGCACAGGAGCAGGAAAAACAAGAAGATTTTTTCCAAGTTTGTGTAATTTCATGTTTGCAGGAGAATCCGTTGTATGCACTGATCCAAAACGGAGAAATATTACAGTATAGTATGCCATTACTAAAAAAATTAGGATATAAAGTATTAGCTATAGATTTTAAAAATCCATTAAAATCTACTAGATATAATTTTTTACAACCAGTTATTAATGCATATAAAAATGGAGATATAAGGAAAGCAGAGGAATATTGCTGGGATATTACTCAAGCACTTGTAGGAAATGAAGATAGTAAAATGGAAAAGATATGGAAAGATGGAGAAATGAGTATTATAGCAGGTACAATTATGACAGTAGTTGCTGAGAATATGGACCATCCAGAATATCAGAATTTAACTAATGTTTATACATTCATTTCTGAAATGTGTAGAACAGAAAATGGAAAAATGCCTATAAATTATTTTATAGAAAATTTAGAACCAGACCACCCAGCAATTAATATTTTTGGAATTGCTAGAATTGCACCAGAAAAAACTCGCTCCAGTTTTTTTACATCTGCATTAACAACATTAAGGCTTTTCACAAGTCAAACAATTTATGATATGACTTGTAAAAGTGATTTTGACTTAAAGGATTTAGGAAAAGGAAAATATTTTGTAGATATTATTTTGCCAGATGAGAGATTGACTTACTATTCTCTAGCAGCACTCTATACAAAACAACAATATAATGCTTTAGTAGAGTATGCTGACAGTAGAGGAGGTAGTTTAGATAATAAAGTAAACTTTTTTATGGATGAGTTTGGAAATTATGTCGCCATAGAAGGATTTGGAAATATGATGACTGTAGCGAGAAGTAGAAAAATATTTTTTCATATCTTTTTACAACGGTTTTTCGCAACTAGTAAAGGTATATGGTAAAGAAATAGCAGATTTGATAAAAGATAATTGCTTAGTATGGATATATTTAAAAACATCATCATTTGAAACGGCAAATGAAATTTCTAAAAAATTAGGAAATTATACAACTACCTCAGATAGTAAATCAAATTCATTTTCAAGAAACCAAAGTGGCAGTAGTAGTGAGTCTATCAATCTAATTTCACGACCATTATTAACAGAGGAAGAAATTTTAAGAATAGAGTCTCCAGATGCAATCGTTATGATAACTGGTATGCACCCATATATGGCGAAGTTGCCAGATTTATCAAAATATAAATTTAATAAGATACTCGGATTAGGAGGAAAGAAACATAATACAGAAATAAGAGAACTAAGAGAAAATGCTAGAGTATCAAGAACACCAGAAAAGATTAAATTATGGGGAATATGGAATGAATATTAAATATAATTAAATAAAATTGGAGGTTATATGTATGAAAAAAGAAATAAAAAAGTTAAAAAACATAAAAAGAATAGGAAAAGTAGGACTTGCTTTAACAAGTCTTTTTTGTTGCACAAATACTTGTTTTGCAGCTATCCAAGACTCGCCAATCGTAACAGGAACTGAAAATTTAATAGCAGATTTGACAAGTTGGTTATTAATATTAGCACCTGTATTAACAGTATTGTTAGTGGGATATTTTTTCCTACGAAAGGCCGCTAGTGATGAGATGGACGCAAAAAGATGGGATAATAGAATTAAAATAGCAATTATTTCCTGTATAGGTGTAGTGGTAGCAAGTGGATTAATCAATGTTCTTATGAATTATTATAGATAAAGGAAGGGGTAAAAAATTTGGAAAATATATTAACAAGTTTGTTATCTTCCATTGTATCAAGTTCAAATAATATTATTAGAATGTTAATGAATAATTTAATGGATATTTGTTTCTATGCTGAAAACACAATTACAGAAGCAAATGCGAATGGAATACAAATTTCATTAGACTCTTTAAAAACGGTTATTTTATCTTTTTCGATAGGACTAATCATATTAAAATTCTTAAAAAAAGGATTTGATATGTATGTTTTATGGACAGAACGGAGAATCTGAATTACCGATAGGAACATATGTCATGTTTTTTGTAAGAGCAATCGTTGTTGCCTTATCTTTTGAGTTCTTATTCAATTTGCTTATAGAAATTGTAGAATTGTTTGGTAATGAATTACTAAATGCACTTTCATTGAATTTAACATTGCCAGATTGGGGATATATTGTCGAATTTTGTATGACATCTCTATTCTCAGCAATAGTGGCAGTTGTTGCTGTTGTGCTATTCATTATTTTATATATACAATTCTTAGTGAGAGGAATAGAAATTTTCATATTAAAACTAGGATTTCCTTTGTCGTGCGTTGGATTACTTGAGTCTAATAGTGGCGTGTTTCAAAGCTATTCACAAAAATTATTTAAAAGTGTATTAACGGTTATAGTTCAAATTGTATTATGCCAATTAGGATTAGCTTTAATATTTGCAAGTCATTGGTTTTTAGCAATAGCAACAATTATTATGGCATTAAAAACACCTTCATTCTTACAAGAATTTATGCTTACAGGAAATTCTGGAGGTATTAGTGCGATTGTTATGAATACAAGTAAAACAATAGAGTTATCTCGCCAGGTAAAAAATATAATAACAAAAGTAAAGTGAGGTATGCATAATGGAACAACTAAATATATTAATTTTAGTTATTAGAACAGTAATTATACCAGCAGGGGTTGTTCTTCGAGTTATTATTATTCTAATAAAAATGATGTATGAAGATGAAGGAAATACTATGTATAAGAAAAAATTAATCAATACTATTCTTTTTGGAATATCAGCAGAACTTATTTATGTGATTTATGATATTTTAAAATATTATTATGAAAGGGGATAGTTATGGAAGATAAAAATATAAATACAAAATTATATATACCAAGTAATGTTAAAACACGTTTTGAGTTTATCAGAGGATTTGGAATACATGAACTAATATTAACTGGTATTGTGGCAATCTTTTTAATAGGGATTGCTTTTATTATTTATTCTTTTACAAAAGATTTAATCATACCTGTATTAGTAGTTTTATTGGGAATATCGGCAATGGTAATTTTAACGGCAAAAGACACAAATAATTTATCAGTAATAGATATGATTAAAAATATGCTAGAGTTTGCGAGTATGCAGAAACTTTATACATATAAATACTATGATAAATGGAGGGATTAAATGTTTGGATTTAAGAAAAAGGACAAAAACTCAATAACAACAACGGCTCAGCAAGAAATAAATATATTAGATATAAAGAATAATTTGATTTATACAAGAGATAATTTAATAATCTCGGTTATTAAAATAAATAGTTTAAATATGCAGTTATTTTCTAAAAAGGAATTATTAAACAAAGTAAAGGAAATTACCTCAGAATTATCTACAGAAACAAAAGAATTTAAAATGACATCTATCGCAAGACCAGTAGATGTTGGAACATTAATAGATTACCTAAGAGAAATTTTAAGTAATACAACTGATAGCATTCAAAAAAGATTGCTAAGAGAAAACATTAGAGAAACATTGAATTTAACACTTGTGGGAGATGCAGTAGAAAGACAAAATCTGTTAATTATAAGCGAGAATTTAACAGATAACGCAGAACAAGAAATACAAAAAAGGGCTCGTGAAATAGTACAAAAATTTGATAATTGTGGAATGAAATTAGAAATATTAAATGACCAATATTTAATTCAAATATGTAATAGCTTTACAAATATGAGTGTAGCAACAAAAGAGGATTCCGATTATCAAGACTATATTCCAAGTTTAGTAGCATAGGAGGTTAAGAGGTTGAAAAAAACAGATTTAAAGACAATTAAAGAAAATAAGATATTACTTAATATATTAGCACCTTTGTCTGGAATTGAATATAAATCAAATAGAATGAGAATAGGAGATACTTTTGCGAAAATATATACCATTGTAAAATATCCTCAAAATGTATCTTTAGGGTGGTTATCAAAGATTACAAATATTCCGAATACAGTTAGCACACAAATATTTGAACCAACTGACAATACTTTATTATTGGAAAATATCTCTAAAGGTATTAAACAAAATGAAGCATTATTAAATACTACAAATGATGCAGTAGAAAGACAAAGAATAGAAAGAGAGTTAATATCTGGAGAAGAACTTATTAAAAAAATAGACAATGATGGAGAAATTGTAGGATATATGACAATAGTCATAATGGTAATAGCAGAAACAGAGGAAGAATTGTTAAAAAGGTGCAAAAAGATTGAAACAAAATTATCAAGTATGCAAATGAAAATTAGATGTCTAGCAAGTTTGGTAAAAAATGCTTTTAAGTGTGTTGTTCCTTTTTATAATGCAGATAAGAAGATAAAAAATATAGCAAAGAGAAATGTACCCCTTTCTACATTTGTGGGAGGTCTTCCTTTTGCAAGTAGTGGTTTCAATGATGGTTATGGATATTATTTTGCTCGAGACATAGATGGAGGAATTATCGTATTAGATACATGGAAAAGAGGAAATGATAGAACAAATAGTAATTTTGTCATTATGGGAACAGCAGGTGTAGGAAAATCTACTGTAACAAAGCACCTTATTTTAAATGAGGTTATGCTAGGAAATAATATATTAATCATAGATCCAGAGTCTGAATATTATGAACTTACAAAAAATTTGGGTGGAGATTGTATAGATGTATCTGGTGGTAATGATAGAGGGAAGATTAATCCTTTACAAATAAAACCAGCACCACAAGATGAAGAAAATGAAGAAATAAAGGGAATATGTGATAAAGGAAAAGGAATTGGAGAAATGGCACTACATTTTCAAACGTTAAGAATATTTTTTAAGTTATTATTTCCAGAACTAACATCAATACAAATGGCAATTTTAGAAGAAGTTTTAGAAGATTTATATAATAAATTTGATATTTATTGGGAAACAGATATATCAAGATTAAAAAATACAGATTTTCCAATAATGACAGACTTATATAATTTATTGAAAATTCATTATGAGAGAGAAACTCATGCAACTAGAAAGGAAAACTTAAATATATTGTTATCTTTGATTAGACAAATATCTGAAGGTGCAGATAATACGATATTTAATGGATATACAACTATTCAAAGAAATAGTAAAATTGTTTGTTTAGATACAGGGAATATACAAAATGCTAGTGAAAATGTTAAAAAGGCACAATATTTTAATGTATTGTCCTGGTGTTGGGAACAGATATCTAGAAATAGGCAAGAAAAAACAATGCTTATAGCAGATGAGGCATATCTTTTAATTGACAAAAATTGTTTACAAAGTATAGCATTTCTTCGTAATGTCGCAAAGCGTTGCAGAAAATACGAACGGAAGTCTGGTTATTATTTCGCACTCTATTATAGACTTTTTGGATGAAAGTGTAAAGATGTATGGACAAGCTATATTAGACATGGCGACATATAAAATTTTAATGGGAACAGATGGAAGAAATTTAGAAGATACTATGGAACTGTTTAAATTAACAGAAAGTCAAGCTGATTTTCTATCCAATAAAAAAAGGGGGTATGGTATTTTAATCATAGGTGCATATAAAATTTTAGTAAAATTTGAAATATATCCACATGAATTTGAGTATTTTGGAAAGAGTGGTGGTAGATAATTGGCAGTTGCAACCGTTGCAAAAGTAGCATTTATTATTTTAAAAGATAAAAAGAATAGAAACAGATTAATAACTATTATAGTAGTAATGATTATATTATTCATGATGATTGTTTCAATGATAGGTTATTTTTTAACAGAACCAATCAAAGCAATTTCTACTGCTTTAGGATTAGGAGAAAACGAAACTAATGCAGAATTGCAAGAAATTGAAAATATAAGATTATCTTCTACTTCTCTAAATACTGGAGAATTAACATTTAATGGAGAATATTGTATGCCAATAGAAACGCAATATGGATATACTATAACAAGTGAATTTGGGTATAGAACACATCCAGTTACAGGTGTATATAAGTTACATAGTGGATTAGACATGGTAGGTAAAATACATGGAAATATTTTAGCCATAGCCAATGGAGAAATTGTATGGGCAGGTGTAAGAGGTGCTTATGGAAATTGTGTTAATATAAAGCATATAAAGGCAGATGGAAGTATTTTTTATAGTTTCTATGCACATTTATCTAGGATAGATGTGCAAAAAGGACAAACAGTTAATCAAGGAGATATTATAGGATTACAAGGTGGTGCAAAAACAGATCCTAATCCTGGTAGTTCAACAGGTAGCCATTTACATTTTGAAATTAGATTATCTCAAAATGGAGATTATCAAAATCCTAGAAAATATTTGTTCCATTAAACTGTAGCTTGAATATAGCCTTATTTTGTGCTAAAATAATGGCAAAATATGAAAGGGAAGAAATGTGATGAATTTATATGCAATTACAACATTAAAAGGGAATATAACAGATTTTAAAGTAGTACCAGTATCAAGAGAAACAGAAGAAGAATATTTTTTTGCAGACTCTTTATATATAGATGGAGAAATGAAAAAAAGTTTTCCTAAGAATAAAATCAATAAAAGTTTTTACGAATATTTTGTAACAAATAAAAAATATGCCAAAAGACTAGAAAGAGAACTACATAGAATATACAAAAATAATAATACAGAACTTGAAATGGAAAAAATGTATTATCAAAAAATGCAAGAAAGTAATAAAAATAGTTATAAAAGTTCAAAAGAAATACTTAATAATATATGTAATAAGAAGGATTATCAAAAAAAATGATAATCTTTTTTTGATGAAGGGAGGAATGAATTGACATGATTTTAGTAGTAACAAAAGAAAATGAAAAGTTGGTATCAGAGGTATGTTTAGAGAATAATATTGAAGATTATCAAATACTTACTACAGTAGCTAATTTATATAATTTTACTGTAACAGAATTGAAAAGTTTGAATAATTTTAATCAAATTATAATAGATATTTCATCAATAAATGATACAGAAAAACAATTAATTGATTCCATAGTAACCTTGAAAACTATATATATAGATTTAAGAATAACAATATTAGCTATTGGATATCAAGAAGGTAATACATTACTTTCAAAATTGTTTAGTGAATCTATTTTTAATTTTGTAACATCCAAAGAATATCATACACAAAAAGAAGAATTAAAAAAATGTATTACTTCTGGAAATTCTTATAGTGACTCTATTCGATATAGATATAAGGAAGATAATAAAAATATTCCTAAAAGTAAAGTAATTATAAAAAAAGAATATAGTAAAAAAAGAAATAGTGTAACAATAGGAATAGTTGGAACACAAATACATATTGGTACAACTACTCAAGCAATGCTCATGTGTAAATTTTTAAATAGTATAGGATTACATTCTTGCTATGTTCAAGCGAATGGTAAAAAAGATGTAGAAAAGATTGCTATAATGAATAATATATCAGAAATGAAAGATATGATAAATTATAATGGAATAGATATGTATAAAGATTTCATTGACAATAAAAGTACAGGGTATGATTTTTATATTTATGATTATGGAGATATTGATACTTTTAATATTGACTCTTATATAACAAATGATATAAAGATTGTGGTTTGTGGTACAAAAGAATGGGATTTTTTAAATATTTCAAAAGTATTTCAAAATGAAAAATTAAATAAAATTCAAAAGGACATTGACTTTATTTTCAATTTTACTGCAAAAGAAAATGAAAGAAATATATTATCTGGATTAGCGGAATTGAAGAAGAATATTTATTTTTCAGAATATGCACCCAATCCATTTGATAATGAGAAAAACCAGAATATCTATCACAGGATATTAAAGGAATACATTATAGAAAAAACAAACCAATTAGAAATTATAGAAAAAAATAAATTTTCAATGAAGAATTTATTTTCAAAAAGGAAAAAAAGATGAAAAGGAACTTTTATAAAGAATATCATAAAAATCAAAAAATGATAAATAAACATTATAAGAATGAAAAAGTGGTTATAGAAAAGCAAAATATATTGATGAAATTAATATCATATATAATTGCTTTTTTTATTTTTATCTTTAAATTAGTAATATTTATAGGAATTATTGCTTTACTATCAATAGGTGCAACAGTTATATGTAATAACGTTTTACATATAAATTTTAGTAATATAATTGGAGGTTAGGATGAAAAAGAAATTATTATTGTTAATGATACCAATATTAATGGTATCAACAAGTGTACTAGCAACAGATAATATAAAGGATGATACCATAACTAAAACTATCATTATTAATAAATCTGAAGAAAGTAATTTTGAAAGTTCAATAGAAAAGATGATAGAGATAGATGGAATTAAATATCATTTAGAAAATACAGAAAAAGAAGAATTAGAAACAACAGAAAGCATGACAATAGAACAAGCAAAAAGCATAGAATTATCTACAAATGATAGAAATGCAGCATTAGAGAATTTTGCACAAAGTATAGAGTTTAATGATGGAGAATATGCAGGTATCTTATATATACAAGAAGGTTCGTTGGAAATGACAGAAATAAAACATGGTAGTTATGAAAAAATAGATATTATAGAAAAGGAATATTCTGATTTACAAGAGGCTGATTTAGATTATATTCCAAAAGAAATAAACCAAGATGGTTATACATATGTTCTTACAAATTGCGATTGGAAAATAGCAGAAAATGAAAATATACAGAATATAAGTATTCCTAAAACATATATTGCAAATACTATATATAAAGCTGTAAAAACAATGGAATATCCATATACATATGCTTATACAATAAAATATATTGGAGATGTTAATAAAACATCTGTAGATAAGATACAGTATACCCTATCTTATAAGCAAGAAATTCAAGAATATCCAGAAATTAAAGAAAATAAAACATCTATATTACCTTATTTAGGTGGTACAGGTGTTTTTTTAGTTGTCATCTTTTTCTTATTACCTAATGCAAAAATAACAAATTACTATAATGGAAAATATCGAACAATTAAATATATAAGAGTAACAACAAAAAATCCAAAAGTAAAATTAACAAATTTACCAAGAATAAAGACAAATGCGATTTCTATTAAGTTTAATAATAAACTAGCAAAGAAATTAGAAGGAAAAACAGTAGAAATTATTACACCTAAAGTTACTTATAAAAAAATGATAATGAATAAATCAATAGAGGTACATTTGTAAAATGGAGGAATGAAAATGAAAAATAAAATTGTTGTAGGATTAGTGATCGTAGCTATTATTTCATTAGTATGTGGGATATGTATATTTATATTTAATAAAGAAACAAAATCAGAGGATTATGATGAAATTACAGATAAGGTAGAAGAAATACAAGATACAAATAATATAGAAAATACAGAGTTTATGGAACTATGGGAAACTAATGTTATAGGAACATTAGAAATACCTAGTATAAATTTAAAATTAAGTATTGCAGAAGGAATTGAAGATGATGTATTGGCAAAATATATAGGGCATTTTCCTAGTACAGCTTTAATTAATGGAAATGTAGGACTAGCAGGACATAATACATCAGACTTTCTAGCAAACTTAAAAAATGTAGAGAAGGGAGATGATATAGTTTATAATTTTCTTTTAGGTACAAAAACCTATACAGTAGACACTATAGTTGAAATACAGGAAGATGACTGGAGTTATTTAGAAGATACAGAAGATAATAAGATTACACTTATTACTTGTATAAGAAATCAACCTACGAAAAGACTTTGTGTTCAAGCTACAGAAAAAGTTTAGAAATAATAATATAGGTACTTAACAAGTATCTATTTTTTATGGAATGGAGGAATTATATGTTAAAAAGAATTAGTAAAAAAGGTATAGCTATTTTATTGATTATTTTAAGTTTATTGTCTGTGTGTACTAATTTTGTATATGCAATTAGTAGTACAGCCTTAATTAAGGATGGAGGAGATTGTCGGATATCATTTGCAATTTTGGGACACTAAACAAAATGCGTGGTCATATATCATAACCACATATGCCTACTATATGGAAAATGGCATTCAATATCCAGCATATTGTTTACAACCTAGTTTACCTGGCGTTGGCGAAACCAATGAATATCATGTTAATATAAATCAATTAATGAGTGATACTAGATTATGGAGAGTGACTATTAATGGATATCCATATCAAACACCAGAAAGCATGGGGGTTTCAAATCAATATGACGCATTTGTTGCAACGAAACAAGCAATTTATTCAATCCTAGATGGCAGAGATCCATCAACATATTATAGAGGAGGAGATAGTAGAGGAGAGGCAATTAAAAATGCAATAGTAAGATTAGTAGACATAGGGCGAAATGGTACTCAAACACCTACAAATACTACTATATCAGTTGAAAAAGTAGGAGAATTTGTGGAAGATGGAGATTATTATGCTCAAGAATATGTGGTTAATAGTCCAGTAGAAATGAGTTCATATACAATTATAGGAACAACAGGTATTCCTAATGGTGGAATTATAACAGATATGCAAAACGTAGAAAAAACAACATTTGGAAATGAACATTTTAAGGTTAGAATACCAAAATCAGAGATGAAACAAGACTTAGATATTACAATCAATATCAATGCACAATGTAAGACATATCCAATTTTTTATGGGGAGACGACAGTCGCAGGAACACAAGATTATTTATTAACTTATGATGTGTTTGGAGATGTGGCAGGAAAAGTAGAACTAGATGTAAAAGCAAATACAGGAAAAATCAAAATAATCAAGACAGATAGTGAAACAAACTTACCAATCTCTGGTGTTACATTCCAATTATCTACAAAAGATGGAACAGTAATAGCCAATGCAACTACTGATTCAAAAGGAATTGCAACATTTTCATCTTTATATCAAGGAGATTATGTGATAAAAGAAATATCTACTGATGAAAATTATATAATTAATGAAACACCTTTTGATGTAAATACCGAATTTAATCACGTAACGGAAATAAATGTAACGAATGAGCACAAAAAAGGGGATTTAAAAATCTATAAAGTAGATAAGGACAATAATAAAGTTGTCTTAGGAAATGTAGAATTTCAATTATATTCAGAAGAATTTGATAAGATAATTGGTACATATAATACAGATGTTAATGGAGAATTGAAAATTGAAGATTTAAGAACAGGAAATTATAAGCTAATTGAAACTAAAACTAACCAATGGTACAATTTGGCTGAAGATACAGAAATAGAGGTAGAATGGGATAAAGAAGCACAAGCAACAATTCAAAATGAATTGAAAAAAGGCCAAGTGAGAATTATAAAAGTTGATGAAGATAACAATGAGGTTAGATTAGAAGGTGTCGAATTTGAGGTACTTGATGAAAATAATAATGTACTTGAAAAACTAATAACAGATGAGAATGGAGAGGCTTTAACTTCAAGATACCCAATAAGAGATTTTTCTAAATTGAAAATTCGTGAAACAAAAACATTAGAAGAATATGTATTATCTAATGAAGTAAAAACAATAGAATTAGAAGAAAATCAAATTACAGATATAGTATTTGAAAATGAAAAAATCAAAGGACAAGTTGAAATAACAAAAGTAGATAAAAAGGATAATACAAAGTTGTTGGAAGGTGCAAAATTCGAGTTATATGATGAAAATGATAATTTAATCGAAACACTTGTAACCGATGAACAAGGAAAAGCTATTAGTTCTGAAATCTGTAAAGGAAAATACTATTTAAAAGAGGTTGATACAGGTTCTGTATACTATTTACTAAATAATGATATATTTGAATTTGAAATTGTCAATAATGATGAAATTATACCAATTACAATTACGAATGAAAAAGTAGAAATTTCTGTTGATGTAGAAAAAACAGGATATATAGAAACACAGAAAAATGACACAATAAAATATGATTTTTCTAATATAGCCAATACATCAAATATTTATTTAGATAGTTTTAAATGGAAAGACTTTCTACCTACAGATTATATTAGACTAACGGAAATAGTAACAGGTACATGGAATCAAGATATAACATATTCTATTACATATAAAACTAACTTAAATGAAGAAGAAAGAATATTAGCAGAGAATTTAAACTCAAAAGAAAACCATAAAATTGATTGTACGAATATAGGTTTACAAGAAGGAGAATATATAACAGAATTTAGTTTTAATTTTGGAAAAGTAGATATAGGTTTTAAAGAAGAAAATGCACCATCTATATTCTGTAAAGTATTAGATACTGTAGAAGATAAAGATACTTTTACAAATAAAACAAAAACAGAAGGCGAATATGAAGATTTAAAAGATGAGGAGAATGATGAGTGGACAACAGTTGTATATGAAAAAGATATTCACGCTGAAAAATTACCAAAGACAGGTAAATAATAGTTTTAGGAGAGTATGACAAAAAAATGTTATACTCTCTATTTTTTTATCTAGGAGGAACAATGAAAAATATTAATAAGTGGAAAGATTTTAGTTTTGAATATGGACATGATAAAGAATTTGAGAATTTATCAAGAAATATAAAGTCGTATTTAAAAAGAAACTTAGAAGAAAATTATGAGTTGATTAATTACAATAAGGGACATTTTTATGTTTCTGGATTTATAAGGAATATTGAAAATAATAAATTTATGTACTTTTCATTTCCAGATGTTAGGTATGATAGCACTTGGTACAATCATATTTTATATCGTTCAGCAGAAAATGAAAAAGACTATACTGGAGGACATAATAAGTATTGCCGTATAGAAGATTTGATAAATAATATTCAAAATTCTATAGAAAGTAAAGATATAGAAAAAGATAGACAGGAGAGTGATATTGAACTTGAATCTGCCTAAGGAAAATAAAATACGCTTACTAAGTTTATTTAGTCGGTATTCGGTGCATTTGAAAAAGCCTTAGAAAGATTGCATATCAATTATGAATTAATTGGATTTTCAGAGATAAATAAATTTGCTATACAGAGTTATTGTGCTATACATAGTGTTGATATTAATTTGAATTTAGGAGATATACGAACTATTGATGAAAAAAAACTAAAAGATTTTGATATTATGACATGGGGATTTCCATGCCAAGATATATCTATTGCTCGGAAAAATGAGAGGAATCGAAAAGGGGCAAACAAGAAGTGGATTATATTATGAGGGGTATCGAATACTAAAAGAAAAAAAACCAAGTTATAGTATCATTGAAAATGTCAAAAATCTTACAAGTAAAAGGTTTAAAAGTGAATTTGAATATATGTTAAATGATATTAAAGAGTTAGGATATAATAACTATTGGAAAATATTGAATGCAAAAGATTATCGGAATACCACAAAATAGAGAGCGTGTCTTTATAATATCTATAAGAAAAGATATTGATAGAGGCACTTTTTATTTTCCACAAAAAGAGAAATTATTGTTGAAACTTAAAGATGTATTAGAGGAAAATGTGGATAATAAATATTATTTACAAGAGAAAAATATTGAAAAATTACTAGAAAAGGATAATAAAATAATTCAAGATAATTTAATTATTAAAAATCAAGATATTTGCGAGGATAGGGTAAGAAGAATTACAGGATTGTATGATAGAGGTAAAATGACACATCAGATAGGTAGTATATATGATTGTAATGGGATTTCTCCAACTTTAGTAGATATGTCTAATGGAGGATTAAAACAACCATTGCTACTTATTAAAGAAGGAACGCATAAAGGTTATTCAGAGGCAACAATAGGAGATTCCATTAACATTTCATATCCAGGAAATACTACAAAAAGAGGAAGAATAGGAAAAGAAATATCACAAACAATAGCAACAACACCTCGCATGGCGACATTGGAAATATTCAATAAAGAGAATAATTGCTATCTAAAATTAAGAAAATTAACACCATTAGAATGCTTTAGGCTTATGGGGTTCGGTGATATAGATTTTTATAATGCAAAATCTACTGGAATATCTGATACTCAATTATATAGACAGGCTGGAAATAGTATAGTTGTTAATGTTTTAGAGAAAATATTGAAAAATCTATTTCCATAATTTTGAGAAAAATAAGGGCAATTATTTAAAATTGCCCTAAAATTAATAATTGTTACGAAAATTGATAATATATAATATTTATCTTATTATAGTGCTATTTTATTTTTGACAGGTTTAACTTTAAAATCATCGATTTCATATATATCATCTGCGAATTTTTCATGCTCACTATTATGTGTAGTAAATATCAGCAATTTATTATTATCAATAAATTTATCAAGAATATCGGAAACTTTCTTTTGACTTTTTGCATCTAAGGCATCAAAAGGTTCATCTAGTATTAAATATTTAGGATTGTCCATTAAGGCTTGAATAATTCTCATTTTTTGTCGCATTCCTAAAGAATAAGTTTTATATTTTTTGTTCAAAACATTTTCAAGTTCTAAATCTGTTGCCAATTTAATAATATCATTTTCGGAAGCTAATTTTCTTATATTAGCTAAGTACATTAAATTTTCTAACCCAGTCCAATTATTATAAAATTCTGGAGCATTTATACTAATCCCAGAATTAAGAATAAAATCATTATCTTCTCCAATTTTGTAATTGTCAACAATAATTTCTCCAGAATCTGGTCTAGAATAACCTACAATCATTTTTAGAAAGACACTTTTCCCAGTACCATTAGCACCTTTTATTAATACTTTTTTTCCTATTTGAAATTTTACTGATGTATCCTCAAATAGCACAATATCTTTATATTTCTTAAATACATTTTTAACTTCTATCATTTTTACCTCCTCGTATAACCTTGAAGTAATAATAAAAAATTGTAATAATAAAATAAAATAATAAATATAATAATTCCAAAATAATATTACTTGAAAAAGTAATTAAATTGGTATGCAAAAATAGATCCATAAAAATCATAACAAGTAATAGCACATTCAATTTTACAATATTTGTAGAAAAATGATTACTTAATGAATCTATAAAATTTTTATATATTAATAAAAACATTAGTAAAAAATATTTTATTAAATATATATTGATAGTAATAAAGTTATAAAATGTTTCAATATTAAAAGTAAATAGTTTCATAAAGGACGAAGAAACAATTATTAATATATTTAAAACAATATAATATTTGACCAAATTAAATAAAATATTTTTTAATGCCTTTTTTAATGTTTTTTTTCTACCATTCCTATAAAGAATTAAACTTAAAAATGACATATTTTCATTAAAATACGAAATGTTGAAATTTTCTAATATAATAAATAAAAGATAAAAACTGATTATATATTGAACATTCCATATATTTAAACCATAATTTTGAAAGGAATCTATATTTAGGAATAATAGATTACAGTAATCATTAAAACTAACATTTATATTTAAAAATACTACATTTAAAATTGTAATAAAAATAAAATATAATACTAAAACAACTATTTTTTTCATATTTCCACTCTTTTACTATTATAATCAATTAGGATATAAGCACTAAAAATCCATACCATATAGTGAACTATAATTTCATACCATGTACCTGGATATGATACATACTTAAAAATATTAATTGGTGTAATTCCAATATCGAATGAACCAAAATAGAACATGGCTAATAAAGTAATGAATACTATATATCTTAAAAGATTTATTTGTTTTTTAAAAGAAAATGATAATATATATATATATGCAATTTCTATTATTAAAAATATATTAAAAAAGTAATATAAAGATGTAAGAAAATTAACAGATAAACCTTTTACTAATAATATAATGCAATTTAATATAGAAATGCATAAAAAAATTGTAAAAATATTTATAGAAAAACCGTTTAATGGATTCTTTTAAAAAAGATATTTTATCTTCATATCTGTATAATTTTAAATTGAATAATCTATTAGGTTCTATAAAAAAATTAGCAATGATTAAATAGATTATTATAAAAATTATATTAGTATAGAAAAAGTCAATAGTAACATTTTCTAGTTTTATGAAATACAAATAAAATAGCATTATAATAAAATAAATTATTAATATTATAGATATTTTTTTAAATTTCAACATATTTACCTCTCCAAAGAATAGCACCTAAACTTATTATTATTGACAGTAAAGGCATAATCATTACACATAAACTATTAATATTAGCATATGCACCTGTTACCATTGCTAATAAAGGGCTTAAATATATACCTAAATTAGTAATGTTAGTTAAAGCATAAGATATAAGGGTAAGACCAAAATAATAAACTATTGGGGCTAAAAATACTTGTTTAACATTCTTTAAGTACATTGATATTGAACAAGCAAAAATAGAATATATAAATGGAATCATGAATAATCTAAAGAAACCATCTATAAAATAATATAACTTCGTATTATTATAATAAAAATCTGTTCCAAGTATATCTAATAAAAAGTTTCTACTAATATTAGAATTTGTTGCACCATTAGATAATATTATAGAAGATATATAAAAAACAATAAATGCCATAAAAATGCTAAAAGCAATTTTGAAAGAAATAATTGTAGCTTCTTTCAAAAGAAATTTTTTATAGTTTTTATTTTTATTAACTGCAAATTTGTTAATAGTTTGATTTTTTGTATAGAATAATAATGCACTAATTGCAGCAATAATAGGTATTAATAATTGGAAAAGATTAGTTCCCCAAATTACTAGATAATCATAAGTCCAATGATATTGTGATAATTCAAATTTTATTATATTAAATAAGTTTATATCAAAATTAATTGGTACTTCAGAGTTACTTGCGTAATTTGCTTTGTATTCGGGATTAAAAATATATTCTTTTATCATATAAAATATATTTGTTTCGTAAAGACTGGAAATAAGCATAATCATTAAAGAAAATATAAATATGACTATGTATATTTTATATTTTTTGAAAAAATTCACAAAATCACCTCATAAAACTAAAATAATACCTATTGCTAATAGAAAAATCATTTAGATTTTTCTATTAGCAATTTAGTTATGTAAGACTACTAAGGAATCCAGTATCCTGAAACAGTTGTGGTTGGGTCAACACTATTTTCCCTTCTTGCTTGTAAGTAATAATAGTAGTTCCATTGAGTGCTACTAGAAAATTCAACACTTGATAAGTAACTCATCAATACACTTCCTCTATCTGCACCGTTTGAATTAACTGCTCTGTACCACATATTATGCGCACCAGATTGACTACTATATTGCCAATTAATAACTGTACCTCCAGTAGTATTTTTGAAATTATTTCCAGTTGTGCAGTAACCCCAATTATGATTAACAGTACCTCTGTAATCTGATTTGTATCTAGGGGTAACGGCAGCATTAACTCCTAAACAAAGGCTTAAAGCTAGTACAAATAGAAAAGATAAACCAATAATTTTTCTTTTGATATTTTTCATAAACATCACTCCTAAAAAAATAATTTTTATTCAAAACATATACTAATAGTTTTATTTGTCTCTAATTCACCTCCCCAAAAAAACAAATAAAAATAAATATATTTTTTAGTATATGGATTTGAACGATAAAATCATATTATTTAATATAAAATATAGTTTCTTGATAGATTGTTTTATTTGCCCACATTATATTATGGAGTCCATAGAATATGAATACTTTTACATGAAAATGCAATAATCATATATGAAAAAAGAATTTTATAGATTTTGTATATGATATATTTATTTTTGTAAAATAAATTCTAAAGCTATTTATTTATGATATATTATGTTATAATTTATTAAGGGGGAAAATTATGGTATATACAATTTTTAATATTATCTTTGTAGTTATTTCATTAGTAATAATTTTAATAGGTATATTATGGAAAAAAAAGGAAGAAAATGAGAAGTTAAAGGATATATATGATAAGATAAAAGAGTTTTTTGATAAATATTATAAACTTTTAATAGTTATATTATTTTTACTAACTATGTTTACATCATTATATAAGATAGGAGAAGTACCTTATGGTATGCATGTTGATGAAGCTGGAATGGCTTATGATGCTTATTCATTATCAGAATATGGTGTTGATAGATATCTAAATAAATTTCCAGTATACTTGACTAATTATGGTGGTGGTCAGAGTGCAATGTATGCTTATATGGTAGCTTTCTTTATTAAAATTTTTGGATTAAATATGATTTCTATTAGATTACCAGCTATAATATTTAGATTATTAATTTTTATTTGTGGATTATCTATAATAAAAAATGAAAAAAGTAAGCTAAAAAGTTTTATATTTATGTTTTTATTGACTATTGTACCATATTTTATAATGCAATCAAGATTTGGTTTGGATTGTAATTTGTTAGTAAGTTTTATAACTATAGCAGTATGCTTTTTTATACAAGCTATAAAAACAGAATCAAATGGAAGGTTAATAATAAGTGGTATATTTTTTGGTTTGAGTTTATATACTTATGCACTATCTTATATTATTATTCCAATCTTATTACTCTTTATATGTGTATACTTATTTTATATAAAAAAAATGAATATAAAAAAATTAATCATTTTAGGAATACCAATATTTCTTTTAGCTTTACCACTTATACTTATGATTCTTGTAAATAATGGTATTATAAATGAGGTAACTGGTATAATAACAATTCCAAAATTAAAAGATTATAGAGGAACAGAAGTATCCTTAAAAAATATAATTAACAATCTCTATATAATACCATCAATATTAAGTTTTGATAATAAGAAAATTTTTAATGATATATTAATTTACAATTCTATATCATATTTTGGAACAATATATTATTTTACAATACCATTTTTTATTTTAGGATTTATTAAAGGGTGTAAAGAATTTTATAAATCATTAAGAAACAAAGAATTTAATATAAATGTGATTTTTATATTTTGGTTTTTTAGTGTTCTAATTTGTCAATTATTAATTTTAGAACCAAACATAAATAAAGCAAATGCAATATTTGTTCCAATCATATATTTTGCTACTATAGGAATATATGAAACAATAAAAAAGATGAAATTATTAATTATACCTATAAGTTTGATATTGCTAATTAACTTTGGATTATTTTTTAACTATTATTTTTACCAATACAATGATGAAACTAAAGGTCAATTCTTTTTTGCTACTCATTATTTGGATGCTATAGAATACAGCAAAAATCTAGGAAAAGAACATATATACATTGCTAGAGATTTAACGGCACAAGAACATATATACATATTATTGGATAATAAAATTTCCCCATATGATTACAAGGAAGATAATATCGAAACAACATACAATAATAATAAAATTACTTATACATTCAATATTCCAGAAGAATTAGATTCAAATAATGTTTATATAATTGGAAGTGATGAAACCTTATTTAATAAATTTAAAGATTTGGGCTTTAATGAGATGAGGTTTGGAGGACTAACAGTATTTTCAAAATAAATAGTAAATAGAAAAATGCTATAAATAGTATTTTTCTATTTTTTACTAAATTATAATCATTTTAAATTTTTCTTTATGTTTTTTAAAGTTTTAGTATCTTTTTTGTGCATAAATCTAGTAAATTCTTGGACATTTTTAAATATATAGTTTAATTCTTCTTTAGATAAAACATTTAATATATAATTAATTCTTTTTATTTCCCTATTATTCTTATTAGAATAAATTCCAACTAAAAGTTCTTCAATGGTATATCCAGTAGCTTGGGCAACCTTGAAATAAGTTTCTACATTAGTAACTTTGTTCTTATTTGGATTTTCAAGTCTTACTATGGTTGAATTGCTTAACTCTAGTAGTTCAGCAAATTCTTCTCTTGTCATTTTCAGTTCATTTTCTCGTATATATCTAATACGACTACCGAATTTCTTTATAATCCATATTAGTCCTCCCTTTTTTATTTTATAAAATTTATAAAATTTTTTACATATCAGTTTTGAATAAAAATGTTTATCAAAATAGACATACAAAATTTTTGAAACATATAATTTTATCATCTTTGCTTTTGTTTTTTGTTTGACTTTCGACAAAAAAGTAAAAAAGTTATTCAGATTTTTCGACAAATGTAAAAAGAAATAATTTGTATAATCCTGTCAAATTTATCTATGAAATTTGAAGGTAATACAAAAGATTTTTAATATACGAATGAAAATAATTAATTACTGGAGAATTTCATAGTTGTTTAGAAAGGGGGAATAATCGAATATTTATTATCTTCAGATTTCAGAGGATAGATTTGATTTTGAAATTTGGAGGTAAATATGAAAGATTATTTGAAAGAAAATCTTACTGATGATGAGAAAGCATATGTCTATGGGATTATAAAAAAGACAGCTTTAAAATACATGAAAAAATTTATCCTATTAAAGGAAAGAGAAACTGTATCATTGGATAATGAAAATATAAGTGATGAAAAAATTACAGTTTATGACAATTACAATTTTGTTGATAAAGTATTAGAAACTAAGATATTAAAAGATATTTCTGACTTAAAGCCTTATTCTCAATACGAGAAGGAAAGGTTGGTTAATATGTTGGAAAATATTGCTTTGAATTCTGGATTGAATAGGTTTATAGTACCACTAACTTTTAATGAGAAGTTGGTGGTACTTTTATTATATTTGGAAAATTACCAGGTAAATGAGGTTGCAGTTTTATTAGGGGTTAATAGAAAGACAATTTGGCAAAGAGATAGGTCAATAAAAAATAAAATCAAAAAAATAAAGGAGGAAGTAGAAAATGAAAAATAACAAGTTTAATGATTTTAGTTTATCTGAAGATGAGGTTATAAAAATATTAAATGATTTTGAAAACACCATAAAATCAAGTTCAATTATTTTAGGAAAATATAATGAAGATTGCGCCCAAGAAATTAGAATACAGATTTATAAAGCCTTAACAAAAAACAGTAAAAATAAAAAAATTTAAAAAATTTATAAAAAAGGTAACATATTGAAAGTTAAATAGGAACTTATCTAGTAGAAGGAAAAATTATTACTTAAGTAAAATAAGTTCCTATTCTATATTTTCAAATTAAAAGAGATTGGAGGTATACATGGGAAGATTAATTTTATTGATAATACTAATGATAATTGCGTTTTTTCTAGGATTTTTTATAGCTAAATATAGTAAATCAAACAGAAAAAAAGAAAAACAAACTAACACTACACCAAAATTATCAGATTTAAAAGGAAAAAAATTTAAAGAATACATAAACAATTTAACTAAACATTTACATTAGTATTTTTGCGTTCAAAAAATGTTATATAAAAAGTCAACTAAATTACTAAAGAGGTAATAATGATGAATAATAAAGATAAAATTCTTACGTTATTCTTTAAAAATAAATTGAAAATGACAGAAATTTCCGAAGAATTGAAAGTCAGCAAACAATATGTATCAAGAATTGTAAGAAATGATGAACGATATACAAAAGAAAAAGAAAGAAGAAAAGCAGAAAATAAAGAAAAACAAAAGAATAGAGTAAAAAGATATATCTATCAAAAAAGAAAAAAAGAACAATTAGAAAGAATAAATGCAAACATGGAAATGCAACATATACAAGCTAGTCATGAATTATCAAGTAGAAAAGGGATTAATAATAGAGCATTTAGAAATTGGAATACTGGTATGTATTCATACAACTACAAAACAAAAGAATATAGAGTAAAAGATAAATATAAGGATAAAGTTTCTTATGCAGTACCTAAAAAAATAAAATGGAAATGAGGATAAAAATGGAAAATTCAGAAACATTCGTAGTAATGGACGCAAGTAAATTTAAAGATTTTTGCAGAAAAAGATTTGACAGTAATGTCCTATCAAAAACATACTCAGAAATAGAAGATTTGGAAAATGAAAAAATACATTTGGTACCATATAATATACCAAAAGATATATTACATAAATATTATTCGGAAGATGAACGAGGTAAGTATGATGTATTTATATATGCAAAAGATAAATGGCAATTAAAAAACAGTTTTAACATAACAGATGAAGATATTGCAAATTTATTAGAAGAAAACATCATAGAAAATATGGAAGTATATAAAGATTGGAAATTTATACAAGGATATAGAGTAACCAATGAAAAAGAATTTTATGATTTAATATTAAAACAACTTACAGATGAAGAAATAATAACAATAATACTGGCTTCAAATAAATATAGTAAAGTAAATCCATATGAGTTTTATATTGTTAATTCTGATAATAAACTAAATATATTATTTAATAATAGATTGTCAAATATGTCGTATATTATACCTAATGCAACATTAAAGAAAACAGAAATGTTGTACTTAACAGAAAATAATATCATTGAAAGTCAAGAATGTAAAATTAATGAGCAAAATAGTTTGATTAAATTAGATAGTAGAATTTATGATATTGCGACATTATATGAAATACAAAAAAAGATTAATGTTATGAGAAAATCAAATGATAGATATATAGCAAGAGTGAAAGTTCGAGATGGAAATAAAGAATTTTCTGGATATAGGATTTTATGTTCTATAGGTTCAGATGAAAAAAGTGCTATTCAAAGATTGAAAGAAAAACTTATAAAAATGTATATGGGACATACAAATGTAAATCATACAGCTGAACAATATAAGAAATTATTAACAAATGAAGAAGAAATGGAAATGGATTAAAACACTTGAGATAAAGATATAAGAATAAATAAAAGTATCATTAAATTTCTATAAATTTTAATGATACTTTTTATATTGGGAGGATATATGGATTATAAAGAAGAAATGTTTAAAGAATATGAAGATATAGTAGATCCTAAACAGTTAAAAAAGATGTTAGGCAATAAGATAGGAACAAATAAAGTATACGATTTATTACGAAAGAAAGAAATTTATAGTAAACGAATAGGAAATAATTATCTGATTCCAAAAGTAAGTGTAATTGAATATATCATGAAAAAATGAAAATGGGCTGATTTGTTTTGTTTTATTTGTTACAATTCTAATGTAATTAACAAACAATCAGTCATTTTTTATTGGAAGGAGATAAAAAATGATTGTAACACAAGAAAATGAAATAAAGGTAACAGTAAGTATTCAAGAGAAAGGGGGGATTTATCAAGCAGTATTAAGCTACAAAGATTTAACAGATACCTGGAAAACTAAATGGAAAAGTACAGGTATTAAAGTAAAACCAGGAAATAAAAAATTAGCAAAAGAGAAAGCTACAAATATTAAAGAAACATTTGAAATAGAAATGCACGAAAAGATGAGACCAAAGCGTACAGGAATAGAAGCACAACTAGATATGGAATTTATAGACTTTATGAATATGAGATTGGAAGAAGTTAGTGTAAAAAGAAAATATGAATATGATACTTATGCAGGTTATAAATCAAACATTAATGTTCATATGAAAGAATTTTTTGGTTCATCTAAAGATAGTAGTGATAACAAAGTTTCCAGTAGTAAAACAAAAGAAAAGAAATATATTTATAAAGTTAGAGAGGTAACGCCAGAGGTTATTGATAGATTTTTTACATATTTATCAATAGACTGTAAATTAAAAAATACATCTATTAAACATTATAGAAATCAAATAAGTGTAGCATACGAATTGTTAGAAAAAAAAGGCGTAATGGCTAAACCAACAAGAGGAATTGAACATTTAAAACAAGAGGTATTTAATCCAGAAACATATTCAATGGAAGAATTAAATCAATTACTGAAAATTGTAAAAAATGATGTGATTGAAATACCAGTTTTACTCGCAGCATATTATGGCTTGAGGCGTAGCGAAGTAGTAGGATTGAAATGGAGCGCTATTGATTTTGAAAATGATTGGATTTATATTAATCATACAGTCGTACAGGTATCTGGTTGTGCCAAAAAATTGGTTAAAGGAAAATTGGTAGCAAAAAATAGAACCAAAAGTATACATAGTAACAGAAAGTTACCATTATATAAAGAGGTAAAAGAGGCATTACTAAAGAAAAGGGAAAGAATTGAGTTAAATAAGCAATTATTTAAAAATAGTTATGATAATAGATATTTAGAATATGTTTGTGTGAAAGACAATGGAGATATAATTAAACCAAACCATATAACGCATAGATTTTTGAAATTAATTAGAAGAAACAAGATGAAGGAAATTAGATTTCATGATTTAAGACACACTTTGGCAACAGAATTAAATGCTAATGGTATGGATTTAAAGGCAATAGGAGAATTTTTAGGACATGGAAATCTATCTACTACTAAAAGATATTCACACCCAGATGACAGAATTAAACAAAATGTAGCAAATACCTATGAAACATTAATACATAATGGAATGAAAGAAATAAAAGAAACAAAAAATCCAAAAAGATTTGTAGTAAAAAGAAAAGTACAAAAAGTTGTTACATAATAAAAAAATAGTATATACGAAACCGTACATACTATCCCCAAATATTAAATATCTAAAAAAAATCGCTCAAATTTTTTAGATATTTTGCAAAAGATAAAAAATATAAATCGCTGAAACCCTTGATATATGGTGAGCCAGGAGGGATTCGAACCCCCGACCCTTGGCTTAGAAGGCCAATGCTCTATCCAACTGAGCTACTGACCCATTTATCGGTCAGCAATTTATAAATTTTCAATGTAATAAATTTTTTAGATATTTTTTTAGATGTTTCATATCTAAAAAGCTATAAGCCTTGATATTAGCTAACCTTACGAAAAGGTAGCAGTGTCTTAGAAGGCCTGTGCTCTATCCAACTGAGCTACTGACCCATGGACAAATAACAATTTATATAATAGCATAAATATAGTAGCATGTCAATAATTTTATAAAAAAATATTAAATATTAAAAATAAGGCCAATCAGACCAAAAATAATAAACAAGCTATTAGAAATTATTTCAATCATATTCTTATGTAACTTCATACTTAAAAGTTTACCAAAAATAATAGCCAAAATATTACTACAGACCATTCCCAAAATAGAACCAACAATTAAACAAACCTTATACTCAGGATACTGAATACCCAAACCAATAGAAGAAAGAAAAGTTTTATCGCCCAACTCTCCCACCAAAATGCAAAAAGCAATAATATATACATAATTCAACTTTAACTTTGTTAACTTAGAAAGAAGATTTGTTTTCGTTCCTAAAGAAGAATCTGTTGTCATAGATGCAGAATGACCTTTCATAGAAATAAATCCAACGATTCCAAATAAAAGAAAAGAGATATAAGTAAACATATTCAAATAGTAAGATATATTTTCATTAGCAATCGATCCTAACTTACTACCAAAAGCAATTGCTAAACCATGACTTAAAAATGTTCCCAAAACAATACCAAATATAATATGTTTCATTTTACTTTTTGTCGAAAAAGATAAAACCATAATCTGAGTTTTATCTCCTAATTCAGCAAAAAAAATAATAGCAAAAGATAATAACAACGGATAAAAAATACTCATACAAAACCTCATTTCTTAACTAATTAATATGTTAGTAAAGGCAACTTTAGAACAATAGCGGGCTTTTTAAACATTTTCTCTGTTTATGACATTTTGCAGCCCGCGTTATTGTTCGGCGCCAAATTTTACGTAAGTAAAATTTGTGTGCAAATGTATATAAAAATGAAAGGACTCATCGCAAATACGAGGAGCCCTAAGACAAAGAGATGAAAGACAACCACTGTAACCCAATAAATGTGAATTTTTTGTGAAATTCTTTACATCAATAGAGATAAATGATAATATGTTCATGTTATAAATCAAATCAAAGGAGGAATTTTTGTGATAGAAGTAAAACATGTTACAAAAAAGTACGGAAAGTCTGTAGCCGTAGAAGATATAAGTTTCTCTATAAATGATGGAGAAATTGTAGGCTTATTAGGACCTAATGGAGCTGGGAAAAGTACAACAATGAATATTCTAACTGGTTACATAGAACAAACATCAGGAGAAGTAATCATCGAAGGATATAATACATTAAAAAAACCTAGAAAAGCCAAAAAGCAGATTGGATACATGCCGGAAGGAGTGCCTCTTTATACAGATTTAACTGTAAAAGAATTTGTAACATATATGGCAGAATTGAAACAAGTTGACAAAAAAACAAGAAAAGAAAAGGTGCAAAAAATATTAGAACAAACAGGATTACAAGAAGTAGAAAATAAATTGACCAAAAATTTATCTAGAGGATATAAGCAAAGAGTAAGTATGGCAGGAGCATTAGTAGGAGAACCAAAAATATTAATTTTAGATGAACCAACAGTTGGATTAGATCCAAAACAAATTACAGAAATTAGAAATTTAATAAAAGAACTTGGAAAAACACATACAATTATATTAAGTTCACACATTTTATCAGAAGTGAGCCAAATTTGTAATAA
Organism: uncultured Clostridium sp.; assembly: GCA_946500615.1. Lineage (GTDB taxonomy): Bacteria > Bacillota > Clostridia > TANB77 > CAG-508 > CAG-269. The sequence continues at coordinate 70,757 of CAMMWP010000001.1, read as the reverse complement.
AGTAATCATTATTAATAAAGGTAAAATCATCGCAACAGATACGCCAGAACATTTAGAGAATAAAGTAAACAATAATAATTGTATTTATGTTACAGTTGAAGATACAGAAAATAAAATGGAAACGATAAAAGATAAGATAACAGAAATAAAAAATATAGAATTCGTTCAAGAAAATGAAGATAAAACAAAACAATATTTAATAGAAGCAGATAAAGATATTGATTTGAGGAAGAAAATCTTTTCTGAATTTGCAAAAGAAAATATAACCATATTTGAAATGAAAAAAGCAGATACAACATTAGAAGATGCATTTATGAAATTAATAGAAGGAGGAAATAAATAATGTGGGCAATTGTCAAAAAAGAATTTAAATCCTATTTCTTTTCACCAGTAGGTTATGTATTTATAGGATTATTTTTAATCATGTTTAGTATATTTTTCTATACAGATGTATTTTACTATCAAAGTACAAATTTTGAATACATATTTTATTCAGGAGCAACAATATTAACATTTATTACACCAATTCTCACGATGAGAACATTGGCAGAAGAAAGAAAATCTGGAACAGAGCAACTGTTATTAACAGCACCTACAAGTATAACAAAAATTGTTTTAGGTAAATTTATATCAGCATCATTGATTGTTGTGATTACAGAACTTTGTACATTTATGTATTTTGGGATATTATCTTTTTTTGGAACACCACATTTAACAACTGCTCTTGTTACCTTATTAGGATTTTTATTACTTGCTATGAGTTATATAGCATTTGGATTATTAGCTTCAAGTATTACAGAAAACCAAATCGTAGCAGGTGTTATCACAATTGGATTTTTCATATTAACATGGTTTTTACCAAACTTTAGCAATATATTTAGCAACTTTTCACTAATCAATATGTTTGCTAATTTTCCATCCGGACAAATCAATATTGCAGATACAGTAACATTTGTAGCATTTACCATTATGTGTATATTGTTAACAATTATTGTTATGCAAAGAAGAAAAAGTGTAAGATAGGAGGATAGTAAAGTTGAAAGAAAAAGAAGAGAAGATAAAAAAAGAAAAAATGCCAAAAAAGGAAAACATAAAAAAAGAAAAGCTAGATAAGGAAAAAGAAACAAGCAAATTTGTTCAAGCAATAAAAAAGAAATGGTTAATTGATGGAACAAAGACATGTGTATTGATCATATTGATCATCATGGTTTTTATAGCAATTAATGTGGGAATGCAAAGCCTAGATTTAGCACCATTAGATTTTACGCAAGAAAAATTATATACATTAACAGATGAAAGTAAAGAAAGAGTAAAAGATATTGACAAAACTGTAAATATATATTTTGTAGGTTATTCAGATGATGATGCAGATGTATCACTTGCCAAACAATATAAAAGTGCAAACGAGAAAATTGTAGCAGAAGCAGTTAATGCAGATAACAGACCAGACTTAGTCGAAAAGTATGGCATAGAAAGTGGCTCAACAGGAATTATTGTGGCTAGTGAAGAACGTTCAAAAGTTTTATCATCAAGTGACTTAGTAACCTATGATAGTACAACATATGAAACAATTAGTATTGCAGAAGAAAAATTGACAAGTGCGATTCTATCTGTTACAACAGAGGATATCCCAAAAGTATACTTTTTAGAAGGATATAGTGACTTTACATTAGGCAATAATATGAGTTATTTGAATATATATTTGCAAAATGAAATAACAGAAGTAGATACATTAAACATTTTATCAGAAGGAAGTGTGCCAGAAGATTGTGACACATTAGTTATTAATTCGCCTTTGAAAGACTTTGATGATATAGCGAAAACAGCAATTATCGATTATATTCAAAAAGGTGGCAACATTTTATGGTTAAATGCAGCTATGGCAACTTCAATTGATTTACCAAATGTAAATGAAGTTTTAGCATTATATGGTGTAAATCCTTTCGAAGTAGGAATTATTAGAGAAACAGATTCATCAAAAATGGTTTCTGGTTCACCAGATCTTATCATACCAAGTTTAGGATATTCAAGTATAACAGAAGATCTATATAGTAATGGTGTCATATTAGCAAATGCAACAAAAATTAACATAAATCAAGATGAATTAGAAAATTTAAATGTCACAGAAACAGATTTAGCTACCACAAGTGAAAATGCATATTTTAGAACAAACTTTAACAATAGTTCTACAACAGCTGTGGAAGGAGAAGAAACAGGTGCCTTTGTGGTAGGTGCTGAACTAGAAAAAACGATAACAGAAGCAAATGATGAAACAGGGGAGACAGCACTAACTTCAAAATTGGTTATCTATGGAGAAAATTATTTTGCTTCCAATTATCAATTGATGGAAAATTCTCAATATGCAGGAATTCAATTAGCGTATAATAAAGATTTAGTACTAAATTCTTTAGCATATTTGTCTGATAGAGAAGAAGATATTACAGCAAGAAAAAGCACAGGAACAGTAACATATACAGCGACACAACAGCAAGATACAATTGTAAGAATCATTATATTTGCAGTACCAGTTATCATTATTCTAATTGGAATAATCGTATGGCTGAAGAGAAGAAGAAAAAAATAGAAAAAGAATAAATACCAATAAAACCTCATAAACTATTTATGAGGTTTTATTGAATAAGAAAAGGAAAAATTATGTTAAAAAGAATTAGTAAAGCTGTTTTTGTCATAATTGGCACATTAATTGGTGCAGGGTTTGCCTCTGGTCAAGAAATCTATCTATTTTTCTACCGATATGGAATAAATGGAATTATGGGTATCTTAATTTCTAGTATCTTATTAGGAATGATGATTGATAAAGTTTTTATCATTTGCAAAGAAAGACAAATAAAAAATTATAAAGAATTTCTGAATATATTTGTGAAAAATGAGAGGCAATTAGATATCTTTAATACAACCATTAATATATTTATTCTAGTAACATTTTACATTATGATAGCAGGATTTGGGGCTTATTTTGAACAGCAATTTGGCTTAAATAGTTTGATAGGAAGTTCTATATTAGCAACAATTTGTTTTTTTGTATTTCTAAATAATATATCAGGTCTCATTAAAATAAATCAAATTCTTGTTCCCATACTAGTAGGAAGTTTATGTGTTATTGGAATAATGGTTATTGACCCCAAAAATATTGTAGAATTTTCTAATTATATGCTTCAAAATGATGATTGGAAATGGTTTTTAGATGGGATATTATACACAAGTTATAATGCGATTTTATTAATTCCTATCTTGATAGCTTTAAGAAATTTAGTAGAAAGCAAAAAAGAAAATAGAACGATTTCCATTGTAACAGTCATATTGGTTATATTACTATCATGTATTATTTTTTTTATGTTAGCAAAAGTAGATGTCAATATAGAAAATTTAGAAATGCCAGCAGTCTATATAGTTTCAAAGATTTCAAAAATTGTCGAATATCTATATGGTTTTATAATTTTAAGTTCAATTTTAACAACAAGTGTATCCTTAGGCACAAGTTTTTTGGAGAATGTATCTAAAAAAGAAAAATCATATAAACAGATAGCTATTTTTATATGTATTAGCTCCATTTTGGTTTCAAAAATTGGCTTTTCTAATCTAGTAAGTTTTCTATATCCTATTTTTGGGTATATTGGATTAATACAGATGATAGGAATTATGTTACTAAAAAGCAAGTAGTGGCTTGCTTTTTTACATTTAGTATAGTAGAATAACATTAGCAAAAGACAAAGAGAAATAGGTTGAAAAATTTAATTCTTTTCCAACCAGATTTGTGCCTAGTGAAAGGGATGAGATTAAGGATGAAAGATTATTGGGAAGAACAAGAGAAGAAAAAAATAAATGCGAAAAAAATAATGATAATTGTGACCATTGCAATTATCATCGTGGCAATGATTGTCCTTACAGCTTTATACATAACAAATAAACCATTTAGAAATTGGATAGACATACAAATATTCAGAAAAGAAATTTCGCAAGACAAAGTAGCGATCATCGACTTAGAGGAAAATCAAATAGCAAATGTATATGCTTTTAATAAATATATTGGTATTTTAAATAAAAACAAATTGTCTATTTATGGTGCTACAGGGCAAGAAGAAGCTACTTTAGATGTACAAATAACAAATCCAACGTTTTTCTCTGCCAATCGATTTTTGATAATAGGAGAACAAAAGGGACAAAAATTATATTTACTAGAAGATAAAGAAATTAAATGGGAAAATAAACTAGAAGGGAATATCTCACAAGTATATGTCAATAAAAATGGGTATGTTGCAGTTATTGCATCAGAAACAAGTTATAAAAGTGTAGTACAAATATTTGATCCAGACGGAAATGCATTATTTAAAAAATACTTATCTTCGACTATGGCAATAGATGTATCCATATCAAATGATAATAAATATCTAGCAATAGCAGAAGTAGATACTTCTGGAACAATCATACAATCTAATGTGAGGGTAATTTCTATAGAAAAAACAAAAACAGATCCTCAAAATTCTGAAGTTCATAATTATAAAAGCCAACAAAACAAATTGCTTGTGAGCATAAAATATCAAGACAAAGGTACCATCATTTGTATGTATACAGATACAATTAATGTGATAGAAAATGAACAAGAAACAGTTTTATTTGAAAACAAAGATAAAAAAATTACAGCACAATCGATTAATTTAGATAATCATTTTACAACGATACAAGAAGAATCAGCTGGCATATTTTCTGCCAATTCAGTAGTTAATATTGTCAATGTAGATAGTAAAAATACAAAAAACTATACAATAGAAACGGCTATAAAAGAACTATATACAAAAGGAGACATGATTGCTTTAAATTTAGGAACAGAAGTAGAATTTATCAATACAGGGGGTTGGCTTGTAAAGAGATATGTAGCAAGCCAAGAGGTTACAAATGTTACAGTTTCAAATAGTATAGCAGGTATTATTTATAGAGATAAAGTAGAAATTATTAATTTATAGGAGGATTATATATGGGAATTATTGTAGATGGTATAATTGTAGCGATTATTTTATTATCAACCTTTTTGGCATATAGGAAAGGATTAATTACATTAGCAATTCAATTAGTTTCTGTTATTATAGCAGTTGTTTTAACATTAGTTTTATATAAACCAGTATCTAATGTGATTATCCATGTGACAGCAATCGATGAGACAATTCAAAATGCTATATTGGAAGAAGCAAATGATATGATGACAAATGATCAAGAAAATGCAAGTCAAGTAGTAGAAAGCATTCAAAATAATATGTTACCAGAAACAGCAAGGACTATTTCTGTTAATATTATACAAGGTGTAGTAATTTTAATTTTGTATGTAGTAATCAGACTGATATTGAGATTTGTCACAGCTTTAGCAAATTTAGTTGCCAAATTACCAATATTAAGCCAATTTAATAAATTAGGTGGCGTCATATATGGTGTATTGAGAGGGCTATTGATTATATATATTTTGTTATTACTTGTTAATGTAAGTGGACAAATAGATGAGAGAAATCAAGTATATACTTCTGTTGAGGAGTCTTATATAGGAAAAGTAATGAGTGAAAATAATGTGTTAAGTATATTATTTACTAATATAAATGAGAAATAGCATATATACTTGTATAAGCATACACATTAAATTATAATAAAAAAAGTTACATATAAGAATTTCTAAAACGATTCCGGTCGCATTCGAATTCTTAAAATATATCATATGGCTACACTTAAGATTAGAAAGTCTGAACTGCAACTAAAAAAGAGGACAAATTCTTAAAATTTGTCCCTTTTTGTTGATTTTTCATTCTACATTTGCTATACTAATGACATGATTTTTTTAGGAGTGGATTATAAGTGAATAATAATAAAGTTAACAAAAGACAAAAGATAAATAATGATAAAAGCAAAAAGCCAAAAAAGAAAATGAAAACATGGAAAAAAGTAATATTAGTCATTCTTTTAATATTATTAATTGCAGGAGGAATATTTGCATACAGAGTACATAAAAATGGCGGTGGACTATCTGGTATGTTAGCCACAGTTGTTGGACATGATGAAAACACAAGAAAAAGTTTAGGAGAATTTCAAGTGCTATTAATGGGGGTTAGCACAGATCAAGAAGGTGTATCTCTAACAGACACAATTATGGTAGCATCCTATAACCCAAATTCACAAAGGGCTGTATTGTTATCTATACCAAGAGATTCTTTTACAGGAACAAATGTAAAAAAAGCAAAAGCATCAGATAAAATAAATGCTTTATATAATTTAACAAAAGACCCTATGGAAACGGTAGAAGCCGTAAATGAATTGACAGGATTGGATTTAAAATATTATGCAATTGTACAGACAGAAGCATTAATAGAACTAGTAGATGCATTAGGACCAATAGAATATGATGTTCCAATAGACATGGATTACGATGATGTTACACAAGATTTACATATACATTTTGAAAAAGGACTTCAAGAAATAGATGGACAAGAAGCAGAAGAATTATTAAGATTTAGAAAAAATAATGATGGAACAAGTTTCCCATCAGAATATGGTGACAATGATATTGGAAGAATGAGAAATCAAAGAGAATTTTTAACAGCAGTTATCGAGCAAACTGTAAAATTAGAAAATATAACAAAATTAGGTTCTATATTAGATATTGCTAGCAGAAACTTAATAACAAATCTTGATTTTAATGTTTTAAAAGATTATCTTCCATATGCAGTAGAATTTAGTACAGAGAACTTATTAACAGAATCTTTGCCGGGAACTGTACCAAATTTAAACCAAACAAATAATGTGAGCATATTTGTTGTAGACGAAGAAGAAACCGCTCAAATGATAAAAGAATTATTTTATCCAGAACAATTAGCAGAAGAAGGAAATACAGTCGATGCGAATACAACAAATACAAGTACAAGTGATTCTACGACGACATCATCAAAATCAAATATAAAGATAGAAGTTTTGAATGGTACAAATAATGGGAAGACTTTACAAAAACTGGTTAACGAATTAACAGAGAAGGGATATAATGTTTCAAGAACAGGAACAACTACATCTACTAGTAAAACAACAATTGCAAGTAAAAGTGATGTTACAGATACCATTATAAATGATGTAGAACAGATAGTTGGTGTTGAAAATATTTCTAATAATCGATCAGAAACATCTAGTAAAGCAGATATTACGATTATCATAGGAAAAGATTATGAATAAAATTCTAAAATGTATGCAGAGTTTAGATAATAAAAAAGGGGCAAAAACTTTATGTTTGCTCCTTTTTTTGTTGGATAGGAAAAATCGAGTTTTTCCTATCCAACAAAAAAACAATATTGCACAGAAAAATCTTTACGCTTTTTTGAGAACTTAAAGATATATAGTTAAATTAGAAAAGTAGAGAAAAGTTCTCGATTTGCTCTAATTTTCATTATTCGTTATTTATCTTTTCATCTTTTGAGAAAAAGATTTTAAATGTGATTAGTAAGACAATAAATAATCCACCAACTTGTAAAACAAATGGTAACAATTGTGAGGCATCAACATTATGTGTGGCGACAATATCAGAACTATAGGGAATGTCATCAATTGTATAGACAACTGTTCCTAGAACATCTCCTTGTGTAATAGGGGCCGAAATATTTTCATTTAAATGTATTTCTGGTGTATAATTCGTTTCTAAATTTTCATTGTTTACTAATGCATAGATACTATCTGTAAAAGCCAGATCTAATGTTTTTGTACTTGGAGAAGCATTAGAAACCTCAATTTGTGTAATAATGTCGCCCGGATTAGCAATATTTTTTAAGGAAAAATGATTAAATCCATATTCATATAAGATTTTACTTTCAGAAAATCTTGTAGAAACACCATCAATAATAGTTCCACCTAAGACAACACATATGAATTCTAAATCATTTTTATATGCACAAGAGACTAAACATTCCCCCGCTTCGGTTGTAAAACCTGTTTTTCCAACCGTTACATAACTATAATAGTTAGGATTATTTGGGACAACTAATTGATTAGTAGAAGTATAAGATCTAATGTCAGACTTGTTTGTGGCAGGAATTGAGCAAGATGCACTACCAGCAATTTTTCTAAAAGTATCGTTTTTAAGACAATATTGCATGATTACAGATAAATCAGATGCTGTAGTATAATGATTATCATCTTGAAAACCATAAGTGTTAGTAAAATTTGTATTGGTTAGACCCAATTCATTTACTTTTGTATTCATCATAGATACGAAGCTTTCAATAGATCCACCTACATATTCTGCTAATACATTTGCAGCGTCATTTGCAGAATGTACCAATAATAGTTGCAATAATTGTTCGACTGTTAATTGTTCTCCTACCGAAATATTCGCAGTTACATATCCTTGTGGAATAGACATAATGGCATCATAACTAGCTGTTACAATTTCATTTAAATCACAATTTTCTAGCACTAATATAGCTGTTAAAATTTTAGTAGTACTGGCAGGAAACATTTTTTCATTAGAATTTTTTTCATATAAAATTTTATTTGTATGGTTATCAATCAAAATAGCAGATTTAGATATTAATTCCGGTTCACTTGTATTTTCAGCATAAACAATATGAAAATTGCTACATAATAGTGTCAATATAAAGATTGATAATATACATATCTTTTTAAAATTACATTTCATTATAAAAACTCCTATAGATATATAATCATTTGTTTAATATCAATACTATATAGTATTTTGTCGAATTTTGCAATTATTTTTTTATAAATTGTATGAAATATAGTACTATTGCTGTTATCATTTAGACCTTCCCACCTGAAGGGTTAGCCATATGGTAGATTGTTAACGTTCTCGGCTACCCTCCAATTGCCGTTTAAGAAATTCTAATAGCTAAATCGTAACAATACTCGGAAACAGGACCCTTTACGACTTATATATAAAAATTTCTAAAACGATTCCGGCCGTATTCGAACCTTAACAATCTACCATATGGCCAACCCTTTAGGTTGGAAGATTTGAAGGATAACCAGTTTGAGTATAGTAATATCAACAGAGAAAGTAATACCATTTTGTAAGGAGGAAAACGATGTACGAATTAAATAAAAAACAAAAATTAATGATAATATGTATGGCATTAATGATTATCATTGCCTTTTTATATTATATTTATACAAAAGATAGCGATACTTATGTTTCAGAAGAGGAATTTGTAGAACAAAATGAGGTAGAACATGCAGAAGAAAATACGGTACAGGAAGAAAATCAAAAAATTTTTGTTCATGTGTCAGGGGCAGTAAATAAAGAGGGGGTTTTTGAATTGAAGGAAAATAGTAGAATTTCAGATGCGATTCAACAAGCAGAAGGTCTAAAAGAAAATGCTGATACAAAAAGCATTAATTTGGCTTTTAAACTCGAAGATGGAATGAAAATATATATACCATATATAGGAGAAAATACGGAAGAACAAACACAAAATGCTCAAAATGATGAAACATCAAAATATGTAACTTCATCTAGTGGCACTATTGATAAAACACAAAGTAAAGAGGAAAATGGCAAAATAAATATTAACACAGCTACTCAAACACAATTAGAAACTTTGCCGGGTATAGGTCCTTCAACTTCTCTTAAAATTATTAATTATAGAGAAGAACATGGTGGTTTTCAGTCAATAGAAGAATTAAAAGAGGTAAGTGGCATAGGAGATGTAAAATATGAAAATATAAAGGATTTCATATGCGTAAAATAGTACTAACAAGGATGTGCAACCATTCGTCAGATTAAAAAGTTACTATATGACTGCTTTCAACTTGGAAGGTTTGAATGGTAACTTATATTTTTAATACTATGCAACTTTTAAGTTTCGCAGCTCAAAGTGAAAATAAACAATTTTTATTTTCAAAAGAATGTAATCTTTCCGATTGCATTAAAAATGTTTATAAAATACTTGACAAAGAAAAAAAAGCATAGTAAAATGTTAGCGTAAACTAACAAGGAGGAAAATATGAAACTTACAAATTCCCAAGAAGAATATTTAAAAACAATATATATATTAGAAAAAAGTAGTGGAAAAATTAGAGTTACAGACATAGCTCAAAAATTAAAAATAACAAAACCTAGTGTAAACCGAGCAATCAAAAATTTAAGAGAATTAGACTTAATAGAATATGAAGTATATGGGGATATCAACCTAACATATCAAGGAGAAGAATTGGCAAAAGAAATTATCAAAAAACATGATATTATAAAAATGTTTTTAGTAGATATATTAGAAGTAGACGAAAAAAATGCTGAAGAAGAAGCTAAATCGATGAAACATGTCATGTCACCAGAAACCACTAGAAAAATGGAAAAATATATCAGCAAAATCATGGACTTAGGAGATTTAGATTGTGACTATGATAAAAATAATCCAAAATGTCAAAGTTGTATAAAAATAACAATAAAAAATAGATTACATAAAAGTAGGAGGTAATTATGATACTAGAGTTAGAAAATATATGTTTTGAAAGAGATAATAAGAAAATATTAAACAATGTAAATTTAAAGATAGAATTAGGAAAATTTATTGCAATAACAGGACCAAATGGTTCTGGAAAATCTACCTTAGTAAAAATGATTATGGGAATAGAAAAGCCAGATTCGGGAAAAATTATTTTTGACGGAAAAGATATTACCAATATGGAAATCAATGAAAGAGCCAAATTGGGAATTAGTTTTGGATTTCAACAACCGGTTAAATTTAAAGGAATTACAGTATATGATTTACTAAAAATAGCAGCACATAAAAAAATAACGAAAAAAGAAGCTTGCGATGCACTAGCAAAGGTTGGATTATGTGCAAAAGAATATGTAGATAGAGAAGTGAATGGTTCATTATCGGGAGGAGAATTAAAAAGAATTGAAATTGCGACAGTAGCATTAAGAGAAACAAAATTAACCATATTTGATGAACCAGAAGCAGGAATAGACTTATGGAGCTTTAATAATTTGATCGATGTATTTCAAACAATGAGTAAAATAACAAAAGGTACGACCATCATTATTTCTCATCAAGAAAGAATTTTAGAAATTGCAGATGAAATCATATTAATGAAATCAGGAAAAATACAAAAGATTGGTACAAGTAAAGAAATTTTGAAAGAAGATATTAAAAGCAAAGGTTGTTGTAAAATAAATACAAATTGTTAAAGAGGGAAATAATATATGCTAAAGTTGATATAAAAACAAAATTGAAAAAATAAGCAAAGGATTGATAAAAATGGAATTAGAAAATTTAAATAAAATAGATGAACAATTATTAAACGAAGTTTCTAATATAGAGAATATGACAAAAGGTGCATATAATATCAGAAAGAATGGAAAAGGAATAGAAAGACAAGTAACGCCTAATGTTAATATTATTACAAAAAAAGATGTATCGGGAATCGATATTCATGTAAAAGAAAATACGCAATTTGAATTTATCCACATACCAGTTATCATTACAGAAAGTGGATTAAAAGATTTAGTGTATAATGATTTCTATATTGGAAAAAATGCAAATGTTATTATCATAGCTGGATGTGGTATTCATAATGACCATCATCAAGACTCTCAGCACGATGGAATTCATAGATTTTATTTAGAAGAAGGAGCAAAAGTAAAATATATTGAAAAACATTATGGAGAAGGAAACGGAGATGGAAAAAGAATATTAAACCCAGTTACAGAAGTATATTTAAAAAATGGTAGTAGTTTAGAAATGGAAAGTGTACAGATAAAAGGTGTTAGTTCAACTATTAGAGAAACCAAAGGCATTTTATCTGAAAACACAAACTTTGTTGTTACTGAAAAAATTATGACAGATGGAAAGCAATATGCAAAAACAATATTTGATGTACAATTAAATGGAGAAAATGCTAGTACACATGTGACGTCAAGATCTGTGGCAACAGAAAACTCAAAACAAGAATTTATTTCTAAAATTTATGGGAATGAGAAATGTTTTGCACATAGTGAATGTGATGCTATCATAAAAGATCGTGCAATTGTTACAGCAACACCAGAAATAACAGCTAACAATGTAGAAGCAAACCTTATTCATGAAGCAGCTATTGGGAAAATAGCAGGAGAACAGCTAACAAAATTAATGACTTTAGGATTATCTGAAAAAGAAGCAGAAGAGGAAATTATTCATGGTTTTTTAAGATAAAATATTCAAATATAAATTTTTTGTGATATAATGAAGTTAATTTACACGAAATGGAGCATACGGTTGAAAAATAATGACAATTTTGGCATTGTCAACCATCATTTGAAATTTAACACCGAACAATGACGCGAGCTCTCAATATTATAGACAAAGAAAATATTTAAGAAAGCCCACTATTGTTATGCTTAAAATTTAATTCTTTTCAAACCAGATTTGTGTCTACTGAAAGGAATGAGATTAAAGATGAATAAAAAAGGAAAACATGCTCAAAAAAGAAAAATAAAGATTAATTTCAAAATTTTCATAACAAGAATCATTATACTATTGATGATTATAGGAAGTGTAATATATTTCATAACTAAAAATAAAGCAGGAACACATAATCAAGAAAATGACAAGCAAGCACAAGAAAGTATAGAGACTTCCGCCCAAGATATAAGCATAGAAGAAGCAAAAGATAACGAAGAAAAAATCATAGAAGAAACCATAGATACAGAAGTGGAACAATTAATTAACAAAATTCAATCAGACAATTATCTAGATGAAAGTAATTTTTATTTTTTCTACTATAATATGGATAAAAAGAAATATTATTTTTACAATGAAAATGCCTATTTTACAGCTGCAAGTACTATAAAGGTTCCAGTAGCAATGTTATATTATGACAAAATAAATGAAGGGAAACTAAATTTGTCAGATACAATTGTATATAAAAGTGGAGATTATGAAGCTGGTGATGGAAGTACGGCGGCAAATTATTCTGTAGGTGACAGCATACCGATTTCATATCTTTTAGAACAAACCATTGTCAATAGTGACAATACAGCATTAAATATTTTAGTACATAATTTAGGATATAGACAATGCAAAGAAGAAATAACAAAATATACAGATATTGAATTGTCAGATGAATTTTATACATCTAATATAGCGAATGCGGAATATTATTACGATGTATTACAATATTTATACCAGAATACAGATAGATATAGTCAATTAATCGACTATATGAAAAAATCTTCTGGTGGAGCCTATTTAAAAGAAAATTTGCCACAATATGATGTCGCACATAAATATGGATCTTATGATGGATATGTTCATGATTATGGCATAATATATGGACAAGATACATATTTGATTGGTGTGTTTACAAAGGGGATTTCAGAGGCAAGCGATTTAATAGCTCATATTGGAGAGCAAGTAGTAGAATGTGTTGAAAATGAGAAAACAGATGAAATTGTATAAAATAATGATAAAAGAAAATAGGGTAGCATCTAAGCAACAATGATGTATATGTATAGATGCTACATCAAGATCTATTTTCTTTTATATGTAATTATGTTTACACTTGGTTGAACGATATGATTGTATGATAACTATAAAATCATAGCATATTATTCAACTTCTTTTTTCCATAAACCGTGCTTATTGCAATATGCATAGATGCAAGAGCCAGCAATATATGGAAAACGGCATTCAGCATTTTGTTCGGGATATAATTTTACAGTATATTCTTTATTATCTGATATTAAAGATATCCATTCGATAAAATGCTCTTTTTCCATTACATGATTTACTGTTACAAATATTTCATCTTCTATTTTTTGATAGGTCGGTACATGCTTTTCAACAGCAGCATCTACAGAATTAGGTTCTAAAATTTCCATAGGTTCTCCACAACAAATAATTCCACAGTTGTTACAGTTACAGTCTTCTATAACTTTTACAGTTGCTCCGCATGATTTACATTTCTTTATGATTAGTTCGTTTTTCATAGTTATCAATCCTTTCTAATATAATATAAATAATCAAAGTTATGCATATTTTTTAATAAGTTAAGTTATTATTGATTATTTTTTATTAAGGTTAGTATATCATAATTGGATGGAAATGTATATTTTTTTAAAAATTTTTATAGAATAAAAGAATGTTCTTACAATATTTCGAAAATTTGTATAATTTAGTATTTTTTACTTAACGGCATATGAAAGATTTATATACTATGATTTTGCATTAGCATACTTATTACAAGGCTTGGTTGGTAAAAAAATATAAGAGAATTATTTGAATCTAATTTTTTTGCTTTAATTTATTTTGAGCAGGAATATTTTTGGCTTTTGGGAATATACTATATAGTGTGATATTTTTGTTGGAAATGATTGTATTTTTTATATTTGTATGTGCGTTTTATATTTTGGTTTGCTTACTGAATATTGCAAGGATTTTATGTGACTAAGTGAGTTTTTTTCTACATAAATGATTTTTTTGCCTTAATTGTGTTGACATCGTGTGTTGTTAGTAGTATAATTGTATTTGTAAATTTTATATCGCGGGGTGGAGCAGTTGGCAGCTCGTCGGGCTCATAACCCGAAGGTCGTAAGTTCGAGTCTTACCCCCGCAACCAATGAGAAATTGTTTGAAATAGCTTGTGTCAAAGGATACAGGCTATTTTTTATACAATAGGAAAGTAACCCTTTCCTATTGTATAAAAAACGCTTCGCTCTAACGATTGCACACAATTTTACATACGTAAAATTGGCGCTGAACAAATTTACGGAAAGCCAAAGAGAAAAGTTAAAGATTGCACAAATGTTAAGGCTTTCCGATTTGTTCTCAATATAAAATATGATAATTATATCAATTTTATTTAATGATATATTATAAATACGAATACATACTAAATTTGTAAAATGGAAAAAAATAACACAGAATCATTGAGAAAAAAGTCGTTTTATGGTATAAAGTATATAGAAATAATTGGAGGAACAAAAATGGATAGTGCAATAAAAAGTATAATAGATAGAATGTGGAATAATTTCTGGGAAGGTGGAGTAACGAACCCGCTAACAGTAATAGAACAAATAACCTACCTTTTGTTTATAAAAGGATTAGATGATATAGAAATAGCGCACGAAAATAATGATGTTATGCTAGGAATAACAAGTAAAAGAATATTTGATAAAGAACATCAAAATTGTAGATGGAGTAAATTTAAAGATTACCCAGCAGAGAAAATGTTTAAGATAATGCAAGAAAAAGTATTTCCTTTTATTAAAAATTTAGGAAAAGACAAAGAATCTGCTTATGCAAAATATATGGAAGATGCAATATTTATAATACCAACACCAATTATGTTACAAAAAGTAGTAACAGCAATGGACAAGCTAGAAATGAAAGATAAAGATACCAAAGGTGATGTATATGAATATTTGTTATCTAAATTAAGTCAAGCAGGTGTAAATGGGCAATTTAGAACGCCAAGACACATTATCAAAATGATGGTAGAATTAATGAAACCAACACCAGAAGATATAATAGTAGACCCAGCATGTGGTACTGCAGGTTTTTTAGTTGCAGCAGGAGAATATTTAAGAGAAAATAAAGGAGATTTATTTTTACAAAATAATTTATTGGAACATTTTAATAATACAATGTTTTATGGATTTGACATGGATAGAACAATGCTTAGAATTGGGGCAATGAATTTAATGCAACATGGTATAGAAAATCCTAATATTACATATAAAGATTCTCTATCAGAAGACAATGAAGATAATGGAAAATATTCATTAGTTCTAGCAAATCCACCATTTAAAGGTTCAATAGATGCAGAAAGAACATCAAAAGATTTATTAGCAATTACTAAAACTAAAAAAACAGAATTATTATTCTTAACACTATTTTTAAGAATATTAAAAATAGGGGGAAGATGTGCTTCAATAGTACCAGATGGTGTATTATTTGGAAGTTCAAATGCGCATAAAGCAATTAGAAAAGAAATAATAGAAAATCATAAATTAGAAGCAATTATTTCAATGCCAAGCGGAGTATTTAAACCTTATGCAGGAGTTTCAACAGCAATAATGATATTTACAAAAACAACACAAGGTGGAACAGATAGAGTTTGGTTTTATGATATGACAGCAGATGGATTTAGTTTAGATGACCAAAGACAACCTGTAAAAGAAAATGATATTTCAGATATTATAAAAAGATTTAACAATAGAGAATCAGAAGAAGAACAAAACAGAAAAAGAACAGAAAAATCATTCTTTGTAACAAAAGAAGAAATAGTAGAAAATGATTATGATTTATCTATTAATAAATATAAAGAAATAGTTGTTGAAAAGAAAGAATATGAAAAGCCAGAAATTATTTTAAAAAGAGTTATTGATATGGAAGATGAAATCCAACAAAAATTGAAAGAGTTGGAGGAAATGATGTGATGGAGGAAGTTAATTTAGGGGAATATGTTAGAATAAGAACAGGAAAATTAGATGCCAATGCCTCAAATATAAACGGAAAATATCCTTTTTTTACTTGTTCAAATGAGCCATTAAGAATAAATGATTATTCTTATGACTGTGAATGTGTTTTAGTTGCTGGAAATGGAGATTTAAATGTTAAATATTATAATGGTAAATTTGATGCATATCAAAGAACATATATAATAGAGACAAAAAATAAAAATATATTAAATACAAAATATTTATATTATCTAATTAGTAGTAATATTGAAAAATTAAGAAAAAATGCAATAGGTGGAGTTATAAAATATATAAAATTAGGAAATTTAACTAATATAGAATTAAAACTAATTGATATAAATATGCAAAAGTGTATAGTTAATCAATTAGATAAAGTTCAAGAAATAATAGATTTAAGAAAAAAGCAAATAGAAGAATTAGATGCACTTATTAAATCACAGTTTGTAGAGACATTTGGAGATTTAAAGAAGAATGATAAGAATTGGAGTTATATTGACGAAATAGGAAAGGTTTGTATATTAAATCCTCAAAAAAGTGAGATTTCTAATATCAATAATATCGAAGTGTCATTTATTCCAATGCAAGCTGTATCTGAAAAAGGCGATATAGATACGAGAGAGATTAGATTTTTGAATGATGTAAAGTCGGGATTTTCATATTTTATTGAAAAGGATGTTTTATTTGCAAAAATAACACCATGTATGGAGAATGGGAAAGGTGCGATTGCCAAGGGGTTAAAAAATAATATTGGTTTTGGCTCAACAGAATTTCATGTATTAAGGCCAAAAGAAAAAATTAATAGTATTTGGTTATATACATTAACTACATTAGATTCTTTTAGAAAAGAAGCAGAAATGAATATGACAGGAAGTGCTGGACAAAAAAGGGTACCAATAAAGTTTTTTAAACATTATAAAATTGGAATTCCACCAATTAATTTACAAAATAAATTTGCAAACTTTGTTGAACAAATCAGCAAGCAAAAATTTATAATAGAAAAAAGTCTAAAAGAAACAGAAGAATTACAAGAAAGTTTAATGAATAAATACTTTGGATAATAAATGAATAAGGAGTAAAATATGTCAAATTTTGATTTTTTAAAACAAAGTAAAATATTTAATAATTTTTCAGAAGCATGTTGTGAAGCAGAAAATGGAATAGGATTAAATACAGTGACATGTAGCATATTAAGTAGAAGAGCATTAGAACTAGCAGTAAAATGGCTATATACTAATGATAACGATTTAAGAATTCCATACAATGATAATTTATCAGCTTTAGTGCATGATATAACATTTAAAAATATAATAGATGAAAAATTGTTAAAACAAATTGAATATGTTATAAAACTAGGAAATTTTGCAGTACATAATAACAAAAAGATATCAAGAGAAGAGGCAATTCTTGCTTTAAGATATTTATATAATTTTACTTGTTGGATAGCATATTGTTATTCAGATAGTTTTGAAGAAAAAGAATTTGACGAAAATATTTTACCAAAACAAACTGTAAATGTATTAGCAGTAAAAGAAAGAGAAACTCTATATCAAGAATTAGAAGCAAAAGACAAAAAGCTAGAAGAAACAAGAAAAGAAAATGAAGAGTTAAGAAAAAAACTAACTCAAACAAGAGAAAACAAAAAGCAAAATTATGCATTTAAAGTTAAAGATATATCTGAATATGAAACAAGAAAAAAATATATTGATTTAGAATTAAAACTTGCTGGTTGGGATTTTGAAACAAATATACAAGAAGAATTAAAATTACAAGGTATGCCAAATAATAAACAAGAAGGTCGTTCGGATTATGTATTATTTGGTAAAAATGGTTATCCTCTTGCAGTTGTTGAAGCAAAAAGAACGAGTGTAGATCCAAAAGTCGGACAAAATCAAGCCAAGTTATATGCAGATTGTATGGAGAAAGAATATCATCAAAGACCGGTTATTTATTACACAAATGGATTTGAAATATATATGTGGGATGATGTAAATTATCCACCAAGAAAAGTAGCAGGATTCTATACACAAGATGAATTACAATTATTGATAAATAGAAGAAGTAGCAGACAAAGTTTAGAGCATATATTTGTAGATGATAAAATAACAAATAGAGAATATCAATTAGAAGCAATAAAAAGTGTTTGTGAAACTTTTGAAGAAGGACACAGAAAAGCACTGTTAGTAATGGCAACAGGAACAGGAAAAACAAGAACAGCAATTTCAATAGTAGATGTATTAACTGATAAAGAATGGGTTAAAAATGTATTATTTTTAGCTGATAGAACAGTTTTAGTAAAACAAGCAAAAAATAATTTTACAAAGTTATTGCCGAATATGTCTTGTTGTAATTTATTAAGTGCAGTAGACAATCCAGAAGACTCAAGAATTGTATTTTCAACATATCAAACAATGATAAATGCAATAGATAGTACAAAAAGTAGAACAGGAAATAAATTATTTACTCCAGGACATTTTGATTTAATTATAGTAGATGAAGCACATAGAAGCATATACAAAAAATATCAAGCAATATTTGATTATTTTGATGGATTAGTAGTAGGTTTAACAGCAACTCCAAGAAATGATGTAGATAGAAATACATATAGATTTTTTGAAATAGAAAATGATGTACCAACATTTGCATATGAATATGAAAGAGCAGTAAAAGAGGGATATTTAGTAGACTATCATACTATAAAAACAAGTACAGACTTTATGGATAGAGGTATTAAATACGCAGAGTTAAGTGAAGAAGAAAAAGAAGAATATGAAAATGCCTTTGCAAATGATGAAGAAAAAATGCCAGAAGAAATAGACGCTACAGCAATCAATACTTGGTTATTCAATAGAGATACTATAAAGAAATTATTAGAACTTTTGATGGAAAAAGGACTAAAAGTAGATGGTGGAGATAAATTAGGAAAAACTATCATATTTGCTAAAAAACGTAGACATGCAGAAAGAATAGTAGAAATATTCAATGAATTATATCCAGAGTATAAAGGTGAATTTGCAAAAGTAATACATAATAAAGTGGAATATAAAGAAAACCTAATAGAACATTTTAGTATCAAAGATGATTTTCCTCAAATTGCAGTATCTGTTGATATGTTAGATACAGGCGTTGATGTACCAGAAATATTAAATTTAGTATTTTTCAAACCAGTGAAGTCAAAAATAAAATTCTGGCAAATGATAGGAAGAGGAACAAGACTTTGTAAGGATCTATTTGGAGTAGGAGAAGATAAAAAAGAATTTTACATATTTGACTATTGTAAAAATTTTGAATTCTTCTCTGAAAATCCAAAAGGTATAGAGGCAAACACACAAATAAGTTTGACAGAAAGAACATATGGATATAAGTTAGATTTAGTTGTAGAATTACAAAATTTAAAATACCAAAGTGATGAGGCATTTAAAAATTATAGAGAAGAATTGATACAAGAATTTATTGAAGAAATAAATAAACTAAACACAAAAAGCTTTTTGGTAAAAGCAAAGGTTCATTATATAGAACAATTTTCTAAAAAAGAAAATTGGGTATATATATCTACAATAGATTTAGCAGATATAAAAGAAAATTTAATTCCATTATTTATAGTATCAGACGAAAATGAATCAGCTAAAAGATTTGACAATTTATTATATCAATTACAAGTAAAAAGAATTAGAACAGAAAAAACTAGTAGATGTGAGAATGGAATAATAGACACAGTATCTGAATTAGAAAAATTAGGGACAGTACCACAGGTAAAAGAAAAACAAGAATTAATTTTAAAAGTAGCAGAAACAGATTACTTGAAAGAAGCAGATTTCTGGAAAGTAGAAGAAATTAGAAAAGAATTAAGAGACCTAATACAATTTATAGATCCATACAATAGACCGCCTGTATATATTGATATAGAAGATACTTTAAATGATATTGATGAACAATATGTATATGTAAGTACAGGAAATAACTTTACAAATTACAGAAAGAAACTAGAAAAATTTTTAACAGGTAATTTGGAAAACAGCATTATATGGAAAATAAGACATAATATAAGATTAACTGAATTAGAAAAAGAAAATTTAGAAAAAATACTATTCGAAGAATTAGGAAGTAACAAAGAATATGCAGAAACATTTGGAGATACAAATGTAATAAAAGCAGTAAGAAATATAGTTGGACTTGATAAAAGTGTTGCAAGTGATATTTTTTACAAATACATAAATGAAAATAGACTGAATATGAAACAAATACAATTTGTGAAATTACTAGTTGATTATGTTGTTAAAAATGGAACGATAGAAATGGAAAAGTTAACAGAGCAACCTTTTAATACTGTTGGACAAGTATATGAGCTTTTTGGAAATGATGTGGATTTATTTAAAGAGATTCGAGAAGATATTGAAGAAATAAATGAGAATGCTGAGAATTTGGCATGAATAAGAGGAGGAATATAAATGGCAAGAGGAGTAATTTATTGTATGACGACTATAGTGGATGGACTTGTAAAAATAGGAAAGACAAGGAAAGAAAATTTCGAACAACGTATGTACAATCTGGAGCATAATGGGTATGTTCAAATTGTAGGATTAAAAAGAAGATTTGCTATAGAAGTAGAAGATTATGATGAAAAAGAAACGCTTATACAAGAGATTTTTAGAAAAAGTAATATAGAAAATACAGAATTATTTGCTGTAAATGTAGATTTAGTAGTTCAATTACTTTCATCACTAGAGGGAACACAAATTTTTCCAAAGTCAATAAGTAAAGAAGAATCTTTTAATACAGCAACAGATGAGATTCAAGAAAACATACATAATCCTAATAAATCTTTAGTTCCTAATGGAGAATATTATATTTCTCAAAAAAGTAATGGAAATCAAATTGCAAAAGCATCTATGAAAGTTGATAATGGTAAATTCATTGTATTAAAAGGTAGTAGATGTCTTCCTTGTGATAAAGATTGGATGCCAGAATCAAGAAGAATGGCAATAATAGAAAATGGAATATTGATGAAAGATGTTGAATGTAATTCCCCTAGTACAGCTGGTTGGGTTGTTCTTGGAAGTGCTAATAATGGATGGTTAACCTGGAAAACTAAAGATGGTAAATCAATTAATGTATTTAGGAATAAAAAATAATCCATGTTTGTATGATTTGTTCTTGAATAGGAAACACTATGCAACTTTAAGTTTCGCAATGCAAAGTGAAAATAAATGCGTTTTATTTTCAATAGAAAAATCGAGTTTCCTTATTCAAGAACATTGCTTTGCTCTAACGATTGCATACAATTTTACTAACGTAAAATTGGCACACGAACAATGACGTAGGCTTAAAATGTTATAGACAGAATAAAAATGTTAAAAAAGCCTGCTATTGTTTTACAATAGGAAAATAACCCTTTCCTATTGTATAAAAAACGCTTTGCGCAACAGATGCACACAATTTTACTTGCGTAAAATTGGCGCAGAACAAATTTACGGAAAGCCAAAGGGAAAAGTTAAAAATTGTACAAATGTTAAGGCTTTCCGATTTGTTCTATCTGTGCTACAATTTGATTATTTTGTAGCACAATTTGAAATCAATTATTCCTTAAAACATCCCATAATTAACTGAGAACCATCAACAAAGCCATTTCTATAACACTTCTCATTCCAATAATAAAATTCCATCAACTTAATCTAATTGTTTCTTAACATATTTTTGACTCTGCTTAGGCACATTCTTTAAAATATTCTCAGCAATCTGATCAAAATAAATATGATGATTCTTATATTCTTCAGGGGCCTATCAAAATCTTATGTTATTTATAAGTTAACCAATTTTCTAATATATCATTATCATTTACTTCTCTGAGACTAAGCATCTTCATATCTTCCTATTCATATATAATTTTTTATCTAAATAATTAGCAAAAATAGAGTTTACGTTAGCTAGACAAAAGCAAAATCAAGTTTTTATAAAGAGAAGATAATATAATAATACATCATTAAATATAATATATTATTAATTAATTTATTCTATATATTATATTGTAAAATAATATAGTATATGATATAAATTATATAATAATTATAGAATTAGAGGTGTAATATGATAAAGAAAGAAATATCACAATCTATTAGAGATGAAGTTAAGGGATATATTACTTTAAGTGGATGGCAAATGGGAGATGTAGCAAAAAAAATAAGTAAGAAAAGTAGTAAAGTTCCGTTACAAAATTTATCAAATAAGCTTGCAAAGGGAACAATTAAATATTCTGAAGTTAAAGATATAGCAAACGCAATAGGATATGAAATTATATGGAAGAAAAAATAGGAGGAAAATAAAAATGGCAGTAAAGAAAAGCGTCTTATATAGTAAATTATGGGATAGTTGCAATACATTAAGAAGTAAAGGAGGAATGGATGCAACACAATATAAAGATTATGTATTAATTGTATTATTTATGAAAGTAATCACAGATAAATGCTATAATAAGAAAGAGTCATTAATTGAAGTACCCAAAGATGCAAATTTTAATACTATGATTTCACTGAAGGGAAAAAAATATATAGGCGAAGAATTTAATAAAATCTTAGCAAAGATAGCAGAAGAAAATGATTTACAAAATGTAATAGATATTGTTGATTTTAATGATGAAAATAAATTAGGAAAAGGAAAGGATATGGTAGATGCTTTAAGTGGTTTAGTTGAAATATTTCAAGACCCAGAGTTGGATTTTAGCAATAATAGAGCCGATGATAACGACGTTTTAGGAGATGCATATGAATATTTAATGAAAAAATTTGCATCTGAAGCGGGAAAAAGTAAGGGGCAGTTTTATACACCTTCAGAAGTATCTAGGGTTATGGCTAAGATATTAAAAATTAATCAATCAACAAAGAGTCCAATTGAAATATATGATATGGCATGTGGATCAGGATCATTATTAATAAAAGCTGGTAATGAAGCAAAGGAAGGTACAAAAGTATATCTATACGGGCAGGAAAAAGATACTAATACAGCCGGGCTTTGCGTTATGAATATGTTTCTGCATGGAAATGCTACAGCACAAATTAAGGATGGAAATACATTGACAAATCCGAGATATGTCGAAAATGGTATTATTAGAACTTTTGATTTCTGTGTGGCCAATCCGCCATTTTCAGTAAAAAAATGGAGCACCGATTTAGATATGGACAAGGAATATGAAAGATTTAAAGGATTTGGTATGCCACCAGATAATTGTGCAGATTATGCTTTTCTTTTACATATGCTAAAATCAATGGACCCAATAAATGGACGTGGTGCAATAATACTTCCTCATGGTGTATTCTTTAGAGGAGGACAAGAAGAAGTCATTAGGAAAAACTTATTAAAAAGTGGATTTATAGAAGGAATTATAGGTCTTCCATCAAATTTATTTTATGGCACGGGAATACCTGCCTGTATAGTAGTTTTAGATAAAAAAGACGCAAAGAATAGAAAAGATATTTTTATGATAGATGCAAGCAAATATTTTATCAAAGATGGAAATAAAAATAAATTGAGAGAGGAAGATATAAAGAAAATCACTGATACATATTTAGGAAGAATTGAAGAAGCAAAGTATTCAAAAATTGTCACAATGGAAGAGATAGAAGAAAAAGAATATAATTTAAATATTCCAAGATATATAGACTCATCTGATGAAGAAACAAAGCAAGATATAAAAGCACATTTATTTGGAGGAATGCCAGAAAGAGATATTGAAAAGTTAAATAAATATTGGAATGTAGCTCCCAATTTAAAAAATGAATTATTTAAGAAAAATGAAAAAGAAGGATATTTGGATTTAGCCATAGATAAGGATACAATAAATGAAAGAATACGAAATTCGAAAGAATATATTAATTATTTTCAAGAATTGATAGAAAGAGTAATTAATTGGGAGGAAGAAAATAAAAATACATTATATGAGGTAAATAATAAAACGAGAGTAAAATGTTTAACAGAAAAATTATCTAATAGTATGTTAGAAAATTTTAAAGATGATAAATTAATAGATAAATATGAAGCTTATGAAATTTTAATGGAATATTATAATAATACACTAAAAGATGATTTGCACTTAATTGTTGAAAATGGATGGGTTCCCAAATTAGTTTATGGACAAGATAAAAATGGAAAAATAAAAAAAAATCAATTTGAATCTGATTTATTACCAAAGAAGATCGTTATAAAAGAGTATTTTAAAGAATATGCAGACAAATTAGAAAGTTTAAATAATGATTTAAGTGAGTTAATACAAGAATTTCAATCAAAAGTTGAAGAAAATACAGGAGACGAATGTATATTTAATGATGAAGATAAAGTAAATGAAAAATTGATAAGAGATAAAATAAAAGAAGAGACAGAAGAAAATATAAAAACTCTAAAAGAAATATTGAATAATTTAGCTAAACAAAAGGAATTAAAAAATGATATTAAAGTTATTCAAAATGAATTAAATGATTTAGTAATAAAAAAATATGATTTATTAGATGAAGAAACATCAAAAGAATTAATTATAAACAAAAAATGGTTTAAAGATATAGAAAATAGTTTTATAGACATATATATTGATACAATATATGACTTTTCAAATCAAATTATATCAGAAGTTGAAAACTATGAATATACGTTAGATCAGTTATTAAAAGAAACATCTGAATTAGAATCTTTAGTTTTAAAAGATCTAGAAAGGATGGGATATTAATGCAAAAAAAAGAAATATTGTCGGATTTGTTTGAAATAACTGCAGGGGGAGATATAAAAAAGGAAAAATACTCAAAATTTAAAAAAGGAGAATATAAATATCCTGTGTATTCTAATCAACTAACTGAAAA
This sequence comes from uncultured Clostridium sp., assembly GCA_946500615.1. GTDB lineage: Bacteria > Bacillota > Clostridia > TANB77 > CAG-508 > CAG-269. Next base: position 45,464 of record CAMMWP010000001.1, on the reverse strand, counting down.
AGGGTTATATGGATATTATAAAAAATACAATGTAGATTATGATTCTATTACAGTTACAGCAAGAGGAACAGTTGGTCATGCTGAGACTAGAATTAATGAAAAATATATGCCTGTTGGAAGATTATTAGTTCTAAAACCTAAAAAAAATGTTAATCTGGAATATATAAAAAATATTATAAATTATAAAGTTAAGTTTGCCAATGAAAGTACAGGAGTTCCACAACTTACAGAACCACAAATAGGCAAATATGCAATTGAAATCATAGATGATTTACAAGAGCAAAATAGAATAGCCAATATTTTAATTAATATGGATAATTTAATTAATTCCTTAAAAAAAACTATAGAAAAAAAACAAAAAGTATTTGAAGCTACTACTCAAGAATTGCTTAATGGAACAAATAAAATATATAAATGGGAAAAAGTAAAACTAGGAGATATTGGAGAATTTACAGGAAATGGAGTAGATAAGAAGATCATAAAAGATGAAAAAGAAATAAGATTACTAAATTTTATGGATATAATGCGATTGAATTTTATTTACAAAAATGTAAGCAGGCATTTTGTGACAGCCTCTAAAGAGAAAATACATAGATGTTCAATAAAAAAAGGAGATATATTTCTTACACCTTCATCAGAAACAAGATTAGATATTGGAATAAGTGCAGTGGCAATGGAAGATATTGAAGATTTGGTTTATAGCTATCATATTGTGAGATTTAGACCAATAATAACAATGGATTTACTGTTTAGAGCATATATATTTAAAAATAAAAAATTTTTAAATCAGGCATCAACTATGTGTGAAGGCAGTGGCAAAAGATATGTATGTTCAAATAAAAAATTTGCTTCATTTGAGTTGGAAATTCCAATGGATATAAGAGAACAAAAAAATATAGGGATTAAATTATCCACAATGGAAAAAGAATTAGATATGTTAAAAAACAAATTAATGAAATACAAACAAATAAAACGCGGTATAATTGAAGATTTATTAATTGGAAAAGTGAGGTAAAATTATGAGGAATATAAATGTATTAGAAAAAGTAACACAAGACAGGATACTACATAAAATATTTGAAAAGAAACTTGATTATACATACCTTGGGAATTTTGAAGATAGAGAAAATAATTCAAATATAGAAGATAACTTACTTTTGAAGTTCTTAACAAAAAAATATCCTCAAGAAATAGCTAAAAAGGCTATAGCACAACTAAAAAAAGTTGCTCATAATGAAACAAGATCATTATATGAAGTGAATAAAGAAGTATATAGCATGCTCAAATATGGAACAGGAGTTACTTTATATGCTGGAGAAAAAGAACAAAAAGTATATTTTATAGATTATGAGGATTATACTAATAATGACTTTTATGTTGCAGAAGAAGTAACAATCGAAGGACAGAATGAAAAAAGACCTGATATTGTAATTTATATCAATGGAATTGCTATCGGAGTAATCGAATTAAAAAGAAGCACAATATCAATTAATGAGGGAATAAGGCAAAATTTAGATAATCAAAAGGAATTATTTATTGAAAGATTTTTTACTACTATTCAATTTATAATAGCGGGAAATGACACAGAAGGTTTAAAATATGCTACAACATTAACACCTGCTAAATATTATCTTCCGTGGATTGAAGATGAAAAAGCAATAGGCCAATTACATGAAAAAATTGTTAGCTTAATTGATAAAAAGGATTTTTTAATAGATCAACAATTGCCTTCATTATTTGAAAAAGAAAGGCTATTAGACTTATTGGACAACTTTATTATATTTGATGGTGGAATAAAAAAGGTACCAAGATATAATCAATATTTTGGTGTAACCAATGCAAGAGAGTATGTTAAAAAGCATGAAAGTGGAATTATATGGCATACACAAGGTTCAGGGAAATCTTTATCCATGCTTCTAATCGCTAAATGGATATTATCAAACATGAACAATTCGAGAGTATTAGTGTTTACTGATAGAAAAGAGTTAGATAAGCAAATAGAAGAAGTATTTAGTAATGCAGAGGAAAAGATATATAGAGCAAAGAGTTGCAATGATTTATTACAATCGCTTAATGAATATTCTAAAGGAAGATTAATTTGTTCATTGATACATAAAGTAGGTAGTTCAGTTGATGAAAACTCAGATAAAAATTATGCAGATTATGTTAAAGAATTAACAAAATATAAAAATGAAGTATATTCTGCAAAAGGAGATATTTTTGTATTTGTAGATGAATGCCATAGAACTCAAGCGGGCTTATTACATGAAGAAATGAAAAGGATATTGCCTCACGCAACGTTTATAGGGTTTACAGGGACACCATTAATGAAGAAGTCAAAAGCAACCACATTAGAAAAATTTGGAAAGTATATTCACACATATAAATTTGATCAAGCTGTAAGAGACGGTATAGTAGTTGACTTATGTTATGAATCGAGAAATGTAGAACAAAGAATAAACAAACCTAAAAAAATAGATGAGTGGTTTGAAGCTAAAACAGCAGGACTAAATAAATTTGCAAAACAAAAACTGAAAGAAAGATGGGGCACCTTACAAAATCTAACAAGTTCTGGATCAAGATTAGAAGAAATAGTAAAAGATATAATATTTGATTTTGAAAAAATTCCAAGGCTTGAACAAGGAAAAGGTACAGCAATTCTAGTTGCAAGTACTATATATGAAGCGTGTAGATATTGGGAAATTTTTCAGGCAAAAGGATTCACTAAGTGTGCTATTATATCATCATATACACCATATATAGCAAATGTTAAAGGAGAAGAAGATGGTGAGTTTACATTATCAGACAGACAAAAAGTTTATGAAGTATATCAAAGAATGTGGGATAAAAATAAATATCCTAAACTAAGAAGTGATAGTGAACATGATGATTACATAAGATGCTTTGAAGACGATGCTATATATAAATTTATTCATACACCATCTGAGATGAAGGTTCTGATTGTTGTAAATAGATTACTAACAGGATTTGATGCACCTTCTGTAACATATTTATATATAGATAAAAAAATGCAAGACCATGGATTATTTCAAGCAATTTGTAGAGTAAATAGATTGGATAAAGATAAAGACTTAGGATATATAGTCGATTATAAAGATTTATTTCAAAATATTGAGGGAGCAATTGAAGATTATACCACAGGAGCTTTTGACAATTTTGATAAAGAAGACATAACAGGATTATTGAAAAATAGGCTAAAATTCAGTAGACAAAGATTAAATAGAGCACTAAAAAAAGTAAAATCTATCTGTGAACCAGTGAAAAATCCTAAAGGAACATTGGAATTTTTACACTATTTTGTAGCTGAAGATCTTGATACAATAAGTGAAACAAGACAGGAAAAATTGAAAAATACTGAAAGTAGAAGAATCGAGTTTTATGATTCGGTTTCTAACCTAGTAATAGCATATACAAATATTGCTGATGAAATGACAAAAGCGGGTTATACTAAAGAACAAATAAAGGAAATAAGAGAAGATGTTAACTATTATAATAATGCTAGAGATGAAATAATGAAATCAGCAGGAGATTATATAGAATTAAAAAATTATGATAGTTCCATGAGATATATGATAGATAATTATATAAATGCAGAGTCTTCAGAAATACAATATAAATTAGATAATACTACACTGTTAGATGTGATAGTTGCAAGTGGACTAGATAAAGCTACAAAAGTTATGCCAGAAAGTTTTAAAAGAAATAAAAAAGCAATGGCCCTTGCAATAGAAAATAATATAGCTTCAACTATTATAAATAACAAAAATCAGAACCCAAGATATTATAGTAAAATGTCAGAATTACTTGAAGAATTAATTGAAACTAAAAAAGAACAAAGCTTAGACTATAGAGAATATTTAGAAAAATTAATAGAACTTGTAAAAAAAGTAAAAATTCCAGAGCAAAGTGGAGCATATCCAAAATCAATGCATAACGTAAGATTAAGGGGATTATATGATATTCTGGATAAAAATGAAGAAAAAACAATCCAACTATATAATTATTTGACATCAAATATTTCAAGAAACTTCATGGAATCAAAAATGAAGCAAAGAGAATTTAAAAAAGAGTTATGTGTATTGGTTGAAAATGAAAGTCAAAGAGAAGAGATATTTAATTTATGGAAAAATACGAGAGGATGTTAATGCAGATGCTAATAAATAATTTTAAAATAATAATAAATCGAAAACAAGTTAAGAACATAAATTTAAAAGTATATCCAAACTTAATGATAAAAGCTTCTGTACCACAAAATATGGATATGAGCACAATACAAAGAACAATTAAATCAAAAGAAAATTGGATTAATAATCAACTAAAAAGATATGAAGAACAAAATAGAATAACAAAAAGAAGTTATGTTTCAGGAGAAGATCATTACTTAAACGGAAAAAGATACATTTTAAGAGTATGTAATTCAAATACCCCAAGTGTTAAAATTAATAATAATAAAACAATCATAATGAATGTAAGAAAATCTTCAAGCCTTAAAAATAAAGAAAAATTAATGAATGGTTTTTACAAAGAAAAGTTAGAAGAAAAATTGGATTATTTTATACCAAAATGGGAAAATAAGATTGGAGTAAAATCTAATTGTTATTCAATTAGAAAGATGAAAAACAAATGGGGAAATTGCAACATTGATAAAAAACAAATTTATTTTAACTTAGAACTAGCAAAAAAGAAAGACTCAGAAATACAATATGTTGTAATACATGAATTAGTACATCTAATTGAAAAAAATCATAATGAAAGATTTAGAAATTTAATGGACAGTTTTTGTCCAAGATGGAAAGAGTATCGTGAATCTTTGAATGCAGTACTAAATCCCAATATTGAATATTAAAAAAACATTTCTGAAAATGAAAGATAAAATGAATTAAATAATATAAAACAGTTATTGTAATCATTTACTGTTGCTTGTACACAAATATATAGATAAAAGTTCATCAAAAAATCTGTTGTGTATGGCGAAGATAAGGTAAACCATTATAGAAAACAACCTCAACAACATCAATGCGGACAAAAATATGATGAATATGATGTCTATATAAATAAAAAGCACAAGCCTTCAGCAAATGATTTTGTTTATTCTTATCAACAGCATCTATAGGAGAGCCATACTTAAAACTGGTTCTCGTCTTCACTTCAACAAAAACCAACTCATTTTTAACAGGATCTTTGGCAATAATATCAATTTCACCTTGATAGCAAAAAAAATTTCGTTCAATAATGATATACCCTAATTGTTTTAAATATTGACAAGCCAAATCCTCCCCATATTTGCCAGTTATTTGTCTAAAATACATATATAACCACCTGCCACTTTCTTAATATAACCTTCCAGTTCTAATGCAAATAAATCACTAGAAACCTTTGAAATAGGAGTAGAAGTCTTTTCACAGACTTCATTAATAGACATAGGATTCAAAGACATTAAATCATAAATATATGCCAACTTAGAATTTTTTAAAATCTTCTTCTGTAAAACATGCGAAGAGGCACAAGAAGAAAGAGGATGAGTAGAAGAATTAAATTGAAAATTTAAATTTTTATTGTCAGACACAGAAGATTTAGAAGAGGAAATAGAATTTGAAGGACTATTAGAAGTATCAAAAATATGATAATCAACATCCAAACAATCTAATGAAACTTTATCAATTGTATCCAAAGTTTTTATCATTTTTCTCAAAGGTTTAAATTCCTGTAAAATATCTGCTGTATCTGTAACTAAAATAGCACCATTTTTTATCAATCGATTTGTGCCTATTCCATGCGAATTCCAAATCTCATGTGGTATTGCAAAAACTTTCTTATTTTGCAAAGATGCCAACCTTGAAGTCACACTTGTTCCACTTCTAGCAAGTGCTTCCACTACTAAAATTCCTAAAGACAATCCACTAACAATACGATTTCTTTCTAAAAAATAGTCAGATTGGCATTTGGTATCTGGAGGATATTCACTAATCATCAACCCTCCATTATCTAATATTTTTTGATACAATTCTACATTTTCCTCTGGAAAAATATGATGGAAACCATTTCCAAGAACGGCAATGGTTTTACCAAGTTGATTATAAGAATATAAATGTGCCATTGTATCAATACCGTTTAGCCAGACCACTAATAATGGTTACACCACATTGAGATAACTCGTAAGCAAATTTTTGCGTCAATAGCCTACCATTTTTCGTACAGCTACGAGAGCCAATAATCCCAATAATAGGATTATTTAATAAAGCTATATTTCCTTCTAAATATAAAGCTTGAGGAGGATTCGGTATAGCTTTTAATTGTGTAGGATATTGTTTATCAGATATATAAATTTTTTTAATAAAAACACTCCTTTCAAATTAATATATCAATAAGTAGTCATGTGCTAGAATATAGATGACTAAGTATTCCAATATTTTCTATCCAAACTTCTATATTGTATAGCTTCAGCTAAGTGATGTGTTTGGATATCATGGGAATTGTCTAAATCAGCAATGGTTCTAGCAACTTTTAAAATTCTGCTATAAGCTCTTGCACTTAGCCCTAAAGCATGAAAAGCAGTCTCTAAAATTTTTTTGCTTTTGGTAGAGAGTTTACAATAGATTGAAATCAAATTAGGGGTAAGTTCAGAATTGGAAAAAATTCGATGATCTTTGTAACGATCTAACTGAATATTTCGAGCTTTATTGACTCTTTTTCTAATTTCACTAGAAGATTCTGACAAGGAAGAAGTATCCAATTTTTGATAGTCCACACTTTCTACCTCTATATGAATATCGATTCTATCTAAAAGAGGTCCACTAATTTTGTGAATATACTTTTGAATTTGATCTTCACGACAAATACATTGCTTTTCTTTAGAACCGTAATAACCACAAGGACAAGGATTCATACTAGCAATAAACATAAAATTGCAAGGATATGTTGTTGAAAAATCAACACGGCTGATTGTTACTTGTTTATCTTCCAAAGGGCCACGTAACACCTCTAAAGTATATTTATTAAACTCAGGCAATTCATCTAAAAACAAAACACCATAATGTGCCAAACTAATTTCACCGGGCTTGGGAATTCTACCGCCACCTACCAAAGAAGTCTCTGTAATGGTATGATGCGGGCTCCTAAAAGGTCTTTTAGAAATAAAAGGGAGATTTTCAGATAATAATCCAGAAATACTGTGAATTTTCGTGATTTCCAAAGCTTCCTCAAAAGTTATATCTGGTAAGATAGAAGGAAGTCTTCGAGCCAACATGGTTTTTCCACAACCCGGACTACCGAATTAATAAACAATTATGCCCACCAGCCGCTGAAATTTCTAAAGCTCTTTTCACATTTTCTTGTCCTTTTACCTCTGAAAAATCAAATTCATAAAAAGAATTATTAGAAATAAAATGTGTAGTTGGTTCAGGCGAAATCATAAAATTGCCATTCAAATAGTCAATGACTTCATTTAAATGAAAAACAGGGATAATTTCCAAACCATCAATAATAGAAGCTTCTTTTGCATTTGATTTTGGCAGAAGTATCTTTTTTATACCTAAATGTTTTGCTTCTATACAAATTGGTAAAATTCCTTTTACAGGGCAAATAGAACCATCCAAAGAAAGTTCTCCAATCAAAATCGTATCTGCTAAATCCATATTGTAAATAAATCCAGTAGCAATTAAGATACCAACAGCAATTGGCAAATCAAAAATAGAACCTTCTTTTTTTGTGCTAGCAGGGGCAAGGTTTACAACAATTTTTCGACTTAAAAATTCAGAGATAGAATTTTTGATAGCTGTTTTCACTCTTTCTTTTGATTCTCTAATACTTGTATCTGGCAAACCAACAATTTCAAAAGTAGGCATACCAGCAGATATGTCAACTTGAATGTTTACCAAATAACCCTGCAATCCATGCAAAGCAATGCTTTTTACAATTGATAACATGACATCATCCTTTCTATGTATATAATTATAGTAATGTAAATTGGAAATTTATCGAAATAACCATTAGAAATGTCCAAAAAGAAACGTCCCCAAATGGACAATTGGACAAGATTGAATATTTGAACAAATAATAAATAAAGTATACAGGTATTTCCATAATCTGTCAATATATTTTGCAATAAAAGTGTAGATATTTTATGTAAAATGTGGTAAAATCTCTTAAGAAAAGCATATTAGTTGGATAAAGAAAGCATAATAGTCATCAATAAACTTGAGATATACAATATACAAGAGAAATAGAATTTAAATACAACAGAATAGTAAATAAAATCATGAGATAGACAGGATATTTCTTAAGTTCAAAGAAAGGTGAGATGGCTGAATGAAAGATTTGGAAAAAGAAGAGTTAGTAAAAATCATAGAAGAGTTGAAACAAGAAAATATAAAATTAAAAGAAAAGTTATATGGAAAACGAACAGAATGTATTAAACATTCTAATACAATATCTAGTGAAGAGAAGATAAAGATTTTTCAAAAGATTTTTAATGGAAGAAAAGATATCTATGCCAAAAGATGGATAAGTACCAAAACAGGAAAATCTGGTTATTCGCCAGTTTGTGCAAATGAATTTAGTCAATATAAATGTGATAAACCTAGAGTAAAGTGTGCAGATTGTGCCTATAGAGAGTTACTTCCTTTGACAGATACAGTGATAAGAAAACATCTAAAAGGGGAAATCACAGTAGGTATATATCCTTTGTTACAAGGAGATTTATGCAATTTTTTGGCAATAGATTTTGATAAAAAAACATATAAGCAAGATGTAATAGCCTTTTGGAATACTTGTGATGAATTACATATACCAATGTATGTAGAAAAATCACGTTCGGGAAATGGTGCACATGTTTGGATATTTTTTGAACAAAGTGTGTCTGCTAAAATAGCAAGAAAAATGGGAAATATACTAATCACAAAAACGATGGAAAAGAAATCGTTAGATTTAGATTCTTATGATAGAATCTTTCCTAATCAAGATACTATGCCAAAAGGAGGATTTGGAAATTTAATTGCATTACCTTTTCAAGGAGAAAGTGCTAAGCTAGGAAATACCGTTTTTGTGAATAGGGATTTTTATCCAATAGAAAATCAAATGGAAGTTTTGTTAAATATTAGAAAACTAACAATTGATGAAATTTATCAATTTGTTGATAAATTTAAAGATGAGGATTATAAAGAATTTGAGATACAAGAACCAGACAATGAAGAGGAAGTATATAAAAAGGAAACCATAAAAGATATTGTATTTTCTAATAATATTCAATGCATGATAGAAAATCAAATATATATTAATAAGTCAAATTTATTGCCAAGAGAAATTACATATTTAAAGAGATTAGCGAGTTTTACAAATCCTAAATTTTATGAATTACAAAAATTACGAATGCCCATTTTTTACGAAACAACACCAAGAATTATTAGTTGTTTTGAAGAAGAGGAAAAGTATATTATTTTACCAAGAGGTTGCATAGATAAAGTGAAAGAGATCTGTAAAAAAAGTAAAGTAAAATTGATTTTAAAAGATAAAAGAGAAAAAGGTGTTTTAACAGATTACCAATTTCAAGGAGAATTAACCAAAAAACAAGAGAAGGCAAAAAATCAGTTATTATCGTATGATATGGGTGTCTTAAGTGCAACTACAGGTTTTGGAAAAACAGTTGTTGCATCTAAAATTATTTCAGAATTAAAAACAAATACATTAATCATTGTTAATCGAACAACGCTCTTAGAGCAATGGAAAGAAAAATTGTCTTATTTCTTAGGCATTTCTAAAAAAGAAATTGGACAAATGGGGAATGGAAAAGATAAATTAAATGGCAAATTAGATATAGCAAGTTTCCAGTCATTATATAAAAAAGAAGATTTAAAACAACTTGTAAAAGGGTATGGATTGGTTATCATAGATGAATGTCATCACGTAGCAGCATTTAGTTTTGAAAAAGTTTTAAAAGCAATTCGAGCCAAACATGTATATGGTTTAACGGCAACCCCAACAAGAAAAGATGGATGGCATAAGATTATTTATATGCAATGTGGAGAGGTAAGATGTCGAGTATATCATAAAGATTCAAAAAATGATAAAAACATAGAACATAAAGTAATTGTAAGAAAAACACATTATCAATATGCTCCAAGACATGAAATGGAAACAATATCATTTTCAGAGATTTTAAGCGATATGAGTCACAATATACCAAGAAATAATATAATTTTGCAAGATGTGAAAAAATCTATTATAGAAGGGAGAATCCCTATTGTCTTAACAGAAAGACTAGAACATTTAAAGGTTTTAAAACAAAGTTTGGAAAGTTTAGAGATACCAGTTGTTATTTATAGAGGCAATATGGGAAAAAAGAAAACAAAAGAAATGCAAGAAATCATACAAAATGCTGATAAAAATCATCAATCTAGAATTATTTTAGCAACAAGTAGTTCCATAGGAGAAGGCTTTGATGATAGTCGATTAGATACGTTATTTTTAACAATGCCTGTTTCATGGAAAGGCAGAATTATCCAATATGTTGGAAGACTTCATAGAGAATGTGTGAATAAGGAAAAATTAATTGTATATGATTATCTTGATAACATGAAAATATTAGAAAAAATGTATACAAAAAGAATAAAAGGATATAAAGTTTCGGGATATGACATAGAAGAATAAAATCACTTTTTAAAAATGATAATATAAAAGTAACCAAAAAAGGGAAAATAAAACCTACCAAAATTGGTTACTTTTTTGATTGTACAGATATATTCTGATATACTTGAATGAATATGAAAGGAGTATGTCAGATGGAACAAAACATAATATTAAGAAATGTGAAAGGACAATTAGAAATTATGAAAACGTTAAAGATAAAACCAAATTTTAGTGAACTAGAAAGAACATTTAATATAGAAAGACACACCATCAAAAAATATTATGAAGGATACAAAGGAAAACCAGCCAATAGAAATAAACCATCTAAATTAGATAAATATTATGAGGAAATAAAAACGAAAATCTATTTACCGGGAATTACACAAATGGGATTGTATCAATACATTTTTAGCAAAGACAATCATATTGGCACATACTCTAATTTTAAAAAATATTTAACAAAACATAAGTTAAAACCAACCAAATCTAGTAAAGTACATCTTAGATTTGAAACAAATCCGGGAGAACAATTACAAGTAGACTGGAAAGAAAATATAACCATGATAAGCAAATATGGCGAAGTCTTTGAATTTAATGTATTGACAACAACCTTAGGATATTCAAGGTTACATGATTTTGTATATAGTAGAACAAAAACCAGAGAAGATGTTCAAAGATGTTTGATGTCTACATTTCAATATATAAATGGTGTACCAAAACACATCTTAACAGATAATATGAGAGCAATTGTTGATATAGATTGTGAAAAAAGAAAAGTAAACCCAGAATTTAACCAATTTGCAAAAGACATGGGATTTACTGTGAAATTATGTCGACCTAGAACACCACAGACCAAAGGAAAAGATGAAACGGCAAACAAATTTATGTCTTGGCTAATACCATACAATCATGAATTTAAAGATGAAAAAGAACTAATAGAAATTATAAAAAATATTAAAGATAAGGTGAATTCTTCAGTGCACCAAACAACCAATATGCCACCAATTTTACTATTTGAAAAAGAAAAAGAACATCTTTTACCTTTACCAAATAATCGTGTGATGCTTTCATATATGATAGATGTAGAAAAAACAAAGGTATATCCAGATTCTTTAGTTTATTACAAAGGCAAAAAATATTCTGTATCTCCTAAATATATTAATGAATATGTTCAAGTAAAACAAGTGGATAATACATTATACATATATCATAATAAACAATTAATTGCTACTCATGAAATAAATAATAAACTCATTAATTATGCAGAAGAACATTACATCGAAGGAATGAAAATCTCTATGCCATATAAGAACGAAATAGATATAAATGATTATGCAAAAGAGAATTTAAAAAAATTAGATAATCTATTAATTGTAAACTAATAAAAGGAGGAAAAGTATGATATATAAGCAAGTAATTAATAACTTACAAAAACTAAAACTAGATAAAATGTGTACATGTCTATCTACATATTTAACAGAAATTGATAAGAATAACATTTCTTTTTTAGATGCTCTATTTTATCTTACGCAAAAAGAAATCGAGTTTAAGGAAGAAAGAGCTTCAGAATTTAATATAAGAATAGCAGGGTTTCCATTTATTAGAACTTTGGATGAATTTGAATTTGATTTTCAGCCAAGTATTAATAAAAATGAAATGCTAGATTTGGCAACGGTAAAATTTATAGAGGAAAAGAAAAATATATTGTTTTTGGGACCTAGTGGTGTGGGTAAAACACATCTGGCGACTTCTATTGGAATTGAGGCTGCTAAAAAAAGGATTAGTACATATTTCATTAGTTGTCATGATTTGATAACTAAATTGAATATAGCTCATCAAGAAAATCGACTCAAAGATGTGCTTAAGACTTTTAATAAGTATAAATTATTGATTATAGATGAAATAGGCTATTTGCCAGTGGATAAAAATGGTGCTAATTTGCTGTTTCAATTAATTACGAAAAGATATGAGAAGAGTTCTACAATTATTACAACAAATCAACAGTTTTCTAAATGGGGAGAAGTATTTTCTGATAATATTCTTGCGAATGCAATTCTTGATAGGTTACTACATCATTCTTATGTATTTAACATTACAGGTGATTCATATAGAATTAAAGATATGTTAGCGAGAATAGAAAATATGGAAGTTTAAACATATATAATTTTTTCTAAATTGGTAATTTTTATTTTCCCCTTTTTGGTAGATTTAGTATTGACTTTTATAAATATAAACTATGCTAAAAAATTGTTGGATTTTGTATATTTCTACAAAATTCGACAATCTTTTCACTATTCATCGTATAAAATACAATAAAGAAAGATAAACAATAAACAAATTCAAATAATCAAAACATATGTATAAGTAGTAATGTAATTTAATTTTAATAAATAATAATAAAAAAGACAAAAATTCACGATAAAATACAAACATTTTAGCTTTATGGTTGTATAAAATAAGATTACATGCTAAAATACAATTGTCTTATAATTACTACGAGTAATGAGTACAAAAATATCATATTTTTACTATAAGAAAAGCGTGCGTTAACGAAATCAAAGATTTCGACGCACATATGTGAAGACTGCTTTGTAGTACTTCACATATATAGATAGCTTAACCTTGTTGTACACGGAAAAATCCATATAATGTCAAGATAAAAGTCGATTTTTCCTATACAATAAAAAAAGTCCTACCAATGTAGAACTTTAAAAATCACCTAAGTGAAACCAAGAAAACTTGGCATTAAAGGTTAAACCTTATTTTAACTCATTATGCTATTTTAGATAGTAATTTAATAGCAAATTAAATATATCATAATTTGGAGGAAAAGTCTATATGAAAGAAGAAAAAAATTATAATATTGGACTAGATATTGGAGTAGGATCAGTAGGATGGTGTGTGACAGATGAAGAAAATAATGTGTTAAAAAAAGGTAATAAACATATGTGGGGAAGTAGAATTTTTAATGAAGCGAGTACAGCAGCAGATAGAAGAAGTTTTCGTTCAACTAGAAGAAGAATAGAAAGAAGAAATGAAAGAATTAAGATTTTACAAAGTTTAATGTTAGATGATATGGAGAAAGAATATCCTAACTTTTTTCCAATGCTTAAAGAAACTTCTAATATATTAGAAGATAAATTATTATCAGAATTAATTCTTGGGAAAAAATATAATTTGTTTTCGAAAAAAGAGTTTACAGATCAAGATTACTATCACAAATTTCCAACTATTTATCACTTAAGAAATTATTTAATGAATTCAGAAGAAAAAGTAGATATAAGATTAGTATATTTGGCGATACATCATATTATAAAATATAGAGGTAATTTTTTACATGAAACAAACTTTGCAGAAAATTCAACTGAAATTGATGCAAGTCTAGAAAAAATAAATTTCTTTTTAGCGGAAAGAAATATTTATTTAAAAGAAAATAAATTAAAAGACATCTTAACAGATAAAACGATTTCTAAATCCGCAAAAAGAGAAAAATTAATAGAATGTTATGAATATGATAAAACAGATAAACAATTTTTAAAAAATATGATAAGTTCTATGCTAGGATATTCTTTTGACATAACCAAAATTTTTGAAATAGAATTAGAAAAAGGTAATCTAACATTTACAACAGAGATAGAAAATGAAGAAGAGATAAAAGAATTACTTGATGATAATGTAGAAATATATGAAACATTAAAAACAATATACAGTTGGTATGTATTACAAGATATTTTAAAAGGCAAAAAGTACATATCTGAAGCATTTATAGATAAATATGAGACTTATAAAAAAGACTTAGAAACATTAAAAGAAATTTATAAAAAATATTTTAAAAATGAATATACAAAAATGTTTAGAAGAGAAGGAACTAATAATTATGTTGCATATAATGGGAAAAATTGTGGTAAGCCATGTAAAAAATGTAAACCAGAAGAATTTTTTGAAACATTAAAAAAGAAATTAAAAAAATTAGCAGAGAAAGATGAAACAGTAAACACTATTGTAAGTAAAATTACAGATGGAAATTTCTTAATAAAATTAAATGTAACTGATAATGGTGCAATTCCGCACCAATTACATCAAATAGAATTAGAAAAGATAATAGAAAAACAGGGGAAATATTATCATACACTTAAAGACAATAAAGAACAAATTTTGAAATTATTTTATTTCAGAATTCCATATTTTGTAGGACCTTTAGCTAATGGAAATAGTAAATGGGCTTGGTTAGAAAGAAAAAGCAATGAAAAAATTTATCCATGGAATTTTGAACAAGTTATTGATATAGACAAAACAGCAGAAAAATTTATTAGAAGGATGACGAATAAATGTACATATTTAATAAATGAAGATGTAATGCCAAAACAATCATTATTGTATTCTGAATTTTGTATCTTAAATGAATTAAACAACGTAAGGATAAATGAAAGATCAATATCAAAAGATACAAAAAAATTGATAATTGATAAATTGTTCAAAGTAAATAAAAAGGTAACAAAGAAAAAAGTAATAGATTTGTTAGCAACAGAAGGGATAAAAGTAGAAAGTTTTACTGGATTAAGTGATGGAGAGAATTTTACATCTAATATGTCAGCATATATAGATTTAAAGAAAATTTTAGGAAAAGTAGATGAAAATAACTATGAAGAGTGCGAAAATATTATTTATTGGATTACCATATTCGAAGAAAAGAAGATATTAGAAAGAAAATTAAAAAATACATACAAAGATTTAACAGATAATCAGATAAAACAAATATTAAAATTAAAATATTCTGGCTGGTCAAGATTATCAAAAATGTTACTAATAGGCTTAAAATCAAACGATGGTGAAAGCATCATGGAAAAATTAGAAAATACGAAATTTAATTTTATGCAGATAATTAATAACAAGGATTATGGATTTAATAAAAAAATAGAAGAATTATTACCAAAAGAAGAAAAAAATATAACATATAAAGAAATAGATAAAACACCTACATCACCAGCAAATAAAAGAGCAATATGGCAAACAATTTGTATTGTTAAAGAAATAACAAAAGTAATGAAGGCATTTCCAAAAAACATATATATAGAATTTGCAAGGAGTGAAGATAAAAATAAGACATTAAAAGATAATAGAGCTAGGAAATTATTAAAAATATATGATGACATTGAAAACCAGATAAAATATTTAAAAGATTATAACCATAAAGTTTATGCAGAATTAAAAAAACATCAAAGTGATAAAGAATTAACAGATAAATTGTATTTATATTTTATACAAAATGGAAAATCTTTATATAGTGGTACCCCATTAAATATTGATGAATTACAAAATTATGAAATAGATCATATTATACCACAATCATATAAGATGATAGATAGTTTTGATAATAAAGCATTAGTTCTACGTAGTGAAAATCAAAATAAAAAGAATATGCTATTACGTGAAGCATTAAATATTGGAAATGAGCAAATTACATGGTGGAAAAGCTTACTAGAAGCAGGATTAATTAGCCAAGTAAAATTTAACAGATTAATGAAAACAAAAATGTTTGAGACAGATACAGACAAAGAAAAATTTATAGAAAGACAATTAGTAGAAACAAGACAAATAACAAAATATGTTACGAATTTATTAACTAATGAATATGCACAATCTAATGTATTTGCAATAAGGGCAGATTTAGGACATTGGTTTAGAATAAAATATCAAATATATAAAAACAGAAATATAAATCATTATCATCATGCACATGATGCCTATATTTTAAGTGTAATTGGAAATACATTAAATAAAAGATGGCACGGATTAGGTGAATTTAAATATAATGATTACATTAAAAACTATATGAAAAGTGATGAGAGTAAAAAAGAAAAATACGGTATCATAATGGGAATAGTAAATAAAAATATAGATATAAATAAAATAAAGAAAATATTAAATTATAAAGATTGCTATTTAAGTAGAATGTTGGAAGAAGGAACAGGTGAATTCTATAACCAAACTTTATATAGTGTAAAAGAAAAGCCAGTAATATCATTAAAGAATACCAAACCAGTAGATAAATATGGCGGATATTCAGGAGAAAATAAAGCATATTTTGTAATATTTGAATATGAAAATGCAAAAGGAAATAAAGAATATCAATTAATTGGAGTTCCAATACAAGTTTCTTATAGGATAAAAAATGGAAAAATAACAGTAGAAGAATTTATTAAATCTTCTTTCTTAAAAGATAAACAATATGCAAACCTAAAGATAATAAAAAATAAGATGTTAAAAAATCAAGAATACATTGATGAAAATGGTATTACTATGAGATTATGTAGTGATACAGAAGTTAGAACTGCTAAAGAATTAATAGTGAATGAAAAAATGCAAAGATTAGTACACTTTATGAATACAGATAAAAAATATTTAAAAGATGAAGAAATAGAAGAGTTAGATAGCAATTATAATTATATGTATAATTATTTGCTAGAAAAATTACAAAAAGAATATCTAGTTTTTAAAAATACATACGAGAAATTGTTAAAGAAAGATTTTGAAAGTATAGAAGAGGAAAATAAAAAATCTGTAATAAATGGTTTAATAGATTTGATGGAAACAGGTCAAGGAAACTTGAGTAAAATAAATAGGAATAAAAAAGAATATAAATTGACTGATAGAGAAGGACGAATGAGTAAAAAAAGATTTAATACTGATAAATTGATTAATATGATATTTATTGATAAATCTGTAACAGGAATGTACGAAAGAAGGTATAAAATAGATGGGATGGAGAACAGTTGTAATAAATAAAAATTGCAAATTAAGTTATAAAAATGATTATTTAATAGTAAGAAGTGAAGATTTAAAAATGATTCACCTATCTGAAATAAATACAATAATAATTGAAAATGGTATGGCATCAATTACATCATATCTAATAAATGAATTAGCTAATAAAAAAATAAAACTAATTATATGTGATGAAAAGCGAAATCCATCCTGTGAAATGGTGCCATACTATGGATCTTTTAACACAAGTAAAAAAGTTGCAAATCAAACAAAATGGAAGCAAGTAAAAAAAGATTTAGCTTGGCAACAAATAATAAGATATAAGATACATAATCAAGCGATGTTATTAAAAAGGCTGGAAATACAAGGTTATGAAAAATTATTAAAATATGAAACAGAAGTGGAACTAGCAGATAAAACAAATAGAGAGGGACATGCAGCTAAAGTATATTTTAATCTATTATATGGAATGGATTTTTTTAGAAGTGAACCTGATAATACAAATGTGTCACTAGATTATGGTTATACTATATTGTTATCATTAATAAATAGAGAAGTTGTAGCAAAGGGATATATAACCCAGTTAGGTATTAATCATAAGAATGAATTTAATCAATTTAATTTATCTTGTGATTTGATGGAAATATTTAGACCTATAGTAGATGAAATTGTTTTTGAAAATAGAGAGTTTGTATTTGATAAAGAATATAAATATAAGTTGATAGATGTATGTAATAGGGAGGTCTGCATACAAGGAAAAAAACAATATTTATCAAACGCAATACAAATATTTATAACTAGTGTATTTGATTTTCTTGAGAATGAAATTAAGCAGGAAAGTGAAATACTGAATTATGAGTTTTAGATATATGAGGATATTATTATTTTTTGACCTTCCCACAGATACTGCTAAAGATAGGAAAATTTATTCGAAATTCAGAAAATTACTAATAAATGAAGGATTTATTATGATGCAAGAATCAGTATATACTAAGTTAGCACTTAATAATTCTATTGTGAATTCGGTAAAAGATAAGATAAATAAAAATAAGCCACCAAAAGGTATTGTTCAAATGATTACCATCACTGAAAAGCAATTTAATAGTATTGAATATATTGTAGGTAAGAAAGATACTGATGTATTGGACAATACAGAAAGGATGATTATTTTATGAAATTAAAGATAAACGGATTTACTAATGAATTAGAATTTTATGAGGGCAAAGTAAATATTTTAGCTATAAATGATACAAAATGTTTTACTAATATAATTCAAAAATTAAATAATAAAATAGAAGATATAGATGATTCAAATGATATATTCTTATTAGATAAAGATAATAAAGAATTAAAAATACAAAAGGAAATGTGTATGATATTAGATTTGTTTAATATTGAGTATAATTCTAAAAAAATATTAAATAAACTATATGATGTTATATCAAAAGACATTGAAAATAGTGGTGATATAAAATTGCAGAGCTTATTTGTTGAGATAAGAAAATGTATTATAGATGAAATTAATGAATTTCCGTTTGAATTTACTATGAGTGATGATATAGATATATCAAAAATGCTAAAATTATATGATTTAAAGATAGATAATTTAGCTTATAATTCTATTTTAGAAAAGATTGAATTTTTAATAGATTTGAATTCAACATTAGAGATTTTTAGTATAATTGTAATTCCAAATTTGAAAATTTATTTATCTAAACAAGAATTAATTGAATTATATAAATATTCATTATATAATAATATTAAATTATTATTAATTGAGAAAAGTGTTGATGAAAAACTAGAATATGAGAATATTTTAGTTATTAATGAAAATTTTGATGATTATATTCTATGAAATGTACTGTTTAAAATGACATAACAGAGTCATTAACTGTAAAATTCTATCCTGATTTGAGGTTTTAGAAGTATGTTATTTTAGATAGTAGTAAAACATACATTTTACTATTGATAGTTGGTCGACAGTTTTAGAAGTATGTTATTTTAGATAGTAGTAAAACAGGTGCTCATACTTGGGTTAAGGGTGGTGAGTTTTAGAAGTATGTTATTTTAGATAGTAGTAAAACTGATAAAATCAAAGAACTTGCTACAGCTATAGTTTTAGAAGTATGTTATTTTAGATAGTAGTAAAACAAGAGAATTATTAGTTGCATATTATATAGAGTTTTAGAAGTATGTTATTTTAGATAGTAGTAAAACATGTGTCAATTAATGTTATGTACAGAAGGTGTTTTAGAAGTATGTTATTTTAGATAGTAGTAAAACAAAAACAAAAGAAGATTTTAGAAAAAGATAGTTTTAGAAGTATGTTATTTTAGATAGTAGTAAAACTTGTATAAATTTTTTAGAGTTAAATAACT
This sequence comes from uncultured Clostridium sp., assembly GCA_946500615.1. Lineage (GTDB taxonomy): Bacteria > Bacillota > Clostridia > TANB77 > CAG-508 > CAG-269. The sequence goes on along the minus strand of CAMMWP010000001.1, from coordinate 25,677 downwards.
CGTTTTAGAAGTATGTTATTTTAGATAGTAGTAAAACCAATTGGTTTAGTGATATATTTAACGCGATGTTTTAGAAGTATGTTATTTTAGATAGTAGTAAAACTTTCGAAGATGGACAAAGCGTTATAAAAAAGTTTTAGAAGTATGTTATTTTAGATAGTAGTAAAACTCTAACAACAAAAGCATATGAAAAAATACAGTTTTAGAAGTATGTTATTTTAGATAGTAGTAAAACAAAAGATTATGAAATAAAAACCATAAGCAAGTTTTAGAAGTATGTTATTTTAGATAGTAAAAAATGAAGTATAAACAAAGTAAAACATATGAAAAGCTATTTAGCAAAGAATACTGGAAAAATATAAAATAGAAACTATAAAACATAAAGATATAAAAAGATAACTGATAATTATACTTTCTATTTTTAAGTATTTTTATATGATATTCCAATTTCCTACATTTTCATATCATTTCAATTCAATTTCTTATAATTATAATACCATCTTCTCCCCAAGATCCTCAGAAAATCTAAGCAAATATCCATCTGGGTCTTGTACCAAAAACTCCTTATTTCCAAGTAACTTATCATCTTGCCTATACCAATTTTCTTCCACATCAAAAGCAATCGGATAATCTAAAATCTTTAATTTTAAATAAATCTTATCAACAGAATCTACTTCCAACTGAAAATTAATACCATTTCCAAAAGGATAGGTAAGAGGAGCTAAGTTCCATTTTTCATTATTAGATAATTCTTGTAACATAAATTGAATGCTTCCCATTGAAAGAAATACAAACTTATTTTCTGGTCTTTCATATTCAATTTTAAAACCTAAAGCTTTGTAGAATGAAATACTATTTTCTAAATTACTCACAGAAAGCTCAGGGATATTTCTATTAAATACAAAGTCATTAGCATTTCGAATAATCTCACTTTCAAAAAAGCGTTCTTGAAATTCTGTCAATGTTCTAATCTCTTCATTTGAATAATTTTTACCTTCTGGGACAATAATCAACTTGTCATCATTATCATTTGTTCTATGAATAATAGCAATGCATTTTCCATAAAAGGTTTTCAAAGGTTCAAATATACCTAGTATATAGCAGTCTAATTCTTCATTATCTCCACTTATAGTATTTGGAATATATCCATAATTCACAGGATATATATGATTGGGGTATTTATCAGAATGTTTACTGCCTAGTGGTTTATCAATCATAACATCAACAAACTTACCTAAAAAATCTTTACTATTTATCATTACAAAAATCCTTTCTTTATTGTATAGGAACAATATGAAGCTTTAAGTTACACAACCAAAGAGAAAACAAACATTTAGTATTTTAGTCTCTAAAGAAACACTATGCAACTTTTTGTTTAACAACTCAAAGTGAAAATAAACAAATTTTATTTTGAAAAGAAAATGTCTTTTATCTTAAACTTGTATAAAATTTTTCCGTATACAACAAGGTTTAAGCTACATATATTTGTGAAGTACGGCGAAACTGTATTCACATTAGTGCGTTGAAATCTTTGATTTCGTTACACATGCGTTTCTTATTAAAATATAAAATATTTATAACCAAAGTGTATTATAAAATTTTGCAAAAATCAATAATTTTCTAAATATTTACATTCCGATTCATCCGTGATAAAATAAGCACATAAAGAAAAGAGGGGTAATATGAAAATATTAATGGGAACAAAAAACCAAGGAAAAATACAAGGGGTAAAAAAAGCCTTTGAAAGATATTTTGATAATGTTGAAATACAAGGAATCCCAGTAGATTCAGAAGTGGGAGCACAACCAATTAATAAAGAAATTGTCATAGGTGCAAAAAATAGAGTAAAAAATTTAAAAGAATATGCTAAGAAAAATAACATAGAGGCAGACTACTATGTAGCAAGTGAAGGAGGAATCACAGATTTACTAGAAGAATGGATAGACATTAATACAGTTGTTATTGAAAACAAAGAAGGAAAACAAAGCATGGGAACTAGTCAAGGATTTCCAATTGATGCAAAATATATAGATGAAATAACGAGTACAGAGCTTGGAAAAGTTATGGATAGAATTTTTAAAAGCCATGGATTAAATACAGGAAAAGGTGGCGTTAGTATCTTAACACATGATGAGATATCTAGAATTGACTTAACAGAAAATGCTTGTATCATGGCATTAATTAGATATATTAATCAAGGAATATGGGAATAAGTTTAATACAAAATATCCTAAAATAGAAATAAAGAAAGGAGAAAATGTTGATGGAAAGAGAGGTAAAATTAGGACAAGTATATAGGCATTTTAAAGGAACAATTCATAAAATCATTTGTATTGCAAAACATTCTGAAACAGGGGAAGCTTTAGTGATTTATACGCATGAGGAAGATAATGAAATATGGGCTAGACCATTAAATATGTTTTTGTCAGAAGTAGACCATGAGAAATATCCGGAAATAAAACAAATCTATCGATTTGAGCTATAGAAGAGAAATAAAGGAGAAATTTTTATGAAAATATTAGTGATTTGTAGTAAAACATTTTATGACAAAATTGAACCTATCAAGAAGACATTAGAAGAGATGGGACATAGTATTGAATTACCAAATTCATATGATAATCCTAATGCTGAAAAAGAAGCATGGGCATTGGGAAATGAAGCACATTCTGAATTTAAGAAAAGGATGTTCAAACGCAGTGAAGCAACCATTTCAAGCATGGATGCTGTGCTAACTCTAAACTTTGATAAAAATGGGAAACCAAATTATATTGGTGGGGCAACTTTTCTAGAACTATATGAAGCCTTTATGAAAGGTAAAAAAATCTATATGTATAACCCAATTCCAGAAGGCATCTTATATGATGAAATAGCAGGATTTTCACCAATTATTATTAATGGTAATTTAGATTTAGTGAAATAAGGAGAGTTCTATGGAATTGTTTTCAAATGAAGTAAAAGATATGAAAGAATTAGCAAAAATTTTAGAAAGCAAAAAAGAAGTACCAAAAGAATATAAAGTAGCAGTAATTGTATTTGCCTTTGATAAAGAAAATAAAATTATTTTACAAAGAAGAGGACCAGGTTGTAGAGATGAAAGGTTTAAGTTAGAAGGAATTGGTGGAGGTGTTAAAGCAACAGACTCTGATTTTAGAAGTGCATTGCGTAGAGAAATCACAGAAGAAGTTGGAAAAAATGTTCAAATTTCTATTGATACATTTATAACAGCCATTGGAGAAAAAACGCTAGATTTAAGAGATAACAAGGAGAAATACTGGATATTACTGGCATATAAAGGGACATTAAAAAGTGGGGAATTAGAAATAGCAGAACCAGATAAGAATTTAGGATATGAAAGATATGCATTAGATGATGTGGATGAAAACGAATTAAGTGTTGCAGCTAAAGAATTTTACCAAATCATGAAAGAAAAATAGGAGGCAGTATGAATATAATAGAAATCTATAACAAATATCATTTACCAGAAAATCTACAAATGCATATGTTAAGGGTAGCAGCATGTGCTAATCTTATTCTAGATAATTGGATAGGAAAACCAATAGATAAAAAAGCAATTATAAGAGTTTCTTTATTACATGATATGGGAAATATGGTAAAAATACCAGAGAAGGAAATACAGGACAAAGAGTTTAAAGAATTAAGAAAAAAGTATTATGAAAAGTATGGAACAAATGACCATAAAATCAATCTGTTAATTGGAAAAGAAGAAGGTTTATCAGATAAAGAATTAGAAATCTTAGAAGGGAAACGTTCTAGAAAAAATGAACAAACAGCCAAATCAGATAATTATGAAATTAAAATATGTGCTTACTGTGATCAAAGAGTTGCACCAGATAGTGTGACCAATTTAAAAGCAAGATTAGAGGATGCGAAGAAACGATATAAAAATAGACCCCTATCTGTATGGTCTAACGAGGAAAAAGCAAATTAATTAATTAAATGGGGATTAGAAATTGAAGAACAGATTATGGAATATTGCAAGTTAAAACCAGAAGATATAAATAATCTATCTATACAAAAATATATAGATAAATTAAAAGAATATGAAATATAGGAGTAACGAACATGGAAGAATTAATAGATGTTTTAAATGAAGATGGAACAAAAACAGGAGAAGTTGTGACGAGAAGAGAAGTGCATGAAAAAGGATTATGGCATAGGATTGTTGTGATTGCAATTTTAGATAAAGAAGGACATTTATTAATGCAACAAAGGTCTAAACATGTAAAAACTAACCCTGAAAAATGGGATATTTCAGCAGCAGGACAAACTTCCATAGAAGCAGCCATAAGAGAGGTAAAAGAAGAAGTAGGATTAAAGATAGAACAAGAGGAACTAATGTATATTACGACATATTCTGAGCCTACAAGAAAGCAAGGAGAAATTATTGATAACCAGTTATATGACTTTTATGTTGTCATAAAGCCTAAGATAGATATGGAAAATGTTAAAATGCAAGAAAATGAAGTTGAAAATGTAAAATTATGTAATTTAGAAGAAGTAAAAGATAAACTGGAAAATAAAATGGTGGTAGAAAGAGAAGTTGTATATCAAACATTAATCAAATATTTAAAATAAAAAAATGAACTGTACTTGAAAACAGAAAATCCAGCTCTATAGAACTGGATTTTTGGGTTTTGGGGTTGTTAACAATAATTTTTGTCGATTAAACTCGGGACCTTCTGTAACTATTAAAGTTTTTTTAGGCTTGAATATATGTATTTTGTGTCTTATTTCACTAATAGCGTGTTCTAGTAATTTATCTGTATCTTCTAAAATCATGTTAAATTGGGGATACAGATTCTTTGCAACTGGAATTATTCTAATTTTATATAGTTCCAATTCTGTAAGCACATTTCCTATATATGGATTCTTAATTTGAAGAAGTGGTTGATCACAAAATAAAAAAAAGTCTATCTGGTTATCCGGGTCATTCAAAACTTTCATATATTCCCACAAATACACTTTATTTTTAGGTGAATAAAATTCTGAATGAACAGATGACTGCGTTGCATTTAACAACCGAGTTGTAACATTTAACGCTTTCAAAAATTTAAATCGTTTATATAGTTCACGATATTTAAATAAAACTTTAATGATATCCATTGATAGTGGTCTAAAATAACCCATATCTTCTTCGTTGTTTTCGACAAAATCAAGAGTATTAAAAGTTCCCACTTCTGCATAATTATACATAAAATTCCCTCCATGTTCTACAAATGTTTTAATGTATCTATTATATCATATATACGTGATAATACATAGTTTTTAAGAAAATTCAATAACTTTTTAAGTCACTATATGCATGATAAAATAAGCATATAAAGAAAAAAGAAATATATGAAGATATTAATGCAACAAAAAATTAATAGAAAATACAAGGTGTAAAAAAGATTAAGAAGGGTATAAGTATGATTAATGTATTATTTGTATGTCTAGGAAATATCTGTAGATCTCCTATGGCAGAATATGTATTTAAAGACATGATAAAAAACAATGGATTAGAAAAGCAATTTTATGTTTCTTCAGCAGCTACGAGTTATGAAGAAATAGGGAATGATATGCATTATGGAACAAAAGATCAATTAGATAAAAAGGGAATTCCATATACAAAACATAAAGCAAAAAGAATTGAGAAGCAAGATTATGAAAAATATGATTATATTATCGGAATGGAAGAAAGTAATATCCGAAATATTTTAAGAATTGTAGGAAATGATAGAGATAAGAAAATCTATAAATTATTAGACTTTTCAAAAAATCCAAGAGATATCGCAGATCCATGGTATACAGGAAAATTTACCATTACATATCAAGACATTGTAGAAGGATGTACAGAATTTTTAAATTATCTCAAAAAGGAAAATGTTGTAAAATAAGAGGCGAAGGTTGAAAAATAATTTTTCCTAGTCAAAATTCAATTCTTTTCCAACCGGATATTTGTGACTTAGGAAGGAATGAGATTAATAATGGCAAATACATATATTAAAATTAAAGATAAAGAAATTCCAGTTATTATTAGAAATTATAGGCATACGAATTCTATAAAAATATATTTTAGAGGAAATATTTTAAATATTAGTAAATCCAAATATATATCAAAAAGAAAAATGTTAGAGGTCATAAAACAAAATGAAGAGCAAATATATAAACAATATCTGCAAATTACTTCTAAAGAAAACGACAAAATGAAACATTGGTATACAGGAGAAAAGATAAGCTATCAAGGTAGAGATTTTTGTATACAAATGGTTTATACTAATAAAAAAAGATTTAAAATCATATTAGATGAAGACAATGAATTATTCATAATAGAATTACCGGAAATTCTAAAAAATGAGAATAATAAAACAATGATTGATAAATATGTAAAAAAATTTCTTTGCATCAAAACAAAAGAATATCTAGAAAATCGACTACCATATTGGAGTCAAAAGATGAAAACAAAGTATGCTGAATGTAAGGTAGGAGATGCCATAAGTAAATATGGAAGTTGTATTCCAAGTAAAAAAATACTACATTTTAGCAATAGGTTAATCATGTTACCAAAAGATAAAATGGATGCCATTATTGTTCATGAATTAGCACACATGACATATGCAAATCATAGTGACAAGTTTTATGATTTAGTCCAACAATATATACCAAATTATTTTGAAATTGATAGATGGTTAAAGAAAAATATAAAGAGGGTTATGATATGACAAAAATATACATAGTAAAAGTCCTATGTATATTTTTTCTATATTAGGAAAGTCATGCTGACTTTCTAATATAGAAAAGACACATTGTAAATCAAAGATGCCAATTGAGGTAATCATATGTATAAGATTAAATATTTTTAATATCTAACCTTATACATGTAGTATTATTTACTTTTTATCAAAAAATTTAGATTTTAAATAATCTAATAGAACACATAAAATTAGAGAAAATAAAAAGAAAATAATAATTATAAAAATTAGTTTGACTTGTTCTTCTTTTGGTAATCCATAAAAATAAAATAAATAATTGCTAATCATATTAATCCATCCTTTTACAATATTTTCTATAAAATATTGTATGCAAAGATTAAGAACAAATCAATACAATATATTCAAAATAATACAAAAAACACAAAAACATTCAAGAAAACGACTAATTTTTTATGAAAATAGCAATATTTTTAAGTATACTTATCGCTTTTTCGATTTCTTCATCACTGTAATTTTCGAGTAATTGCTTTGTCTTACTAATCACATTATCATCAATACCATATAAAATGTAATCAGCAGAATGTCCACTAATATCTCTAAGCTTTTTAATACTTTTATAAACTAAGTTACCACGACCTTCTTCTACTAAACCTAAAAATTGACTAGAGACACCAATTTCTTTTGCTAGTTGTGTTTTATTCATATGCAATTCATTTTCTCTAATATATTTGATTCTTTTACCTCTTAATATTTGTTCATTAGTTTCTAAGTTACCCATAATTAATAAATCCTTTCTCTTAAATTTGAAATAATTTTACAATACAAAATATTCAATGGTGTGGTAAAATATTTTGTAGAAATATAGAATTTTATGGCGAAATATGGTATATTATGAGAAAAAAGAAAGGGTGAGTACAGATGATAACAAAAACTATGAAAATACTTATTATAGAAGATGATGTAAATGATTGCAATAATTTTATAACTTGTGTGAAAAATAGGAAAGATGTGGAAATCGTTGGAGTCACTGACTCGGATATTGAAGGGTTAAAGTATGTAAAAGTAAAACATCCAGATGGTATTATTCTAGACTTAGAGTTAAATAACAGTATAAGTGGTAATTTAGATTCTTTGAGCTTTTTGGCAGAATTGAAAAAGCTTAAGTTACCTAAGAAACCAATTGTTATTGTAACAACACATATAAAATCTGAAAGAATTTATAATATCCTTCATAATGAGGGAGCAGATATCATATTGTATAAAAATCATCCGAGATATTCTGCTAATTATGTTCTTAATAAATTTTTAGAGTTAAGAGAAGTGGAACCGTCAAAAACAGTTGAAACATTAAAAGAAGAATTAGAAGATCGTAAGGAAAAACTTTCGAATTACATTATGAAAGAATTAGATTTGGTAGGAATATCAGCTAAAATGGTAGGCAGACAGTATATACATGATGCTATTACATATTTGATTGAAAATAAAGGAAATAATGAAAATGTTATAAGATATTTAACAAAAGTATATAAGAAGTCTGGCAATACAATTACAAATGGCATACAAAACGCAATTATGCGTGCATGGAATAGAACAGCAGTTGATGATTTATTGGAACATTATAAAGCTAGAATAAATCCAGAAACAGGTGTGCCAACACCTATGGAATTTATATACTATTATGTGGAGAAAATAGAAAGAAATTTATAAGTCCGTTACATAGTTAGTGATTTAAGATTCTTTTTATTATTTTATGAATATACTAGATATATATAATGATTAGAGTGAAGTTTTTTTAATATAAAATGAACATATTATGGATATCAATTATTTTTTTGATATTTATAATATGTTTTTTTTTATACTTATTGTTTTTTTACCATTTTTTCTTATCACGACATACCGTCTCTTTTTGGTTTAGGGATGGTAATTTTTATTTGTAGAAAGCAATTTGTTTTCTTTTAAACGAAAGAAAAGGTGGTGATAAATATGTACGATTGGGTTGAAGCTTTATGGATGTGGATGAGTAAATGGTTGTAAATACTATAAACAAAGCAGGAAGTTAAAAATGACTTTCCTGTTTTGTTATATATATTGAATATATCATGTATATTGTATATAATATACACGAGGTGTAAAATGAATTATATAGTTAATTTAGAGAATTTAGAGTATTTGCTAGATTTGATTAAAATTTTTGTAATTGTTCTATATACGTATTATATAGAGTTAATTATAATAAATAAAAGAACTTCTAAAAAAGTTAATATATTGCTTAGTATATTTTTTATAATTATAGTAATATTTTGTAAAATGTTAAAAGATTTGTATGGTTTTATATATTATATAGTATACTTAATATTGATATTGAGTGTGATAATTTTTAAAATCTGTAAAAATAGTATAACACAGTCTATAATTTCAACAACAATTGCATTAAGTATAAACTATATAGTGTTTTTTATATCAGCAATGTTAAGTTTTATGTTGAGTGCAATGTTTAGCATAGTTAGTGATTATTATAATTTAACTATTATTTTAATAATATATAGTACTCTAATATATGTTTTTTCAAAAATAAAGAGATTAAGTAAGGGAATCACTTTTTTAAGAGAAAAATTAAAAAATGAATATACAGATATTATAATTCTCAATATAAGTATAATTGTATTAATTTTTGTAATACTAATATCTAATAATAAACAGACAATTGGTGGAAAAATAGGTTTTGGATTCATAATTCTATCAATCATCATGTTCATTACCATCCAAAAATCATTACAACTATACTACAAACAAAAATTGCAAGAAAGAGAAGTATCAGAAATAAAAGACGAACTAAAAAACAAAGAAAAGGAAATAAAAGAGCTAGAAAAAGAAAATTTAAACCTCAACAAAATAAATCATTCATTATCACACAAGATAAAATCAATAAAATATGAATTAAATCAAACAACAATAAAAACACAAACCAAAAAAGAACTAAAAGATAAAATAGACAAAATAGCAAAACAAATGCAAGACAAAACCATAAAAGTAGAACTAAACAAAACAAACGTAGAAGAAATAGACAACATGTTAGAATATATGCAATCAGAATGTATAAACAATAAAATAGACTTTCAATTACAAATAAATGGAAATATACATCATATGATAAACAAATACATAGAAAAAGAAGACCTAGAAATTTTAATAGCGGACCATGTAAAAAATGCTATCATAGCCATCAATCATTCTAAAAATATAAATAAAAGTATTCTAGTAAGAATAGGAATAATAGAAGGATTTTACAGTCTATATATTTATGACTCTGGAATAGAATTTGAAATAGAAACACTAATCAATTTAGGAAATAAACCAAGTACAACACATAAAGACGATGGTGGAACAGGAATGGGATTTATGAATACATTTGATACACTAAGAAAATATCATGCTAGTATTGTTATTTGTGAATATGGAGAGCCATCTGAAGAAAGATTTACAAAACTGATAAAAATTATATTTGACAATAAAGAAAAATATAAAATATTCTCATATCGTGATAAAGAAATTAGCAAAATAGATATCCCAAATAGGTTAGACATATCCAAAGAAGAAACCTATTCATAAAAGTAAAAAAAGTAGTACAAAAGGTAAAAAGTACTACTTTTTATTCTTGAATAGGAAACACTATGCAACTTTTAAGTTTCGCAATTCAAAGTGAAAATAAACAATTTTTATTTTAAAAAGAAAAATTGAGTTTTTCCTATTCAAGAACATCGCTTTGCTCTAACGATTGCACACAATTTTACATGCGTAAAATTGGCGCCGAACAATGACGTGGGCCTTAAAATGTCATAAACAGAAAAAATGTTTAAAAACCCCACTATTGTTCTTAGATACAAAACTTTGATGTTAGCATAGCAACATTAAAAACCAACAATGTCATTATAAAGTTCAATAGCAAATTTGTCTGTCATACCAGAAATATAGTAGATAATGCATTTATAAAAATCTTTTTCATTCTTAAAATCAAAAATAACATCATTAATTAGTTTCAATTCTTGGCGATTACCTAAATCATAATAATTAGACAAAAAGCCAAAAAAACTATCATATAATTTTAAGGAAATTTTAGGTAACCTACTTTTTAAAATTGTTATCGTATTTTCTTTATCATAACAAGATTTTAAAGTATTATAAATTTCATTTAAAATCAATTCAAAATATTTAATAGATGGTTGTAATCTATCTGAAAAATAAATATTTCTATAATTAAAAGCTTTAACTTGATTTAACAAATCAAAAGCTTCTTCCGAAAAACATAATCCTTTATTAGGAGAAGAATGGTTTACCAAATCACATACCAAATAATTAATAATCGCAGTATTATTAATTTTCTTTTCTGGTAAATCATAGTGTAGAAGTTTATACAATTCATCTAGATGTTCATCAATAATTCCCAGACTGATGGCATCTTCAATATCTCTACCAATATAGGAAATTTTATCAGAAATTTTTACAACGCACCCTTCCCATGTATATGGAGCATATTGATTAGGCTTGATATAGGTTGATAAATCAATGTATTCTTGTCTAGGTTTTATAGCATTTTCGTCTATTTCTCCACAGTGAGAAATAATACCATCTCTTACAGCATAAGTAAGACTTAAGTTATCTTTAACTTTTTCTTTATTTTCTAATAATTCTATATATTCGACAAATTCTAAACCATTTTTTTCATGCCAGAAAGTACACCCTAAATCTCTTTGAGAAATTGTCGATAAAATTTTTTCACCAGCATGTCCAAAAGGGCTATGACCTATATCATGTGCAACAGAAATCGCCTTTGTTAATTCTGTATTTAAGCCAAGATAACTAGCAATCGTATAACTAATAGATTCGACATGTGCAACATGTTCACTTCTTGTGCAAATATGATCACTTTCTGGGGAGAAAAATACTTGCGTTTTGTGTTTTAATCTTTTATATGCATTTGAATGAATAATTCTAGTATAATCTCTATCAAAAACGGAGCGAATATCTTCTGGGCTTGTTGGTAGAGATTTTTTTCGTTTAGAAATGATTTCCCAATTAGGATGATTTTCATTTGCTGCATAATTGCTGAATAAGTTTTTCATAATAAATTTCAATCCTTTCTAGAAAGATAAAAGAGGAATAATTTTTAAAATTATAATTCTTTATATATAAAATAGTGTATAATAAAAAAAGGAAAAAGTCTATAAATAAATAAAAAATCAATATTGAAAATGCAAATAGACAGTAGTATAATAAGAAAAGCTAAGGGGGGAATAGATAGATGTTACATGTTATGAAAGATGACTTCGATGAAAGTCCAGAAGATATATTAAATTCAATTAATAAAATGCTTAGAAAAAAAGAAAACAATGAAGAAAAACAAGAAGAAAATAAAAAAGAAAAATAAGGAGTATAAAAATGGCAAATTCAAAATTAATAGTTGTAGAAGGAGCACAAGGAGCAGGAAAAACGACAGTAACAGATTTTTTAAGATATTCACTAAGTTATACAAATTTGTATAGATTATGTGGGACATCTGATAGTTCTATAGAAGGTAAGAAGAAAGCAAAAGATATGTATATTAATTTACTAGAATATATAAAAAAGATGGAAAATAAAAGTATTAATCTAGTGTTTGATAGAACATTTTTTACAGAAGAAAATTACTGTAGGCTAGGAAAAAAAGAATATACATTTACAGATGTATATGAAAAATTATTAAAAGACTTTAGCCAATTAGATTTTGAAATTTATTATATAACTTTATATTTAAAAGATGAAGAAAAATATCGTACAAGATTAGATAGAAAAGATAAAGCTACTTTTAAAAATTCAAAATTTGAAGCAGAAAATAGCATTAATCAGCAAAAAGTATATTTAGAAATGGCAGAAGAAATAAAGAAAAAATATCCTAAAATAAAAGTAATCAATATTGCAAATGATAAAGACTTTGAAGAAACTAAAAAAGAATTAAGAGAATTCATAGGATATTAAAAAGAAGAGAAAAATAAAGAGAATAAGAGAAAATAAATGAAAAAATAAAAAATAGAATTACCAGAAACAGGGAAAATATATCATAGGTAAAATATGGCAAAAATCAAATTTGTCATATTTTTATCATATACAGTATAATATATATCGATGGTGCATTATTCTAGTCATACGAAAGTTTATGAGGGTGGGGCTAAAAATCCACTAAAGGGCATATCGTTGAAGTTCCTTAAGTGTGCGCGAAACGCCAAGTTTGTGTGTGCTTAGGGAGTAAGAGATTAGGGTATTATATAATGGCATATATAAGATTCCCTAATTTCGCGGAGGCTTAAATTAATGATAATGAAACTTTTATACATAATTTAAGAGTAACCTGTGATGAGTGCCAAGACACAAAACGCACAGAGTAGCCTGTCTTGAGTGAATATATTGGGATTAATCATTAGTGAAATCTAGTTTTGGCCAAATTAATTTTACTGTATTTATGAAATTGTATTTGCAAAAAAGACTAATAAACTTATAAAGTATGTGAAGGAAAACTTCTAGAATGTTTGCTTTAATAAAAAGCATAGAGGTCTATGGATTAAGGTACAGATTTAAGTGGCGATCTGGTGTCTATTATATCTTATAGATATTTCCCTTAAACGGAAACGGCGATAACAGTAATGTTATGCGGGAAATAGAGAAATTCGACCAGACCTAAACTGTAAAATTTACTTAGACTTTTGCCATCTTAAACTTAAATGAATTAAGAGGAAATCTTGGGCAAACACGAGCATTTCCTCTTTTGAATATAATTAATTGTTTATTTGGGTGTTCATTTGGGTGTCCATTTGGGGACGTTTCTCTTTGGGACATTTTTGGGGTTTTTGTCCATTTGGGGACGTTTCCCTTTGGGACATTTTTATGTAAATCTAAGGTGCCGATAACAGAAAAGGGGAATGTATTTAGTTTAATATAACAATTAATTATTTATAGATAAAGCAAGAACAGATTTACATAAAAATGTCCTAAAGGGAAACGTCCCCAAATGGACAAAAACCCCAAAAATGTCCCAAAGAGAAACGTCCCCAAATGGACACCCAAATGAACACCTAACTGAACACCTATGAATAATAAATAATAAAGAAAGGATAGAAATAAAATTGAAAGAAAAAAATAAAAAAGAAAAAGCAAAACCGTACAAAGATGACTCTAAAAAACTAACAAAAGAAATGAAAAAGGCAGTAAGACAAGAGAGTGCAAAGACAGAAAAAGAAAATGAAAAACAGATTGAAGAAGTAAAAGAAAAACTAGAGCAAAAGAGAAGAAAAAAAGAAAAAGAGAAAAAGAAAGATGAAAATATAAAATGGTTTATAGAAGTATTTATTATGACATTTATATTATCTATTGTATTTTCATATGTATCAACAAATGGAGTATCAAATTTAAGTTTAATACCAGCTATATTCATTTTAATAGCTGTTATAGCAGTGGGTATTGTATTTGATATTATAGGGGTGGCTGTTACAGTCGCAGATGAAAATGAATTTCATGCAAAAGCAACTAAAAAAGTGAAAGGTTCTAAAGATTCGATAAGATTAATTAGAAATGCACCTAGAGTAGCCAATATTTGTGCTGATGTTATAGGAGATATTTGCCGGAGTACTAAGTGGTGCTATTAGTGCATTGATAGCTGTAAAAATTACTAACGAATTTGGTTTAAGATTTGATGTACAATTTTTATTAAGTGCATTAGTTTCTGCATTAACTGTAGGAGGAAAAGCACTAGGAAAAAATGTTGCAAATAGCCAATCAACAAAGATTGTGCATGCAGTGGGGATGTTATTTAATAAGGTTAGTGTAAAGAAAACAAATTAAAATTAAATTTTTTGAAATAAGTATTGAATATAGTTTATAAAAAATAAGGATTTTCAATACTTTTTTTGTAATAAGAAACATTATGAAACTTTTTGTTTTGCAACACAAAGTAAAATGAATAAGTTTCATTATCAAAAGAAATCAATTTTTATATCAAAAAAATTGCTTCATTCTGGCAATATACACAAACAATGAAGTAGACTTTAAAATTGTATAAATAGAGAGAATATTAAAAAAGCCCAATATTATTTTTCAGTTGTATTAAAAGTGGAGAAAGATAAATTAATATAGTACAATATTTACAAATATCTTAATGTTTGTTATAATCATTTTAAATAGGGTATCTACAAATACCTTAAAAGAAAGGAGAAACAAAAGATGAAACAAAGCATTGAAATAAACAAAAGTACAAAGGGTATTACTTTAATAGCATTAGTAATTACCATTATAGTGCTATTAATTTTAGCAGGGGTAACCATTGCAACTCTAGCAGGAGAAAATGGAATATTAACAAAGGCAAATCAAGCAAGTGAAAAAACAAAACAAGCCAATGCAGAAGAGCAAGTGAAATTAGCCATACAGGCAAGTTATGGAACAGATGCAAAGATAAATATGAACGATCTAAATACAGAATTATCAAAAATAGAAGGATTAACATATAAAGATAATCCAATATCAGACACAAATAAAATATCAAGTTTGCCAGACAAAGTAAAAGTAGATGGATATGAAGTAACCATCAATGCAGATGGAAGTGTAACAGTAGGAGATACTATAGATGAAGATGATAATTTAGGAACTACTATAGAAGGTGTAACAATACCAAAAGGATTTTATTACGTAGGAGGAACAAAAGCAACAGGAATTGTCATAAGTGATCATTCAGAAGATGAAAATAAAGGAACGAGTTGGGAAGTAGCTAAAACATTAAAGGGAAATCAATTTGTGTGGGTACCAGTGGAAAATGATGCAGACTTTAAAACTTATGAAGGATATTATGAGGGACAAGCAGATTCTCAGCTAGATGATTGCGAAGAACCATATGCAAATGGATATGTCAATGAGGGATCTGAATATAATGCTATGAAAAGTAGTGTGTTAGAGCATAATGGATTTTATGTAGGGAGATATGAGGCAGGAATAGAAAGCGCTTCTGAAAGAAATGGAAATTCTGGAATTGCAGATGAGGTTGTTATCAAGCAAGGAAAAAATACCTATAATTATATAGGGTGGGCAGATAGTAATGATATGACAAATCAAACAGGAGGAGCTGTACAAAAAGCAAAAGAATTTGCAAGTAAAAATGGATATACATTTGTGACAAGTACTCTGATATATGGGGTACAATGGGATGCAATTATGCAATGGATAGATAGTGGATATAAAAATGAAGATAGTACATTAACAAGTTTTGTAGCCGATTCAACAGGAAAAGGAAATTATGATGAAACAGAAAATAAAAATAGTTGGAAAGGGACTCTAGCAAAGACAGGTGTAAATGCAGATTATGCAGTAAACAATATATATGATTTAGCTGGAAATGTAGTTGAATGGACAATGGAATCTTATGATTCTAGCGCGCGTATTACTAGAGGGGGAAGCTATTATAATACAGGGATTAGTTATCCAAGCTCTAAGCGTGACGGCACAGATCCAGGATTTATAAATGATTGTATTGGTTTCCGTATCGCTTTATATTTGTAAAAATGAAGATTTTAAATTGAAAAAGAGAAGATAGAATAATAATTATAAAATTAACAAAGAGGCATTAAGCCTCTTTATTTAAATGAATAAGCTCATCTAAAGTACAATCTAAATATTTACAAAGATCTTCAAGATATTTAAAGGAAATAGAATTTGTTTCCCCACGAATAACGCGATTTAAATTATGGGAAGTAATATTCATATTTTGGCAAAGCCAATACTTTGATTTATTTTTCTTTTTTAATAATTCTTCAATTCTAAAATAAAGCATATGTACACCTCTATTGTCATTTTAGTATAGATGAATTAAATAAATAAGATATTTACAAGTAAGGTATATCAATAAAAAAACACTTGAAAGTCAAAAAAAAGTATAATAAAATAACAAAAGAAACAAATACTAAAAAGAAAAAATATGTTTATAAAACCTTATAAACATATTATACAAGGAGGATTTAGTTTGAAAATTTTAATAACAGGAGCATCATCTGGAATAGGACGAGACATGGCAAGAATCTTAGCAAAAAAAGAAAATGAACTAGTGCTAATAGCAAGAGACGAAAAAAAATTAGAAGAAGTAAAAAAAGAATTAGAAAAAGATGCAAAAATTGAAATATTATCTATGGATTTAAGTAATGAAGAGCATTGTAAAGAAATCCACAATAGAGTACGAAATGTGGATATCTTAATCAATAATGCAGGATTTGGAGAATGTGGAAACTTTACAAAAACGAGTTTAGAAAAAGATATTCATATGATAAAAACCAATGTCATTGCCTATCACATACTGACAAAATTATATTTAACAGACATGAAACAAAAAAATGAAGGAAAAATTTTAAATGTAGCATCCATTGCAGGATTTATGCCGGGACCATTAATGGCAACATATTATGCAACTAAAAATTATGTAGTTAAATTGACAGAAAGCATTCGAGAAGAGCTAAAAAAAGAACATTCAAAAGTACAAATTAGCATATTATGTCCGGGTCCAGTAAAAACAAATTTTAATAAAGTAGCCAATGTCGATTTCCACTTAAGAGAAGCAGACAGTATGCAAGTTGCCAAATATGCAATTAAAAAATTGGAAAAAGGTAAATTCTATATTGTTCCGGGAATCGATGTGAAATTTGCAAGGCTTGGAGCGAAAATAATGCCAACATCTATCATTAGTAAATTTACGTATATGGCACAAAAAAGAAAATTAGGCGGAGAATAAAAAGTACAGAAAAAACAATGAAGTGAAAAAAATATATTGACAAAACCAAACATACATTCTATAATCTAAATGGTGATAATATGGAACGACAGATATTACATGTAGATGTCAATAATGCATTTTTAAGTTGGACAGCATTAGACATGTTAAAAAATGGAAGCAATATAGATATAAGGGAAATACCAGCAGTTATTGGAGGAGATGAATCTAAAAGGTCGGGAATTGTTTTAGCCAAAAGTATGAAAGCAAAAGAATGTGGTGTTAGAACAGCAGAAACAATCTATCAAGCAAAACAAAAATGTCTGGGCTTAAGAATATTTCCATCTAATTTTAAGATATATAGAGAATATTCAAATAAACTATACCATGTATTGCAAGAATATACAGACAAGATAGAAAGATTTAGCATTGATGAATGTTTTTTAGATATGACGCAATATTTAATGAATGATACATTAATTCATAAAGCAAATGAGATTAATAAAAGGGTAAAAAAAGAATTAGGATTTACAGTAAATGTTGGTGTCGCGCATAACAAGTTATTGGCTAAAATGGCATCTGATTTCACAAAGCCAGATAGAGTACATACACTTTTTGAGAATGAAATTCCAAACAAAATGTGGACACTTCCTGTATCAGAACTGTTTATGTTAGGAAAGCGAACTGTTCCTAAATTATATAATATGCAAATAAGAACCATTGGCGAGTTAGCAAAAACAGATAAAAGAATATTGCAAAATAAATTTGGAAAACATGGAATCATGATGTGGGAATATGCCAACGGTATAGATGATTCTGAAGTAAAATATATAAAAGAAAAACCAAAAGGTGTAGGAAATTCTATCACATTACCAGAAGATGTTACCAATATAGAAAAACTAGAAGAAATCGTTCTTGCATTAACAGAACAAGTAACTTATAGATTGAGAAAAGAAAAATTATTAGCAAGAGTAGTGAATGTGCAATTACGTAATAAGAATTTTGTAGACACTTCTCACCAAAAGAAATTAGCAATAGCAACAGCAAGCACAAAAGAAATATTTCATCTAGCCAAAGAACTATTAAAACAAATGTACATAAAAGGGACACCTATTAGATTAGTAGGTGTTAGAGTAGATGATTTAACAGATAAAGAAGAAAGGCAGATATCGTTATTTCATGATCCTCATAATGAGAAACAAGAAAAATTGGATAAAGCCATAGATCAACTAAAAGAAAAATATGGATATCATTCCATTACAAGAGCAGGAAATATAGGAGTAGAAAATTTAATTATATTTAGAAAGGACGAAGTAAAATAGCGTTATTTGTTTACTTTCAAGAAAGGAGTGAAGATATGGTAGAAGTATTATGCCATAATAGTATAAAAATAGTGGAAGATAAAGTGATTTACATAGACCCATTTAAAATGAATGAAAAGTATCATGATGCAGATTATATATTTTGTACACATTCTCATTATGATCATTTCTCACCAGAAGATATTGAAAAAGTAAAAAAAGAAGGAACCAAATACATTGTTACAGAGGATATAAAAGAAAAGGCAGAAATGTTATTCGGAAAAGAAAATGTAGTAATCGTAGAGCCAAATAGAGAATATTGTGTACAGGGATTACATTTCAAGACAACATATGCATATAACAAAAATAAAAATTTTCACCCAAAACAAAATAGTTGGGTAGGATATATAATTGAATGTGGGAACAAAAAATATTATATAGCTGGTGATACAGATAATATAGAAGAAATACAAAATATTGAATGTGACGAAGCATTTATACCAATTGGTGGAACATATACAATGGATTATCAAGAAGCATCTATGTTAGCAAATACAATAAAAGCAAAAGTTGTTATACCAACACATTATGGATGTATTGTAGGAGATAAAGGAGATGCTATAAAGTTTAAGGAACTTGTAAAAAATAAAGAAGTAAGAATTTTAATCAAGTAGGAGGAGAAACAATGGTTAATGAAACAGAAAGAAAGATATATGAAATAATTGACCAAATACCAGTAACTGAAAATAATAGAAGAAAAATAACAGAAGTCAAATCGGCAGTCCAAGCAGGAGAATATAAAAATGCATTAGCAAAATTAAAAAAATTAAATGACGAAGAACAAAAAAATTCAGAAAAAAAATCTTTAGAAGACGAAAATTTAGAAGGAAATGAAGACAAAGAAGCAATCTTTCCTACTGAATTAGAAAATTCTGAATTAGAACATATATATATAGGATTATTGTTAGAAAATCCTAAATCCATTTCTAGATATTATTATATATATACAGAGTGCTATTTTGAAGATGATAACATATTAAATGTATATAAAAGTGTATTATTTACAGAAGGTGGAAAGTACACACCAGAGGTTGCAAAAGAGGGATTTAATTTTGCAAAAGATTCGGAAGAAGTGTATAGATATAAAAATGAGTTAAGAAAAAATGTGAGAAATAAAAACTATGATATGGAACAAATCTATATAGAATTAAAAAAAATATTTGTTTTAAGAAAAGCATATATAGAAAATCCAGTAAAAAATATTCAAGATAAAATTGTAGAAATAAGGAAATATAAATTATATAAACAAATGTCAGTAGAAGAAGTAGAATCAGCAATTAATCAAGTAACAGTAACAGATAAATTTAAACGAACAATTTTAAATAAAGATTTAACAAGTTTTCTTGAAGAAGGATCTAATAACTTAACGAGTGGACTCTCTTTACCATTTCCAATTTTAACACAAGTATTTAAAGGAATAAGAAAAGGAGAAACCATGGCTTATGCAATGCCATCAAACTCGGGAAAAAGTAGATTTGCAATTGATTTAGCAGCATATACAGCATTTGTCAATAAGAAGAAAGTTTTAATAATTTCTAATGAAATGTCAGAAGAAAAAATGAAACTATGCTTAATAACAACAATTGTGAATAATCCAGAAATTCAAAAAATTCATGGACAAAAAGTAAATATCACAGAAAATGAAATTTTAGCTTTACAATTTAAAGCGGACGATCCTAAAAAAGTGAAAGTAGACGAACAAGGGCATGTTTTAAAAGAGAAAGATGAAAAACAAAAAGACTTTATAAAACGCTTACAAAAAGAATCAACACAGTTCAACCAAGTCATTGCTGTAACAGACTGGATTAATAAAGAAATGAATAATTCCATTCATTTTATGAATATAACAGACCATACAAATGATGAACTAAGAAAAGTAATCATGAATTATTATTATAAAGAAAAAATAGAATATGTATTTTATGATACATTAAAAACAGATACAGCTAATATTGGTAATTCTGAAGAAATCAAAAAAACAGCTACCATATTATCTAATATAGCTCAAAACTTTGAAATCTTTATTTGTTCTTCATTGCAATTAACAGAGACATCAACATTACCAATCAATCTAAATGTAAATGATTTAGCAGTAAGTAGAACAGTGAAAGAAGTGCTAGATACATTATGTTTAATAAAACAAATCAATCGAGAGAACCTACAAGATTATGAATATTCACTAAAAGAAATAGACGAAACATATTATGACTTAAAAAAGTATGATGACCCAGATGTAAGATATTATGCTTGTGTTGTAGATAAAAACAGAGCAGGTCCGAAACCAAAGCTATTATTCAGACTAAATTTGGCATATAATTCTTGGGAAGAATTAGGATATTTAAGATTAAAACAAGCTGGTAGTAAAAAGTAAATATAAATAAAGAAATAGTAGTAACGAAAATAAAAAAATTACTACTATTTTTAATTATATGATAAAAAATATACCCTTACGTAACAATAAGTATTAATAATAGTATACAAAAAATAACTTGTCTAAATCCATCGAATAGTGTCTATATAGAAAAACAAATAATACTAAATAAAATAGAAAAAATCGAAAAGATACTAAAAAGATAATAAATAGTAGAAATATGTAAAATATTGCGATGAAAAGTTCTTGCAAAGTGAATACCTTCATAGTATCATGGAACAGTACGAAAGAAAAAAGGAGGAAAAAGATGAAAACATTTTATGGCGGAAAATTTATTGAAAAGGAAAAATTGATAGAAGCAGGGATTCATTATCCAATTAAATTAGAATACTATAAGAAAATAAATGAAGATCAATTTGTAAAGCAAGAAAACGCTAAATTTGGTATCGCGGTAATAAAAACGGAATATATTCCGAACAATACAACAATAGAAAATAAAGAAATTACCTATTTATCAAATGATGAACAGAAAGTGAACAAAATACTAGAACTATTTAAAGAAAATGAAGTCACACCAATTGGGGTAGAAGATGTTTTAGCAGATTTGAGTAAGGAACTATTTTAATCCGTTACGGTTCGTAAAAACATGATGAAAAAGCTTGCAAAATCTGTTCTTTTAAGCTAGAATACTATATATGGAAAATAATATTAAAAATGATGGAGGAAATCCAATGGCTGATAAATTAATTATCGTGGAATCACCTGCGAAAGCAAACACAATTAAAAAATTTTTAGGTGGTAGCACAAAAGTAGTAGCATCAATGGGACATATTCGAGATCTACCAAAATCTAAAATGGGAATCGATATAGAACATGATTTTGAACCAGAATATATAAATATTAGAGGAAAAGGAGATTTAATAAAATCTCTAAAAAAAGATGCAAAACAAGCAAAAAAAATATATATAGCAACTGACCCTGACCGTGAAGGAGAAGCTATTGCATGGCATTTAGCTAAAATTTTAGAAGACGAAAAGGCAAAAATAACGAGAGTAACGTTTAATGAAATCACAAAAAATGCCGTACAAAAAGCTATCAAAGAACCAAGAGATATTGATGTGAATTTAGTAGATGCACAACAAGCAAGAAGAGTATTAGATAGAATTGTAGGATATAAAATTAGTCCAGTATTATGGAAAAAAGTCAGAAGAGGATTGTCTGCTGGAAGAGTGCAATCAGTAGCAGTAAAATTAATTGTAGACAGAGAAAATGAAATTGAAAAATTTATTCCAGAAGAGTATTGGAATATTTATGCAAATTTACAAGATCCAAAAACAAAAAAAGATTTTGAAGCACATTTTTATGGAAAAAATGGTAAAAAAGTAGATATCCACTCAAATGATGAAGTGAAAGCAATTATAAAAGATGTAGAAAATGCAAAATATACTGTAAGTGAAGTAAAAAAAGGAGAGAAAAAAAGAACACCCGCACCACCATTTACAACAAGTACAATGCAACAAGAAGCATCAAGAAAATTGGGATTTACGTTAAAGAAAACAATGTCTGTTGCACAAGGATTATATGAAGGAGTCAAAATACCTCAAAAAGGTACAGTAGGACTAATTACCTATATGAGAACAGACTCAACAAGAATATCAGAAGAAGCAAGAAGTGTAGCAAAAACACAAATTACGAGACTATATGGTGAAAATTATTATGAAAATCGATATTATAGAGCTAAAAAAGATGCACAAGATGCACATGAAGCTATCAGACCAACCTATATTGATATTGAGCCAGATAGTATAAAAGATAGTCTAACAAATGATCAATACAAATTATATAAATTAGTATACAATCGATTTTTAGCAAGCCAAATGACAGCAGCTGTGTATGATACAATGAATGTAAATATCAAAGCAAATTCTTATGATTTTAAAGCTAGTGGTCAAACACTAAAGTTTAAAGGATTTATGACATTATATGTTGAAGGCACAGACATTGAAGAAAAAGAAGAACAAAACATGTTACCAGAACTAGAAGAAAATCAAGAGGTAACATTAAAGAAACTAAATCCAAAACAAAGTTTTACAGAGCCACCACCAAGATATACAGAAGCAAGTTTGGTAAAAGCATTGGAAGAGAAAGGAATTGGAAGACCAAGTACATATTCTCCAACAATTACAACAATTTTAGAAAGAAGATACATAGAAAAAGAAAAAAAACAATTATATCCAACAGAATTAGGAAAGATTGTAAATAAATTATTAACAGAAAACTTCACAGATGTTATTAACATAGAATTTACAGCGAAAATAGAAGATGAATTTGATGAAATAGCAGAAGGACATGAAAAATGGAAAAAGATGATCCGAGAATTTTATGGACCATTTGAAAAAGAAGTTGAAAAAGTAGAAAAAGAATTAGAACATGTAGAAATGGTGGAAGAAGTATCAGACGTAAAATGTGAAAAATGTGGAAGAATGATGGTTTATAAATATGGAAGATATGGGAAATTTTTAGCATGTCCGGGATATCCAGAATGTAAAAATGCGAAGCCAATTGTAGAAACGATAGATGTACCATGTCCTAAATGTGGAGCGAAAGTGCAAATCAGAAAAACAAAAAGAAAAAGGAATTATTATATTTGTGAAAATAATCCAAAATCTTGTGATTATATTTCATGGAATAAGCCAAAAAAAGGCGAAAAGTGGAATCCAGAAGAAAAAATAGAATTTGAAGAAAATAATACTAAGAAAAAGACGGTAAAAACTAAAAAAACGACCAAAAAGAAAAAACAGTAATATAAGAGGAAAAAAATATGAGAAAATATAAGTTAGAAATAACAGTGTTTCTAAGTGGAGCATTGACAATGATGTTAGAGCTAATTGCAGCTAGAATATTGTCACCATATGTTGGTAGTTCTAATTTGATTTGGACAACAATTATAGGAATCATGTTAACAAGTATGAGTATAGGGTATTGGTTAGGAGGAAAATTAGCAGATAGAAACAAAGACAATGATATTAATGTATTATCAAGTTATTTATTGATTTCTGCAATTGCAACAAGTTTCATACCAATTCTAGAAACGAATTTTATAGAAGTCTTAGCACAATCTACAAACAATCTTATTTTAGTTGCGATTATATGTGCAACTGTTACATTTGGGATTCCAAGCTTTTTATTAGCGACAGTGTCTCCTATAGCAGTAAAAATAAAAAATAATAGCATGGATAATGTAGGAACGACTTCTGGGAAAATATCTTCATTATCTACAATAGGAAGTATTGTTGGTACTTTTTTCTCGGGATTTGTGTTAATTCCTAATTTAGGCGTTAGAAATATCATATTAGGCTGTTCAATATTGTTGTGGGCATTATCTATCTATTTATTTAATAAGAAAGATAAAAAATATTATCTTTGGGTTATCATAGAATTAGTAATCATCATTGGGTTAAATTTATTAGGCAATTACTACTTTAAAAGTGCCCATCCAGAAATTATAAAAGACGTAGATTCTGAATACAGTAGAATATGGGTAAGACAAGCACAAACAGAAGAAACTACTTATAAAACATTACAGGTAGATACAGGAATCGAATCTTATATAAATCAAGAAACAGGAGAGATGGGAGCAAAATACCTATATTACTATGACTTATTTGAATATTATCATAAAGATGCAAAAGATGCATTGATGATTGGTGGAGCAGCATATACATATCCAATGCATTACCTAAAGAAATATGAAGACAAAACCATTAATGTTGTAGAAATAGATGATACAATGACCAAAATTGCGGAAGAAGAATTTGGTTTAGATAAAGAAAATCCAAATTTAGGATTAATTACACAAGATGGAAGAAGTTATTTAAATTATACCAATAAAAAGTATGATACGATTTTTATAGATGCTTTTAAAGGTATGAATGCTCCATTTGAATTGACAACTTATGAGGCAATGAAAAAAGCATATGCAGATTTAAAAGATAATGGTACAGTTATAACAAATATAGTATCACCTTTAGAGGGGAAAGATGCTGATTTTATACAATATGAATATAGTACATATAAAGCAGTATTTGATGATGTAAAAGTTTTTAAGGTAAATAAGGATAGACAGAATTCGGAAACACAAAATATTATATTGATAGGTTTTAAAGGAACTACAAATATTAACGAACAAAAAGAAGCGTATATAGACTTATTAAATAGTGAGATAAAAGATTTTACAAGTAATAAACCGATTGTTACGGATGATTATGCTCCAATAGGAGATTAAGTATCAATAAGTTATAGTTCGTATCTGTAAGATTACAGCTCAGTCCTTCTAATTTAAAAATATACTATATGCTTATTCTCAGATTGGAAAGTCTGAATGATAACTAACTGACAACAAAGTGGTAAATTGTAAAAGTAAAATATAGTTTGTAAAACTAACATCAAGTGTAAGAT